>JANNXA010000051.1:0-420808 GCA_031409275.1 Planctomycetota bacterium
CATCCCCGGAGAAGCCCCGGCGGCCTCGATCCACGCCACGTCGGCCGGCCACAACGCTGCTCCAGCGATCTCCATCCCTCAGGATCTACCGATCGCCGGGCGCCGTGTCCAGCGGGGGGACTTGTGGACGGTGGTCAGGTGCCCCCGACGCCATGGTCGTCGCCACCGACCTCGCCGACTCGATGCTGGCGCTCGCGCGCAAGAACGTCGATGGCGCCGGATTCGCCAGCCGCATCGAAGTCGTCAAAGGCGATGGCAAGCGGCTGCCGTGGCCGGACGACCGATTCGGCGCGGTGATGTCGAACAGCATCGTCCACCACATTCCGGAGCCGGCGCACGTCCTCGCCGAGGCGCTGCGGGTCACTCGGCGCGGCGGATTGCTCTTCTTCCGCGATCTGCTGCGACCTGACGACGACGCGACGGTGAACCACCTCGTCGACACCTACGCGGCCGGCGCCAACGAACACCAACGCGCCCTCTTCGACGCGAGCCTGCGCGCGGCGCTCACCCTCGACGAAGTGCGAGAGCGCGTCGATGCGCTCGGCCTGTGCCGCAACTGCGTCCAGGCGACCAGCGACCGCCACTGGACCTTCGCCGCGCGCGTGCTCTGAGACGGGCAGCGGGTCGAGCGGCTCGCCGCAGCGCTCAGTGAAAGTGGACGCTCGCCACGCCCGACCAGCCGACCCGCGCATTCCACGCCTCGAAGCCGACCGACTGGAAGTCGACGTCGAAACCGGCCAGGCAGTCGGGCACGTCGACGACGAGCGAGCGCGTGCCCGTCCCATCGAAGCTGCCGACATCGACCGTGAGGAAGAGCGGCACGCCATCGACCGCGACCGCGGCCAGCATCATCAGCATCCCGGGCGCGCCGCCGCTGGTGGCGAAGGTCAGCGTCTCGCCCGGTCCGACGTCGTTCGGATCGGCCGAGAGCGCGAGGTGGGTCACGACCTGCTCCTCGAGCACGAGGAACTGATCGACCGCGACGTTCCGCCAGGTGTTCACCGCGCCGCTCGGCCACTCGATCGTCAGCTCGTCGACCTGCGTCGCCGCACCGAGACCGAAGTGGACTGCGAGCTGGTCCTGCCCGTGCGCACCGGCCCCGCCGACCACCTGCCGCAGGTAGCGCTGCTTCCCGACGCGCGCCGTCACGCGCGACCCGATTGCGCTGCGATTGCTGGCGACGCCGAGCAGCTTGACCTGCAGCCAGTGCCCTTGGTTGGGCGAATCGTTGCGCAGGAGCTTGATCCCGCCGGGCTGGCTCGGATCGAGGTATTCGTCGACCCAGGCGAGGTCGAGGTCGCCGTCGCGGTCGTAGTCGGCCGCCGCCCCGCCGAACGTGTGGCCGGGAAAACTCACACCCGAGGCAGCGCTGACGTCGGCGAACGTGGTGTCGCCGCGGTTGTGGTAGAGGAAGTTGGTGTGCGCCGCCTTGATCGTGGTGCCGACGAAGAGGTCGACGAAGCCGTCCTGATCGAGGTCGGCAAAGATCACCGCCCACGAGTCGTCCGCTTCGACGCCCGACGCGGCGGCCACGTCATCGGTGAAGGTGCCGTCGCCATTGTTGAGGTAGAGCGGGTTGCAGGCGGGATCGAACGGGAAGATCAGGTCGGACATGTAGAGGTCGAAGTCCCCGTCGTTCTCGATGTCGGCCGCGATCACCCCCATGTTGGCCGTCGCGTCGTCGCCGAACCCCGCCGGGGAGGCGGCGTTCCCGTCGATGTAGGCACCGACGCCATCGTGGAAGTAGACGCGATCGATCGCCTCGGCGCGCACCACCCCGGTGTGGCCCACGTAGAGGTCGGGCCAGAGGTCGTCGTCGAGATGGGCGGCGATGAAGCCGAGCGTCGGGCGCAGCCGCTTCTGCGGATCGCCCACCACCGGCAATCCGAACGACGCGGTGGCGTCGACGAAGCGGCCGTCGCCTCGATTGCGGAACAGCCGATCTTGGTTGGCGTCGCTCGTCCCCTTGGGCGCAGGCATCGCCCATTGGCCGACGTACAGGTCGAGCCAACCGTCGCGGTCGGCGTCGAGGAAGCCGCCGATCGCGCTGCGATAACCCGGATAGTCGTTGCCGAGCGGCGGGACCGCCGGAAGATCGACGCCCGCCTGCACCGCCCGATCGACGAAGTTGGGGCTGCGCAACGTGCGACCGTTCTCGACGAACTGATTGGCGAGCAGGAGGTTCAACGGGCCATCGAGCGGCCCCCTGTTGAAGTGGTGGTCCTCGTGGCTGGCGAAGACGTAGAGATCAGGGTCACCGTCGTTGTCGTAGTCGCCGGCCACGGCCCCCATCAACTCGACGTCGGGAAGCGTCGGCAGCAGGTCGCTGCGCAGCTCGAAGGTCGCGTCGCCGCGGTTGCGGTAGAGCTCCTTGGAGTGGCCCTTGCCGTTGACGATGAAGAGGTCCTCGAAGCCATCGTCGTCGAAGTCGAACCAGGTGATGCCGAGGGCGTGGAGGCTCTCCGTGACCAGCGGCGCCCCGCTGAAGCCCGAAGTCGCCGAGACGTCGGTGAAGAGGAGCTGCGCTCGCGCCGCCGATGGAATCAGCGCGAGCGCCGTCGGCAGCGCGAGCCAGCCGACCGCACGGCCGACGATTGCTCCCGCGCGATCGAGCCGACCCGTCGACGCCCACTTCCCAGTTGGCATGTCTCGTCACTCCTGCCGTCCGGCCGAACGGCCACCGAATCCGTCCCCGCACGGCGCTGCGGGAATCGGCGATCGGGACGGAAGATAGCCGTGGCACGCGATCGCGAAAGGGATGCGCAAAAGCGTCCCGCCGCACTTGCCACTCTCAGAAGCGCAGCGTCCAGCCGACCTTGAGAGCAAGTTCCGTGTCGAGCGGGACCATGCTCCCGGGCTCGCGCAACCATCCCTGGTTCACCACCAGGAACGCCTCCTGGCCGGGATCGAAGATCCACCAGAGGCGGCTGTTCAGGCTGATCGAGTCGCTCAGGTTGTCGTGCTGCACGAAGCTCGACCACACCACATCCTGGCTGAACTGGATCGCGAGACGCAGTCGGGTGACGCGAGTGATGAAGCTGCCGCCCTCGAGGTTGGCGTCGGTGCGTTCCCAATCGAGCGACGCGTTCCACCAGCGGTTGGGCCGGACCGTCGCCGACGCCGCGACGTCGTAGCTGTGGCCGTCGTAGAAGCCTCCGCTCGAGCCATCGAGCCGCAGCGCGAGCAGCCGGCCGTCCGAACTCTCGACCTCGCCACTCACGCGCGCGAAGCGATGACCGTCGGCAGCGATCACCACGCCATCGACGATCTCGAACGGCTCGTCGAGATGCTCGTAGACGCTCGACACCTTGAGCGCGGCCTCGTCGCCCTCCTGCAGCTCGACGCCAAGTGCAGTGAAATCGAGCTGCGACGTCTCCGTGCGATTCCCGAGGTCGGTGTAGAGCAACGGCCGCGCGCCGAAGGTGAACTGCCGCACGACGCCGTTGGCGCGCGGCTGCCAGAAGAGGCGGCCTTCGTACCGCTTCACGCCGACACGCCGCACGAAGCCGAGCTTCGGGTCGAACTCGTCGTCGAGCAGCGTGAGGTTGGCGGCGGCGTCGTACTCATCGTTGGGCAGCGCGACGCCGAAATGGCCGGCCAACCCCTCGCCGCCGACTCCTTTCGCATCCGTCGCGAGGAGCCAGGTGGTGAGTCGCAGGCTCTGGTCGCTGAGGAAGTCGTCGCGGCGGAAGTTGAAGTCGGCGCCGTAGGTTCCGGCGCGGCCGCCGCCGAGCGGATCGCCCTGCGTGACGATGACGCCGGCATCCGACTGCTCGAAGAGGTTCTTCGAGAAGCGGCCGGCGAAGAGGTTCTGTGCGTCGAGCTCGTGGCGATCGCCCGTCTGCACGTCGAGCAGCCCGAACGCGAAGCCATCCGTACGGCCCGACAGCTTCAACGCCGCGTCGAGCGGTACGGGTTGCCCGTCACCGTCGATGCCGATGCGCCGCGAGAAGAAGGGCAGCACCTCCGGCGAGCCGCCAAAGCGGCCGCTGCTGCCGAAGGTGAAGTTGCCGGCATCCTCGAGGAAGAAGTCGCGCTTCTCCGGGAAGAAGAGCGCGAAGCGCGTGAGGTTGACGCGCCGATCGTCGACCTCGGTCTCGGCGAAGTCGGTGTTGGCCGAGGCCGCGAGCTTCACGTTCGGGGTCAGCCGCCAGAAGAGATCGAAGCCGACGTCGCCCGTGGTGAATTCGCGCTCGGTCGCGCGGCGTCGCGAGTGGCGCACGACCGAGAAGGGGACGAGGTCGATGCCCAGCGACTGCTCGAGGTCGTGGATGCCCGTCAACGTGCCGCCGTTGCTCATCCCGAAGAACGAGAGGCGCGGGTCGGGGCTCGCCCAGACCGCCGATTCGTTGCGCCGTCGCAGTCGCCGCACCACGTTGAAGCCGAAGCGAGTCGTGGCCGGGTCGAACGAGATCGACTGCAGCGGGATCTCGCACTCCGCTTCCCAGCCCGCCGGCGTCAGTCGCGAGTGGCCATGCCAGATCGCATCCCAGCGTTTGTTGAAATCGGAACCGTTGCGGGTGATCAGCGCATCGCCCTTCCCACCCGCCGGCCCGATCTGGAACCAGTAGGCGTTGCGACGATCGCAGAAGGGATCGAACCAGAACTCGACGCGGTCATCGGGGTCAAGGTCGGCGTCGCGCTTGCTCTGCGTCGCGCGGATCGACTCGGGCTGCCGATCGAAACAGCGCATGCCCACCCAGATCGACCCGGCGTCATAGGCGAGCAGGATCTCGGTTGCCTCGCTGCCCGGCGCGCCGACGTCCGGCTCGCTCTGGCGCAGGTCGGTGAGGCGGGTCGCCCGCGACCAGAATTCGTCGTCGAGATTCCCGTCGATCGTGGGCCGCGCCAGCGCATCGGGGCGTCGGAACAGCTCGACCGAAGGCGTGCCCTCACCCGCAGCCGTCGTTGCGACCGGCGACGAAACACACGTGGCGGCGAGGCCACCGATCCAGAGGACGAAGGCGAAGCACACGCAGCGCGCTCACTCCGGGACGCAAGAAGATGGCGCACTCTACGCCGCGCGCCCTTCGCCGTTCCCGACACTCAGCGGCGCGTGCTCTTCAGCAACGCCTCGCCGAGGCTGCAAGCGAACCACGCGTCCGCTTCCGGTTCCGTGCGACCGAACTCCGCCGCGCGCCGCCACCCGATCGCCAGCGCGAAGAGCGCGTGGATCACCTTCATCACGGAGAGCTCGAACGCGAGGCGACGCAGCGGATCCTGCTTCGCCGCCGCGGCCTCGAGCAGCAACGCCCAGCGCTTGCGGAAGGCGAGCGGGAAGAAGGTCATGCGCAGGACCTCCTGCGACTGCAGCTGCTGCAGCGCCCGGTAGTCGCGCACGAGGTCATCGATGGCGACCGCCGGATCGCCGTAGGCACCGCCATCCGCCGATTCGGTCAGCGAACCGGCCAGCACCAGCAGGACCTCGAGTTCGTCGCCGGAAGGGTCATCTCGAGAATCGCGACGCAGACCCGATTGGCGCGCCAAGGCGACGGCCGCCAGCAGCTCGTCGCCGCTCGCTTCGCCGCCCGCCTCGCTCGCGCCATCGAGCGATCGCACCGGCGCGCCCATCGCCATCCCGCCTTCGTGGTGCTCGAGATGGCCGAGCGCCCGCTGCACCAGGAAGACGAACGCGCGCGCGAGCGGAGTCTCCTGCGGCTCGATTCGATCGAGCACGCGCACCAGCTGCTGGAAGATGCGCAGCCATTTGCGCGCTCGCGCGCGCGCGACGCCAAGGGCGCCGCGTTCGGTGGTGACCTGCATCGCCGTCCTCCGCACGCGCGGCCTGGTCGGACGTCTCCGTCAGGCGGACGCGCTGCTGCCCTCGTCGGCAGCCCGCTGGCGCGACTTGAGGACCGCTTCGACCAATCCGGCGCAGGCGTCGTCGAGCAGCGCGAAGACCTCGGCAAAACGGCCATCGAGGTAGGGATCGGGCACGTCTTCGGCACCGCTCGCGCCGCAGGGCAAGAGCAGTTCGAGCGAGGCGCGCCCCGGTGGATGCCGCGCGAGGCGGCGCAGCACCGCGCGATCGACGGCGAGGATGCGGTCGAACTGCGTGAAGTCGGCCGCCTCCACGCCGCGGCAGGTCAGGCCACTGGCGTCGACCCCATGGCGCTCGAGCACGGCCAGGGTGTCGGGATGGGCCGGCCCGCCGGGATGAAACGGCTGGGTGCCGGCGGAGGTAACGCCGATCTGCGCGCCGGCGCCGCGCCGCGCGGCGTGATGGCGCACCAGCGCCTCCGCCATCGGCGAGCGGCAGAGGTTGCCGTGGCAGACGATCAGCAGCGTGGTGGGCGGCGAATCCATGAGCGGCAGCATGCCGCGGCGCGCGCGGGCTACAATCCGAGGCCGTTCGCGCCCCACTCCCTCGTCGAGAACCCCCGCCGTGCCGATCACCAAGGAACAAGTCGTCGAGGTGATCAAGACCGTCTACGACCCCGAGATCCCGGTCAACATCCACGACCTCGGGCTGATCTACGACGTCGACGTCGACGGCCAGGAGGTGAACGTCGTGATGACGCTCACCTCGCCGAGCTGCCCGTCCGCGCGCGAGATCCCCGCTTCGATCGAGTCGCGCGTGATGAAGACGCTCGGCGCCGCCAAGTGCCTCGTGCACATCGTCTGGAGCCCGCCGTGGGGCCCGCACCTCATCTCGCCGACCGGGAAGAAGATCCTCGGCATCGGTGACGAGGCGCCGCAGAGCGCGGAAGGCGAGGACGGCGACTTCAATCCCAGCGAGCGCTGAACGCCACCCGAACTCCGCCCCGCCGCCAGGAACTGCGCTCCATGTCCGATGCTGCCTTCGACCTCTATCGCGCCGGTCTCAAGCTGCACCGTGCGAAGGACTACGCCGGCGCCATCCGTTCGCTCGAGCAGGCAGTCGCGCTCGACCCGACGCTGGCCGACGCCTGGGAGGCGCTCGGCGTCCTCTATGACAAGAGCGGTCGCACCGATGACGCCATCGTCGCGACGCAGCGCCTCGTCGCGCTCAAGCCCGACGAGATCATGGCGCACACGAACCTCTCGCGCTTCTTCATGAAGAAGGGGCTGAAAGAGAAGGCGGAGGAAGAGCAGGGCAAGGCGCGCCTGCTGGGCTGGAAGCAGGAGCTCGCGAGCGGCGGAGACCACGGCAGCGAGCTGCAGCAGGCCGCCGCGCCGGCCGCGGAACCGGCGGCACCGATGCTCGTCTCGTTCCTGGACGGTTCGACGCCGCCCGCCGCGCCGCCGCCACCGATCGCGCCCGCCGTCGCCGCCGCCGCGCTCGCCCGCAAGATCGCGCAGTTCGAGACGCTGATCGCGCACGACTCGAACGACGTGCTGTCGCGCTTCACGCTCGGCCGCGCCTACCTGGAAGCGGGGCGCGCCGCCGACGCCGCCGCGATGCTGGAGCAGGTGCTGGCGCTCCAACCCGACTACACCGCGGTCTACGTCACGCTCGGCGAGGCGTACGAGAAAGCGGGCAAGCTCGCGCGCGCGCTGAAGAGCTGGGCGCGCGGGATCGAGCTCGCGCAGCAGAAGGGCGACCTCCACCCGCGCAACCAGATGCAGGAGCACCTCGCGCGACTGCAGAACGCGCCGCCGAGCTGAATCGCGCCCCCGCGCTCACTCGCGGCATTCGACCGGGAAGCGCTGAGCGACCGAAGCGGCGAACTCGCGGATCGCGCCGCCGGTGCAGAAGACGCTGAGCCGTCGATCGGAGCGCGACAGGAACTTGCCGACGCGCAGCAGCGGCTGCTGCCAACCGGGCTGCGTCGCGATCCACGCTTCGCGGTCGCGCATCCACAGGCCAAGCCCGGTGTGCTTGCCGGCGCGCACGTAGCCGATGGCGGCGAGATCGCTCCATGCGAACGACTCGCCCTTGCCAAGCCGCGGCAGGTAGTGCAGCCCGCGCGCATCCGCGACGACGACCGGCCGCGGCGACAGCAGCATCGGCAAGACGATCAGCTCGAGCGCGCCGCCCATGACCAGGACGACCACCATCGCGACCAGCGAATCGCCGGTCTCGCGGCCGATCGAAATGGCGATGAGCCCCGCCGCGCCGAGCAGCGTCAGCAGCCCGCCCATCGCGAGCATCGCGACGATCAGCCCCTTCGACGGCATCAACTCGACCCGCGCGTCCCGGCCGGCGCCCGCCGCTTCAACGGCCGCTGGCATCGTGCCTGCTCCATCCGCGACGTCGCGTCCCATCGAGGTGTTGCTCAGACCGGCGCGGTCGACTGCTGCAAGCGATCGGTCGCCAACAGGTAGTCGACCAGGTCGATCTTGGTCAGCAGGCCGAGCACGCGATTGCCGCCGTCCACCACGATCGCGACTTCCCCGCGCGCGAAGATCTCGGGCAGCATCGAGGCCGGCGTGTTCTCGCCGACCGTGCTGACGCGTCGCACCATCGCCTCGGCGACCTTCGCCGTCAGCTTCCACTGCGCCGCCACCAGCCCTTGCAGCACGTCGCTCTCGGTCAGGATCCCGACCAGCTTGCCGCCGTCGAGCACCGGCACCTGCGAGATGCCCTTGGCCTTCATCGTCTCGATCGACTTGCCGAGCGTGTCGGAGATCTCCATCGAGATCACCGCGCGACGCGGCAGCGAACGGAGCACGTCCCCCACCTCGCCCATGGCGAAGTCGCGCTCGACGAAACGGTTCTCCTTCATCCAGGTCGGGTCGACGAACTTCGTCATGTAGTTGCGGATCGAGTCGGGCAGGATCGTCAGGATGCGCTGGCCCGCCTTCATCCGCGCCGCGACCTTGAGCGTGGCCCACAGCGCCGAACCGGACGAGCCGCCGGCCAGCATTCCCTCGGTGCGGATCAGTCGGCGCGCGGTGAGGAACGAGTCGCGGTCGTTGCTCTTGATCCACTCGTCGACGAGGGAGCGGTCGAGCACGCTCGGGATGAAGTCGTAGCCGATCCCCTCGACCTTGTAGGACTTGATCTCGCCGGGGCCGGCGAGGATCGACCCTTCGGGATCGACGCCGATGATGCGGCAACCCGGGATCTCTTCTTTCAGGCGCCGCGCGACTCCCGTGATCGTGCCGCCGGTGCCGGCCGTCATGACGATCGCGTCGAGGCGACCGCCGAGCTGCTCGACGATCTCCTTGCCGGTTCCGTAGTAATGCGCGAGCGGATTGTCGGGGTTGTTGTACTGATCGAGGATGTGGCTGTTGGGGAGGATCTCCTTCAGCCGCTTCGCGACGCCGATGTGGCTCTCCGGCGCGTCCCACGCCGCCTCGGTCGGTGTGCGGATGATCTCGGCACCGAGCGCCTCGAGCGCGACCTGCTTCTCGCGACTCATCTTCTCCGGCATCGTGATGATCATTCGGTAGCCGCGGACCGCCGCCGCCAGCGCCATGCCGATGCCGGTGTTGCCCGAGGTCGGCTCGATCAGCGTGTCGCCCGGCTTGATGCGCCCGCTCTTCTCCGCCTCCAGCACCATGCGCACGCCGATGCGATCCTTGATCGAGCCGCCCGGGTTCAGGTACTCGCACTTGGCGAGCACCTCGCACGGCAGTCCACGCGCGATCCGCTTGAGCCTCACCACCGGCGTGCAACCGACGGCGTCGAGGATCGAATCGTGGATGTGCTCGTACATGCGTCGCGCTCCTAATCCCGCGGAAGTTGGCGCAGTGTAGCCGGGCGAGCCAACCGCAACGCGTTCAACACCACTGCCAGCGACGACGCCGCCATCGCCAGACCCGCCGCGGCCGGTTCGGGGGCGGTGACACCGAACTGCGCGAGCAGCCCCATCGCCCACGGCAGCGCGACGACGTTGTAGGCGACTGCGAGGACGACGTTCCCGCGCAGCACGCGGCGCGTCGCGCGCGCCAGATCGATCGCCGCGACCACGTCGAGCGGATCGTCGCGCAGCAGCACGAGGCCGCCGGCCGCGCGTGCGAGGTCGGTCGCTTGCGCCCCACCCATCGCCGCACCGACCGCGGCGATCGCGAGCGCCGCCGCATCGTTGAAGCCATCGCCGACGAAGAGCAGCGGCCCGTGCCGCTGCTGCTCTGCAGTGACCCGCGCGGCCTTGTCGGTCGGCGTGCAATCGGCATGCACCTGCGCCTCGGTCAGACCCAGCGCGCGCGCGACCTCGAGCGCGGCACTGCGCCGATCGCCCGTCACCATCGCGACGTGCAAGCCACGCGCCTGCAGCGCCGCGATGGCGGCCGCGGCTCCGGGCCGCACTCGATCCAGCAGCGGCCACGCCGCGAGCCGCCGGCCATCGACGCTCGCCACCACGACGCCGGCGCCTTGCGCGAGATCGGCGGGCGGCGCGTCTTCGCCCTGAAGCGCGAACGAGGCGCGCCCGAGCCGCCACTCCTTCCCGGCCTGCCGCATTCGCACGCCGAGTCCGGCACGCTCCTCGATCCCGAGCAGGTTGGTCGCGGTGGCTTCCGGCGGCGCGCTCGCCGCTGGCGGCCCACCGTCGGAGAGCTGGGCCGCGACCGCCTGTGCGGCCGCGTGGCGGCTGTTCGCCGCGAGTTGCCGCAACGTCGCGCGCTCCGCGTCGCTCATCGTGGAATGGAGCGGCGCGCCCGCGACGAGGCGCCCCTCGGTCAGCGTCCCGGTTTTGTCGAAAAGGACGGCACCGACCGCCGCCAACCGCTCGAAGAGCGCCGTCTCCTTGACCAGCAATCCGCGCCGCAACGCGCCGTTCATCGCCGCCACCAGCGCCGTCGGCGTCGCCAGCGCGAGCGCGCACGGACACGAGATCACAACCGTCGCCAGCGCACGACCGACGACCGTGACGACATCGCTGCCGAGCCACGCGTGGCCGAGCGCGGTCAGCAGCGCCAGCCCGATCACCGCCGGCACGAACCACGCCGCGGCCCGCTCGGCCAACGTGACGATCGGCGCGCGCGTCGAGAGCGCGTCGCGCACCAACCGCCCGATCTGCCCGACTTGCGACGCCGCGCCGGCGGCGGTCACTTCGATCAGGAGCGGCGCCTGCAAGTTGACGCAGCCGCCGGCAACGCGACTGCCGGGCGCGACATCGATCGGCAGCGGCTCGCCACGCAGCGACGCCGCGTCGACGCTCGACTGCCCCTCGCGGACGATGCCATCGGCGGGCAGCCGCTCGCCCGGCGCCACCACGACCTGCTCGCCCGGCACGAGATCCGCCGCAGCGACCTCTTCGATGCGACCGTCGCCGCCGCGTCGACGCGCCGTCGCTGGCAGCAGTTCGAGCAGCTCATGCATGCGCGACGTCGCGTGCGATCGCACCCGCGCTTCGAGCCACTTGCCGATCCGCAGGAACGCCACCAACCAGACCGCCGCGTGGCCGTGGTCGAGCGCGGGCGGGACGAGTTGCGCCGCCGCGAGCACCGCGAGCACCGTCGCCGCACCGGCTCCAAGCGCCACCAGCAGATCCATCGTTCCACGACGGGAGCGCAGCGCCGTCCAGGCGCCGCGCAGGAAGGAGCGGCCCGGCCAGGCCAGCGCCGCCAGCGCCAGCAGCGCCTGCAGCCAGGGCCCCAGTGCCCGCGGCTGATGCTCCGCGAGGTGGCTTTCGTGGCCTGGCAGCAACAGCGAGAGGAGCGCGAGCGCGGACGCTGCGAGCGCGAGGTGCCGCTCGGACCGCTCGGCCAGCCGCTGCGCGGTCGCGCCGCTCGCCGCCGCGTGGTAGCCGGCGGCCTCGACCGCCGCGATCAGCTTGGCGAGTTCGAGCCCGGAGCCGTCGATGCGAGCGAGACCGGCGGCGTAGTGAACCTCCACCGCAGTCACGCCAGCCACCGCTCGCAGCGCCGACGCGATGGTGTCGGCGCAACCGGCGCAGCGCAGACCGGAAAGTTCGAGCAGCAGCGGTTCGGGTCGGGCGGCCATGCGTCGCAGCTTAAGGTTCCTCCCGAACGGGAGCGGTTCACGGAACCCGCGATGGAACCGCCGAGGACGGACGCCACAATGCGGCGCGTGCGATTCACCTCCGATGCCCGCCTCGCCTTCGGACTGCTGCTGCTGAGCGTGCTCGCGCTCGGGGCGTTCCTCTTCGTCGGTTTCCAGCCGCTCCGCTCGCGCGCGTTGCGCTCGCCCGCCGCCGAGCCGCCATCCGTCGCGCCGCTCGCCGGAACCGAGTTCGTCGATGCGACGGACGCAATCGGCCTGTCGGGATTCGGCCACCAGCTCGAGTCGGGCGTGCGCTCGATCGCTGACGCGGTCGCCCCGGGACTCGGCCTGCTCGATCTCGACCAAGATGGCGACCTCGACCTCGTGCTCTTGACGGGCACCAGCGGCGCGACCGGCGTCGCCATCCTTCGCAACGAGCTCGTGCCCAGCGGCGCCGCGCACTTCGTCGACGTCACCGCCGCCGTCGGCATCAGCTGGCGCGGAGCCGCGCAGGGAATCTGCGCCGGCGACGTCGATGCGGATGGCGACGTCGATCTCTTCGTGACGGCGTACGGTCCCAATCTGCTGCTGCGCAACGAGCTGAACCAGGAAGGCGAGTTGCTCTTCAGCGACGTCACCAGCGATGCCGGCGTCGCCGGCGGCCGCTGGCACTGGTTGCAGACCGACACGCTCCATCCGCCGACGGCGCGACCGGGTCCGCCGCCAGCGCTGCCAGGCAACGACACGACTCTGCGCGAGGTGCCCGAATTCTCGACCGGATGCACGTTCGGCGACTACGACGCCGACGGCGACCTCGACCTCTACGTGGCGAACTACCTCTCCTACTTCGAGGCGCGCTGGGCGCTGCGCGGCGCCGACGAGTCGCAGCGCGAGGACCGTCTGGAACCGGCGCGCTACAAGCCGCAGGTGTTCGAGTCGCAAGACGATCGCCTCTACCTGAACGACGGCGAGGCGGACGACGTGCTGTTCCGCGACATCAGCCGTTCGGCAGGAGTCGATGACGATGAAGGGCGCGGGCTGGGCGCCGTGTTCGTGCGCGTCGATGGCGACGACTACCCCGACCTCTACGTCGCCAACGACGCGTCCGACAACGTCTTCTTCCACAACGTCGACGTCGGTCGCGACGATCCGCAGCGGATCCGCCGCCGCTTCGCCGACACCACCGTCGAGTTCGGATTGAACGACCCGAACTCGGGAATGGGCATCGCGCGCGGCGATGCCGACGGCGACGCCGATCTCGATCTGCTCACGACGAACTGGCGGTTCCAGTCCGCCTCGCTCTTCCTGTTCCGCCGCGAGGAGCGCGCCCGCGACGACGGCAGCCGCTCGCTCGAACCGTTCTTCGACGAACGCGGCGACGCGGCCGGGCTCGGCGGGGCGACCTCTCCGTTCGTCGGCTGGGGCTGCGTCTTCCTCGACTTCGACAACGACGGCGACGAGGACATCTTCGTCGGGAACGGTTTCACGAGTCCGCGGCAGGATGCGTTGGCCTGCTCGCCCGAGAAGGCGCTGCTGTTCCTGAACCTCGGCGCCGGCCGCTTCGCCGACGTGACCGCTTCCGCGGGCAGCGCGCTGATGCGGACCTTCTCGGCGCGCGGCGTCGTGTGCGGCGACGTCGATCAGGACGGAGACCTCGACCTGTTGATCGCGCAGAACCAGGGACCGGTCGTCTACCTCGAGAACCATCTGCCGGCGAACGGCAACCAGTCGCTCGCCGTGTCGGTTCGCATCGGCGCGCTGCGGCCGCCGGAAGTCGCGCCCGCGACGGAACCGCCGCCGCCACTCGTGCGCGGCGACGCCGTGAACGTGCAGGTGATCGTCGACGTCGGTGGCCGCAAGCTGGTGCGCGAGCTGGTATCGGGCGGCTCCTACTTGTCGCAGGGGCCCTTCGAGGCGCACTTCGGGCTCGGTCGTCTCCCACGCGCCGACGAGCTGCGCCTGCAGTGGCCGACGCCACGCGCGCGCAAGGTGGCCCCCTACCTGAACGTGCCGGCCGGGCGCATCCAGGTCGAGACGCCGCAGGAACGCTGAAATGAGCGACTCCATCCGCGGCCGCGGACTCCATCGCATCCGCAACAAGGTGCTCGCCGTGCTGGTGGCGATGGCGGTGCTGCCGGCGGTCGCCGTCTCGATCTACGCGCTTCGCAAGACTTCCGACGCCCTCTCCGAGCAGGCGTTGACGCTCATCTCCGAGTCGTGCGTCACCGATGCGCGTCGCGCCGGCGATCTGCTGGCGGGCGTCGAGCAGCAACTCGTCGCGCTGGTGAAGGGGAACAACGATGCGACGCAGTTGCTGCGGCAGTTCGTCCCCGACGAGGACTCCCAGCAGAGCGGCGAGCGCGAGACGATCGAGGATTCCAAGTGGAAGGCGGTCCAGCGCGACTTGAACGCGGTCGACCAGAAACTGCGCCGACTGCTCGAGGAGCAGCCGAGCTGCCTGCTCGCGCTGGTCAGCTCGCCCGGGTTCGGGGCACCGGAAGGAACGCCGATCCTGTGGGTCGCGCGTGACGACGGCAAGCGTCCGTTGCAGAGCCTCGTCGAGCGCGACCGCTCCGGCTACCTGCGCCCGTTGCCGCCCCCCGCCGATCCGCTGCTGCCGCGGCTGGCCGAGAAGTTCAGCGAAGTCCGTGACCAGCATCCCGAGCGTGATCTGCTGCGCGCGACGGTGATCCGCCCGGCACCCGACGAGGATGACGCCGTCGAGCTGTTCGCCGCGCGCGTGCAGGGCAGCCAAGGGACCGAGTTCGGCTGGATCTTCTTGGTCCATTCGTGGCGGCTGCTGCTGCGGGAACTGCACGAGCACGAGGCGATCGCCGAGGATCGGACGCTCCTGTCGATCTTCGATGCGCGCAAGCTCGCGCCGCTCGCGACCTCGCAGCCGGGCCGCTTCGTCAGGCTGCCCGAGGAGTTCGGGTTGCGCGACCACGCGCGCTCGCTGCATGCCAACGCCGCGCTGTTCGAAAGCGGCGAGGTGGTCGCGTTCGCGCCGCTGCTGCCACGCGGCAACGACGCGAGCCTCGCGTACGTCCTCGCCAGCGAACGACCGGCGAGCGGGCTCCTGGCCAGCGTGCGCCGCTTCCAGATCGTCTTCACCGCCGTGCTCGCGGGCGCGCTCCTGCTGGCAACCCTGGTCGGGTTGTGGTTCGCGCGCCGCCTCACGCGCCCGCTCGAGGTGCTGCGCGACGGTGCCATCCGCATCGGCCGCGGCGAGCTCACCCAGACGATCGAGGTGGCGACCGGCGACGAGGCGGAGGAGCTCGCGCACGAGTTCAACGCGATGGCGGGCGAGCTGCGCTCGCTCTACGCCGGCATGGAGCAGACGATCCGCGAGCGCACCGAGCAGCTGCAGACGGCGCTCGACGGGCTGCGCGTCGCCCATGACCGCATCGTCGATTCGGAGAAGCGCTATTCCGACATCGTCGAGAACGCCTCCGACCTGATCCAGGTGACCGATGCGGAAGGGCGCATCGTCTCGGCCAACCGTCGCCAGGCGGAGCGCCTGTGCGCGCCGGGCGAAGAGCTGCGCGGCCGCTCCTTCTTCGACCTCGTCGCCCCGGAAGCGAGGACGGCCACGCAGCGCGCCTTCGCGCAGGTGCTGGCCGGCGGCTCGTTGCGCGCGTTCGACTCCGAGCTGATGGGCAACGGCAACGCGCCTCGTTTTCCGGTCGAGATCTCCGCCACGCCGATCATCGAAGCCGGTCGCGCCGTCGGCGTGCGGGCGATCCTGCGCGACGTCAGCGAGCGCAAGGCATTCGAGGCGCGGCTGATCAAGGCGGAGCGCCTCTCCTCGGTCGGCGCGCTCGCCGCCGGCGTGGCCCACGAGATCAACAACCCGATGGGCATCATCACGATGTTCGCGCAGCGGACGCTCGAGCGGGCGAAGAAGGGCGAGCTCGACATCGCCAAGCTCGAGAAGATCGTCGAGCAGGGCAAGCGCGTCGCGGCGATCACGCGCAACCTGCTCGACTTCGCGCGCGCGGCGCCGACTCGCTTCGCCCCGTTCGCGATCGGCGACGTGGTCCAGAGCACGTGCGCGCTGGTCGCCGATCGTGTGCAGATGGCCTCGATCACGCTCGCCGTCGACATCGCTCCGGGCCTGCCGCCGGTGATGGGCAACGGCCAGCAGATCGGCCAGGTGGTGCTGAACCTCCTGCTGAACTCGATCCAGGCGCTCGGCAAGGAGGGGCGCATCACCGTGCGCGCCGAGTCGATCGAGAGCGGACGGCTGCCTACCGGCGGTCGCGCGCTGCGCGTCACCGTCGAGGATGACGGGCCCGGCATCGCGGCGGAGGCGCTGCCTCACCTGTTCGAGCCGTTCTTCACCACCAAGGCGCCCGGCGAGGGCACCGGACTTGGACTCTCGGTCTCTTGGGGCATCGTGAAGGATCACCACGGCGCGATCTTTGCCCGCAACCGCCCGGAGGGGGGCGCCTGCTTCGAGCTGGAACTACCCTTGGAAGCGGCGCTCGCCATGAGCGACGAGTCGAAGCGTCCCAACCTGCCGTCGGCGTCCCCGACGGCTCCTGCACCCGCAAAGAATGAAAGCGAGAGCTGATGGCGCGGATCCTGGTGGTCGACGACGAAGAGGCGATCCGCAGCGGCCTCGCTGAGATCCTCACCGAGGAGGGCTACGACGTCGAGCAGGCCGGCGACGGCCAGTCGGCGCTGGCGCGCGTTCGCGAAGCGGTCTTCGATCTCGTCTGCACCGACGTCCGCATGCCGCGCATGGACGGCCTCGAACTCGTCGAACGGGTGAAGCAGGAGAGCCCCGAGACCGAGCTCATCGTCATCACGGGGTTCGCGAGCCTGCAGTCGGCGGTCGACGCGGTGAAGCGCGGCGCCGAGGACTATCTCAGCAAGCCGTTCGACCTCGACGAGGTGCGCCTCACCGTGAAGCGCGCGCTCGAGAAGAAGTCGCTTCGCGACAAGCAGGGGCGTCTCGAACGGCGCGTGGCCCATCTGTCGCCGGGCAAGGCGCTGCTGGGCAAGAGCGCCGCCTTCCTGCGCTCGCTGCAGCTGCTCGAGCGCGTGGCGCCGACGCAGTCGACCGTGTTGATCCTCGGCGAGACGGGCACCGGCAAGGAGCTCGTCGCTCGCGAGATCCATCGCCAGAGCCCGCGCGCCGCCGAGCCGTTCATCCCGATCAACTGCGGCGCGCTGCCCGACACGCTGCTCGAAAGCGAGCTCTTCGGCTACGCGAAGGGCGCCTTCACCGGCGCCGACAAGAACACCCACGGTCTCTTCGAGGCGGCCGACCGCGGCACCCTCTTCCTCGATGAGATCGGCAACATCTCGCTCAGCATGCAGCAACGACTGCTGCGCGTGCTCGAGTCGGGCGAGCTGCTGCGCCTCGGTGAGCGCAAGGTTCGCAAGGTCGACGTGCGCATCGTGGCCGCCACCAACTCCGACCTGAAGCGCGACGTCGAGAAGGGGCTGTTCCGCCAGGATTTCTACTACCGCCTGCGTGTCCTGAGCCTCGAGCTGCCGCCGCTGCGGGACCGCATGGACGACTTGCCGCTGCTGGCCAACCACTTCCTGGAAGGGTGCGCCGCGCGCTTCCACAAGAAGATCGACGGCTTCTCGAAGCCCGCGCTCGCGGCCCTTTCGGGCCATCGCTGGCCCGGCAACATCCGCGAGCTCGAGAACTCCGTGGAGCATGCGGCGATCCTGTGCGTGACGCCGTCGATCGAGCTCGAAGACCTGCCGGGAGAGCTGCGCGAGAAGGCGGTGACGGATGGCGGCGCGGCCGCCGCGCCGGTCACCCTCGACGCGCTCGAACGCCAGCACATCCTGCGAGTGCTGCGCGAATCCGGCGGCCATCGCGGCCGGACCGCCGAGATCCTCGGCATCAACCGCCGGACGCTCTACCGCAAGCTGATCGAGTACGGCGTCGCCCGGGACGAGGGGGACGACGAGGACGGGGACGATTCGCCCCAGCCCGCGACGACGTGATTGGGGCGAATCGTCTCAGCCACAGGTCGGTGAGACGTTTCGACCACGCTCGCGCCGATCGCCCGCCCTCCGTTCCACGGCACCGTGAGCCTCAAGTTGCTGCAGGAGCTTGACTTGCGCACGGTCGAAAAAAGTTGGGACAGTGCGGGAGCAGGTTGGGACCTGTTGGCACACCCGTTGCCATGAAATGAGCGGAGGCGCAAGCGCGTTCTCCGCTGATCGCACCTGGGTACCGGCAAGTCTTCGGGACGAACAGCGCACCTGAGTCGAATGGAAACGGGACCTTTCGAGCGAGAGGTCCCCTTCGCGAAGGCCGCCTCGGCAAGGGTGGCCTTCGTTCGTTTTACGGCGTTCGTTTTACGGCGTTCGTTTCCCGCCGCTTCGTGACCGCCGCTTCGTTCAGGCGGTGAAATCGAATCGCATCGGAACGACGACCACGCCGCCGCTCGAAACGGTGAAGCGACGGCGGTCGCGCTCGAGGTCATGGCCGATCGTCTCGCCCGCCGGCACCTCGGTCCACTTGTCGATGATGGCGCGGCGCACCTTGGCGCCCGGCTTCACCACGACGCCAGCGTGCAGGATCGAGTCCTCCACCACCGCGTGCTCCTCCACCCGCACCTGGTAGCTCAGGACCGAGCGCTCGACGCGACCGCCCGAGACGATGACGCCGGGGCAAACGATCGAGTCGAGCACCTCGGCGCGCTTGCCGGTGCCGACCGGATCGGCGAAGACCGTCTTCGCGGGCGGCTCGTTGTGCTGCATGGTGAAGATCGGCCAATGGCGGTCGTAGAGGTTGAACTGCGGCGTCACCGAGATGAGATCGAGGTTCGCCTCGTAGAACGAGTCGATCGTCCCGATGTCGCGCCAGTACGGCTCGTCCTTCTGGTTCTCGTCGACGAAGCGATGGACGACGACCTTCTTGTCGCGGATCGCGCGCGGGATCACGTCCTTGCCGAAATCGTGGCTCGAGTCGGCGCGCGCGGCGTCCTCGACCAGCAGTTCCTTCAGCGCCGACGTCTCGAACAGGTAGATCCCCATCGAGCCGAGCGCGTGGCTCGGGCGATCGGCCATCGGCGTCGGATCGCGCGGCTTCTCCGCGAAGCTCTTCACGCGGCCGTCGGGATGGACCTCGAAGACGCCGAAGCGACTCGCCTCGCCGATCGGGACCGGCACCGCGCCGATCGTGATCGCGGCGCCCTGCTTCACGTGGTCCTGCAGCATGCGACCGTAGTCCATTTTGTAGATGTGGTCGCCCGACAGGATCAGCACGCGCTGCTTGCCCTCGGCCTCGATCGTCTCGAGGTTCTGCTGCACGGCATCGGCGGTGCCGCCGTACCACGTCTCGCGCGTGGCGCGCTGCGGCGGCAGCGGCGCGATGAACTGCGCGAGGCGCCGCGGCAGGAAGTTCCACCCGAGCCGCAGATGGTCCTCGAGCGAGCGCGAGCGGTACTGCGTCAGCACGTAGATGTGACGCAGACCCGAGTTGATGCAGTTGCTGAGCGTGAAGTCGATGATCCGGTACATGCCGCCGAACGACACGGCCGGCTTCGCGCGCTCCGCCGTCAACGGCATCAGACGCTCGCCCTGGCCGCCGGCGAGGATCAGCGTGAGGGTCTGCTGCAGTGAATCAGTGAGCGGCATGTCCCGTCTCCTTGCCTTGGCGCGCGGCGCGCCACGCAGCCACCGCTGCGTCGCTGACGTCCACGCCCCGCAAGTGGCGCGCGGCCTCCTCGGGCGGCGTCGAGTTGATGTAGAAGCCGGTCCCCCACTCGAAGCCCGCCACGGCCGTCAGCCGCGGGTAGATGATCAGCTGCCAATGGAAGTCGTAGCGCAGCGTGTCCCAGAAGCCGCTGCGGCGCGGCACGGCATGCAGGTTGGGCTCGGCGTGCAGCACGAAGTTGAACGGCGGATCTCCGAGCCCCATCCGCACGCGCAGCAACGCGTCCTTCACCGCGCGCGCCATGGCGTCGGCCTCGTGGCGGGTGAGTTCGGCGAAGCTCCAGCGATGCTCCTTCGGCGCCACCATCAGCTCGAAGGGGAAGCGCGACGCGTAAGGCGCGAAGGTGAGGAATCCCCCTTCGTCGCGCACGACGCGGCTGCCGTCATGGCGCTCGTGCTGCAGCAGATCGCAGAAGAGGCAGCGCTCCTTGCGCTTGAAATGCTCGCGATAGGCGTCGAGCTTGCGACTGATGCGGATCGGATTCACCGGCGTCGCGATGAGCTGGCTGTGCGCGTGGTCGAGCGTCGCGCCGGCCGGGGCGCCGCGGTTCTTGAACAGCAGCACGTACTTCATGCGCGTGTCGCGGTAGAGGTCGATCAGGCGGTCGCGCCAGCACAGCAGCACGTCGCGAACCTGCGCCGCATCGAGGTCGGAGAGGTCCTGGTCGTGCGACGGCGTCTCGACGATCACCTCGTGCGCCCCGACGCCGCGCATCGCGTCGTACGGTCCGTCGGCGTGCTGCCCGTGCGGCCCCTCGACGTTCAGCGACGGGAACTGGTTGGCGAAGACGCGCACTCGCCACCCCGGTCCGTTGGCGTGGCCGCCCGGATCGCGCACCGCGAGGATCTCCGGCGGCGTCAACGCCTCGTGGCCGGGGCAGAAGGGGCAGGGATCGACCGCTTCGAGCGTCTCGTGCGCCAGTCCGAGCGCGCCGCGCGGACGGCGCGAGCGTTCGGGCGCGATGATCACCCAGCGTTGGTCGAGCGGATCGCGGCGCAGCTCCGACACGGGGATCTCCTCCAGCGAACGGACTCAGGAAACCGGCGGCGATGGCGCGATCGCGCGCAGCCGCACCAGCAACCGCCACGGCTCGCCGAGCGTCGCCGCGGCGTCGTACGCCAGCAGCAGCGCGGTGCCCTGCAGGCAGGTGTCGACGCCGGACTCCGAACGTGACACGGTGCGAATCGGCGCGAGTCGGCCGCGGAACGGCCGCGACGACTCGATCCGGAAGCGACCGCGCTCGTCGACGAGTTCGAGCCACTCGCCCTCGAAGGCCGTCTCGCTGCCCGCCTCCAACGCGCGCCCATCGGCGAGATGGAAGCGCCGCTCGACGAGTCCGGCGCCAGGCACCGACAAGTCGAAGCGCAGCGTGGCGATGCAGGGCGCGAGCGCGCGCCCGCCCGCCGTCAAGACAACGCTCGCCTCGAGCGTTCCGTCGTCGTGCAGCTCGAAGCTGCGCGTGAGGTCGAGGCGGGCGCCGCGCCCCGCCGGCAGCGTCGCCGCGAGGTCGACCCGCGCGCGATCGGCAATCAGCGGTCGCGAGAGCCGCAAGCGTGCCAACGCGACGCCGTGCAGGTCGGGGCCGCGCGTCTCGATCAGCTCGGTGAGGTCGGTGCGCGGCGGCGCCAGCTCGAAGGCGAAGAGGCCGCGCGGCCGCTCGTCGTAACGCAGCATCTGGTCGGCGTCCGCCAGCGCGAGCTTCTGGTCGTGGATGCTCCTCGGCGCCCCATCGGCCTGCGCGGCATCTCCCGCGTGGCGCAGCTCTTCGTGGTACGCCTCGGGTCGCCGGCCCAGCACGTTGGTCAGGTTGCGCCGCGTCGGCCAATGGTCGAGCAGTTCGAGCAGGCCGCCGCGCGCCGGCGCGATCCACGCCGACCAGCCGTGCCCATCGAGCACGACCTCGTCCTCGCCGTCGCAGTCGACATCGACCTGCGCCGAGGAGTTCGCCCCCTCATGGTCACCGCGCAACGCCTCGAGCCGCGCGCGCGCTTCGAGCAGCTCGTCGACCAGCGCGTCCCGCAGGAACGGCAGGTAGAGGCCGCCGAAGACGCCGTGCCAGTAGGCGCAGTTGCATTGCCCGCGAAACAGCGCGCGCACCGCGGGATGGAGCTGCGCCAGCGAACTCATCCCTTCGGGCGGCCGCAATCCGAAGGCGCGCGTCTGTTCGGAGAGGCGGACCATGCGCTGTTCGAGGCGGTTGGCCTCGGGATAGCGCGCGAGGAAGTTGCGCCACGTGGCGCCCCGCACGAACGGCTTCGCTTCCTGCTCGAGACCGAGCGACGCCAGCTTCTTCACCAGCGCATCGAGCGCGATCTGCGCCGGAGGCGGCAGCGACCAGTGGCCCATCTCGAAGTACGAGGAGGTCGGCAAGTAGACGCGACCGCTCGTCGGCAGCGCGCGCTCCGCTTCGGCCAGCGTCGTCGGCTGCAGCCAGTCGCGATTCTCTTCGAGCGCGGTGAGGAGCTGCTCGAGCCAACCGGCGCCGAAGACCCACTCCGCCGTGCCCGGCCAGAGGCCGAACTTCTCGCCATCGTCGCCGAAGACCAGCAGCCGCTGACCGGCCGCGTGGCGTGCCTTCAGGAACTCGAGGATCTCGGGCACCGGCTTGAACGGGATCAGGTAGCGCAGCGCCTGGCTGATCGGGAAGAGCTTCACGACCTGGCCCTGATCCTCGGTCGCGTAGGCGCCATCGAGCGACTCGATCGCGAGGCCCGCCCCCTCGAAGTGGGTGTCGTCGACGAGCACCGACCGGATCCCGGCCGGCACGAGGTCGGAGGGCAGCGTCGGCTCCCAGACGCGCTCGGTGAGCCAGAGGCTGTTCACCTCGGCACCGAAGCTGCTCTTCAGCCATTCGCGATGGAGACGCACCTGGTCGATGCGATCGCGGCGCGGGATCGCCGGCAGGATCGGCTCGTAGAGCCCCGAGGCCATGAGTTCGACCTGTCCGCGCTTCACGGCGGCGGCGACCAGCGCGACGAGGTCGCGCGCGTGCACCTCCCACCACTCGAGCAGCGGGCCCGAGACGTGGAGGACGAAGGGGACCTTCGGGTGGCGCGCGAGCGCCTCCAGCAGCGGCCGATAGGAACCGGCCGTCGCCTTCTCGATCACCCAGCCGAAGTTGCCGATCGGCTGGTGGCAATGAAGCGCCAGGACGAGGCGCATCGCCTCCGCCATCACCCGCTCCCCTGTCGACCCGAACGCACGGTCAAACGTACCAACGCGCCGCCTCGAATTCGCGGTCGGCGACGCGCAGCCGCGCCAGACGCCCGCCCGGCCAGTGCAGCACCTCGCCATCCTCGGTCTCGAACTCGACGCGGAAACGCAGCGTGGAACCTTCGGTCGCGCCGAGGTCCTGCAGCGCGATCTCGAAGCGCAGCCACGGCAACTGCCAGCTCGGCGAGTCGAGCACGCTGTCGAAGCCGCGGGTCTGCGGCTCGACGAAGAAGATGCGCCCCTTCGCCAGCGGCGCCTCGCGTTCGACCGCGATGTGAATCACGCCTTTCTCGAAGCCGAACAGGAGTCGGCGCGCCACTCGCCGCGCGCGCGTCATCGAGCCGCCCGACGCCTGCAGCTCGAACCAACCGGCCGACTGCCACTCGAAGAGGTCCTCGGGCCCGCCACGCGGCCGCACCGTCTCCAACGGATCGCGCGCCGGTCGCAGGTCCTCGCGCCGCGCGTCGGGCGGCGGCAGCGGCGGCGCCTCGCGTCCGGCGGCACGGAAGACGACCCGCAAGTGCGCGTGGAACAGCCCTTCGAAGAGGTCGCGCTGCGCCGTGAAGTGGTCGTCGCCGAACCACCAGTACCAGTCGCTGCCTTCGAGCGCACGCAGCGACGCCGCGACCGGCGCCGGCAGGGACGCGAGCGGCTGGCCGGCGTAGAGCTCGCGCGCCTGCGCCAGCAGGCGCCAGCCATCGAGCTTCTCGCGCTGACCGGCCCAGGTGTCGAGGTTGCCGCCGATCCACGATCCCTTCGCGACCCGCGTCAGGCGACCGACGCCGCGCACCGCGTCGGCACGCGCCAACGCCTCGCTCATCGTGACCATGCGCAGACGCGGATGGCGCGAGAGCTCGCGGTAGAGCGCGGTCAGGAATGGCTCGCCCGCGCCCGGGTAGCTCTCCCACGGATTTTCGCCGTCGAGGATCAGCGCGGCGACCGGCTCCTCGTGAGCGACGCTGCCGCGGACCTCGTCGAGGCGACGCGTCAGATCGTTCGCCGCGGAGTCGGCCGGCCAGCTCTGGTACTGGAAGCCGATGCGGTCGGAAAGCTCGTGGTCGCGGAAGAAGAGCGCGAGGTCCCCTTCCGGCGTTGCGAAGCGGTGCGGGCGGTAGAGCTCGTCGCGTCCCGCCGACGCGCCCGTCAACGAACCGAAGAGGAGCGCTTCGTCGGACGCCGCCCACGCCAACTTCGCGCGCGCCAGCTCGCGCAACGCCGCTTCCGAGATCGCCCCTTCGGCCGGCCACATGCCGCGTGGCGGCGCGCCGAATCGCGCTTCGAAGCTCGCGACGGCGCGCCCGACGTGGTCCGCCGCGTCGAGCGGCTGCTCGAAGGTGAACGGGGCGTCGAGGCCGCCCGACTGCGGAAACTCATGCGAATCGAGCCGACACAGCAGCGGCAGGATCGGGTGCTGGTCGGGCGTCGTCGACAGCTCGACCTGCCCGCTCTTCGCCAGCAGGCGCAGCCGCGGCAGCAGCGACGCGATCTCCTCGCGATGCAACGCCAGGAGCGTTTCGAGGTCGGCGTGATCGAAGCCGCGGCCCTTCTGCATCAGCGCGACGATCTCGGGACGGCGGCGCAGCCGAAAGCCGCTCCACGCCAGGTGGAACAGCACCGCAAGGTCCAGCAGGTCGGTGTCGGAGAGGAGCAGTCGCCCCTCGCCCTTCAGCGCCGGCTCGCAGCGCTGCAGCAGTTCGAGGTAGCGCGGCAGCGGCGTGACCATGTGCTGGCGGTTCGCGCTGAAGAGCAGCGCCGCGAGCCCCACCCGCTCGCCGTCGTGCAGCGCCGTCGGCAGGCGCCGGCACAGCGACAGCAGCCGATCCTCGCCCGGCCCGCCCCACGTCGCCACGCAGCGTTCGAGCTGCGCCAGCAGGACCGGCGTGACGTTCAGCGTCACGCGCGCCGCCGGCTCCGCTTCCAGCGCCGCCAGCATGTCGGAGTAGCCGCGCACGCCATGCATGCGCACCCACGGCAGCACCGCGGCTCCCTCGTCGGGGTGCACGTAGTCCGGCTGATGGAAGTGCCACAGGAGCGCGACGTTCAGGTGTTCGGCCATGCGTCAGCGCTCTCCATTCGCCATCCGGTCCGCTCGTCTTCGCGACTCACCCGTCGACGGCGACCTTCTCCGGGATGCCGTACTTGCGCATCCAGTAGCGGACCTGATCGCGATTCAGGCCGAGCAGCTTTCCAGCAGCGGTCTTGTTGAAGCGGGCGCGATCGAGCGCCTGCAGCAACAGGTCCTTGTGCACCTCATCGAGGTCGACGCCCTCTTTCGGCAAGGTGAAGGTCGCGGGTCGAGCCGCGCTCGACGCGGCGCCGTCGCGGATCTCGAAAGGAAGGTCTTCGAGCGTCAGCACGTCGCTGTCCGTGAGCAGGATGGCGCGCTCGATGGTGTTCTTCAGTTCGCGGATGTTGCCGGGCCACGGATAGGCGATCAGCGCCTTCTCCGCCTCCGCATCGAACCCCTTCACCACCTTCTTGAACTCCTCGGCGTAGGTGGCGACGAAGTGGCGGGCGAGCTCCATGACGTCGCCCTTGCGCTGTGCGAGCGGCGGGATCGGGATCGGGATGACGTTCAGGCGGTAGTAGAGGTCGTTCCTGAAACGCCCTTCCTTCACCGCCTGCTTCAGCTCGCGGTTGGTCGCGGCGACGATGCGCACGTCGACCGAGATGTCGCGCACGCCACCGAGCCGCCGGAAGGTCTTGTCCTCGAGGAAGCGCAACAGCTTGCCTTGCAGCGACAGCGGCATGTCGCCGATCTCGTCGAGGAAGACCGTGCCGCTGTCGGCGAGCTCGAAGAGCCCCTTCTTCATCGCGCGCGCGTCGGTGAAGGCGCCGCGCTCGTGGCCGAAGAGTTCACTCTCCAGCAGCGTTTCGGGAAGCGCCGTGCAGGTGACGTTCAGGAACGGCGTGCCGGCCTGGTCGCTCTCGAAATGGATGGCGCGTGCGACGAGCCCCTTGCCGGTGCCGGTCTCGCCGGTGATCAGGATGGTCCGCGCGCCGCTCTTCGCCACGCGCTGCACGAGCGTCCGGATCTGCAGCGTCTGCGGCGAGCTGCCGATCAGGTTCTGCACCGAGAAGCGCGCCCGGTCGAGGGAGTGGTATCGCGACACCTCCGCGCGCAGCAGCACCGTCTCGAGTGCCCGCTCGCAGCCGAGGATCAGCTCGTCGAGGTTGAACGGCTTCTTCACGTAGTCGTAGGCGCCAAGCCGCATCGCCTCGACGGCGTTCTGCACGCTCGCGAACGCGGTCATCAAGATCACTGCCGGGGCGGGGCGGCGCTCTTTCGCGTGGCGCAGGATTTCGAGGCCGTCCGTGTCGGGGAGCTTGAAGTCGAGCAGGAGGAGGTCGAACTCCTCCTTGTGGAGCTGCTCGATGGCGGAGGCGCCGGTGTCCGCCTCGGCGACGCTGTAGCCCTCTTTCTCCAGCCGCTCACGGAGCGTCCAGCGAATCAGCTTCTCGTCGTCGACGACAAGGATGCGGCGGTGGCGGGACGGGTGGCTCATGCAGAGGTTCCGGGAGCGGGAGCGCGCAGCCTATCCTCTGGCGTCGTCCTTCCGCCGCTCTTCGGGATCACGGGATGGCTGCCCCCGACCACCTCCACCGTCCGCGCCGCACCGACCCGCTCGATCAGCTCGGGCGCGAGCTGCTCGTGCAGATCATGCAGGAGATCACGCGCGACGCGGTGCTGACCATCGACCGCGACGGCTGCATCACGAGCTGGAACCAGGGGGCCGAGCTGCTGCTCGGCTTCACCGCCGACGAAGTGATCGGTCGCCACTTCGAGTTCCTGCTGCCCGAGGAGCTGAAGCGCGCCGGCGAAGTCGCGCGCCTGCAGGAGGCGACCGAACCGGACGGTTTCCTGCGCGATTGGGAGACGCGCCGCCTGACCAAGGATGGCCGCGAGATCCACGTCGCACTCACCCGCATGCACCAGCTCGATCTGCAGGGGCGGCCGCTCGGCGCCACCGCGATCCTGCGCGACATCACCGCGCGCAAGGAGCTGGAGGACGAGCTGGTGCGCGCGCGCACCCTGGCGGCGATCGGCGAGGCGGCGGCGCGCATCGCGCATGAGATCCGCAACCCGCTGACCGGCATCCACAACGCCATCACGCTGCTGGCCGGCGACTTCGAGAGCGGCCATCCGCGCCAGGCGCTCTGCACCGAGGTGCAGCACGAGATCCGCCGCGTCGACGTCGTGCTCGACGACCTGCTCACCTTCGCGCGCCATCGCCCGCTGTCGCGCCAGCGCATCGACCTCGTGCGCATGCTGGAGAAGGTGCTCGCGAACCTGATCGCGGCCAGCGAGCTCGATGGCGTGGTGGTGCGCCGCTACTTCCCCGACGAGCTCGTCGTCGCCGCCGACCCGAGCATGATCGAGGACTCCCTGTTCAACCTGGTGCAGAACGCCGCGCACGCGCTCCACGGCCGCGTCGACGCCACGCTGACGGTCGCGCTCAAGTCGGGCCCCAAAGGGGTCGCCATCACCGTCACCGACAACGGCCCCGGGATCGCCCGCGACGTGCGCCGCAAGATCTTCGACCCCTTCTTCACCACGAAGTCGCACGGCACCGGACTAGGCCTCCCCATCACCAAGAAGCACATCGAGGCGCATGGCGGGCGGCTGCGCGTCCGCTCGGCGCCCGACCGCCGCACGACGTTCGAGATCCTGCTTCCACCGGCGAGCTGACCATGGACCGACCGTCGCGCTTCGAACTCTGGATCGGCGGGCGCTTCGTGCCGGCCAGCCGCCACGTCGAAGTGGTGACCCCCTACGACGGCGTCCCCTTCGCGACCGTCGCGCGCGCCACGCTCGCCGAGCTCGAACTCGCCATCGCGGCCGCCGTCGCCGCGCGGCCGCTCGCCGCCGCGTTGACCGCATGGGAGCGCAGCAAGATCCTGCGCGGTGCCGCGGCGCGCATCGAGGCGAACCAGCCTCTGTTCGCGCAGACCATCGCGCTCGAGAGCGGCAAGCCGCTGCGCGAGGCGCAAGGCGAAGTCGAGCGGGCGGTGCAGACGCTCGAGTTCTCCGCCGAGGAGGCGCGACGGCTGCACGGCGAGACACTCCCGCTCGACGCCCATCCGGGAGGCAAAGGGCGCAGCGGCTTCACGTTGCGCGTCCCGCGTGGCGTGATCGGCTGCATCACGCCGTTCAACTTCCCGCTGAACCTCGTCGCGCACAAAGTCGGCCCCGCGCTCGCCGCCGGCAACACGGTGGTGGTGAAGCCCGCCGAAGAGACCCCCTGCTCCGCCTTCCTGTTGGCGCAAGCGCTGCAGGACGCGGGCTGCCCACCCGGCGTCGTGAACGTGGTGCCCGGCGACGGGGCCGAGATCGGCGAGCCGCTCGCGCAGCATCGCGACGTGGCGATGCTCTCCTTCACCGGTTCGCGCGCGGTCGGCTTGCGCCTGCGCGCCATCGCGGGCCTGAAGCCGGTCACGCTCGAACTCGGCGGGAATGCGCCGGTGATCATCGACGACGGCGCCGATTGGCAGGAAGCGCTCGATCGCCTGGTAGTTGGCGGCTTCGCTCACTCGGGCCAGGCGTGCATCCACTTGCAACGCATCTACGCAACGACGCCCGCCGTCGCCGCGCAGATCACCGAGGCGCTTGCCGCGCGCGCTCAGGCGCTCAAGATCGGGCCGCCCCTCGATCTTCGCAGCGAAGTGACCAGCCTCATCCGCGAGCGCGACGTCGTGCGGGTCGGCGGCCTCGTCGAGCAGGCGCGCGCGCGCGGCGCTCGCATCGCGACCGGCGGTTCGCGCCAAGGTCGCGCGACCTGGCTGCCCACCGTCTTCGACGCGCTCGACGATTCGATGGAGTTCGCGCGCGAGGAGGCGTTCGGGCCGGTCGTCGGCATCGCCGCCGTCGGCAGCTTCGAGGCGGCGATCGCCGCGGCGAACCGCACGCGCTACGGCCTGCAAGCGGCGTTCTTCACCCGCGACCTCGACCGCGCGCTAGCGGCCGCGGAGCGCCTCGAAGCGGGCGGCGTCATCATCAACGATGTGCCGAGCTTCCGCGTCGATCAGATGCCCTACGGCGGCATGAAGGAGAGCGGCATGGGCCGCGAAGGACCGCGCTACGCCTGCGAAGCAATGAGCGAGTGGAAGACGGTCGTGATCCGTCGGCAGTCGCCGCGATGAGGCGGGCCGCTGCGATGAGGTCAAGCGCAGCGCTGCTGCCACCGCTGGCACTGCTGGTGAGCGTCGCTGTCTTCGGCGCGCGCTCGCAGCAGGAGGCGCCGCCGCAGTACCCCGAAGGCGCGATGGTCGAGCAGCACCTGCAGATGCTCGCCGACAAGAACGGTCGCTACGGCGCGGCCGATGGCGGCGGCCACGCGCGCGTCGTCGAAGGCAGCGCGGCGGTGGCGGGGCAGAAGGGGCGCTACCTGCTCGAGTACACCGCCGGCGAACTCGGCGTCGCGGTCGGCGGCGCGCTCTTCCTGCAGATCTCGCCCTTCTGGGGCTGGACGACGCCACAGATCGAAAGCCCGCTCGCCGCCGGCTTCACGCGTCTGTCCTGCTCCGATCCGATGGTGAAGCTGGTGGCCGAGACGGTGGCGCCGCAATGCCTGCGCGTGCGGATCGCCGATGCAGCGCTGACGGCGGGCGCAACGCTCACGATCGACTACGGCGCCGGACCGGAGCAAGCCAACGTCGATCGCTTCGCCGAGTCGGAGGAGGCGTTCTACTTCTGGGTCGATGGCGATGGCGATGGCACGCGCAAGCTGATCGACCGCGACCCGACCGTCTCCATCGCTGCCGGCCCGCCAACCGATCTGCTGGTGACGGTGCCCTCCGAAGTCGCGGTGGGCGCCGAATTCGACGTGACGCTCGCTTTCCTCGATGCGGTGGCCAACGCCGCGCCCGACTTCATCGGCGAAGTGACGCTGACCGGCGCCGGCCTCGAACTGCCCGCCAAGGTCGCCTTCGGTTCGGCGCAGCGCGGCCGCGCTCGTGTGCGCGCCAAGGCGCTCGAAGCTGGCATCCGCTTCGTCGTCGCCACCGTCGAAGGGCTCGAGAAGGCGAGCAACCCGCTGCTGGTCGGCAAGACGGCGCGCACGCTTCTGTGGGCCGACCTGCACGGCCACTCGCAGCTCTCCGACGGCACCGCGACGCCCGAGGAGTACTACGACTACGCGCGCCACGTCGCCGCGCTCGACGTCGCCGTGTTGACCGATCACGACCATTGGGGCATGCGCAAGCTCGACCAGGAGCCGTCGCTCTTCGCGCGCATCCAGGCGGCGACGCGCGCCGCCGACGATCCGGGCCGCTTCACCACGCTGCATGGCCTCGAGTGGACCCACTGGCTCTACGGCCACCGTCACGTGCTGTGGTTCGACGACGCGCCGCAGATGATCTCGAGCCTCGAAGCGGGCAGCGACACGCCGCAGGGTCTGTGGCAGACGTTGCGCGAGCGAAACGCCAAAGCGATCACCGTCCCCCACCATTCGGGCGGTGGCCCGGTCCCCACCGATTGGACGATCGCTCCCGATCCCGACTTTGAGCCGCTCGTGGAGATCGTCTCGGTCCACGGCAGCAGCGAGGAGCCGCGCGGCCCCCGGTCCATCTACGCGCCGCGCCGCGGCCACTTCGTGCGCGATGCGCTGGCGCGCGGCTACACGCTCGGATTCCTCGGCTCCGGCGATTCGCACAACGGCCACCCCGGCCTCGCTCACCTCGGGCAACCGTGCGGCGGGCTGACCGCGATCCTCGCCACCGCCAACACGCGCGACGCGATCGCCGTCGCGCTGCACGAGCGCACCTGCTACGCCACCAGCGGCCCGCGCATCCTGCTCTGGTTTCGCCTCGGCAGCGCGCGCATGGGCGCCGTCCTGCCCGCTCCGAGCGCCAGCGACGCCGCGCGCACCAGCGCCGACGGCGCCAGCGCGACCACCACCAGCGCGCCGCCCTACCTCGGCCTCGTGATCGCCACAGCGCCCATCAAGAGCTTGGAGATCGTCAAGAACGGCGCGACCGTCGCGTCCATCGCCGGCGAAGGCGCCTTCGAGAAGAGCCTCGACTGGCGCGACCCCGACCGCCGCGCCGGCGACGCCGTCTACCTGCGCCTGATCCAGGAGGACGGCCACGCCGCGTGGTCGAGCCCGATCTTCACGCGGTGACGCGCCCCGCCCTCACATCCCGAAATGCATCGCCACGCCGCACGCGGCGATCATCGAGCCGGCGAGCGCGTGTTGGAACCTCGCGAGTCGAGCGCTCCAGGCGGTCGGGAGCAGTTCGGTGGAACGCAGCGCGACGAGGACGACGGCCGTCATCGCGGTGAGCGTGGCGAGGGTGAAGGAGAGGACCACCAGCAGCCACAGACCGCGCTGACCGGCGACTTGCGGCGCCAACACCAGCGGCAGCAGCGGCTCGCAGGGGCCGAAGACGAAGATCGTGAAGAGGATCCACGGCGTGAAGCTGGGAGCGCGTCCGAGGATTCGGGCCAGGCCCGAGCCCGAGCGAGCTGGCCGAGCGCGAGGAGGAGCGACGACATCGACTTCGAGGGAAGTCGATGAGGAGCTCCGACGCTGCGATCGGTCGGCGCAGCCGGGCGAAGCCGGCTCGAAATACTCGGACGCGCTCCTAGGTCTCGCGGCGGCGGGCGCAACGTGCGGGTGCAGATGGGCCCCGTCGTGGCCGTGGCCGTGGCCGTGCACGGTGCCGTCGGCGTGGGCGTGGACGTGTGTGTGGGTCGAGCCACGGAACGCGCGCTTCAGTCCCCACACGGCGTAGAGCGTCCCGAAGACGATCAGCGCCCACGTCGCCACCTTCGCCCGCACGTCGGCGAACGCATCGACGGCGCCGGCCGCTCGCTCGAACGAGGTGAAGAGCAGCGCGCCCAACGCGGCCAGGAGGAGCGAACTCGTCACGTGACCGAGCCCGCACAGCAACGTCACCACCATCGTCTTCTTGCGCGACCAGTGCCCCGCCTTCGCCATCGCGATGAAGGGGAGGTAGTGATCGGGTCCGGCCAACGTGTGGACGAAGCCGACTCCAGTCGCGGCCGCGATGAACGAAAGGGAAGTGGCATCGAGAGCGAAGGGGAGGCCAAAAGGGAGACTCATTCGCGGTCGCTTCCCGCTTCCATGCGGCGTGCGATCTTCGGCGTCCACGGTTGCCGCGCCGCCTTGGCCAACCACTCCTGCGCTTCGTCGGGCTTGCCGGTGAGGAAGGCGAAGATCGCCTCCGCGCTCGGCGGCAGTCCGTGGCGATCGGGCCGGTCGGGCGCCACGATCGACTCGCGCGCCAGGCCGAGCACGGCACGTGCTTCGTCCCAACCGGCCTTCGAGCCGGAGAGGAACAGCGCGATCCCGAGGTTCACCTGCGCCTCGACCAGCTTGGGATCGAGCTCGAGCGCGCGGCGCAACTCGATGGCGGCGTAGTTCAGCGCCTGCGACTCCTGCTCGGGCTTCACATGCCCCTCGTCGCAGACGCCGAGCAGGAAGGCCATGCCGCGCAGGTTCGAGAAGCGGGCGCGCGGGCCGATCGCCGCCTCGCTCTCGAGCGCCTTGGTGCCCTGCGCGACGCGGTCGTAGTGCCCCAGGCGCATCTGCGCCAGCAGCAACTGCACCAGCGTCTCCTGCGCCGGCACGTAGTCGGGCCGCTCGCGCAGCACCGCACCGGCGAGTTGGAACGCGTTCACCTCGAGGGCGTCGGGATCGTTGCCTTGCTGGCTCTTCGGCAGCGCTCGATTCGCCTGCGCCAGCAGGAGGTTCGTCTCCGCTTCGTAGAGCTGCCACATGCTGCGCGACGCGCCGGCGAGCTCGCGCTTCAACTCGACCAGGCGCTTCTTGTCGACCGCGCTCTGCGTCATGCGGCTGACGATGTCTTCCTTCAGATCGAAGAGGCGCAGGCGGTTGTGGAGCGCGACCACGGCATCGGACTCGACACGACGCGAGGCGTCGAACTCGACGCGCGGCGCGTCGGCGGTGACGATCCCGGTCGCGTCGAACTTCTCGCGGAAGAACCACTCGTCGGCGACGTAGAGCGCGAGGAAGTCACGCACGTCGGCGATCCCGAGCTTGGTGAGCTCCGGCAACAGCCGATGGCCTGCCAACCGCGCCTCGAGCTTGACGACGTCGATCTCGAGCCGCTCGCGCCCGGCCACGAGGCCGAGCACCGGCAGGCCGAACTCGGGCCGCGCGAGCCACAGCGTCGCGCCATCGAAGACCTCGCAGAAGGTGCGGCCGATCGCGCCGATCTCCTCCCAACGCAGCTGATGGGCCGGCAGCCACTGGCAGAAGAGCCCGCCTTCGGCGAGCAGTCCCTTCACCCGCTCGAAGTGCTCGCGCGAGTAGAGCTCGCCTGTGCCCGTCTCCCACGGGAAGAAGAGGTCGCCGACCACCAGGTCGTAGCTGCCCGGCGCCGCAGCGCGCACGAAGCTGCGGCCGTCGCCGGCATGCAGGTGCACGCGCGGATCACGCTGGATCTGGCCATTCTCTGCCGCGAAGAAGGGCAACGCCGTGAGGACCGACGGCAGCAGTTCGACCGCGTCGATCTCCTGGCAGCCGACGTCGCGCAAGGCAGCGACGGTCACTCCCGCCCCGACCCCGATCGCCAGCGCGCGCTTGGGATCGGGATGGAGCAGCGCCGGCAGGTAGCCCTGCATCGACTCGACGCGCGACTCGCCGCTGCCACCGAGCGCGAGCTGATCGTTCACCGCCAGCACCTTCTCGCCGTCAGGATGGACGATCACGGCGACGTTGGCCGCGCTGTCCTCGACGTAGTGGACGACGAAGCCGCCGCGCTCGCCCACCACGCGCTGCACGAAGAGCAGCGGCTCGGAGAACGAGGAGCGACCGAGCAACGGCGCGAAGGCGAGCAGCGCCGCCACCGCGACCGTCGCCATCAGCCAGCGCGCACGGCCGATCAGCAGCGCGCGGCCGTTTCGCACGCACGCGAGCAGCAGCACCACCGACAGCGGCAGGAGCGCGAGCGCAAAGAGCAGTGCTTTCATCCCGAAGGTCGGCAGCAACACGCTGGGCACGAACGCGCCCGCGATCCCAGCGCCCGCCGCCCACGCGCCGGAAAGCAGCGCGACGGAGCGACCGAAACGGGAAGCCGCGCGTGGCAGCAGCTCGCACGCGCACGGGAAAGCGATCGCCGTGGCGAACGCGGCCGGCCCCGCGATCAGCAGCGCACCGAGGCACTCGTGCAGCAGGCGGCCATTCCACGTCACCGCGCTCTCGCCGAAACGCCAGAAGGAGAGCAGGTCGGAATGGGCCATCACGCGCAGCAGCAGCAACGCCAGCAGCGGTGCGATGACGGCGGCCGCATGGCCGATCAGGTAACCGCCGGCGGCACGTCGTCGCGACAGCGCGGTGCCAAGCGCGGTGCCGAGCGCGCTCGCGCCAAGCCACGCCGCGAGCAACACGCCCAGCGAATCCTGGCTGCCGCGCGCGGTCTGGGCCAGGCCGCGAAACAGCAGCAGCTCGAGCGCCAACACGCCAAAGCCATTCAGCAGCGCCGCGCCCACCAGGAACGGCAGCGGAAGCGCCGGGGTCGAGTCACCCGTAGCAGCCGCGCTTTCGTTGACGCTGGCGCGCGGCTCTTCCGGCAGCTCTTCCGGCAGTTCTTCCGGCGGCGTCTCCTGTCGCGCGAGCCAGAAGGCGACCAGTGCCACCAGCAGGTTGAGGCTCGACCCCAGCAACCAGGTCGCCTGGATGCCGAGCGTGCGCAGCGTCACCAGCGTGGCGAGCAGGGCGCCCGCCATGGCGCCGAGCGTGCTGGCGACTTGCAATCCACCCGCCGCGAGGCCGCGCGCCCGCGTCGCCGCGCGCAACCGAGCGAGGAAGGGCAGCGTCGCGCCGAGCGCGCCGACAGGCACCACCAGCAAGACAACGCACAGGAGGAGTCGCAGGCCGGGACGCGCGTCGCCGGCCACTTCGGCGCGCGCGAAGCCGTCGGCGACGCCGTCAAGTCGATGCAACACCCAGGAGGCAGCGAAACCACCGAGCGCCGCGACCGCTTCGAGCCAGGCGTAGGCGCGCAGCGGCGACTTCACGCGATCGGCGCGAGCGCCCACCAGCCAGGCGCCGAGCGCGAGGCAGACGAGGAAGGCGCCGCCCACCGCGCCAAGCGATGCCGCGGCCGACCCGAACAACTCGAGGAAGGCGCGCACCGCGGCGATCTCGAGCAGCAGGCTGGCGGCGCCCGACGCGAAGAAGAGCAGCGCAACGATGCTGGCCGGATCGATGCTGGCCGAATCGAAGCTGGCCCGATCGGGCGCCGACGGAACCGGACGAGCGCGTTCATTCATATTCGAAGTAACCGTGCAACTGGCTGCGTTGGACGATGGCGTAGGGCAGGTTCTTGAACGCTTCGAGCTCGCTCTTCTGCTCTTCGGCGATGCCTCGCAGCAGCGGCTCGACGACGACGAAGAACTCGTCGCTGCCGGCCGGGTCGAGCGATTCGCGACGCACGCGCCCCACCATCTCGAGCCGCGACGGCGGCCGGAAATAGGCGCTCACCATGCGGAAGTCGGGCGTCTGTCCCTGCGCCAGCCGCTTGCGAATCGGATCGCCCGCGAGGTCGAGGAACTCGTGGGCGAAGAGGACATCGGAGAGGCGCACCATCGCGCGCCGAGCGGCGATCTTCTCGCCGGTGTGCAGGTCGCCGAAGGTGACGTTGTCGATGGGCAACCATGGCCGCCGGGCGGCGTTCAGGAAACTCGAGAGGCGCAGATCGCCAGTGCGCGCGTTGCCTTTCACGACGAAGCGCGCCGTGACGAACAGGTGGTTGACGATCGAAAGGTCCATGGCGTCCTGCTCAGGTCGCCCCGCGCGGCCGCGGCGGCATCGCCCCCGCCAGCCAGTACGAACCGGTGACGAGCAGGGCGCCATGCTTCCCGGCGCAGCGCCGCGCCAACGCCCACCCCGCCGCCGGGGAGCGCACGGGGCGCGCCATGATCCCAAGCGAGCGAGCGACTGCCACGATTTCTTTCGGGTCGAAGCCGGTGCCATCGGGAACGACGGTCGCAACGACCGGGCCGCACGCGGCGGCCAGCGCGCGCAGGCAGGCGGCGAGCGGTTTGTCGCGCTTCAAGGCGAACAGCACCACGGGACGGCGGCCCGACAATGCCGCGACGTCGAGGACGACCGCGCGCAGCGACTTTGGCGTGTGCGCCCCGTCGCGCCAGGTGCGCGGCCGCTCGGCAACCACCTCGAGCCGGCCGGGGAGGTGGACGGTTTCGAAGGCTGCGGCAATGCGCTCCTCGTCGACGACGAGTTCGAGTTCCGGACGGCGGCGGCCAAGCTCCACCACTGCCGCCAGCGCCAGAGCGGCATTGCGCGCGGCGTAGCGGCCGCCGGACGGCGCGGGCAGATCGGTGAAGGTACGTCGCCCGATTCGGATCGTCATGCGGCCGGCACGGCAGCGCAGCGCCAGCGCGCGCCCCCATTCGAGCAGCGGCGACGCCTGAGCGCGCGCGACCCGCCGGATCACGGCCGCCTCCCCTCGATGCGCCGACACGCCCGACAGCGCGCTCGCCCCGCGCTTGAAGATGCCCGCCTTCTGCGCCGCGATCGCCGCGAGCGTCTTGCCGAGGATCGCCACGTGCTCGCGCTCGATCGAGGTGACGACGGCGACGGCGCTCGCCACGACGTTGGTGGCGTCGCGCAGCCCGCCGATGCCGACCTCCACCACGGCGACGTCGACGCGCGCGCGGCGAAACGCGACGAAGGCGGCCACCGTGAGCGCTTCGAAGAGCGTGGGCGCGCCGAGGCGGGCGCGGCGCGCGGCACGCAGCACCGCTTCGAGGCAGCGTCCCAGCCCCGCGGTCGCGAGCGGGCGGCCGTCGACGGCGATCCGCTCGTTCCAGCGCTCGACGTGCGGCGAGGTGTAGGTGCCGACGCTCACGCCATGGGCTCGCAGCAGCGCTGTCGCCAGCAGGCAGACCGACCCTTTGCCTTTCGAACCGGCCACATGGATCACCGGCACGCCACGCAGCGGATCGTCGAGCGCCGTCACCAGTGCCGCCGTCCGCTCCAGCGACAAGAGCACCTCGCCGCGGCGAAAACGGGGATCGCGTTCGAGATTGGGGAGCGTACGTGCCAGCTGCTCGATCGACGCCGCATCGCGCAGCGGCAGGCGCAAGGCCTTCCACCAGCTCGGAGCGGTCACGATCCTGGGTCCGGGAGCCATCGGCGGCAGCCTAACGCTCGTCAGCACCCTTCCCCTCAGGGGGGTGCCGTCCCAGAATCGCGAACCAGCGCGCCGGCTCCTCCGTTTCGCACGCTGCTTCCACCGGCTCGACTGGATGAGAACCCCGTGGCACTGATTCCACCGTCGCTTCCCTTCTCCCGACGTGGCCCTCCGCGTTCGCCGAAGTCGCAACTCGTCGTCATGACGTTCCTCTTCGCCGTGGTGCTCGGCCTGTTCACCTACCTTCGCGTCACCGACAAGCCGCCCGCGCAAAGCACGCCCATCGACACCAGCGTCGCGCCGCTCGAATCGGAGAACGCGCCGCCAGCGACGCGAATCGACTTCGACCTGCTGAAGGAGGTCACCGACTCGACCGAGGCGCAACGCATCGTTCGCGAGCCCGAGCCCTTCCTCCACGTGCTGCTCGAAGCAGGCAAGCTCGTCGCCGGCGACTTCCGCCGGATGAAGGCGCCCTACGCCGACGACGCGCTCTATCAGCAGATCCTCGATCAGCCGGACGCCTGGCGCGGCAAACCGGTGATCGCGAAGGCGCGCTTCAACTTCGCCACCGAGGAGAAGGTGCCGCTGCGCGACGACACCGGCGCCGGGACCGAATCAACCTTCCGCTACTGGCGCGGCGTCGCCACCGACGATCTCGGTCGCGCCTGGTCGTTCTCCCTGCTCGAGCCGCCCGACGCGATCGCGCCCGGCGAGGTGATCAAGATCGAGGGCTTCTTCTTCAAGAAGCTGGCGCTCTTCGATCCGGCGGACCCGGCGCAGCTGATCGACCCGACGCTGCACCTGATCGGCAAGCGCGTGGTGAAGTCGTTCCTGCGCATGCCGCCCGTCCACGAACTCTCGCGCTCGATCCTGCAGACCGTGCGCGACTACTCGATCGAGGATCGCCTCGAGATCCCCGAAGAGCCGCTCTGGCACGTCCTCTCCTACGTGCAGCAGATCGACGCGGACGCGCTGGCGGCCGCCGCCGAAGAGGACACCATCAGCGACGTCGACGCTCGCTACCTCACCAATCAGGCGCTGCAGCAGGATCCCGAGCAGTACCGCGGATCGCCGGTGCGGCTGCTCGGCAGCGTCAGCGCCGAACAACGCCCGTGGTTCAAGGACGACGAGAACCCGCTCGACCTGCCGATGGTCTGGCACAGCCTGCTGGTGCACAACGGGCCGAAGTTCACCTACCTGATCTCGACCGAGCGCCCGCCCGAATGGGTCAGCGGCCAGGCGACCGTCATCGTCGAAGGCGTCTTCCTCAAGCTCTACACCTACCAGGCGATGAACCGGCAGACCGTCACCTGCCCGCTGGTGGTGGTGAAGCGCTTCGTGCCGTTTCGCATCGGCACCGATGAACTGAAGTCGACCTTCTCCTGGGGACTGGTCGCCCTCTCCGCGCCGATCCTGCTCGGGCTGCTGTGGATGGCGATGCGCGATCGCAACGCCGCCGCGGAGTTGCGGGTCGCCCAGGAACAGCGGCGCACCCGTCGTCGCGCGGGAACGGCGGCGGGCAGCGCCGAGCGCTCGACGAGCGGGTAACCTCCCGCCGATGCTCGACCGCTCGCTGAAGACGACTCACGCCGCTGCCTGCCGCCTCCGTGGCGAGCGCGGCGCGCTGGCCCACCTCGGCCGCTGGCTCGCCGAACTGCTGCCGTCGCCGCGAAAAGTCGCGATCGTCTCGGACCGCAACGTCGCCCCGTTCTGGCTGAAGTCGGCGGAGGCGGCGCTGAAGCAGGCGGGCTTCGTGACCCACGCGGTCCTGCTCCCACCCGGCGAGGAGAGCAAGTCGCTCAAGATCCTCGGCAACCTGTGGGATCGACTGCTGACCTTCGGCATCGAGCGCGACAGCGTGATCGTCGCGCTCGGTGGCGGCGTGGTCGGCGACCTCGCCGGCTTCGCGGCGGCGACGCTGCTGCGCGGACTGCCGATCGTGCAGGTGCCGACTTCCCTGGTGGGCCAGGTCGACGCGGCGATCGGCGGCAAGACCGGCATCAACCGGCCGCTCGGCAAGAACCTGGTCGGCGCCTTCCATCAGCCGGCGCTCGTCGTGATCGACCCCGACCTGCTCGCCACGTTGCCCGATCGCGAGTACCGCTCCGGCCTCGCCGAGGTGATCAAGTACGGCTACCTGCGCGCGCCCGACCTGCTGGCGAAGCTGCGCGAGGCGGGCGACCTCGAGACGCTGCGCGCGCGCCCGGAACTGGTCGACGCGCTGGTGCAACGCTGCGCCGAACTGAAGATCGATCTGGTCGAGAAGGACGAGCGCGAAGCGGGCGAGCGCGCGCTGCTCAATTTCGGACACACCACCGGCCACGCGCTCGAAGCAGCGGACGGCTACCGCAACCTGCTCCACGGCGAGGCGGTCGCCATCGGCATGGTCGCGGCCACCTTCCTCGCCGTCGACCTCGGGGTCGCCGCGCCGACCTTGCCGGCCGAAGTGAGCGAACTGCTCGAACGCTACGGCCTGCCCATCGCGACGCCATTCGCCTCGGCCGACTTGCTGCCCTACCTGCGCACGGACAAGAAGCGCGCGGCCGGCAAGAGCCGCTGGATCCTCGTCGAGCGCGAGGGATCGGCCTGCATCGTCGAGGATCCGCCCGCCGCCAGCGTCGAGCGCGCGTTGACCGCGGTCCACCGCGAACCCGCTTCCGACGAGCTCCCGCACGAGTCGGCGCGCGAAGACGGCTGATCGCTTCGGAGAGCCGATGGAGCCGCCTGCCCCACCGACGCCGCTGCGCGAGCTCGTCGCGCAGGTGATCGAGCGCTTCGAGGAGGAAGGCTTGAACGCGCTCGAGCAGGTGTGCGCGGCTCATCCCGAACTCGCCGCCAGCTTGCGCCAGCGCATCGAAACGCTCGATCGCCACGGATTGCTGCACGCCAAGTCGCGCACGCCGCGCGCCATCCCGAACCAGCTCGGCGACTTCGACCTGCTCGATCGGCTCGGCGCGGGCGGCATGGGCGTGGTCTACCTCGCGCGGCAGCGCTCGTTGCAGCGACTCGTCGCGCTCAAGCTGATCCGCCCCGAGCTGCTGCTGTTCGACGGACCGGGGTCGACGCGCGCCCGTTTCGACCGCGAAGTGGCGGCGATCGCCAAGCTGCGCCACCCCGGCATCGTTCCGATCTACTTCGTCGGCGAGGAGGGCGATCTCCCCTACTTCGCGATGGAGTGGATCGAGGGGGCGAGCCTCAGTGCGCTGCTCGAGAAGCTGCCCGCCCGCGATCCGCGTCGGCTCGACGGATCGGCGTGGGCGCCGGCACTGACCGCCGCCATGGCACGACCGAGCGAAGCGGTCGCTCGCGAAGCGGCGGCTCCGGTGCGCCTCGACGAGCTCGCGACGCTCTCGTGGATCGATGGCTGCGCCCGCCTGCTGCTCGCCGCCGCCGAGTCGGTCGCGCACGCCCATTCGCGCGGAGTGCTGCACCGCGACTTGAAGCCGTCGAACCTCATGCTCGCGGCCGACGGGCGGCTCCTGCTGGTCGACTTCGGCCTCGCGTCGACGAGCGGCACGAGCCGCATCACGCGCGACGGCTCGGAACTCGGCTCGCTGCCCTACCTCTCGCCGGAGCAGATCTCCCACGGCATGGAGGCCGTCGGCGAGGCGAGCGACGTCTACGCGCTGGGCGTGACCTTCTACGAGCTGCTGACGCTGCGCAAGGCGTTCTTCGAACGCGACGCGGGACTCACGCGCGCGCGCATCCTGGCCGGCGAATTCGCGCCGCCGCGCGCGCTCCATCCCGGCCTCCCAACCGACGTCGAGACGGTCTGCCTGACGGCGATGGAACGTGATCGGGAGCGCCGTTACCGCAGCGCGGAGGCGTTCGCCGCCGACCTGCGCCACCTGCTCGCACGGCAGCCGATCGCCGCACGGCCGCCGGGAATCGCCCTGCGCTCGCGCCGCTTCGCGCAGCGCCATCCGGCGGCGACGGTGGGAGCGCTGCTCGGCGCCTGCATCGCGTTGGGCGCGCCCTCCCTGTGGGGCTTCCTCGAACATCGCCGCAGCCGCGACCTCGCCGAAGCCGGCGCTCGCCTCACGACGGAACTCGCGGCGACCAAAGCGGCCAACGCCCGCGCCCAGCGGGCGGCGCAGAACGCTCGCACCGCGGTGACCGAGTTCCTCGGCCGGGTCGGCGCCGATCTGCTGAAGCAGGTGCCGCGTTCCGAGCAGGTGCGCCGCGATCTGCTCGAGCGCGCCTCTTCGATCTACGAAGGACTCCTGGCCGATTCGCCGGACGAGCTGCCCCTGCGGCTCGAGGTGGCGCAGCACTTCCGGTTGCTCGCGATGCGCTGCCAGGAACAAGGCGACCTCGAGGCGAGCGAACGTGCCTACGGTCGCGCCGAAGCGCTTCTCGACGAAGTGCAGGCCACGAGCAGCGACGACGCCGATTGGCAGCGCACGCTCGCGATGGTGGTCGGCGACCGCGGCTCGTCGCGGATGAGCGCCGCTCGCATCGACGCCGAGGTCGAGCGCGACCTCGCACGCGCCGCCGATCTGCTCGAGTCGTTGGCGCGTCGCTTTCCCCGCCGCGATCCGCAGCTCGATGCCAATGCCGTCACCATGCTGCTCTTGAGTGGTGACCTTCAATCGCTGAACGACCGCTTTGTCGAGGCGCTCGTCGCCTACGACCGCGCGCTGGCGCTCGCCCACGAACTTGGCGTCGACACGCGCCGCGACGACGCCTCGCGCAAGCCCGTCTACAGCCTGCGCAGCCATCGCGCGGCGGCGCTGCGGAATCTCGGTCGGATCGGCGACGCGATCGTCGAATACGAAGCGCTTGCGGCGACGCTCGCCGAGGAACTCAGCGCGGCGCCACGCCATCGCGAGCTGCGCCAATTCCGCGGCGAGGCGCTGACCAACCTCGGCTCGCTGCTCGTCGACGAAGCGCGCCAGGAGGACGCGATCGACGTGCTGCGCGAAGCAGCCGAGCTCTTCGACGGACTCGCGGCCGATTTCCCGGCGACGCCGGTGCTCCGCTACGCGCTGCTGATCGCACTCGACTCGTTGGCGATGGCCGAGCAGGAAGTCGACGATGAGCGGTGGGGCACGACCGTCATGCGCGGTCAGAAGCTCGCCGACGATCTCGCGCAGGCGGGCTACCGCGGGCCGAGCTTCCTCGAACTGCGCATCGATGCGGCGCTGCGGACCGCGATCCGCCTCGATCGAGCCGACGAGCGCGCGGCTGCCACTCGCGCCTTGCAGGGCGCGCTCGAAGTCGCGCTGACCGAGCCGGAGGAGACCGGCCTGCAACGACGGCGCGCCGCGGCGCTGAACGTGTTCGCGGCGCTCGCGGAGCGCGCGACGGAGAGCGCGCAAGAGCGCCTCGCGGTGAAACAGGCCGCCGCGCAACTGCGCGCTGAGTTTCCTGACGACGAGGCGGTCCTGAATGCGACGGAGAAAGAACGCGCCTGACTCGATGTCGCGGTGGCGATCGGGAATGGCGACGGCGTCGGCACGTTCGGCACGCCGGTCGGTGTCGAGGATGCGTCGATCGTCACCCACCAGGGTCGCACCCTGCTGATGACTCCTTTGCGGTCGAGCCCGCTCTTCGCGTCGGTGCTGCGCGCGAGCGCCGGTGGCGACCTCCCGAATGACCCGTCGCTCGCGGACGGTCACCACCGCTCGCGAGCGACGTCTTCCTGGCGATGAACTCGCCCGCGCCTGACCCTCCACCCGACGCTGTACCGCGGACGCCGCTGCCGCCGCCGCTGCACGCCGCGCTGCTGATCGCGCTGGCGCTCCCGAACGAACGGGAGCTCGGTCTGCTGCGCGCGCAACAGCTCGCTCAACCGGGCGCGCCTCCGTCACGTGCGGACGGAGTGAGCGCTCGCTTGCTCGGAAGGCTGGCGCAGCTCGCCGCGGCCGGAGCCGCCATCGCGGAAGCGCAACGCGCGCGCTCTCTCGGACTCGCCCTCATCGATTGGAACGACCCGCTCTATCCACGCGGGCTGCTCGATCTGGCGGGCCCACCGCCGCTGCTCTACGTGCGTGGCGCCGGCACGCTGCCGACGGAGCGCACCATCGCGATCGTCGGCGCGCGCGCCTCCACCGCGCGCGGTCGCGCCTTCGCCCACGCGCTGGGCCAGGGGGTCGCCGAGCGCGGCGGCACCGTCGTCTCTGGACTCGCCATCGGCATCGACCAGGCTGCGCACGAAGGCGCGCTGGCCGCCGAGGGGTGCTGCTGCGCGGTGCTCGCCTGCGGCCTCGACCAGATCTATCCGCCCGGAGCGCGTCCGCTGGCGGAGCGCATCGCCGCCACCGGCACCATCTTGAGCGAGATGCCCATCGGCGAGCCGCCCTACAAGAATCACTTCCCGCGCCGGAACCGCCTGCTCGCCGCCCTCGCGCGCGCGACACTCGTGGTCGAAGCGGACCTGCACAGCGGGTCGTTGGTCACCGCGCATCGCGCACTCGATCTGGGTCGAAGCGTACACGCCGTGCCCGGCGCCATCGACGCGACGGTGAGCCGAGGCACCAACCGCTTGATCCGAGACGGTGCCCACCCGCTGCTCGAGATCGACGACCTCGACCTGCTGCTGCCCGGCGGCGCCCGGCGCGTACCCGAAGGCGAGACGCTGCTGCGCGAGCTCGCTTCGCCGTGCGCCGCCGAGGAGCTGGCGCACCGCTGCGGACGGCCGGTCGATCGGGTGCTGCTGGCGCTGGTCGAACTCGAAGCGGCCGGTCGCATCGAACGACTCGGCGGCGGGCTCTATGTGCGCAGCCGCTGATCGAGCGCGCGGCCGATTCGGGCTAGAGCCACGCAGCGAGCAGGTAGCCGCCCACGCCGAACAATGCGATCGAGATCGACGCGAAGAGGAGACCGCGGCGCACGCCGACGCGAATGATCTCGCCGACGTCGTCGCGACGCAGCCCGTTGTAGACCACCGACACCAGCAGCACGAGGAGGACGAACCAGCCGAGGTGCTCGAGGAGCTCGCCGTAGCGGATGTTCACGCCGATCGCTCCGCCGCGGCCAAAGCGCCAGCGCTGGTCACGCCGTCATTGGCCGAGAGTTCCTTCGGTCGCGGGTAGGCCGTCTCGTAGACGTCGACCATCACGCAGAGGTTCATCAGCCCGGCAACCGTCGCGAAGAGCCGCCCCACCTCGAGGCGCGGATGCTCGGCGACCAGTTGCAGGCCGTGGGTCAGCCACAGCGTGGGGAACGTGAGCCCGGCGTAGAGCCCTTCCCCGAGCAGATAGAGGAAGAAGTCGTCGTCGGAACGCACCGCGCGGAACTCGGCCAGCACCAGGCCGATGACGAACATCGCCGTCAGCACGATGGCGTAGAGCAGCGCCTTCTTCCGTCGACCGAGCAGCCAATGGCCGGCGCCTGGGATGATCCACGTGGCGACGATGCAGATGAAGACGGTGGCCGGACTGTACCGGCGCATCGGCGGGGCTTCTTCGCTCGGTGTGGGCAAGGCTCGCTCGCAGCTCTTCTTTGGAAGGGCGCCTCTATACATCATCACGCCCATGAACCCAGCGACCGCCACCGTCCACCGCACCCGCACCGCCGTCCGCTACCACGAAACGGACCAGATGGGCGTCGTCCACCACTCGAACTACATCCGTTGGTTCGAGCTCGGCCGCACCGAGATGATGAAGGCGCACGGCTTCGACTACGCCGCGCTCGAACGCGAGGGCTGTCTGCTGGCCGTGGTCGACGTCGGCCTGCGCTACCTCGCTCCCGCCCGCTTCGGCGAGGAGGTCGTGATCGACAGCTGGATCGCGGAGGTGGAACGCGTGCGCGTGCGCTTCGAATACGTGGTGCGCCGCGCCGATGGCGCCGAGGCGCCGCTTTGTCGCGGCCACACGCTGCTGGCCAGCGTCGATCGCACCCTGGTGCCGCGCCGGATCCCCGAAGCCGTTCGCGCGCGCATGGTCGCCCTGCATGGAAGCGGGCCGGACGCCAAAGCGAACGCCCGCCCCACCTGACGCCTCCGTTGCCGTCGACGCTCGGGGCGACGCTGACGTGCGCTCGCGTCAGCGGCGCGCGGTGCGCGCGGACTCGAGGAGTCGCTGCGCCCGCGCGAGCGCGATGCGATGCGGCCCGACCTGGGTGTTGATCGACTCGACGAGAACGTCGCGCAGTCGCCGACCGATGCCGGAAAGCTCCTTCGGCGGCTCGAAACCGTGGAGCGCCGGACCGCAACCGCGAATGACCGCCCCCGCGTTCACCAGCAGGTCGGGGGCGTAGAGGATGCCGCGCGCGGCGAGCCGATCGCCCGCGGCGAGCGTCGCGAGCTGATCGTTGGCGGCGCCGCAGACGATCCGACAGCGCAGCCGCTCGACACTCGCGTCGTCGAGGATGCCGCCGCCTGCGCACGGCGCGAACAGGTCGCATTCGGTGTCGAGGATCCGATCGGGTTCGACGAGCTGTAGAGGCAGCGTGTCCGCGGCACGCCCGGCGCGCTCCGCGTCGTAGTCGGTGGCGACGACGCGAGCACCGGCGCGCCGCGCCCGCATCGCGAGCTTCATCCCGATGGCGCCGAGCCCCTGGATGGCGATCGTCAAGCCGCTCCATTCCGCGACACCGAGCACGTCGAGCGCGGTGCCCGCCGCGAGGAAGACGCCCTCGGCCGTCGCCTCGGCAAGGTCGACCTCGACCCCATGTTCGGGAGTGGCGACAAAGCGAGTGGTGGTGGCCATCGCGGCGAGATCGCGGGCGTTGGTGCCGAGATCACCGGCCGTGCAGAAGCGCCCCCCCATCCGTTCGATCTGCCGGCCAAGCGCCGCATAGGCGGCGCGGCGATCGAGACCGCCGTGGTCGAGGATGACCGCCTTGCCACCGCCCGCCGGCAGTTCCGCGAGCAGCACCTTCCTCGTCATCCCTTCGGCGAGGCGGCAGGCATCGGCGAGCGCCGCCGCCTCGTCGGCGTAGCGCTGGCAGCGGACCCCGCCAAGCGCCGGCCCCGCCGAGGTGTCGTGGAGGACGACGATCGCTCGCAGCCCGCTGGCGCGATCGGAGAAGTAGTGCACCTCCTCGAATGCGCCGGACAGATGATGGTGGGCGGGCGCGGCGGACACGGCAATCACCTCCGTGGCAGCGGGTCGGAATCGCGGACGAAGGATAGCGGTCGCTGCGCGCGGCGGCAGCGGCCGGTACGCTCGGGCGCAGCGACCCACGACTGCCGCGGGAAGAGTGGCGCCCGGTCGCGGTCTGAGCGGAACCACGCATTCCTTCGCGGAGCTCGTCGATGATCCGTCTGTCGCGGTCGTTCGCCCTCGTGTTGCCGCTCGCGCTCTTCGCCTGCAAGAGCGCCGACCCGAAGATCGAACCGCTGCAGCCCCGCGAGATGGAAGCGCTCGAAGCGTTGCGTCGGTACGACCCGAAGACGGGACAGGTGAAGGACAAGGGAACGCTCTTCGTTTCGCTCGACCAGAACCTGCGCAAGTGGCGCGAACTCGGGACGAGGACCGAGATCGCCGACATCGACCAGCGCACCAGCCTCGAAGTCGTGCTGACGCGGCAGGTCTACTACAACTTCGACACGATCCTCGGCGAGCTCGAACACGGCACCGACCCCGAGCATCGAGTCACAGCGGCCGCCGCCGTCGGATTCAGCCGCATCCCCGCTCCCGATCAGCCTGGCGGCGACCCGGCCTTCCCCCTGATCCATCCGCGCGCGGTCGCGCCGTTGATCACCGTCATCGAATCGGGGCAGGACGAGCTCGTGATCAACGCGCTCCTCTCGCTCGGGCGCATCGCGGCGCCGGAGACACCGCGCGACCTGCTGATCGAGCTGATGGTCAAGCACCACAACGCCGACGTGCGCGCGAATGCGGCGCTGGCGCTCGCGCAGGTCGCGACGCCGGCCGACGCTCCGCTGCTGATGGCGCCGCTCTTCTCGTCGCTTGGCGATCCCAATCCGATGGTCCGCCTCCACGCCGTGAAGGCGCTCGGCAAGATCGGCGACCGGACAGCGCACGGTCCGTTGATCGACCGCCTGCGCCGCGATGACACGCCGCTCGTGCAGGCGTGCGCCGCGCTCGAGCTCGGCAAGATCGGCGATTGGGGCACCGTCAACTACCTGATCGACGGCCTCGAATCGTCTGCTCCGCTGGTCGCGTTCCAATGCCATCAGGCGCTGGTGCGAATCACGAAGCGCACCGATCTGAAGGGCTACCGCGCGTGGCGCGAGTGGTGGATGGAAGCGGCGCAGAACAACGACCGGCCGCACACCTGACGCGCGCCGCGAAGGCGTGGCCGGGTCGTGACTAGCGGCCGCGCCCGAACACGCGCCAGCCGAGCCGATGCCAGAAGATCGACCTCGCGCGGCATGCCGCGACGGCCCGCCACAACGCGTGGCGACGCCACACGGTCGGCGGCGCCTCGCGGCGAGCGGCGATCGCGTAGGCGCGGACGAAACCCGCGAGTTCGCGCGCCTTTAGCGACCTCCCGAGCAGGCCGAGCTTCTCGACGGAACGCAGCAGTCGAGCGAGGTTGCCGACGGCCGCCTTGAACGCCACCCCTTCGCTCGCGCAGCGCGACTTGTCGAAATCGAGCAGCCATGCGCGCGGCGGAGAGCGTTCGAGCAGGACGTTCTTCGCGTTCAGATCGGCGTGAACGCAGCCGGCGGCGTGGAGCGCCCGCACCACGCCCGCCGCGGCCGCCACCAGCGCGCAGCGCTCGACCGCCGTCGCAACGGTCGGCAACAAGGTCGCAGCGTCGCGCGCGTCGCGCAGCTCGAACGTCGCAAAATCGAGGATGACTCCGCCGTCGACGCGACGTGCGCGCGCGAAAGCGAACGGGGCGACCGAAACGCGTGCCGCCTCCAGCTGAAGCTGCGCCGCCAGCAACGCTTCGAGACGAGTCGAGTCGCTGAACCGCGCGCCGCGAAAGCGACCCGCAAGGCCGCCGCGGCGCAGCTCTTTCGCCACGACGAAGCGGCCGTCGAGGATCAGGCGCGAGGGCGCACCGCGGCCGCGAAACGCGGTCGCCTGAGCGCCCGCCAGCCGATCGAGCGGGAGTTCTTCCAGCAATCCGGCCGCAAGCGCCGCCGGCAGCAGCGAGGGAAGAGCCCACAAGGTGACCCTGCCATCGGCCGACTTGCGTCGCTCCAATCCGTGCTTGTCGATCCCCTCGTTCATCGGGTATCCCGCGCACCATGATGGCCGACGGCAAACTCCTCGTCATCCGGCTGAGCGCGCTCGGCGACGTTCTTTTCACGCTGCCGGCCGTCCATGCCCTGCTCACGGCGCGACCGCAGCTGGCCATCGATTGGGTCATCGAGGAGCGCGCCGCGTCGCTGCTCGACCTCTATCCAGGAATCCGCCAGCGCCTCATCTGGCGGCGCTCCGCCATGGTGCGAGAGGCGAAGAACCCGCTGCGTTGGCCGGCCGCCGCCGCTGCCCTGGTGCGCCACGCCTCGGCGCTGCGACGCGAACGGTACGACGCCGTCCTCGACTTCCAGGGCAACCTGAAGAGCGGCGCGCACGCGCTGCTTGCCCGCGGCGCGCGCAAGCTCGGCTTCGACCGCTCGCACAGCAAGGAGGCCAGCTGGTTGGCGAGCCGCGAACGCGTCGCGCCGCCACCGGGACCGCTCCACCGCATCGACCTCGCGCTGGCGCTCGCGCGCGCCTTCGCGCCGGAGCTGCCGCTGCTCGCGCCCGCGCCGCCGCTGCTGGTGCCGGCGGCCGCCAGCGCGTTCGCCGAGCAGGAGCTCGACGCGCTCGGGCTGGCGAAGCGCCCCTTCGCGATCCTCCACCCTGGCACGTCGGCCTTCGGCGCGTTCAAGCGCTGGCGGCCCGACCGCTTCGCCAACGTGGCCGACCTGTTGGCCAAGCGACTCGACCTGCCGACGCTCGTCACCTACGGCCCCGGCGAAGAGACGCTTGCGGCGAAGGTCGTCGCGAACAGCAAGCACGGCGCGACCCGCATGGGGCCGCGCACCCGTTCGCTGCCGGAGCTGGCGGCACTGCTGCAGCGTGCGAGCGTCGTCGTCGCAAGCGATTCGGCGGCGCTGCACCTCGCCGCGTTCCTCGGCACCCCCGTGGTGGCGCTGTTCGGGCCGAAGGACCCGCGCCTCTACGGACCGCGCTTCGCACCGCTCGAAGTGGTGCACACGTGGCTCCCGTGCAGCCCGTGCACGCGCCGCACCTGCCCCGATGTACTGTGCATGGAGGAGATCACCGTGCAACAGGTCTTCGAGGCGGCGCAGCGCCTCGTGCAACGCGCGGCGTAGCTCTCGAAGGGGTGACCCCATGCGCAAGAGCTTCTTCCCGAAGGGCGTGGGCCGCTTCCCGACGGCGAGCGTCGGCCGCGGCCCTCTGGCGACGAACACGCCGGACACTCCACCGAGCTTCCGCGGTCGCCTGTTGCGGCAACGAACGCCGCCGGCCGAGCGCCCTCTGCTGAGGGCGGTGATCTGGGTGTTGCTGCTGCTCGGCGCGTTCGCGCTGGTGACGGCGTTCAAGTTCTTCGCGAGTCGCGTCACGGCTGAGTGATGCGGTGGTAGCGGCCCGGCTCGACGCCGGCGAGTTCCTGCGTGGCGCCATCGGGCCAGCGGATCGTGAGGTCGACCGCGCCCGCGTGCGCGCCGAGCCCGAAGACGATTCGAGTGTCGTTCCATGCCGCGAACGAGGCGGCGCCGCGCACTTCATCGACCTGCCGCAGCGCGCCCGCGCGACACTCGACGCGCGCACCGATCGCGCGCGTGTTGCCCCCTGAACCGCGCAAGTCGACGCCGATCCAGTGACGGGTGGAGCCCGGTCCGATCGCCGTGTTCTCGAGGATCTCGGGCCGCTCCTGCCAATGGGCGACGACGAGGTCGATGTCTCCGTCGCCGTCGAGGTCGCCGGCCGCGAGGCCGCGCCCGACGTGCTTCTCCTCGAAGTAGGGGCCGCCTTCGCTGCTGGCGAGCCGGAACTTGCCGCGCCCCGCGCCGAGGTAGAGCTGCGCCTTCTGCCGGAAACTCTGGTGCGGGTCGAACTGCTCGACGCGATCGAGCACATGGCCGTTGGCCAGCGCAAGGTCGACCTCGCCGTCGAGGTCCTGGTCGAAGAACTTCGCACCGAAGCCGACCCACAGGTAGCTGTCGCGGCCGAGGCCGGCGAGGTTGGTGTCGTCGGTGAAGACGCCGCCGTCGTTCACCCACAGCGTGTTGGTCTCCATCGCCATGTTGGCGCTGAAGAGGTCGAAGTCGCCGTCATGGTCGATGTCGGCGGCGTCGCTGCCCATGCACGACTCGTTCTTGCCTTCGCCGTCCTGCGCGACCCCCGCCTCGAAGCCGACCTCGACCAGCACGATCGCGCCGCCGCGCACGCTGTCGTTACGCCACAGGAAGTTCGGGACGTGGTCGTTCGCCACGAAGAGGTCGACGTCGCCGTCGCCGTCGTAGTCGGTCGGCACCACGGCGAGCGCCTTGCCGGTCGACGCCTGGGCGCCCGACGCGACGGTCACGTCGGTGAAGCGCACCTGGGCATCGCGACCGCCGTCATTGCGCAGCACGTCGTCGCGAGCCCCCGCGAAGTTGTCGGGATGGCAGTAGTCGTGCTCCTGCGCACCGACCGTCCGGTCACCGCAAGGGCGCGCGGTCTGGACGTCGTAGACCACGTAGTTGCCGACGTAGCAGTCGAGGTCGCCGTCGCGATCGAGATCGACGAATGCCGCGGCGCTCGACCAGGCGTTGCCGCCAAGGCCCGAGCTCTCCGTGACATCGGTGAAGCGGCCGTGCCCGTCGTTGACCAGCAACGTGTTGCGGCCGTAGTTGCAGCAGTAGAGGTCGAGGTCGCCGTCGCCGTCGATGTCGGGACAGGAGACGCTGAAGGTGTAGCCCGTCTCGCCGGCCCCCGCCTCCGCCGTCACCTCAGTGAAGTGGAAGGCGCCGTCATTGCGGTAGAGACGGTCGACGAGCGGCGGATCGATGGTGCGACCCGGCAACGCCGCCGCCTGCGCGCAGTGGAGGTCGAGGTCGCCATCGCCGTCGTAGTCGAACAGCGAGACGCCGCCCACCACGATTTCGGTGAACTGCTTGCTGCCGTTGCCGCCGTGGTCGTGGACGAAATCAACGCCGCTCGCCGCGCCACGCTGCGCGAAACGAAACGGCGGCGGCGGCGGCGCCTTCTCCCCGCAACTCGCGCCGGCCAGCGCGAAGCCAAGCAGCGCGAGGCCGCGAAGCGGCACGCCGCGTCGATGGCGCTCAGCGCGCCGCATCGCGACTCTTCGCGAGCTCGCGCAGCAGGTCGTCATAGACCGGCTGCCCGACCTTGCCGGTCGCCAGCATGCGATCGGCGGCAGCCCGCGCACCGGCGCTGTCTCCCTGCGCCTGCAGGATCTGCGCCTGCAGGAACCACGCTTCCGGATCGTCCGGAGTAGCGGCGATCAGCGCCTCGAGCTCCGCCTGCGCCGCGCTCCACTGCTTGCCCGCCTGCAACTCGCGGATCAGCAGGTGGCGCGCGCGGCGGTGCTCGGGCCAGGCGGCGAGGAACTCGCGGCGCAACGCGATGCGGCGCGCGCTGTCGTTCTTGAACGCGGTCGACGCGTCCTCCTCGAACGGCAGCAGCGCTTGATAGGCGCGCAGATGGCGATCGGCCTCCTTCGCATCGCCGAGCTTGCGTTGCACGCGGGCGGCGGCGAAGTGCAGCGATGACTCGTCGCCCTTCTGCGCCAACGCCAGCATCAGGTCCGCGAGCGCGTCGGCCGGACGCCCCATGCGCTCGAAGATCTCGGCGCGCAGCGCCAACGTGTTGCGATCGGGCCTCAGCTTGAGCGACCGCTCGGCGTCGAGCAGCGCTGCGTCGAAGCGGCCCGCCCGCAACGCCGCCTGTGCCAGGCCGCGCCGCACGACCGCGCGCTGATCGTCCGACAGCGCCACGCGACCCGACGCATCTTCCTCGGCCAACGCAGTGAAGAGCGCCTCCGCGCCGCGATCGTCCTCGAGCGCGAGCCGGGCGTTCGCCTCGCCGACGCGCGCCGCGAGCGATTGCGGATCGACGAGGCGCGCGGTGCGGAAGGCCGCCAGCGCCTGCAGCGGCTCGTAGGCGAACTTCTTCTGCAACCCGACCGTTCCGCGCAGCAACAGCGCGTCGAGATGGGCGGGATCGAGTTCGAGCGCTTCCCGCAGTCGCGCGATGGTCTCCTGCGGGTGGCCCAGTCCGATTTCGACCTGCGCCTGAGCGACCTTCGCCGCGGCGGCGCTCGCATCGCCGCTGCGCGGCAGATCGATCGGGAAATCGAGGCGAGTCGGATCGACCGGCGCATCGACGGACGCCTCGCCCGGAACCGGAGGCGCGGCCGGGTCGTCGCAGGCCGATGCGGCGAAGAGCGCCAGCGTCACCCCCCATCGGCTCGGACCACGCATGCGATGGGTCACTGCGGCGCGGGGGCGGCGGCCAGCAGCGTCGGCAACACTCGGTCGTCGGTCAGCACCAGGTCGTCGCGATCAACGAGCACGCGCATGCGGCCGCTGAAATCGATGTTCCAGCGCACTTGCCAGCCGATCGTGGCCACCAGCTCGCCGGTGTCGTCGCGGCGCAGCGCCGTGCGGTACTCGGCGACGAGCACGTGGTCCCAGACATCGCGAAACGACGGGTCACGCTTGTCGACCGAAGGGATGCACAGCGCGCTGGCGAGATGGCTGTCGGCCACCACCTCTTCACAGCGCGGGATCGCGCCGTGGCCGTCGGTGGCGGCAGGGTCGAGCTGCCAGGCCGTCGTCTTGACCATCATTCCGCCGCGCTCGATTCCGTGGCGGACCGCTTGCACGAAGCTGATCTTGGCGGGCAGCGTCGGGCGCACCGGCGCGGGCTTCCCGGCCAGCGCCGCGCCCACCACCGATGCGTCGAGCAGATCATCCTTCGCGCGCGAGAAGACGACCGCGGTCGCGACCCCTTCATCGTCCTTGCCGAACAGCCCCTCCGTGGGCGGCGACTTGAAGAGCGAGAGGATGCCGATGCCGGGCAGTTCGTGGCGGATCGCCCGCTCGAGCGCGAGGTGGTCGTTGATGGCTGCCTCCGCCGCCTGGGCGACGCCGTCGACGTCGACTTCGCGCGAGAGCTGCAGCAACGCGGCATCGATCTTCTGATCGAGTTCAAGGTAGCCACTGCGCGCGCCGAGCGCGTCGCCGCCGCCGATGCGGCCGCCTTCCGCGGCGATCGCCCAGAGCGCCGACTCGTAGTGTTCGAGGAGCAGCTTGAGCTGTTCCTGGGTGCGATTGGAGGCCGCTTCGAGCCGCGTCGCGCGCTCCTTGCGACGCGTCTCGCCATAGCTCGCGAGCGCCGGATCGGGACTCGCCAGCAGGTAGCAGGGCGGCGCAACGGCGACGTCACGATCGAACTCGGCGAGCACTCGCGCGAGGTCGACACGAGCATCCTCGAAGATGACGTGGATCGCGCGGTCGGCCGCCGCGAACAGCATCCGCTTCTGCTCGCTCGGCGTCGGCGGCGGCGGCGTGTCGTCGCCACCGCTCGCGCACCCCGAGAGGCCGATCAGCAGCGAGGCGAGACCGCCCGCCCACTGGATCGACGCCGCGCGGCGCAAAAGCTCGCTCGATCTCATCGGACGCTCCGCTTGGTCCGGCCCTTCGAGCGCCGGGTCTTCCCGCTGCCCCCGCGTTCGAACGCGAGCGGCACGATCTCACCATAGGTGCGGACGAAGTGGAATCGCAGCCCTCGCTTGAGGTCCGCTCTCACCTCGGCGACATCCTTCTCGTTATCGGCCGGCAGGATCAGCTCGCGCAGCCCGGCACGGCGCGCCGCCAGCAGCTTGTCGCGGATGCCACCGACCGCCAGGACCTGGCCGGTCAGCGTGATCTCCCCGGTCATCGCGAGGTCGGCGCGCACTGGCATGCCGCGGAGCAACGACACGAGCGCCGTCGTCATCGTCACGCCCGCCGACGGCCCATCCTTGCGAACGGCGCCCGCGGGCACGTGGAGATGGAGCCCGTCGTCCTTGCGCAGCGTGGTCTTCACCCCGAGTTCCTGCGCATGGGCGAGGACGTAGGAGATGGCGATCCGCGCCGACTCCTGCATCACGTCGCCAAGCATGCCGGTGAGTTCGAGTCCTTTGCGAGCCTCGGGAATCGCCATCGCCTGGATCTCGAGCACTTCACCGCCGACCGGCGTCCACGCCAGTCCCATGGCGACGCCTGCCGGCCGCGCCTGCTGCAGTCGTTCGTGCAGGTAGCGCGGCGGCCCGAGGTAGCGCGGCAGGTCGGCGACAGTGAGGGTCACGCCCTTCTGCGACGTCGCCTGCGCCCGCTTCTTCCCCGCCTTCGCGGGCGGGCGCTCCTGAAGTTCGCGGACGACCTTGCGGGAGATGCGAGCGAGGCGCGCGTCGAGGGCGCGCACGCCCGCCTCACGGGTGAAGCCGAGGACGATCGCCGTGAGGACCGGCTTCCCGAGCTTGAGCTCGCTCGGCGCGAGGCCATGGGCGAGGCGCTGCTTCTTCAGCAGGAAGCGGCTCGCGATCGCCACCTTCTCCTCGGTCACGTAGCCGGGCAGCTCGATCACGTCGAGTCGATCGCGGAGCGCCGCCGGCACCGGGTCGAGATCGTTGGCGGTGGCGATGAAGAACACCCGCGACAGGTCGAGCGGCACTTCGAGGTAGTGGTCGGAGAAGTTGCCGTTCTGCTCGGGATCGAGCGCTTCGAGCAGCGCCGAGCCGGGATCGCCGCGGAAGTCGGCGCCGATCTTGTCGAGCTCGTCGAGCATGAAGACGGGATTCATGGTCGCCGCCGTCCGCATCGCTCGCACGATGCGGCCCGGCTGCGCGCCGACATAGGTGCGACGATGGCCGCGGATCTCCGCTTCATCGCGCACGCCCCCGAGCGAGATGCGGACGAACTTGCGTCCGAGCGCGGCGGCGATCGAGCGACCGAGCGAGGTCTTGCCGACACCCGGCGGCCCGAGCAGGCAGAGGATCTGCCCCTTGTGGTCGGGAACGCGCGCGCGCACGGCGAGGAACTCGAGGATGCGGTCCTTCACTTCGTCGAGGCCGAAGTGATCGCGATCGAGGACGCGGCGCGCCAACGCGAGGTCCTGCGTGTCTTGCGTCTGCTGGCCAAACGGCAGGGCCAGCAACCAATCGAGGTAGCCGCGCGCGACCGCCGCTTCGGGGCTTTCGGTCCCGAGGCTCGAGAGGCGGCGCAACTCCTCCTCCGCGCGCTCCTTCACCGCGGTGGGCAGCGCACGCCCTTCCATCCGCTTGCGGAAGTCGTCGACCTCGACGCCGCGCCCATCGCGCTCCTCGCCGAGTTCCTTGCGGATCGCCTTCAACTGCTCGCGAAGGAAGAACTCCTCCTGGCGCTTCTCGATCTTCTTGCGGATCTCATCCTGGATGCGATTGCCGAGCGTCAGGAGCTGCAGCTCGCGCGTGAGCTCCTCGGCGACCCGATGCAGCCGCTTCTCGACGTCCAGCGTCGCGAGCAGCTCCGCGCGGACGTCATGCGCCTTCAGGACGTAGGTCGCCGCGAAGTCCGCGAGCGCGCCATGTCGCTCGATGTTGAGCACCGCGACGCCCATCTCTTGCGCGCTGTCGCCGCCATTGGCGCTGGCTGCCACCAGCTCGCGCAGTTGCTTGCGGACGTTGCGCGCGAGCGCTTCCGCGGTGTCGCCGTGCGCCGGCGTCTCCTCGGGATAGGCGACCTTGGCGATGAGGTAGGGGTCGGTGCGCAGGAAGCGCTCGATCTGGAAACGACGCAGCCCCTGGACGAGCAACGTGCGCGTGCCGTCGGGCATCTGCAGCGATCGCAGGATGCGGACGAGGCAGCCCACTCCCTGGAGCTGCTCTGGCGTGGGCGCCTGCTCGCTCCCTTCGGCCTCGCGAAACACCCCGAGTCCGAGGAAGTCCGACTGGCTCGCCGCCTGCAGCACGGTGCGCTCGGCCCACGGCGCGCGCAGAACCACGGGCACGGTGAGGTCGGGGTAGACCACGACGCCGGGCACCGCCACGACGAAGAGGTTCGGCGGGAAACGGTCGCCGCGGCGCAGCAGCGCCGACTCGCCTTCGTTGGACGCGACCGCGTCGTCAACGATCTCGGCCACCGGCTCGACCGCCGCGGTCGACGGCGGCGGGCTGATCGGATTCGCGGCGTCCGGTGATTCCGGCGGCGGGTCGGCAGGACGATCGTTCACGAGCGCACCTCTCCCAAGCGGCGACGCATGATATGCCGACCGCACGGAAACCACGTCTGGCGCTCAGGTTGCGGCACTCGCCGGGAGCCGCTACGTTCGGCCCGTCGATTGATGACACTGGGTGCGCGACGCCGCCTGGCCGCGCACGCCGGCCGCGCAAGCGGCCCTTCTCGATTGGATCGATGCCGTGAATCAGCCCGTGTCCGAGCGCTCCCGCTCAGGTTCCACCTCACCGGCAGTGCTCCTCATCCTGCTCGCGACTCTCGCCATCGGCGGCGGGCTCGCGTGGTGGTTCATCGGCGGCGGTCGCCCGTCGCCGCAGCAGACGGCAGTGACGCCGCGTGCGCCCGCCCGTCCGGAACTCGAGCCACCGACGCCGGTCGACGCCAACGCGGTCATCACGGCCGACATCCGCAGCGACCGCGGCGTCCGCAACGGGCTGAACGAGGCCGCCGCCATCCGGGTCCGCAATCGCGAAACCGGCAAGATCGAGACCAAGCCGATCTACACGATCGACGCCAAGGTGGTGAACGATCGCGACGGCGCACCCGTCTACTACTTCCAGGTCTGGGTCATTCCCGAGGCGATGGGCGACCCCGCCGTCGCCAAGGCGACGCTTTCCCCCAACCACATGCGCAGCGGCCGGCTGCACCTCGATCAGCAGCTCGCCGGCACCTACAACCTCGTCGTCGAAAGTCGCGAGCATGAGCCGGTCACCAAGCTGATCGAGCTCCCCTACGAAGGCCCCGAGCTCGAGATCCGGCTGCGCTACGGCACCTGCGTGCGCGGCGTCGTCCGTGACAGTTTCCAGACGCCGTTGAAGGAGATCGAGGTCCAGCTCGGAGTCGACCTTGCTCGCATCGATCCGGGGTTCAAGCCGCCGATGCAGCGCATGGTCAAGACGGACGAGAGTGGTCGCTACGCGTTCTGGAAGCTGCCGCCGGGAACCTACTCGCTCAAGGTGCAGCTTGGCGGCGACGAGCTCGCCAGCGAGCCGGAGTTCCGGCTCGACGCCGGCTCCGAGACGATGCGCGACTTCATGCTCGAACGGTTGGGTTCGCTGCGCATCGTCGTGAGCAACCCGATCGACCAGCCGATCGCACGGGCACGCGCCGCCTTGTTCACGAACCTCGACGACGGCCGGGAGCGCATGGTTCGCAACGTCACTTCCGACCTCAAAGGCCTCGCGCGGCTCGAATTCGTCCGCGAGGGCAGCTACAAGTTGAAGATCACTTCGCCTGGTTTCGAACCGCACGAAGAGACCGTCGTCGTCCGCGCCGGCGAAGCGCAGCGGGACATCCCGGTGCGCCTCGACATCGCCGACCGACCCGGGAACTGACCGCCGCCGCCCGCCCTTCGCTCTCCGAGAAGATCGAACCCATGCCCGTCGCCGCACCGATCCTCGCCCCCGAGACCTTCCATCCCGAGCGGATCCTGGTCGGCAAAGAGGGCATCCGCGAATGGGTGCCGCAGCGCTACGAGTTCGAGATGCTCGACGCGATCCTCCACTTCGATGAAGTGGCGCACGTCGCCGTCGGCGTGAAGCAACTCGGGCACGACGAGTTCTGGGTGCGCGGCCATATCCCCGGCCTGCCGCTCTTCCCTGGCGTCCTCATGATCGAGAGCGCCGCGCAGCTCTGCTGCTACCTCTTTTCGCGCAGCAACCGCGAGAAGCGCTTCTTCGCCTTCGGCGGAGTCGACGCCGTCCGTTTTCGCGGCACCGTCAAGCCCGGCGATCGCATCCACTTGATGGCGCGCGCGCGCAAGCTGCGCACCAACCTCGGCATCTTCGAGACGCAGGGCTACGTCGCGAACCGGATCGTCTTCGAAGCGGTGATCACCGGAATGGTGCTGAACGAGCGTTGAGCTCGCGCACGCGCGACGCGATTTTCGCTGGGCCGCGCAACGAAAACGGGGCGAGCACATGCTCGCCCCGCATTGTCCCGGGATCATGATCCGGCTTGGGGTGGGCACCCTGCTCCGAGAGCCGCCGGTCCCGATTTCGATGGACGAGCCATCGATGACAAAGAGCGTGCCGTCTTGCGCGTCGATGCGCGTCGGGCATTCTCTCGGCGCTTCCGCGGCGGCACGAGCGCGTCCGAGCGAAGCTCGCGTGCCGCCTGCGCCGAATCGGCGCAGGAACGTCACCCGAGCGTCGCGCCATCAACGGTTGCGCGCGGCAGTGGAGCGACGCTCGCGGAGACGGCGAATCGTGCGAAAGAAGTCGACCGGTTCGATGGGCAGCCCGAGGAGCGCGAAGATGCGACCGCGCACCTTGTCTTCCCGCAACTTGGCCAGAGCCGCGTCGTGGCCGATCACGATCACGTCGAGCTGCGGCATGTCGACCCGCACCTGCTCGACGAGCGTGTCCTGTTCCGGCGCGGCCGGGTCGAGCGCGACGATCAGCCCGTCGATCTCGGTGCGACGAATCTTCTCGAGGGCGAGCACGCCCTGCTCCTGGTCGACTTCGATGTCGCCGAACGCGGCGAGGCCGACGCGGAGCTGGTCCGCAAGCGCGGGGGTCGAAACGGCAAGGAAGAGGCGCATGCTGTCCCTATCGGCCGGCGGAGCCTCGCGATGAAAGCGGTCGGCGGGATCGACGAGGCGGGCCTTGGCCCCACCCTCGGGCCCCTCCTGTTCGGGGCGACGCTCTTCCGCGGCCCGGAGGCGGCGGTCCGCGACCTGCGGGCCGCCCTCGCGGGGGTCGTGACCGATCGCTTCGACGCGACCGGCCAACAGCTGGCCATCGACGACAGCAAACGCCTCTTCGCCGGGCGACGCACCCTGGCTCCGCTCGAACTGCCGGCACTTGCCGTCCTCGGCCCCGGGCAACCGCGCCCGACGTCGCTCGAGGCAGCGGTGGCGGCGCCGGAGAGCGGCGAACCGTGGCCCCCTTGGTACCGCCACGGTGCCAGCCTGCCGCGCGCGGTCACCGACAGACAGGTCGACGGTTGGCGCGTCCGCTTCGCCGCCGAGCTCGCGCAGCGCGGGATCGAGCTCGTCGTCGCGGTCGCGCGACCGTGCTTCGAGGCGGAGCTGAACGGCTGTTTCGCGCGCGGCCTCAACAAGGGGGACGCCGTCCTCGCCTGCGTGGCGCCGCTGCTGCAGCGGCTGACGACGGCAGCGCCGGGGATCGACCTCGAGATCGTCGTCGATCGACTCGGGGGTCGGCGCTACTACGGCGATTTCCTGCGCCACCTCTTCCCGTTGCGACCGCTGTCGGTGATCGAAGAGGAACCGGAGCGCTCGCGCTACCGATTGCGCGACGGTTCGCGCACGCTCGAGATCGCCTTCGAAGTCGACGGCGATCGCCGCCACCTGCCCGTCGCCCTCGCGAGCCTCTGCGCCAAGTACGTGCGCGAGCTCTTCGTCGAGCGACTGAACGACCACTTCTCAGCACGGCTGCCTGGGCTCGTGCCGACCGCCGGCTATCCGCAAGACGCGCAGCGCTGGCTCGACGCCATCGCGCCTCACCTCCTCGGGGACGAGCGCGAACGCCTGGTGCGACAGCGATGAGCCACGCCGACGACGATTCCCTGCCCGCGGAGCTCACGACACGCTTCGTGCGTGGGCTCGCCTGCTTCGAACGCGGCGACTACTACGACGCGCACGAGGAGCTCGAAGAGGTGTGGTCGGGCGAAGTCGGCGCGAAGCGCCACGTGCTGCAGGCGCTGATCCAGCTGGCCGTCGCGCTCCACCATCGCGCCAACGGCAACTTCGGGGGCGCCCTGTCGTTGTGCGAGCGCGCGCAGGAGCACCTCGCGGCAGTCGCCGAAGTGACCTGTTTCATCGAACCCGCGCCGCTGGCGGCACGCATCGGGGCGATCGAGCGCGAAGCCAGAACGCAGCGAAACGCCGCGAATCCTCGCTTCGAAAGCACTCTGGTGCCGTCGTTCGCCGACGCGCTCGCCTCGGCGCATGCGGCACGGCAGGCGCGCGGCTTGCCGCCGATCTCGCCCTGACGCGGAGGTCAGCGCGAGCGGGTCGCCTTGGGGCTCTTGGTCGCCAACGGCTCGACGGGCGTGTCGCCGCGCAACTGCACTCCGCGCCCATCGGGCGAGAGCTGCGCCGAGGCGAGATCGGCATCGGCCGCCGCCACGAGTTCCTCCGCACCCGACTTGGCTCCGCCCGATTGGACCGCGACTCCGATCCGCAGCGTGATCGGAACCTCGCGCTCCCCGGCCATCACGGTGCGACCGGCAAGGCTGTCGAGAATGCGCTGCGCCACCACGCGCACGCCCTCGAGCGGCGTGTTCGGCAGCAGCAGATGGAAGCGCGAAGGAGTCGCGCGACCCGCGACGTCGACGTCGCGCGACTCGCACAAGAAGACGCCTGCCACCTCCAGCAACGCCTCGTCACCGGTCGCACGACCGTGCTTCTCGACGAGCTGGTCGTAGCCCGCCACCTCCGCGGACAGCAACGCGAGCGGCTGGCCGTAACGGCCGGCCCGCTTGCACTCCTCCTCGATCTTGAGCGCGAGGTAATCGCGCAGGACGAGGCCGGTCAGCCGATCGGTCACCTTGGAGATCAGCGATTCGTCGGCGTCGCCTTGCGGCTCGCCGATCAGGTCGCGGAAGAGGCGATCGTTGCGCGCCGAAGTCGGGTCGCGCGAAGAGAGCTCGAGCGGATCGACCGCACCCCAATCGGCACCGAGGAGAGCGTTCAACTTCGCGCTCGGCGGCGTCCCGAACAGGACGCGCTTCGCACCGACGTGACGTGCGCGCGCACGCACGTACGGATCCTCCGCGTCGGCGATGAGGACGGTCGGGATCGCGGCGCGCGTCGTCGTAGCGACTGCAAGCTCGCGACAAAGCTCGAAGCCCGAAACCGTGGCGAGCATGCAGGAGGCGATCAGCAGGTCGACAGGAGCCTTCGCGGCCGCATCGCGCACCGCCAAGCCGTCGGCCGCTTCGGAAACCTCCGCCCCGGACGCCCGCAACACCGCGACGATGCGCGCGCGCTCGGACGGATCGAAGTGAGCTACCAGGAGACGCTGTCGCTTCGCCACTTGCGGGCTCCATCGGCCGTCCCGCGAGAGCGCGGGCGCGACCGCCTCGGCTCATCGGCGTTGCTGGCCTTGCGACCTTAGAAAAAAATTCCGTTCCTCGCGGACACCGCCTCAATCGTCGAGGTAGCCCAGCTCGCGCAGCGCCGCGCGCTCCTCTTCGCTGAGCGCCCCGCCGGAGCGCGACTCCTGGCTCGGCAAGCGTTGCGCGGCCTCGCGCAGCGCGGCGATCTCGGCGGCGAGACGCCGCGCGAGGCCAGTGCGGCGGGCGGGCTGCACCCCGCTCAGGTCTTCCTTTTCGGCGAAGTCGCGGTCGAGTTCGAACAGCGCGAGCTGCGGCTCGCCGCCGTCGAACTGACGCGACATCAGCTTCCAGGCGCCGAGGTGCAGTGCCGCCTGGCGCGTCGGCGCGTCCGGCTTGCCCAGCACGAGCAGCGGCGGCGAGGGGTCGTCGGAGGCGGGAGCGAAGACGTCGCGCGCCAACACGCGCGGGTCGCCCGTCAGCGAGAGCCGGGCCGCGAGGGTCGGCGCAACGTCGGCCAGCTCGACGTCCTCCATGCGGAGACCCGGCTCCACGTTCGGCCCGGCAAGGAGCCACGGCACACGTGTCGATTCGACGTAGAGCGCGTGTCCGTGGCCGGTCTGGCCGTGCTCGCCGAACTCCTCGCCATGGTCCGCCACGACGCAGACCAGCGTGCGATCGAGCAGGTGGAGCGCGGCGAGTTTTCGAAGCACGGCGCCGACGAGCTCAGCGTCGACCTGCGCGACCGTCGCCGCGTAGAGAGCGCGAAGTCGCCGCAGCGCCGCCGCGTCACCGCGCAGCAAGGCCGCGCGCAGCGCGATCGGGTCGTCGCCCGCGACCACTTGCGATGGATCATCGAACCGCTGCAGCCAGGCCGGTGCAGGCGTGTAGTTGTGCACGAAGAAGGTGTGGAGGAAGAGGAAGAACGGCGCGCCGGCGTGATGGTCGAGCCAGTCCAGCGCCGGTTCGAGGGGAGGCTGATCGACCGCGCGAAGCGAAGGTGCCGGCCGCGGGCGATCGCGACGCAACTGCGTGCGGCCCATCGGATCGTCGACCGAGTAGAGATCGAAGCCTGCTCCGAAGCCGTAGCTCGGCGCGACGAATCCGCCGCCAGTGAAGGCCGCCGTGGCGTAGCCCTCCGCGCGCAGCCGCTGCGCGAGCATCAGCGTTCGTTGCGGATCGAGTCGGTCGCCGAGGTCGAGCAGGCCATGCACGTAGGGATGCTGACCGCTGAAGAGCGACGCATGGGTGGGCAGCGTGTACGACGAGGGTGACCAGACGCGCTCGAAGCGAGCGCCCCGTGCAGCCAGCGCATCGAGCTGCGGCGTGTTCGCTGCGGCGGTTCCGTAGCAGCCGAGCGCATCGGCGCGCAACGTGTCGATCGAGAGGACCACGAGGTTGAACGCGGGCACCGCATCTGCCGCCGGCACGGCGCGTTCGCGTGCGACGATGCGCGGTGAAACGACGAATCCGACGGCATCCGGCGCACCCCGCGTCGAGATCTTCAGCTGCGCCGTGCGCCCCGCCCCGCCCGCGAGATCGGCGCGATGCAACCGCAGCGGTTGGCCCGCTCGCAGCGGCGCGGCCCGCACCGTGTCCAGCGCGATCGGGACGCCATCGAGGGTGATCTCGAAGCGGAGCTCCGGGCCGGACAACGCCGCGAGCGCTCCGCAGGCGTAGACGAGATCGGCGGGTTCGGGCGGCAGCGCGACCGCGAACGTCGCGTCGGTGCCGTTGGGGAGCAGCAGTGCGTCGACCGTCGACTGCGCGAGTTCGAGCGTCCGGCGCCGTGGATCGCGTCCGGCGTCGAAGGTCGGTCGCGAGGCTGCGGCGACCGCGGCGGGAAACGCGACCTCGCGCAGCTCGATGAAGTCGCAGTCGAGCCCCTCCTCGGACGGGATCAGGGAAACGCTCACGCTTCGGCGACCGGGACGGGGAGCGAGCGTGAGCGAGACATCGACCCACTCGCCGCCCAGCCGTGGCTCCATCAAGACCGCTTGAGCGGCGTCGATCGCCTCTTCCGAACGGGCGCGAAGCGCCACCGCGAGGTCCGCGCCTTCCGGCGCCGCGCACCCGTGCGGCAGCACGAAGAGCGCCGCACCGCCCGCCCCGGGAGGGGCGCGCAATCGCGCACGCACCACGAGCGAAGCTGCCGCCGGAGCCGCGAAGAAGCGATGCAGCCCCTCGTCGCGCGGCTCGAGTCGGAGGAACCGCAGCCCCTCTTCGTGCGCCGATTCGCCGGTCGCGCGCCGTTCAGGGCTTTCGCCTGCGAGGAGCTCATCGCGCCAGGCGCCGTCGAACCAGGGCGCGTTCGGGGCCGTGTCGAACTCTTCGCGATCGCAACTGCGGGTGACCCCCGCCGCGTCGAGTTCACCGTCGAGTCCCTGCAACGGCCCGTCGAAGCGCGCGCGATCGAGTTGATCGAGCAGCGGCTGCGAGCGCCCCGCCACGGCGCCAGCAAGGGGCGCGGCACGAGGAGCGGCGGCGGCGGGATGCGAGTCGGATCGCGCCGCGCCGGAGCAACCGACGCAGCCGACCGCCACGAGCAGCCACGAGTGCTTCACGCTGCGACCCGCCGCGCAACGAGGCGACGCAGGGCATTCGCGACGACGCCGCCCCGCTCGCGCGTTTGCTGCGAATCGTGGCGGCGACCGTCCAACGAACCGACTCCCGCGGAGCGGGCTGGCGCTCAGCGCTTCGAGAACTGGAAGCGACGACGGGCGCCGCGCTGACCGTACTTCTTGCGTTCCTTCATGCGACTGTCGCGAGTGAGGAAGCCGGTGGCTCGCAGGACGGGCTCGAGCGTCTCATCCGCGTTGCACAGCGCGCGCGACAGGCCCATGCGCACGGCGCCAGCCTGACCCACCGGACCGCCACCGCGCACGTTCACGAAGACGTCCCACTTGTTCTCGGCCGCGATGGTCACGAGCGGCGCGCGCGAGTCGCCGATCTCCTGCATCGTCGGGAAGAAGATCTTCGCGTCCTTGTCGTTCACCATGAAAATGCCGGTGCCTTCACGCACGCGCACCCGCGCCACCGACGTCTTGCGTCGTCCCGTGCCCCAGTAGTAGCCGCCGAGCTTCTTGCCGCGCAGACGCGACGCGGGCTTGGGAGCCAGGTCGATCGTGGCCTGCGCCGCGACGGGCGAGCCAACCAGAGGAGCCGATTCGGGAAGGTTGCGCATCGTGTTCATGAAGTTCTGCGATCTGGGGTTGGGGTGAGGAGGGCGCGACGCGCAGCGGACGCGTCGCCAAATCGGCGCTTCAGCTTCGAGCCGCGAGCGGCTTCGGGGCCTGCGCAACGTGCGGATGGTCGGCTTCCGCGTAGACCTTCATCTTCTTCAGCATCGCGCGTCCGAGCCGCGACTTCGGCAGCATGCGGCGCACGGCCAACGTGATGAGTTCGACCGGCTTCTCGGCCAGCACCTTTCCAGCCGCGCGCTCCTTCAATCCACCGATCCACCCGGTGTGGTAGCGCACCATTCGCTTGTCGAGCTTGGCGCCGGTGAGCTTCACCTTGGAAGCGTTCACCACGACGACGAACTCGCCCGTGTCGATGTGGGGCGAATAGATGGCGCGGTGCTTGCCCATCAAGATGGTGGCGATCTGGGTTGCCATCCGGCCGAGCACAAGGCCGCTGGCATCGACGAGGTGCCAGCCGCGCGGCACGTCGGTCTGCTTCGGGTAGGTCGTGTTCATGGACTCATCGATCCGCAAAAAATGGGAGGCGGGAGTCTATAGGCGCCCTTTCGCCGGTCAAGGCGCCGCCTGCAGCCCCCGGAGAACGTCACGTCCAGCACGCGTCCGGCCGCGGGTCAGTGTGCCGCGGCGGCGCTCGCCACCGTCGGCTCGACCGCAAAGACGACGAACGGGTCGGCGAACTGGAGGCGAATCCGCTCGATCCCGGCGAGGTCGGGATAGCGAGCGGCCACCCGGAACAGCCCTCGGACCTTCGCGGCGGCGAGCGGCTCCAATGCGCCGAGCTTCGGATGAAGGCGCGAACGCCCCCATTCGATGGCCAGCCCCGAACGGGTGTAGATCTCGACATCGGTGAGCGAAAGCCCGGCGGAACGCTCTTTCGCCGTGACGTCGATCACGTCGAGGGCAAGTCCACGGCGCACGAGGTCGTCGCGGAAAGGAGCGATCTCGGCGGCGACTCGCAGCCCTTCTTCGATCGCCGGATCGCGCACGGCACTTCCGATCGGCGCCGTGCGCAGCGGATGAGCGGCATGGATCAGCGGCAGTTCGTGGCTCGCGAGATACTCCGTCGCGCCGGCGGCACTCGCGACCAGGATCGCGTCGGCGTCGACCAGGAACAGCCCGTCTTCCGACTCGATCAGCGCCACGGGGGTTCGCAGCGAAACTTCAATCTCGAGCTGATTCGGATAGCGCTTCTCGACCCGATCAACGCTCTTGACCCAACCATTCGCTGACTGGATCGCACGGGTCAGCGCCGCTACATCGGCATCCTCGCGCAACGGCGTCGGCTGCAGCTCCGCGAGCGACGCGCGCAACGATTCCTCGATCGTGCCAGACAGCCAGCCCGGCCCGGTGCTGACCTCGGCATAGCAGGGATCCACCAGGAACGCGCGATCGCGCCCTTCGAGCAGGCCCGGCCAACGGGGCAGCCAGACGATGCCGGCACCGACCAGCGCGACGAGCAGCGGCAGGCGCAACCGGCGGGCGATGGCATCGGTCGACGGCACTGCTCGCGGCGGTGACGACGACACTGCCGGCCGCGTCGCGACGCGTTCTTTCGTGGAACTCAAAGAATCCCTCCCGCGGACGCAACCCCACGTCGTCAGCTCGCCCAGCCGGCGACGGGGGTGGAAGTGCGGCGATTATGGCCGACTGACGGCCGCTCGCGCACCTTCGCCGGCAAGGACACGGTTGTCGCTCTTCGGCGCACGCACCTCGATGTCCTCGACGACGCACTCGAGCGTCGTGATCACGGACTCGAACAACTCCTTGTTGACCGTGACGACATCGCCCGACTTGGCGCCTTCGAGCTCACGGTAAAGCAGTCCGATCATCACCTTGAGAGGAGCGGTCCGCCGCACCACCTCGGAACCGGTCCTCTGTCCGCCAACCTTCTCCATGGACTCAACACCTCCAGCTGGAATCTGCCGTAAATCGCGGTTACATGGCGCCCGCACGAGGCGGGCAGACCGTTCGGGACGAGACCGGCGCGTCAGCGCGCCTGCCTTTTCCCACGATCCTTCCCGGTCCCGCCCCGCTCGCCGGAGCGGGGTCGCCAACGGGGCGCGATGATAAGGCGGTCGCTGCCGCGCCGTCACGATCCTCTACGACCGACGCCGACCGACCGCCCCTCAACCTTTGAACTTCTAATCCGACAGTTCTCAACAGGCCATCAACGACTTGCCCGAAATTCCAGCGATTCCGCCCTCCAACCCGACCGCGACCGCCCCCGCGGTCACCCACTGGCGCGGCTACACGCTGAGCCCGTTCCAGCGCGACGCCGTCGCCGCAATCGGCGCTGACCAGGACGTCTTGATCTCCGCACCGACCGGCTCCGGCAAGACGCTGGTCGCCGAGTACGCCATCGAGATGGCGATCGCCAACGGCAAGCGCGCCATCTACACCGCGCCGATCAAGGCGCTGTCGAACCAGAAGTTCCGCGACTTCCGGGCGTTGCAGAAGTTCGACGTCGGGATCATGACCGGGGACGTCACGCTGCGGCCGAGCGCGCCGCTGCTGATCATGACCACCGAGATCTTCCGCAACTCGCTGTTCGAGCGCGGCGAGGAGCTCGCCGACCTCGGCTCGATCGTGTTCGACGAGATCCACTACATGGACGACGTCGAGCGCGGCACGGTCTGGGAAGAGAGCCTGATCTACCTGCCGCCGACCGTCCGCCTCGTCGCCCTCTCCGCGACGGTGAGCAACCTCGGCCAGTTCTGCGACTGGCTCGGGCAGGTTCGTGGCCGACCGATCGTGCGCGTCGAATCGAAAGAGCGGCCGGTCCCGCTGATCCACTACCTTCACTTCCCAGGCATCGGCCCGAAGCGAGCCGACAAAGTGAAGGAGTTCCCGATGGCGCCGCGCGACGTGCGCCAGCGCGGCGGCGGCGGGCGCGTCTCCGCGGTGGATCTCCTCGATCGCCTCGAGCGCGACGATCAGCTGCCCGCGCTCTTCTTCTGCTTCAGTCGCCGCGAGGTGGAGCAACGCGCCCGCGAGAACGCGCGCCGTCGTCTGCTCGACGACGAGCAGCGCGCGCGCATCGAGACGCTCTTCGATGATCTGTGCCGCCGCTTCGAGATTCGCCAGGACAGCGCTCTCGACGAACTGCGCCACTTCGCCTTGGCCGGCGTCTCGTTCCACCACGCCGGTCTCTTGCCGCTGCACAAGGAGCTCGTCGAGCGCCTCTTCACGTCCGGCCTGCTGCGACTGCTCTTCACCACCGAGACCTTCGCGCTCGGCATCAACATGCCAGCGCGCAGCGTCATCTTCTCTTCGCTGCGGAAGTTCGACGGCGTCGGCTTCGACCGTCTGCGAACGCGCGACTACCAGCAGATGGCGGGTCGCGCCGGCCGTCTCGGACTCGACGAGCAGGGGCTCGTCTTCTCGATCGTCGATCCGCGCGACCGCCTCGCTGACCTGAGGCGCACGATCTTCGGCGACGTCGAGCCGATCCGCAGCCGCTTCAACCTCTCCTACTCGACGATCTTGAACCTCCACCACCACCTCGGCGACCGGCTGTGGGAGGCGTGGGAGCGCTCCTTCAACAACTTCCAATGGTCGAACATGCCGCGCAAGAAGCGCGAGCAGAACGAGCAGAAGCAGCGCGATTCGATCGCCAAACGGCTGCAGTTGCTGCAGGAGTTCGGCTACGTCGACGCGACCAGCGTGCTGCCGAAGGGCCACTTCGCGCGCCGGATCAACGGCTACGAGCTGCCCGCCGTCGAGCTCGTCGACTCCGGCCTGCTGCGCGCGCTCGACGATCGCCAACTCGCCATCGTGTTGGCCTCGATCGTCTTCGAGGAGCGCAAGAGCGACCTCTTCACTCGCCTCGACAAGCGCGTGCTGGGGCCGCTGCGCGAGGATGCGCAGCGCGTGGTCGACCGCATCGCTCTCCGCGAAGCGGCGCTCGGCATCCATCCGCGCACTCGCTCGCTCGACTTCCAGATCGGCGCGGTGATGTCCGCGTGGTGGGATGGCGCGACGTTCGAGGACATCGGCCAGCTCACGAACGCGTCGCAAGGCGACCTCGTCCGCACGATGCGCCTGGTGATGCAGCTGCTGAAGCAGATGCGCAAGGTCTACGCGCACGACTCGGCGCTGGGCGAACAGCTCGAGCGCGTGCACGCCGCGATCAACCGCGAGGAGATCGATGCCAAGCGGCAGCTCGAGCTCGGCGACCCCGCGACCTGAGCGCTCAGCTCGCGCGGCTCTTCGCGTTCAGCTGCTCGAGCCACTTGATCAGCACGTCGCACTCGAGGTTGACGCGGTCGCCCGCTCGGCGGTGCGCGAGATTCGTCACCGCGCGGGTGTGCGGCACGATGGTGCAGGAGAAGTGGTCCGCCGCGAGTTCGGCCAGCGTCAGCGAGATGCCGTCGACCGCAACGCATCCCTTGCGGACCATCGAGTCGAGCAGTTCACGCGGCGCCGCGACCTCGAGCCACCAGTCGCCGTGGCGCTCATCGAAGCCCGTGACGGTACCGACGCCGTCGACGTGGCCCTGGACGAGGTGGCCGTCGATGCGGTCGTCGAGCCGCATCGCGCGTTCGAAATTGACCCGATCGCCGACTGCGAGCGCTCCCAGATGGGTGCGCCGCAGCGTTTCGCCGGCGAGGTCGAAGGCGATCTCCTCCCCCGCGCAGGCGACCACCGTGAGGCAGGCGCCGTCGATCGCGACGCTCTGCCCGAGCACGAGTTGGCCTGCCAGCGCTGGCAGGGCGACGACGAGTCGCTCGCCGAGTCCCGAGGGAGTGCGGCTTGAGACCCGGCCGGTCCCCTCGATGATCCCTCGGAACATGCTCGACTCCCTTCCCCTGGGACGGCGCCTTGACCGCCCGACGCGCCATCCTAGACTCCTGCCCCTTTCCAACCGGAGGCGACAGGTGGCGCAGTACGGCCAACTGAGCGTTCGGAGCGTGGGCGGGCGTCTCGTCCCGATCGGTTCGTGATGCTCGTCCAAGTGATCACCATCTTCCCGCGCCTCATCGAAGGCTTCGTCGCGGCAGGCTTGCCGCGCATCGCCATCGAGAAGGGCGCGCTCACCGTGCAAGCGGTCGATCTGCGTGACTACACGCAGGACGTTCATCGCACGGTGGACGACCGCCCGTTCGGCGGCGGACCCGGGATGGTGCTGACGTGTGCTCCGATCTTCGCCGCCGTCGAAGCACTGGAACAGCAGCACGGGCCTGCCCACCGCGTGATGCTGACACCGCGTGGGCGGCGACTCGATCAGCGCAAGCTGCGCGAGCTCGCGCCGCATCCGCGGCTGTTGCTGCTGTGCGGGCACTACGAAGGGATCGACGAGCGCGTGCGTACCGGAATGACGTGGGAAGAGGTCTCCCTCGGAGACTTCGTGCTGTCTGGAGGCGAGCCGGCTGCGCTGGCCCTCCTCGACGGCGTCGCGCGCCTCCTTCCGGGCGTCACCGGTGATCCCGAGTCGACCGTGGAAGAATCATTCGAAGACGGCCTCCTCGAGGCGCCGCATTACACGCGGCCTCGGGAGTTTCGCGGGAATGCGGTGCCGGAGGTGCTCCTCTCCGGCGACCACGCGGCGATCGCACGCTGGCGTCGCGAGCAATCCCTGGAGATCACGAAGGAGCGGCGCGCCGACCTGTTTCAGGCGCGTCAAACGCAGTCGGTTCCGACGGAAGGGAAGCCATGGATCGTGTGAGCCAAGCAGTCGCCTCCTACAAGAAGGCGACCGCGCCCGAGTTCGATGTCGGCGACACCGTCGACGTCCACGTGCGTATCCAGGAAGGTGACAAGGAGCGCATCCAGCTCTTCACCGGCATCGTGCTCTGCAAGAAGCGCACGGGCATCGCGGCCACCTTCACGGTGCGCCGCATCGTGCAGGGCGAAGGCGTCGAGCGCATCTTCCCGATCCACTCGCCGTTCGTGGCCGACGTGAAGGTGAAGCGTCGCCATCACGTCCAGCGTTCGAAGCTCTACTACCTGCGCACTCGCTCCGGCAAGTCGGCGCGCATGCGCGAGCGCATCGAACTGAAGGACGAGATCGTCCCTGGCGAGACGACCGCGGCCACGCCTCCGGCGCAAGTCGGCGCGAAGTCCTGATCCACTGAGCCTCGATCCGACCGGGGCGGGGGGCTGCCAAGCCTTCCGCCCTGTTTCCGTCTCCTGGGAACGCTCCGTCCATGGGTGAGAACCTCCGGCTGCGCACGTTCGTCGTCCTCGCGCTGACAGCTCTCAGCGTGTGGCTGATCGGCAAGCCTCTGCTGATCGACCACGTCTCGCCCCTCGTCATGGGGCTCGACATTCGTGGCGGCGTGAGCCTGCGCTACGAGTTCGACGAGAAGACGCTCCCGAAGGGGGCGACGCTCCCCGACACGATCAAGACCGCGATCCAGATCTACGGCAATCGCCTCGACGCGCTGGCCGTGAAGGAACTGTCGATTCGCTCGGTTGGCAGCAACCAGGTCGAGGTCTCGGTCCCGGGGATCACGCTCGAACAGGCGGACTCGATCCAGAAGACGCTCGAGAGCCTCGGTCGCCTCGAACTGCGCCTCGCCGCGCACGCCGAAGCGGGCGTCAATCCGGAGAGCGAGCAGGAGCGGCTGGTCGCGGAACTGAAGAAGCGAACGACCGCCGGTGAGGAGATCAGCGACCGCACCGACTTCGGCGCGCTCACCGAGAACCTGAAGCTCGAAGGCAGCGACGTCACCTTCCGCTGGATGCCCAAGAGCAAGAAGATGCTGATCGACGAGGCGCGCAAACGCAGCGACGCTTCGGAGGACGCTCGCTGGGACACCTCGTCGTCGTGGGTCCTGGTCCGCTTCGATCCGCGCGAGGGCCAGTTCTTCGCCGGCGAACACTTCGCCGAGAACGGCGTCTTCCCCGAGCTCGACACCGAGAGCGGCAAGACCGCCGTCGGCTTCGTGATCCGTGCCGGTCGACCGGCGCAGCAGTTCGCCGACTGGACCGAACGCAACAAGGGCCAGTCGATCGTCACGCTGCTCGACAACGCCGTGCAATCGCTCGCGCAGATCAATGACCGCATCGAAGGCCGCGGCATCATCCGCGGCGGCGCGGACGGCTTCACGCCCGACGAGATCAACCGCCTGGTCTCCGTCATCAAGTCGGGTTCGCTGCAGACCAAGCCGACGCTGGCGCAGAAGTTCATCCAGGGCCCGTCGCTGGGCGAGGCGTCGATCCAACGCGGCGTCTGGGCGACGGTCCTCTCCTTCGCGCTCGTCGCCGCGTTCATGCTGATCTACTACCGCCTGAACGGCGTGATCGCCGTGGCGTCGTTGATCGCCAACCTGCTGCTGCTCGTCGCGGCGATGGCGTGGCTGAATGCGACGTTGACGCTGCCAGGCATCGCCGGCCTCATCCTCACCATCGGCATGGCCGTCGACGCCAACATCCTCATCTCCGAGCGCATCCGCGAGGAGCTCGACAAGGGCAAGACGATCCCGCAGGCGGTCAAGAACGGTTTCGATCGCGCCTACACGACGATCTTCGACGCGAACCTCACCACGTTCATCACCGGCTTCTTCCTCTACCAATTCGGCACCGGCACGATCCGCGGCTTCGCCGTCTCGCTGATGATCGGTCTCGCGACCTCGATGATCACCGGCGTCTACTTCTCGCGCACGTTCTTCGAGTGGGCCCTCGTGAAGGGCATCAAGACGATGACGATGATGCGCGCGATGGCGAACCCGGACTTCAAGTTCCTGAAGCACGCCAAGAAGGCCTACACCATCTCCGCGCTCGTGATCGTCGGCGGCTGCACGCTCTTCTTCTTCGAAGACCAGAAGAAGTACGGCATGGACTTCACCGGCGGCTTCGAGGTGCAGATCGCGCTGCGCGAGCCGATGTCGCAGCAGGAGGCGCTCGGCGTCGTGCGCCAGCGCTTCGACAACCCGGACGTCGTCTCGGTCGGATCGGACTCCGACGGCAAGGCGGTCCGCTTCCAGATCAAGATCAAGCAGACCGACCTCGACGCCGCGCAGGTCAGCGGCGCCGCGGCACCGGCCGCCACCGGCACGGCGGCGGAACGATTCGCCGCCGAGATCGGCCAGCTCTTCGGCGCCCGACTCGTCGAGACCGGCATCCAGGAGCTCACGCTCGGCGCCCCCGATGACCTCGGCCGTGTCTCCGTCGATTGCAAGCTGAAGTTCGAGGCGCCCGTCCAGCGCAGCGCCGTCGAAGCCGCGCTCAAGAAGAACGTCAACGTCGACTCGCTCGAAGGAGCCGACGTCGCCGACACCTTCACGCTCAAGGGGCGCTTCGCTCGCAATCCGGGCGATGTCGACCTCGCGCGCGGCATGTTGTCGGTCCGCATCCCCGGCGTCGCGGGACGCGAGGTGATGCTGAACGACCCGATGCCGGCGAAGTCCTACATCGGGCCGCGCGCCGGCAAGGAACTGCGCGATTCGGCGATCCGCGCGATGGTGATGTCGCTGATCATGATCGTCGTCTACGCGCGCCTTCGGTTCCGGCAGTATCGCTACGGTCTCGCCGCCGTCGCCGCGTTGATCCACGACGTGCTCGTGACGCTCGGCGGCATCGCGATCGCGCGCGCCTTGGGCCTCGAGATCGAGGTCGACCTGACCGTCGTGGCCGCGTTCCTGACGATCATCGGCTACTCGATCAACGACACGATCGTGATCTTCGACCGCATCCGCGAGAACCTGCCACGCTCGAGCCTGCCGTTGAACGACCTGATCGATCGATCGGTGAACCAGACGTTGTCGCGATCGATCCTCACCTCGTTGACCGTCTTCCTCTCGGTGCTGATCCTGTTCCTCTTCAACGCCGGACAACGCAACGCGCTGGAGGGTTTCTCTTTCGCGATGATGATCGGCGTCGTGACCGGCTCCTACTCGACGATCTACGTCGCGTCGCCGCTGGTCGCGCACATCGAGCAGTGGTCCGCGCGTCGCAAGAAGGCTGCACAGCCGGGGTCGAACGGACCGGCCGCCGCGAGCTGAGGACCTTCACCCCGGGAACCGCCGTGCGTTGCGACCGTCCCCGCAACGAGCGGCCTCCCGGGGCCAACCGACGTCGATCCTCGATCGACGGGCGGCGACGCTAGAAACGAAACCGGCGATCTACCGCGGGGCAGCCCCGCCGCGGTTGGGAGGGACGGATGCGCAAGCTCGTGCTGTTTGGCTTGCTCGGAACGATCTTTGGCTCGGCGCTTCTGCTCGAGCACGTCTTCGCGCGCAAGCCTGAAGACTCGAAGCTGCCCGATCACAAGGCGGTGCTGCTCATCGGCGGCGGCGTGCCGCGCTCGATCCCCGCCACCGCGCCCGAGTTGGTGCCGGACGAGGAGTTGCAGGCCTCTGGCCAGCGCTCGAAGTCACCGCCGACGGAACCACGCCCGCGCCAGGCGCCCGCCGATCCCACTCCGCCCGACCCCAATCGCGTCCACATCGTCGCCGCAAAGGAGACGCTCTGGACGATCGCGGCGGCAGAGCTTGGCAGCGGCGCGCGCTGGCCGGAGATCGCCGAATGGAACGGCATCGCCGGCGACGCACCACTGCGGGTCGGCGCCAAGCTGCGCCTCTCGCCGGCGCGCCGCGCCAACGAGACGAAGCCCGCCGCCAGTGACGTCGCGAAGGCGAAGACGAAGCCTGCGGCCGACGCAACGCGCACGCACAAGGTGGCCAAGGGCGAGTCGCTGTCGAAGATCGCGGCGCTCTACCTCGGCGACGCCGGCCGCTGGCGCGAGATCCAGCGACTGAACCAGATCGCCGACCCCGCCGCGGTCGGCGAAGGGCAGGTCCTCAAGATTCCGGAGCGCTGAGCTCGATTCGAACGCGACGCCGGTTGGTGCCGATCAGCGCGCCGTGTAGTCGCCGCGATTCTGCGCCGCCAGCTCGCCGAGGAATTTCCGGTCGTGCTGTCCGATGCCGATCGCGTGGAGACGCACCCGTCGCCCCCGATTCCACTCGGCGACCGCGCGCAGGATCAGTTCGGGCGCCTGCAGTCGCCCTGCCGTCGGGCGTCCATCGGTCAGAAAGAAGATGGTGTCGACGCTCGGGCCGGCCCGCCCCGCTCGCCGGCCTTCGCCCGCCCCCACCGCGAAGGCCGCCTGCAACGCGCCGTAGAGATTCGTTCCCTGGCTGGGTTGGCGCGTGCGAATGGCCGCGAGCGCTTCGTTGCGATGGCGATCGTCGGCGAGTTCGAGCGCGCCGAACACCGGTTGCGCCTCGTCGGCGTAGGTGATCACCTCGAAGCGGGCGTCGGAGGGGAGCGCCGCGAGCGCCGCGGCGAGTTGGCTCACAGCGACTTCGAGCTTGGTGCGGGTCGTGGTCGTGTCGGTCCCGCGGCGGGCCGGCTCGCGCATGCTTCCTGACAGATCGAGCACGAAGACGACGCTCTTGCTGAACGTGCCGATGCCGAAGAACTGCGTGCCGCCATCCGGAGCGCCACCGGCAGCCTCTTCCGTCCCATCGCTGCGTTGGCTCGCCGTCGGTGCTGGCGGGGCGAGGAAGGTGCCTCCCGCTTCCGACCACCACCGCCGCCAGGTCGCCGCATCGGCGGCGAAACGCTGACCGGTCATCGATGCGAGCGCGCGGCAGAGATCGTCGCGCAATCGCCCATCCGCGTGCTCCAAATGCGCGATCAACAGCGGAATCGCGCTGGCCTGATGGAACCGGCGCAGCGCCTCGATCGCCTCCGCGCGGACCCGCCAATCGGAATGGTCGAGCGCGCCGGCCGCGGCGGGAGTTGCGCCAGCGTCGCCACGCTCGCCAAGCGCCACCAAGGCAGCGATCTTCACTTCGACCGGGCTCCCCTTGTCGCGGACGAGCTCCATCAGCGGCACCATGACGCGCGGCGACGCCACCGGCCCCAGCATCTCGATCACGAGCAGGTCGGCGTCGAGTTCGCGCTCGTCGGTGAGTTTCTGCAACAGCAGCAGCGAAAGCGCGTCGGCACCATCGTCGAGCAGCTTGCCGACCAGCTCGGCGTAGCCCGCTCGATCGACCTCGGCGAGCCGTTCCTCGATCTGGCGGGTCGCGGAGATCTCCGCGATCTCGCGCAGGAGGTCGGCGAGACGCTCATCGAGCCGGCGACGAACGCTGGTCGCCGTGGCATCCGCGGCGCTGCGCTGCGCACTGATCTCGGCGCGCTCGCGTTCGAGCTCGGGAAGCTTGGCATCGGCGCGCACCACTCGCCGCCGCGCGCGCAACCGTGCTTCGAAGAGCAGGAGGCCCGCGCGACTGTGCGGGGCGGCGACCATGGCCGCGATCGCGTCGGCGGCCGCCTGCACCCGTCCCGCCGCCAGTTGTTCGCGCCAGCGCTGCACCTGCAGCGCGTCGAGCGGCGGCTCCCCGGCGGCGGCCGTCGAGAACAGGCCGCCGAGCAGTCCGCAGCAGAGAAGGCGCCGGAGGAGCATGGGCCCCAGGTTGACAACAGCCGCCTTGGAAGCAAGAAGGGGCCCCCCTTTCACCCGGCAGGAGCGCCCTACGGATGGTCGATCAGGCGCGCATCGAAGTCGCCGTCCGCATGATCCTCGAAGCGATCGGCGAGGATCCCGCACGCGACGGACTGAAGGAGACGCCCTCGCGGGTGGCACGCATGTACGCCGAGCTTTTCTCGGGACTGACCGAGGATCCGGCGATCCACCTGAAGGCGGTCTTCGATGAGCACCACCACGAGGTGGTGCTGGTGCGCGACATCCCGTTCCACTCGACCTGCGAGCACCACCTGATGCCGTTCACCGGGCGGGCGCACGTCGCCTACATCCCCAACGGCAAGGTGATCGGCATCTCGAAGATCGCGCGCATCGTCGACGCCTTCGCCCGGCGACCGCAAGTCCAGGAACGGCTCACCAGCCAGATCGCCGACTTCCTGGTGACCGGACTCACGGCCAAAGGGGTCGCCGTCGTGATCGAAGCGACCCACACCTGCATGACCGTGCGCGGCGTGAAGAAGTCGGGCAGTGCCGTCGTGACCTCCGCCCTGCGCGGGCTCTGCCTCAAGAACCCCGCGACTCGCGAAGAGATCATGAGCCTCATCCACGCGCCGCGACGCGTGGAGTAGGATCTCGTCCGATGCTCGTCACCAAAGAGTTCACCTTCGACTCCGCCCACAACCTGCCGAACTACCACGGCAAGTGCGAGCGGCTCCACGGCCACACCTACCGGCTCCTGGTGACGATCTCGGCGCCGGTCGACCCGGCGACGGGCATGGCGCTCGATTTCGCGATCCTCGGCGACGTCGTGGAGCGTGAAGTCGTCGCCGTGCTCGACCACCGCTACCTGAACGAGATCATCCCGATCTCTTCGGCCGAGAACGTCGCGCTGTGGATCTGGGCCAAGCTGAAGGACCAGCTGCCGCGCGCCAAGCTCGCCGAGATCAAGCTTTGGGAGACGCCCACCTCCTCCGTGACCTTGCGCGACGAGTGAGCAGGGCGTCGTGATCGCGTCGTCGCGCCGCGCATGGTTCCGCCGCGTTGGCGCCGCCGTGCTCGTGGCTCTCTCGGCGATCGGTTGCGACCAGCGGCCGGAGCGCTCCGCCACTGGTGAGCCACCGCATCGCATCGTCTCCTTGGCGCCGAGCTGCACGGAGACGCTGCTCGCGCTCGGAGTGGCGCCGCTGCTGGTCGGCGTCAGCGACTACTGCCCGGAACTTCCAGCAGCCTGCCACGCGACGCGGGTCGGCGGCCTCGAGAACCTGAACGTCGAAGCGCTCGTCGGTCTCGCGCCCGACCTCGTGCTCACCGTGCAGGCCTCCGACGATCGCGGCCTCGCGGCCCTCGCTCGCCTTGGCGTCACGGTCCGCGGCAGCAATCCGCAGTCGATCGACGCCATGCTGGCCGAAGTCGAGGCGCTCGCGACCCTGGTCGGCGTACCGGAGCGCGGGCGCGAACTGACCGCTGCGCTGCGAGCGCGGCTCCGCGCTCTGGCGGTCGAGGTCGACGCGCGCCCGCATCGCCCCCTCGTCTACGTCGAGGTCGACGAGCCGGGATGCTGGACCATCGGCCGCGGCAGCTTCGTCCACGAAGCGCTGCTCCTGGCGGGCGGCCGCAACGTGTTCGCCGACGTCGCGCACAGCTACTTCCAGGCGAGCCAGGAGGAGCTGATCGGGCGCGCGCCCGAAGTGATCGTGCTGCTCCATCCGATCGTCCGTCCGCTGGCGGAGCGGCCCGAGATCGCCGCGCTCGCCGCCTGGCGCGACGGCCACGTCATCGCGGAACTCGACCGCGACGCGCTGCTGCGTTCGAGCCCGCGACTCGTCGACGGCATCGAGGCGCTGGCGCGCCGGCTGGCCGCACCGTGATCCGCTCTCCATCGCGCGCATTGGCGCTGTTGGCGCTGGTGCTGCTGGCGGCGTTCGCCGCGGCGCTCCTCATCGGTCCGCAGGGGTGGCCAAGCGAGTCGATCCTGCGGCTGCGCCTCTCGCGCGCCGAGCTCGCGGTGATCGTCGGCGCAGGACTCGCCTGCACCGGAACGGTGCTGCAGGCCCTTTCAGGCAATCCGCTCGCCGACCCATTCGTGATCGGCGCGTCGAGCGGCGCCGCCGTCGGCGTCGTGGTCGCGCGCTGGTGCGGCGTCGAGCTCACGTCGCGTTGGCTGCCGCTCTTCACCGTGGTGGGCGCCTACGCGGCGATCGTGCTGGTGCTGCGGATCGCGCGTGCCGGCGGGCGTACTCCCGTGCAAACGCTGCTGCTGGCGGGCGTCACCGTGAGCACGCTCGGCACCGCGATCGTGCTGCTCTACTACAACTTCCAGACCGGCACCGGCGACGCCGGGCGCACGATGCTCTTCTTGATGGGCAACCTGAGCGAGAGCAAGCCGGAGCTGATCGGGCTGGCGGCGGGCTGCGTCGCGCTCGGCATCGTCGCGGCGGGACTCTCCGCGCGCGCGCTCGACGCCTTCGCGTCGGGCGAAGCGACGGCGCGCCACCTCGGCGTCGACGTCGAACGCTGCAAGCTCGGCTTCTGCCTGCTCTCGGCCGCGCTGGTCGGCGTCGTCGTCGCCGTCGCCGGAATGATCGGCTTCGTCGGCCTGATCGTGCCGCACGCCGCGCGCGCCATGGTCGGCCACTCCCATCGCCGGCTGATCGCCGCATCGGCGCTGGCCGGCGCGACGTTCCTGCTGCTGGCCGACCTCGCCGCGCGCACCGTCGCGGTTCCGCGCGAACTTTCGGTCGGCGCCATCACGGCGCTGTGCGGCGGCCCCTTCTTCCTGCTGCTGTTGCGCCGCCGCGTGCGCGAACGCGACGCGCTGTCGCACGAACTCGATCCTCGCGCGAAAGCGTCCGTCGTTCCGCCCACCGAGACATCGCGATGAGCGCGCCGCTGCTGGTCTTCGACCACGCGACGATCGGCCGCGCCGGCTGCGAGCTGCTGCGCGACGTCACGTTTTCCGTCGCCACCGGCGAGCTGGTCGCGATCCTCGGCCTGAACGGCATCGGCAAGAGCACGCTGCTCGCTGCCGCGCTCGGCGACGAAGCGCCGCTTGGCGGAAGCGTCACCCTCTGCGGTCGTCCGCCGGCGTCGTTGCGCGCACGCGAGCGGGCGCGCCTCGTCGCGATGCTGCCGGAAGCGGAGCCGCTGCCCTACGACGTCCCGGTCCGTGACGTGATCGAGCTCGGCCGCTTTGCTCACCTCGGTCTGCTCGGCCGGTTCGGCCCCGCCGACCTGCAGGCGCTCACGCGCGCCATCGAGTGGACCCAGGTCGGCCCGCTGCTAGCGCGCGGCATCAACGAGCTGTCGGCGGGAGAGCGACAGCGCGTCTTGCTCGCGCGCGCCTTCGCGCAGGAGCCGAAGCTGGTCCTGCTCGACGAGCCGACCGCGCACCTCGATCCGGGCCGTCAGCTGCAGGTGATGGCGACGCTGCGGGAGCGCGTCGACGAGGGGACGCTCGGCGTCTTGGCGGTCCTCCATGACCCGAACCTCGCCGGAAGATTCGCCGACCGCATCGTGCTGCTGGGCGCGGGCGGGGTGCTGGCGATGGGCCCCCCAAACGAGGTGCTGCGGCCGGAGCTGTTGGCGCGTGCCTACGACGTCGCGTTCCGCTGCATCGCCGATCCGGAGGGCGGCACTCCTTACGTCTTCGCCGACGCCGGTCGCCGCTGACCCCGTCGCCGCATCGAACTTCACGCGGCGCCGCCGTGGCCAAACGGTACGCAAGCTGAGGAGAAGATCGTCGCCGCTGGCGAGCGGTTGTTTCGCACGCGCGGCGGCGTATCGTCCGCCGCTTCGTTCGTTCCGCCGGCACCAGCGACCGGCAACGCGAGGAATCTTCGGGGCGGGCGCCGGAAAAGTCCGCGGCGTGAAGCTCCGAGCCGTTCCCCGGCGACGCGACCTCCCCCGCGAGGGGGCGGCCGCTTCGCGTGGCGTTGCGATCGTTCGGGTCGGAGAGGGCTTTGCGTCGCGCGGCCGTTTCGAAGCGACCTCTTCCCGCCGACGCGATTCCGGACAGGACGACCGTCCCGAGGATTCTCGACGCATGAGCCTGATCGAGCATTACCAGGCGGTCCTGATCTTCCTGCTGATCGGCGTCGCGATGGTCGTGTCGCCGATGATCTTCCTTGCCTTGCTGCGGCCCAAGACGCCGAGCATCGCCAAGTCGACCCCGTACGAATGCGGGATGGAGCCGGTCGGCGACGCTCAGGTCTGCTTCGACCTGCGCTTCTATTCCGACGCGCTGATCTTCGTCGTGTTCGACGTCGAAGCGGTCTTCATGTTTCCGTGGGCGCGGGTCTACCGCTCGTTCGTCGCGGAGGGGAATGGCGGCTTCGCGCTCAGCGAGGGCGCGATTTTCGTCGGCATCCTCGCCCTAGGGCTCGCCTACGTCTGGCTGAAGGGCGACATCGACTGGAACAAGGCGCTGACCGAGGGGCGCGGCGTCGTGCGGCGGGAAGGGCTCGTGCCGACGATTCCGCAGCAGGTTCCCGACGCTCCTGAACCGGAGCCCGAACTCGAGCCGGTGGTGGCAGCGGCCGCGCCGGTCGCCACGGCCAGCCACGCGGCCCATCACTGATCGACGCCAAGTCGCTTCCGAGCGGAGCAGCGCATGGGACTCTTCGAACGCAGCCTTCCTGACGTCTATCTGACGCGCCTTGCGGACCTCGCGGTCAACTGGGGCCGCTCGTCGTCGATCTGGCCGATGACCTTCGGCATCGCCTGCTGCGCCATCGAGATGATGGCCGTCGGCGCGGCGACCTTCGACATGGACCGCTTCGGCGCCGGCGCCTTCCGCGCGACGCCTCGCCAAGCCGACCTGATGATCGTCGCGGGCACCGTGAACGCGAAGATGGCGCACGTCGTGCGCCGCCTCTACGACCAGATGCCCGACCCCAAGTATGTGATGGCGATGGGCGCCTGCACGGTCGGCGGCGGCCCCTACTGGAAGCACGGCTACAACGTCGTGAAGGGCATCGATCGCTTCGTGCCGGTCGACGTCCACGTGCCCGGCTGCCCGCCGCGGCCCGAGGCGATCATCGAGGGCGTTCGCTTCCTGCAGAGGAAGATCATGGCGAAGCGCGTCCTCGCCGACGGCTTGCCACAGACGCCCGACTTCACCGGGGTCTCGGTGTCGCCAGGCACGGTCGGCATCCTCGATCCGACCGTCAAGGTGACCAGCACGACCGCCGGCCCCGCCCTTCCGCTCATCGGAGCCAAGGCGTGACGGCAGCCGAAGCGCTCGAGCAACTGAAGAAGGATGGGCTTGCGACCGGGGTCGAACTCTTCCCCGGCCCGAAGGACGCCGCGCTGATCGTTCCGCGCGAGCGGGTGAAGGCCGTGCTGCGGCACCTTCGCGACGCGCGTCCGTTCGCGTGCGACCTGCTCGTGCTGATCACCGGCACCCACATGACCGAGAAGAAGGACGCCAAGGGCGTGCTGGTCCGCGAGGCGGGCTTCGAGGTCATCTGGCATCTGCGCTCGATCCAGAATCGCTCGCTGCTGGCCGTGAAGTGCAAGCTCCCGACGAACGACCCGACGGTCGACTCAGTGGCCGATCTGTGGGCCGCCGCCAACTGGCACGAGCGCGAGACGTGGGACCTCGTGGGCATCCGCTTCACCGGCCACCCCGACCTGCGCCGGATCCTCCTGCCGGAAGGCTGGGAGGGCCACCCGCTGCGCAAGGACTACGCGTATCCCAAGGAGTTCCAGGGGATCAACTTGGAGGTCGACGCCCCATGGCCGACTCCGTGAGCGCGACCACTGCCCCATCGAAGACGCTGCTGTTCCCGGGCGATCCGTTGCGCCCGCCGGACACCTACGTCGACGTCCGCACGCAAGAGCTGCAGATCAACATGGGGCCGCAGCACCCGTCGACGCACGGCGTCTTGCGCCTCGCGATCTGGGTCGACGGCGAGATCGTCACGCGCGCCGACCCCGACATCGGCTACCTCCATCGCTGCGCCGAGAAGATCGGCGAGTCGGTGTCGTGCATCCAGTACGTGCCGTACACCGATCGCTACGACTACCTCGCGGCGATGAACAACAACCTCGGCTACTGCCTCGCGGTCGAGAAGGTGGCGGAAGTCGAGGTTCCCGAGCGCGCCCAGTACATCCGCACCATCGCGGTCGAGCTCAACCGCATCGCGTCGCACCTCGTCGCGATCGGCACCTACGGACTCGACCTCGGCGCGTTCACGCCGTTCTTCTATGCGTTCCGCGAACGTGAGGAGATCCTGCGACTCCTCGAGTGGATCTGCGGCGCGCGGCTCACCTACAACTTCATCCGCATCGGCGGAGTGATGCGCGACACGCCGGCCGGCTGGATCGAGGACATCCGCAAGTTCCTCGACCTGTTCGAGACGCGCCTCGACGAGTTCAACGACCTCCTCACCCACAACCACATCTTCGTGGGACGGACGGCCAACGTCGGCGTGCTCTCGATCGAAGACGCGGTCCGCTACGGGCTCACCGGCCCGAACCTGCGCGGCTCCGGCCTGCGCTACGACCTGCGCCGCGAACAGCCCTACCTGCTCTATGACCGCTTCACCTTCGACATCCCGGTCGGCACCGGCATCAAGGGCACGGTCGGCGATTGTTGGGATCGCTACTGGGTGCGCCTGCTCGAGATGCGCGAGAGCGTCCGGATCGTCCGCCAGGCGATCGACCAGCTGCCGACGGGCGGCGAGATCATGGCGAAGAACGTGCGCCACCTCGCCTTCAAGAGCAAGGCCGGCGAGGGCTACCTCGGCATCGAGAACCCGCGCGGCGAGCTCGGCTACTACCTGATCTCCGACGGCGGCGCGAACAGCTATCGCAGCCGCATCCGTGCCCCGAGCTTCTGCAACCTGTCGATCCTCGAGTCGATGCTGCCCGGAACGATGCTCGCCGACGCAGTCGCGATCATCGGCTCGATCGACATCGTGCTCGGCGAAGTCGACCGCTAAGCCTTACGGAGAGAGAAGAGTGGATTCTCTGGTGCCGTTCCTCGAGAACGCGTGGGGCTGGGCGACCGGCTCTGCGTTCACGTTTTCGATGATCCTCTCCGTGCTGGCCGTGGTCGCCTTCATCTCGGTGTGGGCGATGTTCGCGGTCTGGCTGGAGCGCAAGGCGTCGGCCGACTTCCAGGTGCGCCTCGGTCCCAACCGCGTCGGCGGCCGCTTCGGTCTGCTCCAGACCCTGGCGGACGGCTTGAAGCTCGCCTTCAAGGAAGACCTCATTCCGCGCGACGCGGACAAGTTCCTCTTCGCGATCGCGCCCGCCATCGCCTTCTGCGGCGCCTTCGCCGCCTTCGCGGTGCTCCCGTTCACCCCAGCGGTGAACGCCGTCGACATCAACCTCGGCGTCTTCTTCGTCGTCGCGGTGACCGCGATCGGCGTCATCGGCGTGCTGATGGCCGGCTGGTCGTCGAACAACAAGTGGTCGCTCTACGGCGCCATGCGCGAAGCGGCGCAGCTGATCTCCTATGAGATCCCGAGCGCGCTCGCGTTGATGGTCCCGGTGTTGGTGACCGGCAGCCTGAACTTGAAGGAGATCGTCGGCTTCCAGTGCCTGCCGAGCGACGGCGTGCTGGACCACGAAGGGCTGATCTACTTCTCCAACCACGGCTGGCTCGCGTTCTACAGCCCGTGGACGTTCGTCGCGTTCATCGTCTACTACATCGCGTCGCTCGCCGAGTGCAAACGCGCGCCGTTCGACCTGCCCGAAGCGGAGTCGGAGCTCGTCTCCGGATTCCACACCGAATACTCGGGCATGCGCTTCTCGTTCTTCTTCCTCGAAGAGTACGGGATGATGTTCATCGTCTCGGCGGTGGCGGCGCTGGTCTTCCTCGGCGGTTGGCAGCCTCTGCCTTGGGTCAGCCTCAACATGGGCGGCCCAATCGGGAACCTCTTCTTCCTCGGCGTGTTCCTCGCCAAGTCCGTCTTCTTGCTCTGGGTCCAGATCTGGCTGCGGTGGACGTTGCCGCGCATGCGCGTCGATCAGGTGATGGTGATGGGCTACAAGTACCTCATCCCCATCTCGCTCGTCGCGCTGCTGATGATGGCCGTCTACGAGTACTGGGGGGTGCGCTACCTCCCGGGCCTCTTCTGAACGGGCGCGCCACGGGAGCGATCCGATGCTGAGCTACGTCCGCAACATCGTCGACACGGTGAAGACCACCGTGAAGGGCATGCAGGTCACGTTCAAGAACCTGCGTCGCCCCGAGATCACCGTGTGCTACCCCGAGCAGCTGATGACGCTGCCCAAGGGGTACCGTGGCATCCACACGCTCGACCAAGAGGCGTGCATCTACTGTTTTCAGTGCGCCAAGATCTGTCCCGTCGATTGCATCGAGATGAAGGCGGACCGCGTCGAGAAGAAGTTCCTCGCGTGGGAGCAGTTCTCGGTCGACTACAACAAGTGCATCTTCTGCAACCTTTGCGTCGAGGTCTGCCCGAAGGACTGCATCCACATGGATCGCCGGGACGGTTCGGCGAAGTTCGCGCTCGTCACCGACGATCGCTCGACGCTGAACCTCGACATCCTCACCTACGTCGGCTTGTCGGAGACCGACGACACCAACGTCCAGAAGATCGTCTCCGATCGCGCGGCCGGCATCACGACCCCGCCGGCCGCGCCTGCCGCGGCCAAACCGGCGGTGCCGGCGACGGCGGCCCCCGCGGTTGCAACGGCGGCGACCAAGCCGGCGGCGGCAGCGCCGGCCACGGCTGCTCCGGCTGCAACTCCTCAAGCAACTCCTCTAGCTGCAACTCCTCCGGCCGCCGCGCCGCGGCCAGCAACACCGCCGAGCGCCGCCGCGCCGACTCCTCCGCCCGCGGCGCCGCCGGCGCCTCCGACTCCGCCCGCTTCCGCTTGATCGACTCGCGATCGGTACGCGGCCTCGCGTCCGATCGCTGCCTGGATGTGACTGACCGTTTCTGACCGTTCTTGGACCGGCCGCTTGCAGCTTGCTGCAACGTGGCGACCGCAGGAGTGCCTGCGTTGGACAGCTTCAGTTTCTGGTTCTTCGGCGGGTGCGCGCTGATCGGCGCAGCGCTCGTCGCCTTGATGCCGCGGCTCGTGCATTCAGCGTTCGCGCTGGTGCTCGCGCTGATCGGCGTCGCCGGCCTCTATTGGGGGCTCGGCGCCGATTTCCTGGGCGGCGTGCAGCTGTTGGTCTACGTCGGCGGCATCACCATCCTCTTCATCTACGGCATCATGCTCACCCCGAAGGAGGCGACTCGGCCCACGCTGAGTTCGCTGCTCTTGCCCGGGCTGCTGGCGGCGGTGCCGGTGGCGGTGATGCTGCACTTGGCTTGGAAGGGCCTCGAGGTGGCGTTCCACGTGCCGGCGGCGATCGACGGCGCCGCGCTGCCTGAACCGCAGCCGACCGTCGAAGCGATCGGCCGCGCCTTCCTCACGCGCGATCAGTACCTGATCCCATTCGAGCTCGCCTCGCTGGTGCTGCTCGCCGCGCTGGTGGGTTCGATCTACCTGGCGCGTCGCCGCAAGGAGAGCTGACGTGGAACACCTCTCCGGCTACGTCTTCATCGGCGCCGCGATGTTCGTGCTGGGCGTCTTCACCATGGTGACGCGCCGCAACGCGATCTACGTGCTGATGGGCGCGGAGCTCATCCTGAACGCCGCGGCGCTCAACTTCGTCGCCTTCGCCCGCCATCTGGGCAATCGCCTCGACGGGCAGATGTTCGCGATCTTCATCGTCATCCTCGCGGCGGCGGAGGCCGCGGTGGCGCTCGGAATCGTGCTGCAGATCCACCACCATTTCCCAAGCATCGACGTCAGCAAGCCTGACCGGCTCGGCGACTGAGGGGACGGGGAACGCGGATGGAATTCTTCCAACACGACACCCCCGGCTGGTACGCGCTGGCGATCCTCCTGCTTCCGTTGGCAGGGTTTTGCTTCAACGCGTTCACCTACCGGACGGAATTCACGCGCAAGCGCGGCCACCTGGTCCCGCTGCTGACCATCGGCACCGCGCTCTTCTGCGCGCTGTCGATCTTCAAGCACGCGGTGATCGACTACGAGCCCGGCCACGACGCCACCGCGCATGCGGCGGCCACGCACGGCGGTGGCGGCCATGAAGGCGGCGCCGCAGGGGAACTCGCGGGCGAGCACGCAACGGCGGCAGGCCACGCCGCCGGATCGCTCGCCGATCCGCGCTGGCACTGGTCGAGCAAGGATCACGGCGGTTCCTATCGCCTGATCGACACCGGTGCGCTCCGCATCGACGCCGGGATCACCATCGACCACCTGACCGCGACGATGCTCGTCGTGGTGACGCTGGTCGCCTTCCTGGTGCACCTCTACTCGACGGCCTACATGCATGGCGACAAGCGCTACAGCCGCTTCTTCGCCTTCCTGCAGCTGTTCAGCTTCTCGATGCTCGGGCTGCTCCTGACCGACAACCTGCTCCTGCTGTTCTGCTTCTGGGAGCTGGTCGGGCTCTGCTCCTACTTCCTGATCGGCTTCTGGTTCGAGAACGACGATCCGCCGAAGGCTTCGATGAAGGCCTTCATGACCAATCGCTTCGGCGACGTCGGCTTCCTGGTCGGCATCCTCCTCGTCTACCGGATGTTCGGAACGACCGACCTGTCGACGCTCTACTCGAAGCTGCAGGCGGTCGCCGAGGGGAGCGCTTCGATCCCGCCGCTGTTTGGTTGGGAGGCCGGAACGCTGCTGACCATCGCCGGCCTCTGCCTCTTCATGGGGCCGATGGCGAAGTCGGCGCAGTTCCCGATGCACGTCTGGTTGCCGGACGCCATGGCGGGCCCGACGCCGGTGTCGGCGTTGATCCACGCGGCCACCATGGTCGCGGCCGGCGTCTACATGGTCGGCCGGATCTACTTCTTCTTCACGCCGAGCTGCCTTGCGGCGATCGCCGGCATCGGCACCGTGACGGCGCTCGTCGCCGCGACCATCGGCCTCGTCCACAACAACATCAAGAAGGTGCTGGCCTACTCCACCTGCAGCCAGCTCGGCTACATGATGTTGTCGCTCGGCGTGGGCGGCTATTCAGCCGGCCTCTTCCACCTCTACACCCACGCGTTCTTCAAGGCGTGCCTCTTCCTTGGCGCGGGTTCGGTCATCCACTCGGTGCACACCGAGGACATGCGGGAGATGGGCGGGCTGAAGGAGAAGATGCCCGTCACCTATCGCACGATGCTGATCGCGACTCTCGCGCTGGCGGGCGTGCCGTTCTTCAGCGGCGCCTTCAGCAAGGAGATGATCGTCGAGCACGCGTTGACCTGGGGCTTCGGCACCAACGTCGCCAAGATGCTCCCTGCGATCATCGCCATCGGCGGCGGCGGTCTGACCTTTTTCTACATGATGCGCCTGATCAACCTGACCTTCTTCGGGCAGGCGCGCGACGCCCACAAGTTCGACCACGCGCACGAGTCGCCGCCAGCGATGACGATCCCGCTGATCGTGCTCGCGTTCCTCTCGCTCTTCTCGGTCGGCTGGCCGATCCCGCTCTTCGGCGGCAAGAAACTGCCTGAGCTGCTTTCGCCGCCGCCGGCGCTCGCCTCGATCGCGCTCGGCCACGAGGAACATCACGGCCACGCCGGCTTCGCGCTCGCGTTCGCCGTGCTGGTGATCTCGTGCCTCGTGCTGTGGGCCGGCTACGTGCTCTACCAGAAGACCTACAAGCAGCGCGCGCCCGGCCCGGAAGTCTGGGTCGCACGCTTCGGTTCGCTCTACACCACGGTGAGCCGCCTCTACTACGTCGACGAGTTCTACAAGGCGACCGTCGTGCGCCTGGGCTACGCGACGTCGCGCGTCCTGGCGATCGTCGATCAGAAGGTGCTCGATGCCGCGGTGAACGGCGTCGGCGCGCTGGGCCAGCTCGTCGGCCACGCCTTCGCGCTGTTCGATCGAGTGGTCGTCGACGGCCTCGTCAACGTCTGGTGGCACCTGAGCCACGCCCTCTCGAAGAAGTTGCGCCGCATCCAAACCGGAAACCTGCAGGACTACCTCGCCTTTGCCGTCGGTGGCATGGCACTGGTGACGCTCCTGTTCCTCTTCCTGGCTTGAGAGCCGGTCCGCTCCGGTCTCTCTCCACGGGAAAACGCAAGTCATGATCTCGACCTTCGACTCGTCTCATCTGCTCAGCTGGATCACGCTCTCGCCGCTGCTCGGCGTGCTCGCGATCCTCTTCACGCCACGCGAGAAGCACGACGTCATCAAGACGCTCGCCGCGGCCTTCACCGGCATCCCGCTCGCGCTCTCGGTGTGGATGTACGTGAAGTTCGACCAGTCGCTGGCGGGCTACCAGCTCTTCGACGACTTCGCCTGGGTCGAGGCGTTCAACATCCGCTACACGGTCGGCGTCGACGGCCTCTCGTCGCCGTTGGTGCTGCTGACCAGCATCCTGATGTTCTTCGCAGTCTTCTCGTCGTGGAACACCGAGAAGGGCGTGAAGGGCTACTTCATGCTGCTGCTGCTGCTCGAAGTCGGCGTCAACGGCGTCTTCGTCAGCCTCGACTTCTTCCTCTTCTACGTCTACTGGGAGCTGATGCTGCTCCCGATGTACTTCCTGATCGGCATCTGGGGCGGGCCGCGCCGCGAGTACGCCGCGATCAAGTTCTTCCTCTACACGCTGGCGGGCTCGGTCCTGATGCTCGTCGCGATGATCGCGATGTACCTGCACTCGGGCCCGACCGCCGCCGAGCGCACCTTCAGTCTCATCACACTGGCGGAGCGCGGCCAGAACGGCCTCTTCGCCAACGGCCCCATGCTCTTCGGCATGGAGTTCCGCCACTGGCTCTTCCTGTTCCTCTTCATCGGCTTCGCCATCAAGGTCCCGGTCTTCCCGTTCCATACGTGGTTGCCCGATGCCCACGTCGAAGCCCCGACCGCGATCTCGGTGATCCTGGCCGGCATCCTGCTGAAGCTCGGCGGCTACGGCTTGATGCGCATGAACATGAGCATCTTCCCCGGCGTGATGTGGGACGGCAGCGGCCCGACCGCCTGGGCCACCGGCATCGCCCTGCTCGGGATGATCAACTGCGTCTATGGCGCGTTCGTCGCCATGGCGCAGACCGACATGAAGAAGCTGGTCGCCTACTCCTCGGTCGCGCACATGGGTTTCGTGCTGCTCGGCCTCGCGGCGATGAACCCCAACGGCATCGCCGGAGCCAACCTGCAGTTGTTCAACCACGGCACCAGCTCGGCGATGCTCTTCCTCCTCGTCGGCGTCATCTACGACCGCGCCCACCACCGCGAGATCGCGAAGTTCGGCGGACTCGCCGCGCACATGCCGATGTACGCCAGCCTGGCGTTCCTCGGCATCTTCACCTCGCTCGGACTGCCCGGCCTCGCCGGCTTCTGGGGCGAGGCGCTCTCGCTGATCGGTGCCTACGAGCACTTCCCGAAGATCGTGCTGGTCTCGACGATCGGCCTGATCGTGACCGCCGCGTTCTTCCTGATGATGATCCGCAAGGTCTTCTTCGGTCCGAAGAAGGAGATCTACGCCGGCTTCCCCGACCTCACGCTGCGCGAGTGGGCCTGCCTCACGCCGTTCGGCCTGCTGTGCATCGTCCTTGGCGTCGCTCCGTTCCTGCTCAGCGACTGGATGAAGCCGTCGATCGCGGCTCTCGCCAGCCTGTTCGGCGCGAAGAGCTGACCTTCCCACTGCCGCCGCCCGATCGCCGGAGCTGAACGTGAATTTGAAGGACTACCTGCAAGACCTGTCGCGCATCTGGCCGGAGATCCTCCTCTCGGTCACGGCGCTGATGGCGCTGCTTTGCGACCTGCTGCTGAAAGGCAAGGAGACGCGAGTCACCGGATGGGTGACCGCGATCGGCGTCCTCTTCACGCTCGGCTGGATCTGCCGCGACTTCGCGGGCGCCGACGGCAGCCGCATCTTCGGATTGATGCTGCACGACCGCTTCGCCATGTTCTTCAAGCTGTTGATCACGACCGGGCTTCTGATCGTGACCCTGCTCTCGATCTTCTTCCGCGGCTTCCAGAAGGACGGCGTCGGCGAGTACTACTCCATCCTCGTGATCGCCGCGGTCGGCGCCTTCTTCATGGTGTCGACCGACAACCTGCTGCTGATGTTCCTCGCGCTCGAGACGCTCTCGATCAGCTCCTACGCGCTGGCCGGCTTCCTGAAGCGCGACGTGCGCTCGGCGGAGGCGTCGATGAAGTACCTCGTGTTCGGCGCGCTGTCGTCGGGCGCGATGGTGTACGGCTTCTCGCTGCTCTACGGCTTCGCGGGCAGCCTCGAGTTGCCGCAGATCGCGACCACCGTGCGCACTCTGCTGCAAGGCGGCGAACATGGGCTCGACGCCGCGGGGATCGGCTGCGCCATCGCCGTCGTGCTCTCGCTTGCCGGCTTCGGCTACAAGGTCGCCGCGTTCCCGTTCCACTTCTGGAGTCCCGACGTCTACGAAGGCGCGCCGACGCCCGTCACCACCTTCCTCGCCGTCGTCTCCAAGGTGGCGAGCTTCGGGATGATCCTGCGCTTCTTCGGCGGCATCCCCCACGGCGGCGAAGGCTCGGCCCCGCTCGCCGCGGTGATCGCCGCGATCGCCGCGTGCTCGATGACGTTCGGCAACCTCGCAGCGATGCTGCAGGAGAACGCCAAGCGCCTGCTCGCCTACTCCTCGATCGCCCACTCGGGCTACCTGCTCGCCGGCGTCGCGGCGCTCGTCGCGCCGGGTGCTGCGGCGGGTGGCCACGAAGGGGGAGCCGCCCATGCGCTGGTCGCGGGGCTCACGGGCGGGCAGGCGGTGACCTACTACGCCGCCGCCTATCTGCTGATGAACCTCGGCGCGTTCGCCGTAGTGATCTACCTGTCGAATCGCTTCGGCTGCCAGACGGTGGCAAGCATGGCGGGGCTCGGTTGGAAGGCGCCGATCGCGTGCGGGACGCTGGTGCTCTTCCTGCTGTCGCTGACGGGCATCCCGCCGACCGTTGGCTTCGTCGGCAAGTGGTACCTGCTGCAGCCGATCTGGTCGAAGGGGCTGCACTGGCTGGCGGTGACGCTCGTGCTCAATTCGATCGTCTCGCTCTTCTATTACTTCCGCCTCGCGCGCAGCCTCTTCCTCAAGGACGAGTCGCAGGTACTGGCGAGCCCGCGGAAGAACGCCTTCGGCGCCGAGATCACCGCGATCGCCGTGGCGCTGGCGATCGCAACGGTCTGGTTTGGCGTTTCGCTCCGTTGGCTGGCCGATCTGGTGCTGTCGATCCACATCTGATCAGGCGTCCGACCGGCGCTTCGACCCCACGTCTCGTCGCGACGAACCGGGCGGGCTACGATCCCGTCGCTACTGGCTCGCGCACGGCGCGAGCCGCTCTCGCGCCCTGGCCGTGGAGGATCCCCATGGGTTTCGCTTCGCCCCGCCGCTGCCACACCCCGCTTCCCCGCTGGCGATCGATCGCTGTCCTGGCCGTGCTTGCCGGCGCTGCGCACGCGCAGACCTGGCCGCTCGACTTCGTGACGGAGGAGATCGGCATCGGTTGGGATCGTCCGACCTGCATCACGTTCGCCGACGCTGCCAACATGCTGGTCGCGGAGAAGGGCGGCCGGCTCTGGAACGTGCGCAACAGCGTGAAGCGACTGACGCCGGTGATCGACCTCAGCTCCGAGGTGCTCGACAATGGCGACCGCGGCCTGCTCACCGTGATCGCCGACCCGGAGTGGGACAGCAACGGCTACATCTACCTCGGCTACATCGTCGACCCGGACGCCGATTCGAGCGACGACGAGCAGGAGTCGTTCGGCCGCATCATCCGGCTCACGACGACACGGGACCTGAACGGCGACCTGGTCGCCGATCCGACGTCGCGCAAGACGCTGATCGGCGCGACCTGGACGAGCGGCATTCCGTCGCTGCACTACTCCCACTCGATCGGCGACATGCGCTTCGCCGCGGACGGCAGCCTCTTCATCACCACCGGTGATGGCGCGCACTACGACCTCACCGACGCCGGTGGCTTCGACCCCAACGGCTTCGGTCCCGGCAAGTTCGACGCTTCCGAGGACATCGGCGCGTTCCGTTCGCAGTCGCTGACGTCGCTCGCGGGCAAGGTGCTTCGCATCGATCCGGAGACGGGGCTTGGCCTGCCCGACAATCCCTTCTTCACCGGCAAGGCGGGCGACCACGCCTCACGCATCTGGGCGCTTGGCCTGCGCAACCCGTTCCGCTTCACGCTGCGTCCCGGCTCGGGGATCCCCGAGAAGCTCTACATCGGTGACGTTGGTTGGGGCACCGTCGAAGAGATCGACCACGCGCAACGCAATGCCGAGAACTTCGGCTGGCCGTGCTTCGAGGGGCCGCGCGTCGAGAACAGCTACGACAACGCCGATCCCAACGGCGAGTGCGACGATCCAACCGTCTTCACCAAGCCGATCTGGGCGTTCCACCACTCGACGCCGGGCTCGGCAGGCTTCACCAGCCAGTGCATCGCCGGCATGCAGATCTACGACGGAACCGCCTATCCGCAGCAGTATTCGGGGCGACTCTTCTTCTGCGAGTACGCCTCGGACTGGATCCGCACCGTTCGCTTCGTCAACGGCACCCCGACCGAGGTCGAGCTTTTCGGCAACAACATCGGCAACCCGGTCGATCTGATCGCCGATCCCGTGAGCGGCGACCTCATCTACGTGGCGATCGGCGACAACGCGATCCGCCGCATCCGCTACACGAACGCCAACCACCCGCCGGAGGCGGTCGCCACCGCGACCCCCAACTTCGGCCCCTCTCCGCTGACCGTGACGCTCGATGCCAGCGCGTCGACCGACCCCGAAGGGTTGCCGCTCGCCTACCTGTGGGACTTCGGCGATGGCACCACCGGCACCAATGCCGTCGAAGCACATCTCTACCCGCTCGGCATCGACTACACGGTCAAGTTGACCGTCACCGACGTCGGCGGCGAGACCGCCAGTTGGACCAAGCAGATCTCGGTCGACAACACGCCCCCCGTGATCACCCAGATCACTTCGCCGCCGCAGCCGGGCTACTACACCGACGGGCAGTCGATCAACTTCTCGCTGATCGCCAGCGACCTCGAGGATGGCGCGGCCGGCATCCCGCTGGTCGTCGAGTGGAAACTCGACCTCGTCCATGACCACCACACGCACCCGTCGTGGCTCAAGCTCTTCGGCGCGAACGTGAACTGGAACGCCGAAAGCGAAGGGCACGGCACCTACTATCGCGTGACCGCGAAGGTCACCGACAGCCGCGGACTCAAGGCCACGCAGGCGTTCGACCTCTTCGATCTCGATGCAGAACCGGAGCCCCACCTCGACTCGGTGAGCGACGTGGCGCCGCGGCTGGGAGTGCCGGTCGAAGCGCGCGCCCACGTGCACTACGCGGGCAAGGGCAGCGCCGACCTCGTCTTCGACTGGGGCGACGGCAGCCGCGACGTGTTCCACCCGTCGCACCTGCAGGACCGCAAGCCCAACCACCTCTACGCCGCGCCCGGCATCTACACGCTGCGCGTTTCTGCCAGCGATGACGTCGCGACCAACACAGTCGAACAGGTCCTGCAGGTGCGTCCGTTTCACCCGGCGGTCGCGATCTTCGCCCCCGTCATCGTGAAACGCTGGATCGACGAATCCAAGCAATGGGAGATCGCGACCCAGCTCGCCACCGAATTGCGTTCGCGCGGATACGAGGCCGAGATCTTCGGCCACGGCAACCAGGAGGCGCTGACGCGTTGGATGGAGATCTATCGCAACGACGGACTGCGCGACTACCTCGTCGTGCTCGACGTCGGGCCTGCCGCGATCTACTCCGGTCAGGACGACGGCTCCATCGCCGAGGACTGGATCGAGAGCGGCAACGGGATCCTCTGGACCGGCTACAGCCCGTTCGCGTGGTACGTGGGCGAGGACGGCACGGTCGACGACGTGGGCGCGGGCGTCTTCGCCGCGGATGAAGTGCTCGACTCCGCTTCGAGCGCCGTCTGCAACGGCGTCGGCGTGATGCAACTGCTGCCGCCCGCATCCGACCTCCCCGATCTGCGGTCGTTCAGCGCGACGCGCGCCGTGATCGCCAGCAAGCTCGGCAGCGGCTGGAGCGAGGTGGTCGCCTACGCAGACGACGGCACCAGCGGATCGAGCCGCTCGACCGATGCCGCGCTCTTCCGCAATTCCACCGGCGGCGACTACGCGCAGTTCCATGTCGTCAACGACAGCACCCTCCCGCGTGCGGGAGTGATCCGCGACTTCCTGCTCACGCAGCTCTTCGCGGGCCGCCCGGCGCCGCCGGTCTCCTTCACCCTGCTCGACCCCTACATGCAGGAGAAGGACGTCCCGCCGCTCGCTGCGCAGTTCGTCTGGGAGGACAGCGCGGGCGCGACGAGCTGGCTCTTCGAGCTCGCTCTCGACCCGGGTTTCACCAAGCCGGTCCACGTGGAGGTCGTCCAGGGCGCGACGAACCTCGACCTGCCGATCCTGCTGCGCCAGTTGCAGCAGTACTGGTGGCGGGTGACGGCGCGCAACGACTTCGGCGCGACGACGGCCGAGGCGCGCACCTTCACGACGGGCAAGGCAGCGCGCAAGCACCGCTGAGACAGGCTGCCAGCGGCCGCCACCCGACGACCGCCGATCCAAGAACGAAGACGGCCCCCGCGGCAGCGATCGCCGCGGGGGCCGTTGCATTCCTCTCCGCTCAGCGCATCGAACGCGCGCGGCGCGGCGCGACCGGAGTCGGCGGCGCGGGCACCGGCTCCGGAGTCGGCGTCGCCGGCGTATTCACGACCTCGAGCTCCTGCTGCAGGGCGTTCAGCTGCTGCTGCAGCGCCTCGATCTGCGCACGCAGCATCGCGGCACGCTCGGCGCTTTCGTGGCGCTGGTTGCCGACCCGTCGCCGCTGCGATGGGGTCGGAAAGCCCTGGTTCAACTCCACGTGCGCTCGCTCCGCTTGGGCGAGCGCCCGCTGCTCCGCGGCGAGTGCACGTTCGCGCGCCGCCGCCTCTCGCGTCGACAACGCGCCGCCATCACCCGCGCGGGCCTCCGCCAGACGCGCCTCGGCCGAGCGCATCTGCTCTTCGTACTCGCCCTGATGGCGCTTGAACTGAACCGCCGCGCGCTCCTGCACTTCGGCCGCCTTCTGCAGGGCTTCCTGCCGCGCTTGCGCGAACGCGTCGTCGAAACGCTGGCGCATGGCGTCCGCCTGCGCGGCGTCGACGTGGGTCGCCGCTTCGGCGAGCTCTGCCCTCGCCTCGGCGAGCGTCGCGGCCAACTCGCCATCGACCTCGCTCATCGCCTTGGCGAATTCGGCCTGGGCCGCAGCGAACGGCTCCTCGATGCCGCGTAGCTCGTCGAGTTCTCCGAGCTCGGACAGCTCTGCCAGATCGCCGAACTCCTCGAAACCGGAGAACTCCGGGAACTCTACGCCGGACATCGCATCGCAAGGCTCTTCGCACTCGACTTCGCACTCGACTTCGCACGCCTCTTCGCAGGATTCCTCGCACGCCTCTTCGCACGCCGCTTCGCAGGCTTCTTCGCACGCATCGGCGCATGCAGGTGGCTCGATCGCTCGATCGCGGTGCGATCGTGCCACCGTCTCAGCGACGGCCAGGCGCGCGACGGCCGTCTGCGCCGCCACCAACGCCTGTAGCTTGCGCTGCAGCTTGACGACCTCGTCGTGCCGGCCGGCCGTTGCCGCTTCCCTGAGCGCCATCGCCAGGTCACCGATCCGCTCGCTCATGGCGGCCGCGCGGGCAGCCGTGGCGTCATGCGCAACGCGCGGCGGCGCAATGGCGGGCACTTCTTCGGCGGGCACGTTCGGGTTGCCCGCCGCGGCCGGCCGCTTCACTCGCACGCGAACTGGACGCGCCGCCCGATCGTCGCTGGCGACGGCAGGCTCGACCGCCGATGGAGCGATGGCGCGCGCGCTGACCGGTACGTTTCGCGCCGGCATCGCATGCGGAGCCGTCGCGTCCGCGGTTGCGACGGCGCTTGTTGCCACCGCCCGCGGCGCGACCGCCTGGTTCACCGTACCCGTCGTCGCCGTCGCCGTCGGCCCGTCGCCCGGCAGCAGCGTCGCCGCGGCTCCGAGCTGCGTCAGCAGCGGCAGCGCGAACAGCGAGCACGCCAACCAGCGGCCACCGCGCAGTCGCCGTCCATCGGGACCCTTCGAATCAACCGTAAGCATCTCGATCCTCCTCTCAATCTGCGACGGCGAGCGGCCCCAATGCAGGAGCGCGCAACGAACGCCCGCGGAGTGGGGCCCCGCGTCGATCGCCGAGAGATGACCATGGAGCGCTGCCGCATGTTCCAGCAGCGCATGGGCGTAGCTGCGGCGATGGCCGCAGCGCTGCACGACCGCGAGGTCGCACGACAGCTCGCGCAGCCGGCCGACTTCGGCCGACAACCACCACGCCGCGGGGTGGAACCAGAAGAGCGACGTCGCCAGCGCCTGCACGACCGCGGCCAGCGTGTCGCCACGCGCGATATGGACGAGCTCGTGGCGCAGCGCCCAGCGCAACGCCTCCGGCGAGATCTGCGCGAGCGCGCGGTGCGGCACCAGCAGCACCGGCCGCCACCAGCCAAAGCAGGCCGGACTCGAAATCTCGCGAGAGACGCGCAGGACGACTCGCGCCGCGACCGGCTCGCTTGCAGCAAGCTCGCTCCAAAGCGCGGAGAGTTCCGGTGGAAGCTCCCGCTCGGAGCGGTGCACCAGCCGCAGCGTGCGCAGAAGACGCAGCGCTCGCCCGACGACGACCCACAGCAGTCCGGCGCAGTAGATCGCGAGCGCCAGCCGTCCGTCGAGCAAGCCGCGGAGGCGTTCCAGCGACAAGCTCGAGGACGCCGCGCGGTTCGTTTCAGGCACGGCGTCGTGCGACGGTGCCCTTGAGGCCGCGGGGTGCGCCGGCGGCAGCGGCGCTCGCATGCTGGCCAGGATGCCGTACTCCGACGGCAGCGAAGCCGCCGCCAGTTCAGGACGGTCGTGTCGCGACGCTGCAGCACCGCGCGCCTCGGTGCGCTCGAACTCGCGCTCGAGTGGCAGGTCGACCAGCAACGAACGGTCGTCGATCAGCGGCCACTCGATCCGGCGGCCGGGAGGTTCGGGTGCCGACGGCGTCGGCTCGAAGACGCGCGTGATCCAGCCGCGAATCGGCGTTCCCCACGCCGCCGCCGCGCCGCGAAGCGCCCACTGCACCGGCAGAAGCGCCAGCGCAGTGACCAGCAGCGCGCACGCCAGCGTGTAGGCGAGCGCGGGGTCGCGCTTCAGGAGTCGCCGAGTGAGCAGCGCCGCCAAACCGGCGAATGCCATCCCGAGCGATGCGATCAGGAGCTGGCCCATCCACGGCGCCCCGCTCATCGGCCGCCCTCCACTTCGCGATCAGTAGCCGGCGTCGGCGGCGCATCGTCGAGCCGCTCGTCGATCATGCGACGCAGCTTCTCGAGCTCGGGCCGCGACAGCTCTTCGCGTTCGACGAGGTTCAGCAGTAGCGGCTGCACCTGGCCATCGAACAGGCGCTCGACGAACTCCCCCACCATGGAGGTGGTGACCTGCGCCTGCGAGACGCGCGGCTGGTAGAGGTGCGCGCGGCCGCTGCCGGCACGCGTTCGCACGACCGACTTGTCGCGCAGGATGTTGAGGACGGTCTGGACCGTGTTGTAGGCCAGCGGCTTGCGCCGCTCGAGGTTGACCCGCTCCACGACTTCGCGCACGGTCAGCTCGGGGGAGCTCGCCCCGGCCCAGAAGGTGCGCAGCACCTCGAGCTCGAGCTTGGTCAGCAGAACCTTCGAACGTTCACGCGCCATCGCCGTCTCCCGTCGTGACTCCGAATGTCTTAGGAGTCCCGGATCGACCTGGCAACGGTTTTCTCCGAGATTCTTAGGAGATGAGCCAGAGCCGCCGGCCAAACGGCGCCGGCGCCGCGCCGTTGCCTTCTCGTTACTTTTCGCGAACTCCCCCGCACGTAGTCGGTCGAACGGCTGTCGCCCCGCCCTGTTCCGGAGCTTCCCATGCGCCGCCCCCACCTCCTCGCACTCGCTCTCTGCGTCGCCGCGACCGCGCTCTTTGCCCTGCCGCCGCTCGCCGCTCGCGACGAGCGCCCGCCGCTGGACGAGGCGCCCGCGGCGCTGCGCGATGCGCTCCTCGACGGCGACTTCGAGAACGCCCTGGCGCAGCTCGTCGAACTGGAACGCAGTGAGCCGACGCGCGGCGACCTCTGGGCGATGCTGCGCGGCCAGATCCACGCAACGCGCGGGGAGGCGGCGCTCGCCGAACAGGACTTCGCCGCGGTCGAGAGTCGATTCGCTGGCACTCCCTGGCGGAGCAAGGCGCGTTTCGGCCGGGCCAGCGCCTTGCGCGATCTGCGTCGCTTCGCCGAGGCGGAAGCGATCGTCGCGAGCGAGGCGGCACGGTTGCGCTCCCCGGAGCGGCGCACCGAGCTCGCGCAGCTCGCGGTCGATCTCGCCGACGCGGCGCTCGATCCGAAGGCCGCGGGTGCCGCCGAGACGCCGGCGTCCGACCCGGCGCTCGCCTTCGCGCTTTACGAGCAAGTGCTCGGGCTCGATCCGCCGGCGCCCGTCGTGGCGCATGTGCAGCGCCAGCGCGGCCGCTGCCTCTTGGCGCTGGGCCAGCCAGGACCCGCGCTCGTCGCCTTCACGGCCTACCTCGCCAGCCCGGCGGGTCGCGAACGGAGCGGGGTATCGATCGATGCTCGCCTCGCGGCGGCGCGCTGCGAGGCCGCCCTCGGCCGCGTCGGCGATGCACGCCGCTCGCTCGAACGGCTGGCGACCGAGCTGTCGCAAGCGCCCGAGCCGGCCATGCGCGCGCGACTCGGCGACGCGCTCGAAGCGGCCGCGCGCACCTGGCGTCCCGACCTCGCCACCGAACGACTGCTCGCGGTGACCAGCCTGCGCCGTTTCGTCGAGCAGTGCCCGGACCACCCGCTCGCGTGGACCGCTCGCCTCGACGCTGCGAGCTACCTGGCCGCGGCCGGGGAGACCGAGGAGGCGCTCGCCGCCTTCGACGCGATCATCGCTGGGCCGGCGGGAGCTGCCGCGGAAGAGGCGACGCGCGCGCGCGCTGAAGCGGCGTTCCGGCGTGGCCAGTTGCTGTTGAGCCAGGGGCGCTGCGAAGCAGCAGGAGCCGCCTTCGCCGACTGCGTGGCGCGCGACCCGACGGGCCCCCGTTGGGCCGAGGCGCAAGCGGCGATGGTCGAGGCGGAGTATCGGGTCGCGGCGATCGCGCGCGACCGCAAGGAGTTCGCGGCCGCGCGCGCCGCTCTCACCCGATTCATCTCGCTCCACCCGCTCGATCCACGCGTCGCCGAGAGCCGCTTCGAGATCGGCGCGCTCTACCGCGATGAGGCCGAACAACTTCGCCAGGCGAACGGGTCGAGCTCGGTCGAGCCGGCGCTCTCGCTCGAACGCTCGGCGCTCGAGGAGTGGCAGCGTTGCGTTCGACTCCATCCGGGCAGCGACGTCGCCTCGCACGCACTCTTCGCGAGCGGTCGACTCTGGCACGACTCGCTGCTCGATCTCGAGAAGGCGGTCGAGATGTGGCGTGCGTGCAGCTTCGGGGCCTACGCCGGCGAAGCTGCCGGCCGCCTCGCGGAACTGCTCACGCCGAGCCTCTCGGTCGTGACGCCGCGCTCGTTTCGCAGCAATGAGGCGGCGCACCTCGAACTGCTGGCGCGCAACGTTGCTCAGGTCAAGGTGAAGCTCCATCGGCTCGACCTCGAGGCCTACTTCCGCAAGTTCCTCGCGGCCGACGCCGTCGAGGAGCTCGACCTCGACCTGATCGCGGCCGACCTCGAATTCACGTTCGACGTCCCGGACTACGCGCGCTGGAAGGCGTGCCGCGCCCCCATCACGCTGCCGCTCCTCGGCAGCGGCGCGTGGGTCGCCGTCGTCGAGTCGGAGCAGCAGCGCACCACGACCTTGGTGCTGAAGAGCGACATCGATCTGATCGTCAAGTCCGCGGCGCGCGAACTGCTCGTCTTCGCCGAGAATCGCCTGCTCGGGACAGCCGCTGCCGGCGTCGAATTGCTGATCGACCTCGGAGCCGGCGAAGATGGCTCCCGCCGCCAACACACGGGGACCACGGGCAGCGACGGCCTGTTCCACCTGCGCACCGAGACCCCGTTCGAGCCGAGCGCGCTGCGGATGCTGGCGAAGAGTGCCGCCGACTTCGCCGTGGTTCAGGTGCCGCTGCAGGGGGGCGCCAGCGCACCGACGCTGCTGCCGCGCGGCCTCGTCTTCACCGATCGGCCCGCCTACCGGCCGGGCCAGCAGGTCGAGATCGCGGCGTTCCTGCGCGACGTGAAGGAGGGAAGCCTCACCGCCAGCAAAGGCTCCCGCTGGACGCTCTCGCTGCATGACCCGCGCGATCGCCTGGTCCGCAGCGAAACGCTGCTCCTCGACGAATTCGGCACCGCCGCTGCGAAGTTCGAACTCGACGCGTTCGCGACGCTCGGCACCTGGATGGTGGTGGTCGAGCGGCAGGATGGCCCCACCTTTCGCGGCAGCTTCCTCGTCGCCGACTACCAGCTCGAACGGGTCACCCTCGACCTCACAGCGCCGCGACGAGTCTGGTTTCGCGGCGAGACGATCGAAGTCGAAGGGCTCGCGCGCTGGCAACACGGTGCTCCAGTCGCCGACGCCGCGCTGCGCGTGGAACTCCCTGATGGTCGCATCGAAGAGATGCGCACCGACGCGCAGGGGCAGTTCCGCATCCGCTTCGAGACCGTCGATCTGCCCGAGGAGCGCGCGCTCGCGTTCCAGGCGACCTTGCTCGACGGCGGCGTCGTCGCGTCGGAGACGATCTTCCTCGCGCTGCGCGAGTTCGACTTGAGCCTCGAACTGCCGACGCGCGCGCTGCTGGCGGACGAGCGTTTCGCCATCGGCGTGCGCGCCACGCGCCGCGACGGCACGCCGATGGCAACGCCCTGCCGCGTCGCGCTCCTGCGCAAGGAGAGCGGCGGCGGCGAAGTGCGTGCGCAGCAGCTCACGGGCACCACGCTCGCCGCCGATGGGCGCACCACCTTCGAGGCGACGCTCGCGCGCGGCGGCACCTACGTGGTCCGCGCCGAGGCGACCGATCGCTTCGGGCAGCGCATCGTCGCCGAAGGCATGGTGCTGATCTCCGACAGCGACGACGAGCAGAAGCTGCGCCTGCTTTCCGATCGCACGCGTCTCGAAGTCGGCGAATCGACCAAGGTGCGCCTGCTGCAACGCGATGGCGGCGGCTTGCTGCTCCTGACCTGGGAGCTGCACGATGGGCTGCGCTGGCAGGTGCTCGACGCCCGCGAAGCGACGCGCGAGCTCACCATCACCGCCGACGCCGAACTCGCGCCCGGCTTCGTGCTGGCTGCCGCCGCGATGCGCGGCACTCGTCTCCACATCGCCAGCACCCCTTTCGAGGTGACGCGCGCGCTTCGCCTCACGGTGGTGCCGCGCACCGCCACGGCAACCCCGGGCGGCGAGCTGACCGTCGACTTCACCACTGCCGATCCGCTTGGACGGCCGCTTTCGGCCCGCGTCGCGTTGGCTGTCGTCGACGACGCGCTGCTGCGGCAGTTTCCCGACACCACGCCGCTCCCGGAGCGCGTCTTCGCGCTCGGCGGTGGTGCGCCCGCGCCGTGGCGCCTCTCTTCGAGCTGCACCTTCCGCTACGAGGCGGCACCGGTCGCGATCGCGCGCACCGTCCGCGACGAAGAAGCGCGGCAAGTGGCGACCGCCGAGTTCGACCGAGAGAAAGGCGGCTTCTTGACGATGCTTGGCTACCTCGGCGACGGCGGCGGCGGCGATGGGCCAGCTAGCGAAGAGCGCCCGGCAGCCGATCCCGCGGGCAACGCGGACGATCTGGTCCGCGCCACGACGGGTGGTGGCGGCGGCGGCTTTCTGTCGGGCCGCTTGAACCGAAATGCAGTGGCGCGTTCCAAGCAGCGGGAGGAGGCTGGACGCGCCGCACCCGCGGGTCTCGCCGAAGCGGGGCTCGATGATGACACCGCCTGCTTCGCGCCGGCGATCACCACCGATGCAGAAGGGAAGGCGAGCGTCACCTTCCGCCTGCCGCAGCGCTCCACCACCTGGCAACTGGTGGCGCGCGGCCTCTCGGTCGACTCGCGCGCCGCGCTGGCGCAGCAGTCGATCGTCGCTCGCGAGCCCTTCTTCGCCGAGCTGCGAGCACCGGCGACGCTGCGCCAAGGCGACACGCCGCGCCTGCTCGCCACGCTCTTCTCGGAACCGGGCGCGGTCGGTCAGGTCGAGCTGCGACTGCGCGTGCACCTCGGCGACCAGGTGACCTCGTTGCCGGCCACGCTCGCCCTTTCGCAGAGCGGCACCACGGAACATCTCTTCCCGGCGCTCGCCGCGCTGCCGCTCACGGCCGACGCGAAGTTCGAGTTGGTGGCCACGCAGGTCGGAGTCACGCCGGCTCGCGAGCAGCGGAGCACGCTCACGTTGCCCATCGAGCCTTTCGGCCTTGAACGGCGCGCCGCGAAGAGCGGCGAGCTGCGCTCTTCCGCCCGCTTCACCCTCGAGCTGCCGGGCGAGGTCAGCTACGTCGCGCGCTCTCTCGATCTCTGGATCGCGCCGAGCGCGGCGCGCCTGCTGCTCGACGACGCGCTCGAGCGGACGCTCGATCGGCGCAACGCGCCGCGCGTGCAGCCGCAAGCCGACGTCGCCACCGAACTGCTCGGCACCTGCGAGGTGTTGGCGCTCGGGCAGCAGCTCGTCACCGGCGCCGCGGCGAGCGAGCTCGACCTCGCCGCCTTGCGTTCGCAGGCGCAAGGGCTGCTGGCTCGCCTCGTCGTCACCCAGCGGGACGACGGCGGCTTCGCCTGGGCCGGCGACCATGGCAGTGACCGTCCGACCACGGCGCTCGCGCTCGTGGCGCTTGCCCGCGCGCAAGCGCTCGGCTTCGCGGTGCCGGTGGCGACGATGGGCGCGGCGCGCCAGTACGTCGAGACGGCGTTTCGCAACTCGGGCCCCGACTCCGACGAGCTGAAGGCGATGCTGCAGCTCGCGCTCGCGGGCCAGGGCGCTGCCGACGCGGCCGCGCTGCAGCGACTGCATCGCGTGCGCGCAACGCTCTCACCCGCGGCGCTCGCCTACACCTGCCTGGCGTTGGTGGCGAGCGGCAAGGAGCCGATGGCGATCGATCTCGCCGCGCTGATCGAGCAACGCGCGATCGTGGCACCGGCGGGGGGCGCCAGCCGCTGCTGGGACGCGCAGCAGAATCGCCGATTCCAACGCTCGCCGTTGGAGACCAGCGCGCTAGCGCTGCTCGCGCTTTCAGCCGCGACCCCCGCCTCGCCCACCCTTGCGGGCGCCGTCGACGCGCTGCTGGCCGAGCGGCCGTGGGCACCGGCGCGCGCCGCCGGACTCGTGCGCGCCGCCCTCGCCCGCTTCTACGCCGATGTGGTTCCCGAACGCAGCGAAGCGGTCGTCCGCGTGCGCGTGAACGATCGCCTGTTGCCGCCGGTGCTCATGCCGGCCGGCGCCGGCGCGCAGGCGGTCGCCATCCCCGCCGAGCTGCTGCGGGAGGGCAAGGTGAAGGTGGAGCTCGAGCTCGAAGGACGCGCACGACCGAGCTACGCGGCGCTGCTGCGCGGCTTCACGCCCGACGTGCGGCGCACCGACCGCGACGACCTGCGCTGGTCGAACGTGGTGGTCAGCGCCCCCGCGCCTCTGCTGCGCGGTCGGCCGCTCGACACCGGCTTCAGCGTCCTTTCGGAAACGCCGCGCGACAGCTGGATCAACACGCGCGCCGAGCTTGCCGTCGGCGAACTCGCCGAAGTGCAGCTCTCCTGCTACCTCGGCCGCGAATCGGTCGACGCGGACGACACCGACCCCTACGAGCTCGCCGTTGCGCTGCCGGCCGGTGTCGAGCTGCTGCCCGGGTCGTTGAACGGGAACTTCACCACCTTCGCGCTGCGACCGGGCGCGATCGACGTTCGGCTGCTTCGCACGAGCTCGTGGACATCGCTCCGATTCACCGTCGTCGGACGCGTGCCCGGCGACTGGCGCGCGCTGCCGCCGCAAGCGCGCTCCGCCGTCGAGCTCCATCGCGCCGCGAACGGCGAGGAGTGGAAGCTGCGCGTCCTGCCGGTCGGCGCGAAGAGCGCTGACCCCTATCGCCCGACGCCCGACGAACTCTTCTCGCGCGGCAAGCGGCTCTTCGAGGCCGGGGAACGCGCCGCAGCTGCCGTTCCGCTCGAGGCGCTGGTGGCCGAGTTCGGCGCCAAGCTGAAGGAGGCGGCTCAGCGCGAGGTCGCGCGCATGCTGCTCGCGTGCGCGCTCGAAGCGGGCGATGCCACGCGCATCGTGCGCTCGTTCGAGACCGTGAAGGAGAAGGACCCGGCGCTGGCGTTGCCCGCCGACGAAGTGCGCGCGGTGGCGGCCGCCTACCGCTCGCTCGAGGAGCATGAGCCGGCGCTCGAACTGACGCGCGCGCTGATCGACGAGACGTTCCGCCGCGACCTGCAGCTCCCGGCGATGCTGGCCGGGGCGAATCGCATGCGCGCCTCCTTCGAGTTGCGCGAGCGCCTCTGGCTCGACTACCCCGACACGCCCGCGGTGAAGCAGTCCTATCTCGCCCTCTCCGATGACCTGCTCGCGCTGGCTCCACGCGCCCACGAGAGCGCGCTGCTGCGCGCCGAGAAGCTCGATCGCGCGACGCTGCAGCGCGATGGCATGCGGATCCTGATGCGCTTCCTCGCCTTCAGCCCGAGCGACCCGCTCGCGCCGGAAGCGGGGCTCGGGTTGGTCACCGCGTGGCTGGCCATCGAGGAGTGGGAGGCTGCTTCGGGCCTCGCCGAACGTCTCGCGAAGCGCTGGAGCGAGCCGCGCTTCGCCGATTCGTTCCTCTACAGCAAGGCGGTCGCCGAATGGTCGCTCGGCCACGACGACGCGGCGCGCGCGCTGCTTGAGCGAATCGCCGTCGCGGAGTACGTCGACGCGAGCGGTCGCAAGGTGCCCTCCGTCAACCGCGACCTCGCCTGGTACATCCTCGCGCAGATCCACCACGCGCGCCGTGACGCCGCCGCCGCGATGCGCTGCTACGAGAAGGTCGCCGGCGCCTTCCCCGATGCGCGCGACGCGCTGCATGGGTTGCGCGAGCGACTGCTCGAACTGCCCGAAGTGACCAGCGCTCGGCCGGGCGAGAAGCCACAGGTCGAGCTGCGTTCGAAGAACCTCGCGCGGGCGCAGTTGCTGGTCTATCCGGTCGACTTGATGACGCTCTGCCTGCGCGAGAAGAACCTCTCCGGCATCGCGGGAGTGAACCTTGCCGGCATCGCGCCAGCGGCGCGCCTCGACGTCGACCTCGCGAAGGAGTCGCAGTTCGAGCCGCACACGACGAAGGTCGCCCTCGACCTGCCGCAGGCGGGCGCCTACCTCGTGCTGGTGCGGGCGGACGAGCACCACGCTTCGGGCCTCGTGCTGGTGACGCCGCTCGACCTGCAGGTGAAGGAGGAGAGCGACGGTCGCATGCGCATCCACGTGCAGGATGCGGCGAGCGGCGCCTTCCTGCGCGACGTCGACGTGCGGGTGATCGGCTCGCGCAACGACGCCTTCACGGCGGGCCGCACCGATCCGCGCGGCCTCTTCGTGGCCGAGGGGCTCGAAGGCACCGCGACGGTCATCGCACGCGCCGGCGAACGCGCCTACGCCTTCTGGCGCGGCGCGCGCCAACTCGGGCGCGAGGAGCAGTCGAAGCGCAAGGAGGCGGAACACGGCGGCGACGACCAGTTCCGCGAGCAGGGCGACTACTTGAAGAACGTCGTCGAACTGAACCGCGGTCTGCAGCAACAGCGCGCCAGCAACCTCGAACAGGAGTTCAAGAAGGCCGGGCAGGCGGTTCCGGTGCAGAGCCAGCAGGAGGAGTAGCAGGCGGAGCCGCAGGAGGAGTGGACGGCGGCGGCGGCGGCTCGTCGGCCAGCAGGACCTCGAGCATGCGGGCGGGGTTGCGCAGGAAGTCGCGGGTCAGCACGCAATGCGCCGACTCCTCCCACGCGACCGCGCGCATGCCGTTTGGGTCGAGCTCGACGATCTTGGCGTCGGGGTAGGCCGCCGGGATGGAAGCGCTCGAGCGCGATCCAGAGGAAGAACTCGCCGTGCGACTTCTCGTGGAGCGGTTCCCATTCGTACTCGTACGCCTCGCGCTCGGCTTCGGTCGCGATGTTGAACAGCGACTCGGCGCGCAGGAAGAAGCCGCCGTTCTCGCGCCGCGGCCCGCGAGCGAGTCGCAACGCCTCATGCAACGACGACTCGCTCGGCCGCGTCGCCGAACGGAAGTTCTTGGTCCCGCCCTCCGCGTTGAAGACCGCGTTGATGGCGATCGCCTCGATCAGCGTCGACTTGCCCGATCCGTTTTCGCCGACGAGGAACGTGACCGCGGGACGGAACTCCAGCCGCTCGAGCCGTGCGATCGCGGGGATCGAGTAGTGTCCTAGAACAGAAGTTCGCGAACACGGACCGAGGCGATGTTTGGGTCAGGCGAGGAGTGCCGACGAATCAACTTCCCTGGCAGTTGGTGAGGAGGCGAGACGAAGCATGGCGCGAAGAGCGCCCGGTTTCGTGGAAGCGAACCTCTGTTCCAGGACACTAGGGATCGCCGTTCCAATCGCCGACCTTGTCGCGCAGCGCTCGATGTGGCGCAGGATGCCCGCGATGGCGCTCACCGCTCCCGCGCGCCGCGACGCCGCCGCGCGCCGCGCGCCGCGATGCCGCGACCGCGACGAGCGCAACGCCTCACGGCGTGATCATTTCCCCTCGAGCCAATCGGCGAAGAGCTGCGGGTCGTCCTTGAACTTCTGGTCGAACGAGGTGTGTCGGATCAGCTTGCGCGTCTTCGGGTCGATCGCGATGTAGTACGACTGCGCGTGGTAGCCGATGTAGCCGCGCTCGATCTCGATCCACTTCTCTCCCAGCGTGTCGTGGTCGGTGTGGAGACGCGCTTCGATGAACCCTGCCTTGAAAGCCCGGCGCACGGCCGGGTGCGGGAAGATCTCCTCTTCCATGACGCGGCAGTTGATTCAGGTAAAGCCGGTGAAGTTCAACAGCACCAGCTTCCCCTCCTTCTGCGCGCGAAGGCACGCGGCATCGAGGTCGTCGACGATCGTCACGTGGGCGGCATCCACTGCCGATTCGCCCCCGCCGCCGCCGCTGCGCGTCGAATAGGGCGGCGCCATCACCGTCATCACCCAGTCGAGCTTGCTGCCGAGCGCGCCGTTCAAGTTGTAGAGGCCAAACAGCATGAAGGCGACGCCGGCCACCATGCGACCGGAGCCGACCGACGCGTGCAGCCGAACCGGCACTCCCGGCTCGAGGACGACAGGCTCGCTGTCCTCATGCAGCCGGATCACGCCCCAGAGATAGAGCGCCGCGGCCAAGAAGATGCCGGCCCACCAGAGATAGAAGAGCTCGCGCGAGATGACGCCCCACTGCAACACGAGGTCGGCGTTCGAGAAGAACTTGAGCGCCGCCGCCAGCTCGATGAATCCGAGGCAGACCTTGAGCGTGTGCATCCACTCGCCGCTCTTGGGCAGCGTCTTCGCCTTGGCGGGCAGCAGCGACAGGAAGACGAACGGGATCGCCATCGTCAGCCCGAAGACGGTCATGCCCAGCACGACGCGCAGCATGCTCGACGCGCCCGCCGCCAGCAGCGAGCCGACGAACGGAGCGGTGCAGGTGAACGAGGTGATCACCAGCGTCGCGCCCATCAGGAAGACGCCGACGTAGCCGCCCTTGCGCGTCGCCTTGCCGGCCGCCTGCAGCAGGAACTGCGGCGGCTGCAGCAGGAGCAGCCCGAAGAGCGAGAGCGAGAAGACGACGAAGAAGGTGCCGATGATCAGGTTCGTCACCCAGTGGGTCGCGAACGGGATGATGATCGGACCGACGAGCGCCCCGATCACCACGTAGATGATCACGATGCCGGCACCGTAGGTCAGCGAGAGCGGCAGGATCGAGGTCTGCCGCGCCGTCGCCTGCTTGGTGAAGTAGCTGATCGTGATCGGGATCATCGGGTAGGTGCACGGCATCAGCAGGCTGAAGAGCCCCCACCCGAATGCGGTGAGCAGGAAGACTCCGAGCGGCAGCTCTTCGAGTTTGGCCGCGGCCTTGTTGACCGGCGCGGCGGAGGCCGTCTCGTCGGGCGCCTCGTTGCCGTTCGCCGCGCCGCTCGCCGCGCCGCTCACCGCACCGTCCTGCGCCAGCGCCGCGCCGACCACGAGATCGGCCGGGAATGCGGCGAAGAGCGCATCGAGGCCGGTGCCCGCGTTCTTCACGCGCTGGGCGTACGGCACGCAGCCGCTCGAGTTGCATGTGTCGCCATCGAGGCTCAGCGTCAGTGCCGAGAGGTCCGCGCCCGCTGCTGCCGTCCCGCGCAGGTAGACGACAAAGGTCCCCTCGTGGACCCAGAGCCACGTCTTGGTGGCGCCGAACTCCTGCGGCTCCCTCTTCGGCTCCGGGAAACGCGCGGCACTCCACTCGACGGCCGCCCCCTCGAACGCGAGCGTGGTCGGCTTGCCGATCGCGTCCGGGCCGCCGAGGTCCGCGTCCGTCGGCCCGTGACCGATGTGGTAGCCCGGATCGACGGAGATCTGCACCGCCGCCGTGACGTCGGCCCCATCCGCGCGGACGAAGAACTGCGCGTGCGCACGCAGATCGTCGAAGGCGCCAAACGACGGGACGGAGAACTCGCGGGCCGGCTCGACTTTCGGTTCGGGCGCGCCCGGCGCCAGCAGATCGGCGGGGAACTTCTCGAAGAGCTTGTCGCGGCCCGCGCCGCCGCTCGTCACCTTCTGCTTGTAGGGCACGCAGCCGGCCGCATTGCAGGTCTGACCGCGGATGGTGAGTTCGATCGTCGCGGGGTCGGCGGCCGCGTCGGTCCTGCGTCCGCGCACCCACACGACCGGCGAGCCGTAGTGGACGTTCAACCAGGTCTTGATCGCTCCGAACTCCTGCTCCTCGCGCTCAGGATCGGGGAAGCGCGGGACGCTCCACTCGAAGCCGGCGCCGGCGAAGGCCAGCGTCGTGGGCATGCCGGCGGCATCGGGTCCGCCGACGTCGGCGGCGGTGGGACCGTGACCGATGTGGTAACCCGGCTCGAGCACGATCTCGACGGCGACCTTCACGTCGTCGCCGTCGACGCGCAACCACAGCTTGGTGTCGGCGCGATTCTGAGCGAACGCCGCCGTCGACAGCAGCGCCAGGACGACGCAGCGCAGGCTCACCTGCAGGAAGCGTGCGAGTCGAGAGCGTCCACTGCGGCGCCGCGCGCCGCGCTCCGTCTCGATCGGTAGGGACGACGTGACCACCATCGGCTGAAGTGCTCCTCGACGCATCGCGCGACCTCGCGCCTCGTTGCGCCCGCTTCGTCTACGAACCGCGCCGTCATTGGTGCCGCTCGGAGAAGCGCGGGAGGTTAACCGACCGCGTGCGCGCTGGCGTGCGCCCGGGGTGGGCTCAGCTGGCGAGGAGCTCGTCGTAGAGCGCGCCGTAGCTTCGGACCATGGCTGCGAGGTCGAACTCGGCCTGCGCCTTTTTGCGGTTCGCCGCGCCGATCGCCGCACTCGCCGCCGGATCATCGAGCAGCGCCGCAAGCGCGGCGGCGAACGTGGCCGGCTCCCGGGAGGCGACCACGCTGCGCTGCCCCTCCGGCGCGACCATCGTTGCGACATCGCCCACCGCGGTCGCAACGGCCGGAAGTCCGCACCCCATCGCCTCGATCAGCGAGATCGGCATCTGCTCGGTGTGCGAGGTGAGGGCGAAGAGGTCCATCGCGTGGTAGGCGTCGCGCGGATCGGGGAGGTTGCCGGCGAAATGGACTCGCGCCGCGATGCCGCGTGATTCGGCCAGCGCGCGCAGGCGCCCCTCTTCCGGCCCGTCGCCGACGATGAGCAGTTGCGCGGTGCGCAGCGCGCCGCTCGTCGCCGCGCGCGCCGTCGCCACGGCGTCGATCAGCAGCTCGAGCGCCTTCTCCGGTCGCAGCCGCGCCACGGTCCCGATCACCGGCACCGCCTCGGCAAGTCCGAGCGCGGCCCGCGCCGCACGCTTCGCGGCGACGTCTCGCACCGGCGCGAAGTGGTTCAGGTCGATGCCGTTGCGGATGTAGACGCGTTGCGCCGCCGGCACGTGCCAGGTGTGCTGGGCATGGCGCAACAGGAGCTGCGAAGGGACGACGACGCGCGACACGAGCGGCAGCACGAGTCGGCGGAAGCGGACGCGGCGCGGCAGCTGGCCGCTCGCCTCATCGGGCCCGAATCCATCCTCGGCGTGCAGCAAGCGGCGATAGCCGAAGAGGCGCGCGCCCGGAATCGCCTCGATCGCGCCCCAGTTGTAGGTCACCACGAGATCGGGTTGAAGGCGCGAAATCAGCCGCCCGAGTCGCCAGGAGTAAGCACCGAGCACTCCCTTCTTCGGCGGATCGGCGTAGGCGACGCGCGAATGGCCGGCGAGGCGCGCGGCACAGGCGAAGTTGCCATCGAGCCCGACGATCGTGTGGCGGTAGCGATCGGGCAGCGCGTGGATCAGCGTCGCCGTGCGCACTTGCGGCCCGCCGGCCGCGAACGTGCTGAAGAGGTGGAGCAGGTGGCGCTCGCCCGCCATCGAATCAGTGCCGCGCGGTCGCGCGCACGGCCGTCGCGCGCGGCGGAGGCAGCGTCGCAGCGAGGAATGCTGCACGATCGGCGATCGGTTGCCAGCCGAGCTCGCGCTTGGGTGCGGTGTTGTCGAACGGCCGCGCCGCGGAGCGCGTCGCCAGATCGCGGAAGCTCGGCGCTTCTGCGCCCGGCTTGCGGATCGCAAGCTTCACCGCGTACTTGAAGAGCTCTTCGAGGTACCAGCGCGTGATCGACTCGGGGTGGAACTGGAAGTCGCGATGGAGGCGATTGCGCAGCAGCTCGACCCATTCGCGCGCGGTGAGGCGCACGTCGCCGACGAGGTTGTAGGAACGGTTGGCAGCGGCCGGCAGCAGCGCCATTCGAGCGAGGCCGTCCGCCACATCCTCGACGGTCACGAAAGGCAGCGCCTTGTTGCCGCCGCCCCAGCCGAAGACCTGGCTGTCCTTCGCCCAGAAGCCGACGCCGGAGTGCTGCGGCGCTCCGCGCGACCCGACCACGAGGCCCGGACGCGCCAGCACGAGTTCGAGCTTCGGTTCGAGCTTCTGTTCCACGGCGAGGGCGCGCAGCAGCGCTTCGGTGGCGATCTTGCCGCGCGCGTAGAGGCTGCGTCTGGCCGGATCAGGGTCGAGCGGCGCATCCTCCGTCACCGGCGCCGCACTCGCGTCGCCAAGGTCGTAGACGGCGATCGAGCTGGTGTAGACCAGCCGCTTCGCCCCGCTCGCGGCGCACGCATTCGCGACGGTGCGCGCGCCGCCGAGCATCGTGCGCTCGAAGTCGGCCCACGTGTCGCCGCCGCCGGTCGCCAGGTGGACCACCGCGGCGCAGCCCGAGAACGCACGCTCGAGTGCCGCCGGATCGGAGAGCTCGCCGGAGAAGAGCGTGACGCCGTCGCGACGCAGCGCGTCAGGGACGAACGCCGGCTTGCGCACCAGGGCGTGAACGCGCTGGCCGGCACGCAGCAGCCGCTCGACGAGATGGGTGCCAAGGAAGCCGTTGGCCCCCGTCACCGCCACCGCGACGTCGCCGCTCGAGGCGGCCGCATCGAGGCGCGCGGCCGGCGTCGCGGCGACCGCGGCAGGAGCCGCCGAAGTCGCAACGCTCGCCTCCGCATCCGGCACCGCAGCGGCGGCGAGATCGCAGCACTCGACCACCTGCAGTCCTTGCTGCGCATCGCACGGATACGCGAGCCCGCCACGCAGGCTCGCGTGGAACGCGGCCAGCGAATCGCGCATGCCGACGAAGAAGAGGTCGCTGCGGCCGCGCAGCTTCAACGTCGAGCCCATGTAGTCGAGCGCGCCACGTCCACCGGCGCGCAACAGCGCCAGCGCATTCGACTGCGCGTTCTTCCATTGATCCCAGAAGTCGGGCCAGGGCGTCTTGCGCGTCTGCGTCACGTGGCCGCGCAGCAGATCGACGTGCAGCGATCCGTCCTGGCCGAGCAGCCGCACGAAGCTCTCGGCGAAGTCGCGGCCGAAGGAGAGATGCAGCGACGCGGTGCCGCGCTCGTGGGTGAGCGCCAGCTGCCAGGTGTCATAGAAGACGACGCCCGGCGCGAGCTCGCGGCGGCCGCCGGGAACCGACGTCACCGAACGGACCGGTCCCAGCAGATCGACGAGTTGCGAGAAAGGGTGGGTCGCCTGCTCGAAGATGATGTTGCGCGGCGTGCGGAACATGAAGTGGGCGAAGTCGCGGGTGTTCAGCTGCCGCAGCGGCACCGACAGGCAGGCGAAGACGTGGTCGAGCTCGCCGAGTTCGCCACGCGCCAGCGTCGCCTTCGCGGCCCGGAACGACGGATGGAAGGTCGCGTTGTGGTTCACCGCCAGCGGCAGACCGCGCGCCGCGGCCAGCAGCAGCAGCCGCTGCGCATCACCGCGGTTCGTCGCGAGCGGCTTCTCGAGGAAGACGCCGACACCCGCTTCCAGCAGCTCGGTCGCGACGTCGACATGGCGCTGCGGCGGGACCAGCGCGTGGGCGACGTCGGGCTTGCCGGCCGCCACCATCTCGGCGATCGAAGCGTGCACGCGAACGACGCCGTGCTTGCGCGCCAGCGCCTCGGCGCGCGCGCGGTCGACGTCGACCAGCGCGATCACCTCGACGCCCGGCAACCCCTTCAGCACCTGCAGGTGGTAGTCGGCGATGAAGCCGGCCCCCACCACCGCCACCTTGCTCTTCGCGTTCACGATCCCCCCGCGCAGCAACTGCCTGCCGCCCCGCCTGTGGCCGCCGCCGGCTTCGGCGCGCGGCGCGCCTCGGTGACGATCGCCCGCACCCGCTCCATCAACGTCGGCCCGTGGTACGGGATGCCGTCCTTGATCGTCCATTCGACGCCGCCGGCGTGAACCGGGCGGCCCGCCACGTTCACGTCCGCACCGGTCGGATAGAGCAGCCGCAAGTTGTCGAGCGGATTGCCGTTCACCAGCACGAGGTCGGCGAGGTGGCCGGCGCGCACGCGGCCGAGCTGCCGCTCGACGCCGACGACCCGCGCCCCGTTCAGGGTCGCCTGGCTGATCACCTCGAGCGGCTGGAAGCCCGCCTCCTCGTGGAGCTCGAGCTCGCGCAGGTAGCCGAAGCCGTACATCTCGTAGATGAAGCCGGCGTCCTCGCCGCAGGTCACCGTGCCGCCGAGGTCGGCGAAGCGCTTCACCGCCGCCATCCAGATGCGGTAGTTCTCGCGCCAATACGCCTCGTCGGTGCTGCTCCAACCGATGAAATAGCTGCCATGCGATTCGAGGTTGGGCTCGAAGAACTTGGCGAGCCCGGGATGGAGCAGGTCGCGGAACCACGGCTGGTTCTGCGCGCGGGTCAAGTCGCGCGACGCCTCGTAGATCGCCAAGGTCGGATCCCAGGCGAGCTTCGCGGTGACCATCGCGCGCAGCACTTCGTCGAGTTTCGCCGCGTCGGTCTCGCGCCACAGACGGCCGGCGTAGCGGAAGCGGTCGACCTCGTCGCTGTAGGAGAAGTCGGCAGGGAAGCGCTGCAGCCCGTTCAGCGCGGCGTCGGGGATGCCGTACCAATGCTCGATCGACGTCATGCCGAGCCGACAGCAGTCGAGCACGTTCGTCTCTTCGACGCCCATGTGGATCGTGGTCGGGAGCCCGAGTGACTTCGCCTCGTCCACCACCGCGTTCAGCGCGTCGCGGTCCATACTGAAGAGCTTGAGTCCGTCGGCGCCGCGGTTCTTCAACTCGCGGACCTGCGCCCGCAGCTCGTCGGGATTGCCGTTGTTCAGGAACGGGTAGATCCAGAAGCGCGGCGCGGCGAGGGTGCCCTCCTTGCTCTGCTGGCGCAGCACGAGGCTGCGCTCGAACTCGCTGCCGACATCGCGGACCGATGTGATGCCGCAGGCGAGCCAGAGGTTGAACTGGTACTCGTTCTCGATCGCCAGGCCGCCGCGCTCCTCCTGGATGTGGCCATGCAGGTTGAAGAAGCCCGGCAGCAGGAACTTGCCCTTCCCGTCGATCACCGTCGCGAAGGAGGTGTCGGCCTTCGCGCGTTCGACCGCCTCGATCCGATTGCCGCGTACCAGCACATCGGTCGGCCCGGTCGGCGGCGTCCCGTTGCCTTTGATCACCATCACGTCACGGATCAGCAGCGACTCCGCGCGCACGCCGTGGGTCGGCGGCGGAGCGTCGGCGGCGGAAGGTGCCGCGAAGATCGGCACCACGACGAGCGTGCAGAACAGGAGCGCCGGCGACATCTCGATCCCCTCGAAGGACGCGCCGTGGAACCGCCGGCGCAGGAGGCGCGCGATTGTAGGCACGCCTTCGGCCGCGGCGGCGCTCGCCCGCACCGCCTTCGTCACTTCTTCGCGGGCTTTCCGGCTGGCTCGGTGGCGTTCGCGCTCCCCACCGTCTTCTGCCAGAAGGGGCTGTTCGCAGGCAGCGCCAGCAGCGCTTCGGGCCCCTTCTCCTTCACGTCGACGAACAGCCCGTACCACTCGCCGGTCTGCACGACGTTGTCGCTGCGCGTCGCCTTGGTGTAGCTGTCCTTGCCGCCGCCGAAGTCGAGCAGCGCGCCGATCGCCTGGAACGTGTGGTAGCTCGAATCGCCGCTGCCCCCCTGCGAATCGGCACCGCCACCGCCGCCGAAGCGATCGTCGCCGCCGCCATCGAGCAGCACGGCGACGGCGGTGTTGGCGGTACCGCCGAGGGCGAGGCCACCGACGTCGTATTGATCGTCGCCCGCTTCGTCGATCAGCCAGCCGACCCCCTCGTCCCATGCAGCGCCGCAGTTGGCGGCGCACTGCGTGAGGTAGCGGTCATTGCCGCCCGCATCCCAGCGGATGCCGACCGCTTGATGGACGCCGAAACCCTGGCTGTAGCGGAAGCCGTGATTCTCGTCGTCGCCGCCGCCGTCGAACATCAGGCCGAATCCGAAGTAGTAGGCGCCGCCCTGGCTGAAGTTGCCCGACTCGTAGTAGTCCTTGCCGTTGCCGAAGTCGGCCAGCATCGCGAGTCCGCCGGCGAGCGGCTGCCCGTCGCGGAAACCGAAGCTGTAGCCCTGCGACGCGCCATGGAAGCTGCCCGGCCCCGAATCGCCGTAGACGTCTGGCCAGTGGCCATTCGCGACGTAGCGATCGTCGCCGCCGCCATCGACGAGCGCCGCGAAGCCGTTGCCGTCGCCCGCGCCTTGCGCATACGCCCACGCGTCGTAGCGATCGTTGCCGGCGCGATCGATCAGCACCCCGACGCCCGCGAACGAGTAGCCCTGCGCGTAGTCGTGCGCGACGTACTCATCGTCGCCGTCGAGATCGAGCAGCAGCGCGGTGCCGAAACACGCCGCCGCCTGGCCAAGACGCGCGCTCTCGTAACGCTCCTTGCCCTTCGCGTCGACCAGCAACGCCACGCCGCAACTGGCGTAGGCGGGACCCGCCGCGCTCGTCGCGTAGCGCTCGTTGCCCGCAAGCTCGATCACCACGCTCACGCGCTGCCCCTCGCCCTCGACCACCGCGGCGCGCTCCCAGGTGTCATCGCCGCCGAGGTCGATCACCAGCGCGGCGGCGCCGCTGACGCTCGTCTTGCCGGGACCGAGCAGCACGACGCGTCCCTCGTCGCGGATGCCGACCGCGGCGATCACGTCGCCGCTGAAGCCGGGGAGCTTCTGCTTGGTGCGCGCCGTCTTCGCCAGGCGACGGCCAAGCGTCGCCACGAAGGCGGGATCGCCGAGGCGCGCGACGCGTTCGCTCACCGCGAGCAGTCGTGCCCGATCGAGTTTCCACGCCAACGCCTTGAAGCGTTCGAGCGTCGCGTTCTGCTCCGGCGACACCACGGGCTTGGGCGAGTGGCATTGGAAGAAGGCCTCGCACCATTGCGGGAACGCGGAGGCCGCGAGAGTCCGCTCCTCCGCGCTCACGCCCGGCAGGAGCGCGTCGAGCGAGTCGTGGCAGGTCGCAAGGTAACTCGACAACAGTTCGAGCAGCTCTTCGTTCTCGACCGCACCGCCATCGCGCGCAACGCCTCCAACCGGCGGCGCGATCTGCAACCAGAGCGCATCGAGGTCCGCGAGCGTCGTGCGGAACGGATCGGCGGCCTCGACCGGCAACGGCGGCACGTCGAGCCAACCGCCGATCTGCAACAGGAAGCTCGACAACGCGACGCCGCCGCTCTTCGGCAACGCGGCGCTCGCCCCATCGCGCAACTGTGCGGCGACGCCGGGCGCGCTCCACGGCTGCGTCAACGCCTCCACCACCATCGGCAACCGCGTTCGTCCCAGCACCCGTTCGCTGGCGCGCACCATCGCCGCGAGGTGGGCGGCGACGCCGGCGAACTCCTTCTCGAAACCGCGCGCGGCCGCGATCCGCTCGAGGAGTTGCCACGCCGGCGGCTTGACGACCGTCGGCGCCTCCTCCGCAACCGCGCACGGCAGGGCGAAAAAGGCAGCGAGCAGCGCAGCAGGTTCGATGGCCATGGCGCGATCGTAGGCCGGGGCGTCGCGAACCGGCGCGGCGCGCTTCGCTATCCTTCCGCGCCTCGCATGACGGCTGCCGGCTGTCGTGCGCACAGCTAGGGGTGGTCGCGCCTGGTGGCGCGACCTGAGAAAAGACCCTTCGAACCTGACCCGGGTCATTCCGGCGTAGGGAAGCTCCACATGAATCCTCGTCCTGCCTCGCCCGCCCCCGCCCCGATCGCCGTTGCTCAGGAGAAGCTGCGCACGCTGCCGCCGCTCTCGGAGACGCACCCCAACTCGCGCCGCATCGAAGTCGGCGAGTGGCGGGTGCCCGTCCGCGAGATCGCGATCGACGGCGGGAAGAGCTCGCTGCGTCTCTACGACACCAACGGTCCGCAGGACTGCGATCCGCGCATCGGACTGCCCAAGCGCCGCGCGCCGTGGATCGCGCCACGCGTGGCACGCCGTGACGCCAACCACTCGCAGATGCACTACGCGCGCCGCGGCATCGTCACCGAGGAGATGCAGTTCGTCGCGGAACGCGAGTCGATGCCGGCGGAGTTCGTTCGCAGCGAGATCGCGCGCGGCCGCGCCATCATCCCGGCCAATCGCAACCACCCTGAACTCGAGCCGATGATCATCGGCCGCCACTTCAAGGTGAAGGTCAACTCGAACATCGGCAACTCCTCGGTCAGCTCCTCGATCGAGGAGGAGGTCGAGAAGCTGCAGTGGTCGCTGCGCTGGGGCGCCGACACGGTGATGGACCTGTCGACGGGCGCGCAGATCCACGCGACGCGCGAGGCGATCGTGCGCAACTCGCCGGCTCCGATCGGCACCGTCCCGATCTACCAGGCGCTCGAGAAAGTGAACGGGAAGGTCGCCGACCTCACCATCGACCTCTTCATGGAGACGCTCGAGGAGCAGTGCCAGCAGGGCGTCGACTACTTCACGATCCACGCCGGCGTGCTGTTGCGCTACGTCCCGCTCACCGCGAAGCGCGTCACCGGCATCGTGTCGCGCGGCGGCTCGATCCTGGCGCAGTGGTGCCTCGCGCACCACAAGGAGAACTTCCTCTACACGGAGTTCGAGCGCATTTGCGAACTGCTCAAGAAGTACGACGTCTCGTTCTCGCTCGGCGATGGGCTGCGCCCCGGCTCGATCGCGGATGCGAACGACGCCGCGCAGTTCGGCGAACTCGAGACGTTGGGCGAGCTGACGAAGATCGCGTGGAAGCACGACGTGCAGGTGATGATCGAGGGGCCGGGCCACGTGCCGCTGCACCTGATCAAGGAGAACATGGACCGGCAGCTCGTCGCCTGCCACGAGGCGCCCTTCTACACGCTCGGTCCGCTCACCACCGACATCGCGCCCGGCTACGACCACTTCACCTCGGGCATCGGCGCAGCGATCATCGGCTCGCTCGGCACGGCGATGCTCTGCTACGTCACGCCGAAGGAGCACTTGGGGCTCCCCAATCGCGAGGACGTGAAGCAGGGGATGATCGCCTATCGGATCGCGGCGCACGCGGCCGACCTCGCCAAGAACCATCCGGGCGCCCGCGCGCACGACGACGCGCTCAGCAAGGCGCGCTTCGAGTTCCGCTGGGAAGATCAGTTCAACCTCGCGCTCGATCCGGTGACCGCGCGCGCCTACCACGACGCAACGCTTCCCAGCGACGCGGCAAAGAACGCCCATTTCTGCAGCATGTGCGGGCCGCAGTTCTGCTCGATGCGCATCACCGAGGACGTGCGCAAGTACGCCGCGGAGCACGGCATGGGCGAGCACGACGCGTTGACGCAGGGGCTCGAGGCGAAGGCGCAGGAGTTCCGCTCGGGCGGATCGTCGATCTACCGCACGGCTCCCTGAAAGCGCGTCGCAACGCGTCACCTCGTCGCTTCTCCGCCACCGCGCGCGTCGCAATGACGCGTGCGGTGCGGTCGATCGCCCATGCGGTCGGCGGGTGGTGATGGCACGAAGCGTGCATTGCTCCTCACGCCGCCCGCGAGTGCGCGCGGCTCGGAGGAGTTGAACCCATGGATTGCATGATTCCGTTCCGTCGGCGCGCGCCAGGTTCCTCGACCGCCGCGCTTGCCCGCAGCCCGAATTCGCTGCTCGATCGACTGATCAGCGACCATTTCGGCGACTCGTGGTTTGTGGTCCCCAACGGCCCACAGGAGTCGAACTGGCTGCCGGCCGTCGAGCTCGAGGAGACCGAGGCGCAGATCACCGTTCACGTCGAGCTGCCTGGCATCGACGCGAAGGAGGTCGACCTCCAGCTGCACGATGACGTGCTGGTGATCTCGGGCAAGAAAGAGACTCGATCCAAGGGTTCGCAGGGGGGCCGAACCTGGTCGGAGCGCCGCTTCGGCTCGTTCCGGCGCGAGCTCGAGTTGCCCGCGACGGTGGCCGCGGACAGCGTGCGCGCGACCTGCGAGAAGGGAGTGCTCACCATCACCATGCAGAAGTCGAAGAGCGCCGGCGGTCGCAAGATCGCCGTCGAAAGCAAGTAGGCGGCATCGATCCGGCACCGATCCGGCGCCGATCCGATCACGCGGGTGCCGCTCCCCTTCGGAGCGGTGCCCGCGTCCGTTGCCAGGGTGGTCGCTGCGGGCTAGGAACGTGAGCGCGTCGCTTGCCCGAAAGTCCGGAGCCGTCGCGCGTCGATCGCAAGGACGTGCCGCTCGAAGCGAAGGACCACGGTGCATCTCCTCCCTGTGCTCTGGATTGCATGGCTGACCGCCGCCGCCCCTCCACCGGCGGTCGCCGCGGCACCATGGCCGGTCGTGCAGGAGGACGAGGTGGCGCGCTTGCAGGCGCTCGCCGCGATTCCTGACACCGACGAGGCGGCGCGAGCGCGGGCACGCCTCGTCAGCATCGCGCTCGGCGCCGACGCACCGCTGGCCGACTCCGCCGTCGAGGCGCTCGGCGCCTTCGGCGGACACGCGGATCGAGCGCTCGACGAAGTGGTCCGGCTCGGCGTCGCGCTGTCGGCACGCCAGCGCGCACTCGAGATCCGCCTGGCACGGCGCGCGCCGGCGCAGGCCGCCGGGTTCGCGCGCCTCGCCGGTCTCGATCTGCCGGTCGTGCTGCGCCTGCTGGCGCTCGACGGCATCGGAACTTCGCCCGACGGGCTCGCCGCCATCGAACCGCTGCTGCGCTCCAACGAACCGCGGCTGCAGACGCGTGTGCTGCGCATGCTGACCGCGGCACGCGCCCCGGCGGCCTTCTCGTTCGCGCACAGCGTGTTGACGCCCGAGTCGCGCCAGCCCGTGCAATTGCAGGTCGCCGCGATCGATGCGCTGCGCGAAGAGCGTTCGCGTCCGGCGATCGAGCGACTGCTCGACACGGCCGCGCAGCAGACGGGCGAGGTCCGCGAGTTCGCCTTCAAATCGCTGCTGGTCATGGAGCGCGGCGCCGTCGTGCTGACGCTGCTGCCGATGCTCGCGCCGCTGGCACCGACGCCGCGCACCCTGGTCGCGATCGAGGCGATCGCCCGCTTCGACCTGACCGACCTCCCGGAGCTGCGCTCCGCCCTGCGCGGGACGCTCGCCCACTCCGATGCCGAGGTCCGCGCGGCGGCGCTCGGCGCGCTGGCCGCCGCCAGCGATCGCGAAGCGCTGCCGCTGCTCGAACGGGCGACCCTCGATCCCGACCCGCTCGTCGCGGTGGCGGCGATCGAGGCCGTCTCGCGCCTGCGCAGAGGCGAGCCGGCCTGGCAGCAGCGGCTGTTGCAGCTGGCGCGCGCACGCATGCCGTTGCAGCGGATCGCCGCCGCGCAGGCACTCGCCGATGGCGCCGACCCGACCACCGAGGCGGTGCAACTGCAGCTGCTGGCCGACGACCAGTGGCGCGTGCGCGAGCAGGCGGCGCGAGGGCTCGGCGAACTGCGCAGCGTCATGGCGGTCGGACCGCTGATCGAGTTGGTGGCGAGCGAGCGCCGGCGCGTTCGCCTCGTCGCCGCCGCGGCGTTGCGCCGCATCTCCGGAATGCCGTTTCGCGATCTGGCCAGCGATTGGCGCCGCTGGTGGAGCGACCACTCCACCGGCTTCGTCGCGCCGCCGCTGGAACAGGTCACCGCCATGGAGGTGCGCCTCGCCACCAACCGCGCGCAAGCGACGACGCGCGCGAGCTTCTACGGCGTGCCCATCGAGTCCGACCACCTCACGCTGGTGATCGACGTTTCGGGAAGCATGGCCGCGCCCGACGGCACCGCCGAACGCACCCGGCTCGACGTTGCCAACGACGAAGTGAATCAGCTCACGCGTCAGCTCGAACCGGGCGCTGCGCTCAACCTTGTGTTCTTCGCCGACAGCGTGCGCAAGTGGAAGCCGCGCTTGTGCCGCGTCGACCGCTCGACCGCGGCGCAGGTCGACGCCTTCGCGCGAATGCAGCGTGCCGGCGGCGCGACCAACCTCTTCGATGCCCTGATGGCAGCGCTCGACGACCCCGAAGTCGACACGATCTACCTGCTCTCCGATGGCGCCCCGACGGCCGGTCGCATGGTCGATCCCGCCCTGCTGCGCGCGGAGGTGCGCCACCGCAACGTCGGGGGGCGCGTGCGCATCCATGCCGTCTCGATCGGAGGAGCGAGCCCGCTGCTGCGCCACCTGGCCGCCGACTCGGGCGGAAGCTACGTCGACCGCTGATCGGCCGCCGCGTTCAGCCGCGAGCGCCGTGCGGTCGATGTCGACTGCATGGACCTCCCCCCGCGCGAACTGACCTCTCGCTCACCGCCGTCGAAGCGGCCGCTGCTGGTGCCCGCGCTCGTCGTCGGCGCCATCGGCTTGCTGGCACTCTCCGCGGTGATCGACTGGCCCAAGAGCGAGCCACAGGCGCGCCGCCAATTGACGCTGCGAGCCGCGGAGCTCGAAGCGTGGCTTCGCCAGGAGCTCCTCGTTCCGCAAGATCGGGTCGCGCTGTGCGAGCCCGGCGGCGCGCCGGAGTCGGCCCCCGCATGGCAGGCGCTCTTCGCGGAACTCGAAACGGTCGCGCGCGCCGGTTCGCCGCAGTTCGCGCTGCCGAGCCTTGTCGACTCGATCGAGCTTGCCGCGCACGTCGATGCCGCGCTTGGCGCGCGTCGCTTCACCCCCTTCGGGTCGCTCGACGCGTTGCTCGATGATGAATGGCCGCGCCGCGCACGGCTGCTCGCGACGTTGATCGAGCGGACGCAGGCGCCTGCGGACGGGTCGCTGGTGCGCTGGCTCGACGTCGCGCTGGTCTTCGCCGCTGACCTTCGGGCCACCGGCCTGCTGGCGCCAGCGCTCCACGCCGCCCGGCTGAACGACGTCGTCGAGCGCCGACTGCTGCGCCGCGACGACCCGCTCGACCCGTTGGCGCTGGCGACGCTGCACGACCATGCGCTCGCCGCGCGCGCGACGCTGCCGCCCTCGAGCCTGCTCGCCGAGCGCGAGCAGCGCCTGCTGCAGTCTTCGATCTGCATGCTCGCCGACATCCCGCCGTTCCAGTCCGCGCATGAGCGGCTGGCTCCGCAGGAGAGTTGGCCACTCGTTGCCGCCGCCTTCGCAGTCGAGCGACTCGAGGGTTACGACGATCAGCTCGCGCTGCTCCTCGCCGTTCCGCCGAGCGAGCATGCGCGTGCGAACTACGAGAAGTTCTCGGAACGACTCTGCGAAGAGGTCCCGCAACTGGCGCCCTTGCTCGCCGACAGCGGGATCACGACGCCGCTTCGCGGCGAAGCGCAACGCCTCGAACGGATCGCTCACCTGGCGGCGGCACGCTCGCCCGGAATTGATCCGAGCGGCAGGCGCCAGTAGCGTCCGCGGCTTTCCCCACCGGGATCGCCCGCCATGAGCCAGGTCCGCAACGTGCTCGCGACCGCCCTCGATCGCGACAGTGCGCGCTACGTCGAGCAGCGCGCGGCGATGGACCGTCTGCTGCTGGCGCTGCGCGCCGACGAGCGGCGCATCGCCCAGGGCGGCGGCGCGAAGGCGATCGACAAGCAGCACGAGAAGGGGCGCCTCACCGCGCGCGAGCGGATCGAGCGGCTGATCGATCCGGGCAGCTCCTTCTTCGAGCTCTCGATCTTCGCGGCACACGGGATGTACGAGGAGTGGGGCACGCCGGCCGCCGCGGGCGTCGTGACCGGCGTCGCGCAGGTCGCCGGACGCCGGTTCATGGTGGTGGCCAACGACGCCACCGTGAAGGCGGGAGCCTTCTTCCCGATGACCTGCAAGAAGGTGCTGCGCGCGCAGCGCATCGCGCTCGACAACCACCTGCCGGTGATCTACCTGGTCGACTCCGCGGGCGTCTTCCTGCCGCTGCAGGACGAGGTCTTCCCGGACGAGGACGACTTCGGCCGCGTGTTCCGCAACAACGCCGTCCTCTCTGCGCAGGGGACGCCGCAGCTCGCGGCGATCATGGGGATGTGCGTCGCCGGTGGCGCCTACCTGCCCGTGATGTGCGACACGCTGCTGATGACGGAAGGGTCGGGGCTCTTCCTCGCCGGGCCGTCGCTCGTGAAGGCCGCGATCGGTCAGCAGGTCGGCGCGGAGGAGCTCGGCGGCGCGTCGATGCATGCCGAGATCTCCGGCACGGTCGACTTCAAGGAGAAGGACGACGACGCCTGCCTTGCGCGCGTCCGCTCGATCGTCGAGCGGATGGGGCCGCGCCCTGGCGCCCCCTTCGACCGCGTCGCCGCGCGGCCGCCGCTGTTCGATCCCGCCGAGCTCGGCGGAATCGTGTCGGTCGACGGCGGCAAGGAGTACGACATCCACGAGGTGATTGCGCGCCTCGTCGACGGCAGCGAGTTCGACGAGTACCGCAAGGACTACGGGCCGACGCTCGTCTGCGGTTTCGCGCGCATCGGCGGCTTCGCCGTCGGCATCGTCGCCAACCAGAAGCAGCACCAACGGCGCGCCGGCCATCCCATCGAGTTCGGCGGCGTGATCTACAAGGAGTGCGCCGAGAAGGCCGCCCGCTTCATGCTCGACTGCGGCCAGAACCGCATTCCGCTGGTCTTCCTGCACGACGTGAACGGCTTCATGGTCGGCCGCGACTCGGAGCGCGGCGGCATCATCCGCGCCGGCGCCAAGATGGTGAACGCGGTCAGCAACGTGCCCGTGCCCAAGATCGCCGTCATCCTCGGCGGCAGCTTCGGCGCCGGCCACTACGCGATGTGCGGCAAGGCGTACGACCCGCGCTTCCTCTTCGCGTGGCCGAGCGCGCGCTACGCCGTGATGGGCGGAGCACAGGCCGCCGGCACGCTCGTCGACGTCCGCGTCGCCCAACTCGAGAAGAGCGGCAAGAAGCTGACCGCCGAGGAGATCGCGGCGCTGCGCAAGGACACCGAAGCGCGCTACGCGACGGCGCTCGATCCTCGCTACGCCGCCGCCCGCCTCTGGTGCGACAAGATTCTCGAGCCCGAACAGACCCGCGATGCCTTGATCGTCGCGCTCGAAGTCGCCGCCCTCAACCCCGAGCTCCCGCCGCTGCGGACGGGCGTCTACCCGTCGTAACCCGCTCGATTCACGCGCGACGGCGCGGAGTCGCTACTTCACGTAGCCGAGCTCGCGCAGCTTCTCGAGCCCTTCCTGCTGGAGCGAGGAGACGGCCGCGCTCGTTGACGCGCTCGGGCGAACCGGCGCGATGTACGGGCCGAACGAATCGATGCGCGGCGGAATCGTCGCGCGGCACTCCGGCGTGAGCGCGGCGAGGAACGGCGTGCCGTCCTGCGTCGATGCGGTCGGCAATCCCAGCAGCGCTTGCACGGTCGGCGCGATGTCCTCGAGGCGCGGACGTTCCGTCAACGCAACGCCGCGCGCGAGGCCGGCGCCCCAGGCGAGGAAGACGCCGTCCGGGCCATGCTCGTGGGCGAGTTGCGGGCCCTCCACATACTCCCAACCGTGGTCGGAGACGATCACCACGCTGGTGCGGTCATCCGCCTGCTGCAGGAGCTGGCCCAGCATGCGATCGGTGTACTCGTACCAGCGCTGCACCACCTCGATGCGGCGATGGCTGCGGTGGCTCAGGTTGTCGATGCCGGAAACGAAGAGCGCCAGCAGATCGAGCGAGTCGTTCTCCAGCAGGTGCGCCGCCGAAGCGAAGACGAACTGGTCAGTGAGCTGCACGGTGCGAAACGCCTGGAAGAACTTGCCGCGGGTCGCCACCCAGCGCGCTCGCTCTTCGTCGGTCAGATCCTGGAAGAAGGGCTGCGCGACGATCGCCTCGCGCTCCTCGCCAGGATCGTGCTGCTCGAGCTGCATCAGCTCGTCGAGCAGCGACTCGGGATAGGTGAAGCCCGAGCTCCCTTCGATGGCGCCGCCGAACTTGCGCTCGAGGTAGGAGGCACGCGAAGGATTGTTGTCGGAGACGAGGTAGCCGTTCACCAACTCGGCGGGCCAGCTCGCGTACCAGTTGAGCGCCGCCACGCGCCGCCCACGCTCGCCGGCGAGGTTCCACAACGCGGGCTTGCGCCGCTGGCACGAGGTGACTGGCACCTCGTGGAGCAGGCCGAAGCGGAACGCGACCTCCACCAGCTCACGGACGCCGCCATGGTCGGGGAGCAACGCCTCCTTTCGCAACCGCTGCACTCCGCGCGAGAGGCCGGGAACGCTCGCTTCGGTGAAGTCGAGCACGCCGTGCGCCTCGGGTCGGCAGCCGGTCGACACCGTGTTCCAGAGGCGCGGCGACCAGGTCGGCAACAGCGTCCGCAGGGGCGCCCGCACCCCCTCGTTCACCAGCTTCCGGAACGTGGGCAGCCGGCCTTCCGACATCAGCAGATCGAGCTGACGCCAGTCGGCGCCGTCGAGCCCGATCAGCAGCACGCGGCGCGGTGCGGCGCCCGGCTCGAAGGAGGCCGCCGGTGGATCGACCGCGATCCGCGCCGCGAGCGGCGTCACCACCGCGAAGCCCAACGCCACGGACACTGCCAGCACTCGCAACGCGACGCTGCCGGCGAAACGGCGGGCATAGGCGCTGCCGAACGCGGCGACCACGACGATCGCCACGACCACGGCAAGCGCCGTCGCCCGCAGGCGCGACGTCCCCGCGGCGACGAGCAGGCCCTGGCCTGCGCCTGCGAAGGCCAGGAACAGCACGCCGTGCGCGATCCCGGAGGTGAAGGGGGCGCGTGCGGCGGGGTCGTTCGGGGCGCGGCGCGCCTTCGTCGTGACGCGGCGCAAGAGCGCGCTCGCGGCCCCGGCGAGCAGCGTCGCGCTGCCATAGATCGCCATGAGCCACGCCACGAGGACGAGCCCGTCGCGCACACCGACGATCGAGCCGTTCACACGCACCAGCGTCCACGCGGCCGCGGCCCCCGCCGCCGATCCCGCGAGCGAGGTTCCGGCCGCGCGCTTCAGCGTCGCGCCCATCGTCCGTGCCGCGCGCTCATCCACGCTCGGTGATCTCGACCATCCGCTCGAGCGCGCGGCGCGCGTCGGCGACCAGCGTCGCCCGCTCGTCCGCGCCGAGCCGCTCGCGCACGCCGGAGATCTCGTCGACCACATCGCCGGCGACGACGCGATTGGCGTCGGGAGCCTTGCCCTTGCGCAACAGATCGATCAGCGCGACGAGGTGCGGCGGATCGTTGCGCGCCATCGTCGCGCAGCCACAGCCCATCGAACGGAACGCGGGGTCGGGCACGTCCGCGAGGTGGACCACCTCGACCCCCTTCGCCTGCGCCAACGCGCGCGCGTTGCGGACGAAGTGCCCCTCGGTCGCGATCGCGAGCTTGTCGCCGGGCTTCGCCTGCTCGACCGCCGCCCAGAGGTACTTGGTCGAACCGGCGCCATCGGCGGCCTGCACGACCGGCAGCGGACTCTCGGGATGGACCAGCACGCGGAAGCCGCGGGCGCGCCAGTATTCGACGAGGTCGACGCGGAAGACCGTGTGAACGCCGCAGGAACTGCCCCAGCGGATCACGCGCGCGCGATCGAGCTGCTCGCGCTGCGACGGCGTCATGCGCGCCACCTTCTGGCGCGCCCCCTCTTCGCCGCCACCCCACTGGAACTGCAGTTCTGGCGCGATGCCGCACCACCAGCAGGTGACCTCGGCGAGGTTCTGGTCGGGCACGAAGAGGATCTTCTTCCCCTGCGCCAGCGCCCACTGCATCACCTTGCGCGCATTACCCGAGGTGCACACCGCTCCGCCGCTCGCACCCGCCAGCGCCTTCACGCGCCCCGACGTGTTCATGTAGGCGATCACCATGAGCGAGTCGCCGTAGCACGCGCGCAGCTCCTCGTAGGCAGGGCCGACGTGGTGCTCCTTCGCGAACATCTCGAGCGTGCAGCCCGCGCGCGGATTGGTGATGAAGACCTGCTGGTGCGGATGGGCCAGCGTGGCGATGGCGTCGGCCATGAAGTGGACCGCCGACTCGACGATGAACTCCGCCTGCGTGTTCGCGCGCGCCTGCAGCGCGAGTTCGTAGCTGTCGGCGATGCGGCCGCCGTAACGCTCGACCAGCTTCACGATCTCGCCGCCCATGTAGTAGTGGGCCAGCAGCAGCACGCGCGGACCGAACTCCTTCAGCGCCGGCCGCAGGTAGCCGTCCATCCACGGCAGCACCGACTCGGGCGTGCGATCGGGCAGCGCGAGGTACTCCTGCGCATAGGGCTTGAACTCTTCCTGGTACCAGTCGAACGGCAGGTCGACCTGGCAGATCGGAATGCCCGGCTCGATGCGGATGCCGCTGGAACGGTAGAGCTGCTCGACGGTGCGGGTGGACATGCCGCGCAGTTCTAGGGAAGCTCGCCGCATGGACAAGCATCGCGAGGCGGGCCGCGGCGGCGGCGGCGAGCGGATCGCGCTGGTCGAGTGCCCGCGCGACGCCTTCCAGGGCTATCGCCGGCCGATCCCGACCGAGCGCAAGGCAGCGCACCTGCGCACGCTGGTCGACGCTGGCTTCAAGGCCATCGACTTCGGTTCCTTCGTGTCCCCCAAAGCCGTTCCCCAGATGGCCGACAGCGAGCAGCTCTTCGCGGCCCTGGCCGCGACCGGCGCAACGGCCGACGTCGACTGGATCGGCATCGTCGCCAACGAGCGCGGCCTCGAGCGCCTGCTCGCGCTGCCTGGCGTCACGACCGCCGGCTACCCCTTCTCCTGTTCCGAGACGTTCCAGCAACGCAACACCGGCGCGTCGATCGCCGAGAGCTTCGCGCGCCTCGATGCGCTCGTTGCCGCGACGCGCAGCGCCGGCCGCCGCCTGAACGTCTACCTCTCGATGGCATTTGGCAATCCGTTCCACGATCCGTGGTCGCCGGCCGCCGTCGTGCGCCTGGCTGAGCAGCTGCAGCAGCGCGGAGTCGACTGCCTGCAGCTCGCCGACACCGTCGGGACCGCGACCCCCGCGAGCGTGCACGAACTCGTCGCCGCGGTGCGCGCCGTGTTCGTCGGTCGACGCTTCGGCGTCCACTTGCACGCGCGCGCCGACGACTTCGCCGCGAAGGTCGACGCCGCGCTCGCGGCGGGTTGCCGCTCCTTCGACGCCGCGCTCGGGGGCGCGGGCGGCTGCCCGTTCGCCGGCGACGATCTCGTCGGCAACCTGCCCACCGAAGCGCTGATCGCCCACCTCGCGACCTGCGGCTTCGAGGTCGGCATCGCGCCGACTGCACTTGCGCGCGCCTCCGCCTCGGCAGCCGCACTGATCCACGACTTCTCGGGAGCGCCCGCGCCATGAGCCCCACCCCGATCTCGGTCGAAACGCGCGGCGACGTGCGACTCCTGACGCTCGCGCGACCCGAAGCGAAGAACGCGCTCTCGGCCGAGCTCGTCGACGCGTTGCTCGGGGAGCTCGACGACGCCGCCGCCGATGAGAAGCTGCGTGGCCTGGTGATCACCGGGGCGGGCCCCGACTTCTGCGCCGGCGCCGACCTGAAGGCGCTGCAGCAGCTGGCGACGCGCACCTTCGAGGAGAACCGCGCCGACTCGCGCCACCTCGCGAGCCTCTTCGCGCGACTCCACCGCCATCCGTTGCCGATCGTGGCGGCGGTGCGTGGCCACGCGCTCGCCGGCGGATCGGGACTCGCCTGCGTGTGCGATCGGGTCGTCGCGGCGAGCGACGCGCGGTTCGGCTTCACCGAGGCGCGCATCGGCTTCGTCGCCGCCATCGTCGCGCGCTTCCTCGTCGAACGGGCCGGCCCGCGCGCCGCGCGCGAACTGCTGTTGAGCGGCCGCCGTTTCGAAGCGCTCGAAGCGCAGGCGCTCGGCATCGTCGATGAACTCGCGCCGGCCGCCGACGTCGTCGAGCGCGCCGTGGCGTGGCTCGCCTCCTTGCGCAGAAGCTCCCGCTCCTCGATCGCGGCGACCAGGCTGCTGCTGGCGGAGCTGCCCGGCCGTGGCGTCGATGCGGCGCTCGAGTGGGCGGCCGACCTGAATGCGCGCACGCGCGCGACCGACGACTGTCGCGAAGGGGTCGCCTCCGTCCTCGAGAAGCGCGCGCCGCGCTGGTGGCCGCCCACCCCGTGAACCCGTCGCGAGCCCGCGTGCTGGTCGCCGGCACGCTGCTGGCCGGCGCCTGCACGGCGCTCGCGTGGCTGCCGTCGCTCGCTGCGCCAACCGGCGCGCGAGTCGCGGCGCTGGCCGCACTGGCGGCGGCGCCGTTCCTCGCGCTGGCGACCCTGGTCTCGCAGCGGAGCACGCGAGCGGCGACCACGGTCTCGCCGCTGCTGCTGATCGGCGGCGCGCTGCTGATGCGACTGCTGGTCGTCGCCGCGCCTCCTTGGCTCTCCGATGACCTGTGGCGCTACCTCTTCGAAGGACGCGTGCAACGGGCCGGCTTCTCGCCGTACGTCCATGCGCCAGACGACCCCGCGCTCGCCGCGCTTCGCGATGACCTGCAGGCGCGCGTCGCCTACCGCGACATTCCGGCGGTCTATCCACCGGCGGCCCAGTTGCTGTTTCGCTGGCTGCCAGCGTCGCCGCTGGCGTGGAAGTGCTTCGTCGCGCTGCTCGACGTCGCGTTCATCGCGTGGATGGTGCGACGGCTGGCGCGCCACGGCGACGCCTCGCGGGTGCTCCTCTACGCGTGGAACCCCCTGGTGGTGATCGAGGGCGCGGCAAGCGGCCATCTCGACGCGGTGGCGTGGATCGCGACGCTGCTGGCCGTGCATGCCGCCGAACCGCTGGCGCGGCGCGCCGGCGCGCGCAGCCGCGAGCTGGCGATCGGCGCGGCCGCCGCGATCGCGGGAATGGTGAAGCCGCAGGGATTCGTGGCCGTGCTGGCACTGCTGCGACCTCGGCGCGACCTCGCGCTGATCGGCGCGGCTCTGACGAGTCTCCTGTTGTGGCTGCCGTTCGCCGGCGATGGGCTCGCGCTGTTCGACGGCGTGCGCCGCTACGCGCACGACTGGGAGTTCAACGCGCTGTGCTACCCATCGCTGGTGCGCGGCGCCGAAGCGCTGAAGGAGTGGCTCGAAGCGCTGCCGACGCAGCCGTTGTCGCTGTGGCGCGTGCGCGAACTCGGCTACGAGATCATCCCGAACCAGCTGGCGCGCAAGCTCGCCACCCTGCTGTTCCTGTTGCTGGTCGTGCTGCTGTTGCGTCGCTGGCGCGGACGTCCCGTGGCGCTCGCCTTCTTCGTCGTGACCGCGTTCGTCGCGACGACCCCGGTCGCCCATCCGTGGTACGTCGCCTGGCTCGCCGCCTTCCTGCCGTTCCTGCCCCCCACCTGCGGCCGCTTCGCCTTGCTGCTCACGACCACGACCCTGTTCGCGCATGTCGTGCCCGCCGAACGCCTCGCGACCGGCATGTGGCGTGAGCCGCCATGGGTCTCGCTCGTGACGTGGCTGCCGCCCTGCGCGCTGTTCGCCCTCGATTCATGGCGCGGCCACTTCCTCGCTGTTTCAGTGCAGCCGGCGTCGAAGGAGTCGATCACTCGATCGTGACGAGCACGGCGTTGGTGAAGCAGCCGGGCGCGCGGCGCCGCTTCGCGGCCGCCTGTACCAGGAACTCGAGGCCCGCCAAGGCCGGATCGTCGGCAAGCGGCTGGATCAGCACGAAGTCCTCGCTCGGTGCCGGCAGCAGCGCGAACGGCACGAACGGGTCGATGCGCAGCTGGTAGCGGAGCGGCGGCAGCGTCAGCGAGACCTCGGGCGGCACGCCGAAGAAGGCCAGCACCATCTCGCCCGGCTCGACGAGGAACCGCAAGGCGACGTCGCTGCCGATCCTCGCGGTCGGCGAGGTCATCAGCGCCGGCGCTCGCGCGAAGGCGTCCGCTTGCGCGACGCTGCCGAACGACGTGGTCACGACGATCTCGAGGGGGCCCGGCGCACCGGCCGGGACCTCGCAGGTCGCGGTGAAGTCATCGAGCACCACCAACGCGTCGACCGCGATCCCGCCGCAGGTCACCGACAGCGGCCCGGCCTGGAAGTGGCGGCCTCGCAACGTGACCGTCGTCGCAACATCGCGCCGCCCGCGGGATGGCGTCACGGAGTCGAGCCTGGGCGTTCGGTCGACGCGCCAGTTCGAACTCACCGCGGCAACGCGCCCCGAGCGGGTGCCGTTGGCGCCGCTCATCGGCGCGCCGCTCGCGTAGTCGGCGGTGCCGCTTGCATCGAGGTCGCCGACCGCGGCGAGCGCCGAGCCGAAGCGCTCGCCGGCCGCGGCGCCGAGCGTCGCGAACAGCTCGCTGCCGTCGGCGCCGGAGCGCACGGTCACCTTGCCCGCCGCTGCGCCCGCGCCGTCGTGGCCCCACGCGCCGGCCGCGAACTCCTCGCGGCCATCGCCATCGACGTCGCCAAGCCCGGCTACCGCGGAACCGAGCAGGTCGCCGGCCGCGTCGCCGAAGAGGCTGAAGAGGCGCGTTCCGTCGATCGCGTGCAGAGTGATGCGCCCCGCGTTGACGCCGCCGCCGTCATTCCACGGCGCGCCGACGAGGAGCTCGCCGCGCCCATCGCCATCGAAGTCGGCGGTCGCGGAGAGCGCGTAGCCGAAACGATCGCCGGCCGCGTCGCCATCGATGCGAGCGATCTCGCGGCCGTCGCGACCGGAGCAGACGTAGATGCGACCGCGGTCGAGCCCGGAGCGATCGTGGCGATCGGCGGCGATGGCAAGCTCGACGGCGCCATCGCCGTCGACGTCGGGCAGTACCGCCAGTGCGGCCCCGAACCAGTCACCGGTCGCCTCGCCGATCCGGGTGTAGAGCGTGGCGCCACTCGCCGAGTTCACCACGTTGACGCGCCCGCGATCGACCCCCTGGCCGCTCGCGCGCGGCGCGCCGATCGCCAGTTCGACGTGGCCGTCACCGTCGAGATCGCCCATCGACGCGACTGCCCAGCCGAAGCGCTCGCCCGCAACTCCCACCAGGGGCGCAAGCGCGTGGCCGTCGGCGCCGGAATAGAGCGCGACGCAGCCGCTGCGCGCGCCATTGCCACCGGTGTGCTCGGGCGCCCCGACGAAGTAGTCGCTGCGGCCATCGCCATCGACATCGCCGGCGCGACCGAGCGTGAAGCCGAACGCGTCGCCGGCGGCGGAGCCGCGCCAGGTTGCGAGCAGACCACCGTCGACGCCGGAGCAGAGGTAGGCGCTCCCGGCGTCCGGCGCCGCGGCGTCGTTGCGATAGGCGCCGATCAGCACGTCATCGTGGCCGTCGCCGTCGAAGTCACCGGCCGCTGCGACCGCGCTGCCCGACTCATCGAGCGGCGCCTCGCCCGCCCGCGTCCAGGCGATCTGCTGTGCCTTGAGCGGCGTGAGTGCGCCACCGGCGAACAGCAGCGCCCAGACCATGCGCTGCCGCGAGTTCGAGACGATCATGAGCGTGGCTCTCCGGCCCGCTCCCCAGCGTCGCCATTCCCTTGCCGCCGGACTCTTCGGTCGCGTTCCATGGCTGCTGAAGCGACGGCGGACGGGAGTTCGTTTCCATCGCAACGAAGCGCGCGGCGGCCGGCACCGAGGCCAACCGCCGCGCGCGATCGATTCCTTGCGACTCGCTTCGATCAGGAAGCGTTGATCGTGTCGAGCAGTTCCTTCAGGCGCGGGTTGATCTCGAGGCCGAGCTCGGAGACCTTCTTCGCGTACTTCTTCGCCACCTCGGAGTTCTTCAGGAACTGGAAGTTCCAGAAGGCCGCGTTGACGTAGAGCTGCATCGCGATCTCCTTGTCCTTCATCGGCCCCAGCGCATCGAGATCGTCGATCTTCTTCGCCGCCGCCTTCAGCTCCTCTTCGCTGCCGATCGAGCCGGTTTCGGCGAGGACGACCTGCTCGAGCAGCCCGTTCTCGTTCTTCGGATCGAGCTCGCGCGCCGCAGTCACGACGTCGGCAGCGATATCGCCAGCGTGCAGGAGCGCCTTCACCGCCTTCAGCTTGCGGCCGGCCTTGTTCTCGGCATCGAGCGTCAACGCGAGCCGCGCGATGACCGAGAACTTCGCGGCAGCGGGCGCGTCGCCGTCGAGAGCGGCGAGCTTCTCGATCGCCTCGTCGAGCAGCTTCTCCTTCTCGGCGCCGGTGGCCGCAGCGAACTTCGCCTCGAACGCCTTTGCGTCAGCGAGCGCCGCCTTGCCGCTGGTCCGCATCTCGGTGATGTGCGTGACGTACGGCGCTGCTCCGCCTTCGCGGTAGCCGGATCGGCCGAAGACCTCGCCTTCGGGCGTCATCAGCAGGACCGTCGGGTAGCCGCTGATCTTGTACTGCTTGGCGAGCTCCGCGTTGCGATCGGGGTTCGGGACCTTGGCCTTCGCCTCGTCGCCTTGCGGGTAGTCGAGCGCGACCAGCACGAACTGATCGCTGACGCCCTTCAGGAACTCCTCATGGGAGAAGACCTCTTCGTGCAGCTTGATGCACCAGCCACACCAATCGGAGCCGGTGAAGTCGACGAAGAGATCCTTGCCGGACTCCTTGGCGAGCTTGGCGGCCGCATCCCAGTCGGCAACCCACGAGTCGGAACGATGCGTCGCCGGACTGGCGAACGCGGTAGCGGCGGTAAGGAAGAGGTGAGCGAGCATGTCCGAGGGACGTCCTTTCGTTCCAGAAGAAGCGCTTCCGCCATCGCTGGCGCTAGCCGACGACGACACGGAAGTGCGGGGTGCGGCAGCCCGCCGCACGAATCGATACGACGGGGCGAGAGCTTAGTGCCGGAGTTCGCCGCGCAGAACGTCGGCGAGTCGGACGTACTGCTCGCGCCGGTTGTAGAGCTGCGCCGAGATGCGCAGGAGGCGCTTCTGGGGCGTCGGCCACAGCGGCAGCGGCACCTCGATCCGATGGTGGTCGAACAGGCGCACCTGCAGCGGATCGAGGCCCATCGGAGGCGCTCCCGGGCGCTCCTGATCGGGCAACGGCACCGCGGCGAGCGATCCGACCATCGATTCGGGGCAGGGTGCCGGTATGCCGAGCGCCGCCAGAAGGAGCGCCCGCCCCTCCATCGCCAACGCATGGTTGCGGCGGCGGATCTCCGTGAAACCGCCCGGCACTAGCCCTTCGAGGAAGGCGATCGCTTGCGGGATCACCAGCCATGGAGTCGGATCGAAGGTGCCGGGCCAGTCGAATTCGAGCCGGAAGCGCGAGCGATCCCGCCGCTGCGAGTTGGCGCCGTGGCTGATGGCCAGCGGACGGATCCGCGCCTGCCGATCGCGGCGCACATGCAGCAGCGCCGATCCCTTCGGGGTGCACATCCACTTGTGGCAGTTGCCGGTGTAGTAGGCGGCGCCAAGCGCATCGAGCGCGAGCGGCAGCTGACCGGGTCCATGCGCGCCATCGACGAGCGTGTCGACGCCGCGCGCCGACAGTTCGGCGACGAGGCGCTCCATCGGGAAGATCACGCCGGTCGGACTGCTGACATGGTCGAGCAGCGCGAGGCGCGTGCGCGCAGTGACCTGCGCAACGACGCGCTCGACCACTTCGTCGGCACTTCCGATCGGGAACGGGACGCGCGCGACGACCACCGTCGCGCCGTGCTGGCGCGCGACGAAGTCGAGCGCGTTGCGACTGGCGTTGTACTCCTGATCGGTGGTCAACAGCTCGTCGCCGGCAGCGAAGGTCAGGCTGCGCAGCACCGTGTTGACGCCCGCGGTCGCGTTGGCCACGAACGCAAGGTCCTCGCTCTGCGCGCCGACGAAGCGTGCCAGCGCTTCGCGCGCCGTGTCGAGATGCGTTTCGAGCTCGCGATGGAGGAAGCGGACCGGGCCCGCTTCGAGGCGGCGCTGCCATTGGTGCTGCGCGGCCAGGACGGCGTCGGGGCACGCACCAAAGGAGCCGTGGTTCAGGAAGTCGATGGCCGGATCGAGCGACCAGTGGCGGGACAGCTCGTTCACAGCAGCTCCAATCGCGGGCAGCGAAGATAGAAACGCCATCCCGGAATCGACCGGCGACGCGGGGGCGCGAGGCTAGCAACCCCGCGCGCGCCTGCCGCCACGAGGAGCCGACAACGGCCGCACGCGTCCCCCACCGACTCGCGATCGCCGCGCTGCTGGCATTCGCGGCGCTGCTGCGGCTGCACGGGCTGACCTTCGGACTGCCCTATCCGTTCGCAGCGATCGATGAACATCTGGTCACGGACCACGCGATCGCCTTCACCAGCGGCGACTTGAACCCGCATTACTTCGCCTACCCCGCCGGCTCCTTCCTCCTGCATGCGGGCGCCTACCTCGTGGCGTGGCTCTTCTCGCCGCAGCCGACGCTCGCGGAATTCCGCGCCCACTTCTGGGTCGCGCCACAATCGCTGATCCTCGTGAGTCGCTGCGTGACGTTGGCGACCGCGCTGCTGGCCGTCTGGGGCTGCGGGCGGCTCGCGGCCGAGTTCGCGCGACAGGTCGGCGCGCGCGCCACGCGACGGCCGGCCGCCTGGATCGCGACCGCGGCCGTCGCCGCCTCGCTCCTGCACGTCGCGAATTCGCGCTGGACCACCGTCGACGCCCCACTCGTCGCGGCGGCGACGCTTGGCATGGTGCTGGCGTTGCGCCATCGACGACGCGGCGGATGGGGCAGCGCCGCCGGCAGCGCGCTCGCGATCGGGATCGCGGCTTCGTTCAAGTACTACGGCGCCCTCTTCGCCAGCGCGCTCGCCCTCGCCGTCGTGCTGCGCGCGTGCGACGAGCGGGCCACCTCGCCGCGCTGCGCCCGTTGGCGGAGCAGCGCCGCGCGCCTTGCGGCGGCCGGCTTGCTGACGGCGGCGACCTTCCTCGCCGCGGCTCCCTACACGCTGCTCGACTTCACGACCTTCCAGTCCGACTTCGCCACGTTGCGCACGCACATGGAAGGCGGCCATTTCGGACACGATCCCACTCGGTCGGGCGCGGCCGTCTACGCCGCTCACCTCCTGTCCCCGCAGGTCGGACCGTGGTTGCTGATCGCGGCGGCGCTTGGCGGGCTGCTGGCGCTGCGTCAACGGACGGGGCGCGCCGCGCTCGCCATCGTCGTCGTCCCGGCGCTGCTCCATTTCGCCCTGATCGCGCAGTTCCGCGCCCAACCCGTCGACTATCTGCTGGCGCTGCTGCCGACGCTCGCGGCAGGTGCCGGAGTCGCCGCCGCCGGTGCGGCCGCGTGGGTGGCTTTGCGAACGGGGCGTCGCACCGCGCTGGTGGCGTTGCTGGCGCTCGCCACTCCCTTGCTCGCGGGCGCGACCGCCGCGTGGCAGCAGGGCAACGCCTTGTCGCGTCCCGACAGCCGCGTGGTGATGCGGCAGTGGATCGAGGCGAACCTGGCGCCGGGCACCCTGATCGCCGCCGATACCTGGCTCGACCTGCCGCTGACCGTCGAGTGCCTCGAGCAGATGCGCGCCGCGAAAGCCAGCGGCGATGCGATTCCGCAACGGCGCGCCCGCGATGAGCCGCTCGAAGCGCTGGATGCCAAGCTCGCCGCCGCACGCGGCGACGCCGGGCGACGCGCCTTCGACTTCGCCTACCTCTCGCCCATCGAGATCGGGCTGCGCGATGAGCTCTTCGCGCTGCTCGGCGAACACGGCGGGCGTTGGCTCGTACTCGACGGCAGTCGCGCCAATCGCGCGGCCCGCAGCGGCCCGGCGCTCGCGGAGTTGACCGAGTGGTATCGACGCCACCTCGACGGGCCGCAGGTCGTCCTTCGGATCGACGCCGCCGACGGCAAGTCGAGCGGTCCGCCGCTGGCGCTGCTCGACCTCACGCTGCCGCTCGCTCCCGCAACGCGCTGAGGCGGCGCCGCATGCTCGATCAGGGCGTGGCGCGCGCCGCGAGGTCGGGGGCCGCGACGCGACGGAAGCTGCGGCCCGAGAAGAGCGATCCGAGGCCGACGTAGAAGAAGCCTGCCGCGAAGAGGGTCATGAAGAAGACCACCATCCAGACCTGGTGGATCACTCCGACCCAGACGATCGCGAGCATGTAGCAACCGAAGGCTAGCTCGACGAACGGCATCAGCCCCGCAAGGCTCTTGTAACGGCGCTTGGGCGCGACCGTGTGACGCTGCTGATCGGTGACGTCGTACTTCGGCGTCCGCACGAACGGCGTCTCGTACGAGCAGAGCGCCTCGATCACGGCGCGCGCATTGTTCACCGCCAGGCCGATGCCCAGAGCGAGCACCGCCGGCAGGAACTTGAGCCCGCGCCGCCAATGCGGGTCGATCTCGCGCTGCGCCGCCGTGTAGAACGAAAGCACGGACGCCGTCGCGAGCACGAACACCGACCAGTCGAAGAGCGAGCTGCGCAGCCGATCGGGCTCGGCGAGGCGGGCGATCAGCGCCGGCAACATCAACAGGCACATCGCGAGCATCAGCAGGTAGCTCAGGTTCGCGGTGAGGTGGAACGTCGCCTCGCTCTTCACCTTGAACGGGAGGTCGCTCTTCCACACCGCCGGCAGCACCTTGAGACCGGTCTGGATCGAGCCCTTGGCCCAGCGATGCTGTTGCGCCTTGAAGGCAGTCATCTCGACGGGCAACTCGCCCGGCGCGGTGAAGTCGCGCAAGTAGATGAACTTCCAGCCGTTCATCTGGGCGCGGTAGGAGAGGTCGAGGTCCTCGGTCAGCGTGTCGTGCTGCCAGCCACCCGCCGCTTCGATGGCCGTGCGCCGCCAGATGCCGCCGGTGCCGTTGAAGTTGAAGTGGCGCCCGGAGCGATTGCGCGCGGTGTGCTCGATGACGAAGTGCCCGTCGAGGAGCATCGACTGCAGCCGGGTGAGCACGCTGTAGTCGCGATTCAGGTGGCCCCAGCGCACCTGCACCATGCCGATCTTCGAATCGGTGAAGTAATCGACCGTGCGTTCGATCGTGTCCGGGACGGGCAGGAAGTCAGCGTCGAAGATGGCGATGAACTCGCCCTTCGCGGTGGCCATGCCGGCGGCGAGCGCTCCGGCTTTGAATCCGCGACGATCGACGCGGTGGTGGTAGCTGATGTCGACGCCGCGCGCGCGCAGTTCGTCGACCTTGCGGCGCGCCAGCTGCTGCGTTTCGTCGGTCGAGTCGTCGAGGACCTGGATGTCGAGGCGATCCGCTGGCCAGCGCAGCTGCGCCACGGTCTCGAGCAGGCGCTCGACGACGGTCGCCTCGTTGAAGAGCGGCAACTGGACCGTCACCCTCGGCAAGACCGTGAAGCGCTCGGTCGGAGTCGGATTATCGCGTCGGTGGCGGTAGTAGAGGAACATCAGCGCATAGCGGTGCAGTCCGTAGACGGAGAGCAGCGCCAGCAACCCGAAGTAGACGATCAGTACGGTGTCGTGCCACGACTTCATGCGAGACGATTCGCTCCATCCCCGCCCCTCTTGGGGCATCAGGCGCCGACGCCGGATGTCCGGCTCGTGGAAAACGCGGCATAGTAGCGCGCCCATTCCCCCGACGGAATCGAGCCGGTAACTCCCTTGCCCTCTGCGACGGACTCGCCTCCTCCGGACGACGATCGGATCGCCCATTACGACTACCCCCTCGACGGGGTTCGTATCGCGACCGCCCCGGTCGAGCCACGTGACGCCGCGCGACTGCTGGTGGCGTCGCGCTCCGCGAGCGACGCGCGTGATGCCCACTTCCGCGACCTGCCCGACCTGCTCGCACCCGGCGACCTGCTCGTGGTCAACGACACGCGCGTGCTTCCCGTGCGCCTCTTTGCGACACGCACCAGCGGCGGACGGGTCGAGATCGTCCTCCATCCAAGCGGCCTCGACGGCAGCGATGAGGTGCTGGCGCTCCTGCGACCGTCGGCCCGCCTGCACGCCGGTGAATGGCTGCAGGTGGTCGGCGGCCCGCGCGTGCGCGTCGTCGACGCTCCTGGCGGAGAGCTCCGCCGAGTGGCGATCGAAGGCGGCCTCGAGGCGGCGCTCGCGGTCGGACAGCTGCCGCTCCCTCCCTACCTCGAACGCGACGGCGAAGCACCGGCCGACCGCGCCGACTACCAGACGCTCTTCGCGAGCGTACCGGGCGCCATCGCGGCGCCGACGGCGGGACTCCACTTCACGACCTCGTTGTGCGAGCGCCTGGCGGCGCGCGGAATCGCGATCGCGCGTGTGACCTTGCACGTCGGCCCCGGCACCTTCCTGCCCGTGCGCGTCGAGCGGTTGCGCGACCACGCGATGCACGAGGAGCTCTACGAGCTCAGCGAAGCGACGGTGGCGGCGATCCACACGACGCGGTCCCGCGGCGGTCGCGTCATCGCCGTCGGCACCACCACGACGCGCGCGCTCGAAGCGGCCGCGAGTTCGGGAACGCTCGTCGCCGGCCGTGCGCGCACGCGCCTGATGATCCGCCCGCCATTTGCGTTCCAGGCGATCGACGGATTGATCACCAACTTCCACCTGCCGAAGACGACGCTGCTGGCGCTGGTGGCGGCGTTCATCGGCCGCGAGCGGCTCTTCGCGCTGTATCGCGAGGCCGCGGCGACGGGCTACCGTTTCTATTCCTATGGCGATGCGATGCTGCTGACGTGAACGACGGAGCCCGCCCCATGGACGAAGCGGACGCCGACGCCCGCCGCGCCGCGCAGCTGCGCGCCCAGATCAAGGAGCATGACTGGCGCTACCACGTCCTCGACGCACCGATCATCTCCGACGGCGAGTACGACCAGCTCTTCGCCGAGCTCAAGCGCCTCGAAGCGAGTCGCCCCGAGCTGTGCATGGCGAGCAGCCCCACGCAGCGGGTTGGCGCCGCGCCGGCCGACGGCTTTGCATCGGTCCCCCACGATCCGCCGCTGCTCTCCCTCGACAACACCTACGACGAAGCGGAGGTGCGCGAGTGGCATCAGCGCCTGCTCGATCACTTGTTGGTCGACTCGTTGCCATCGCCCCTCGTCGCCGAGCCGAAGCTCGACGGACTCTCGTGCCGACTCGTCTACGAGAACGGGCGGCTGGTGCTCGGCGCGACGCGCGGCAGCGGTGAAGTCGGCGAGGACGTCACCGCCAACGTGCGGACGATCCGCTCCGTGCCGCTCGAGCTGCGCGGTCCGGCACCGGCGCGACTCGACGTGCGGGGCGAGGTCGTCGTGCCGCGCGCCGCGTTCGAGGAGCTGAACCGCGGCCTGCTGGCGCGAGGCGAGAAGAGCTACGCCAATCCGCGCAACCTGGCGGCCGGGACGCTCCGCCAGCTCGATCCACGCCTCGTCGCCGCGCGCCCGCTCGACTTCCGCGTCTGGTCGCTTGGAAAGGTCGAGGGAGCCCCCGCACCCGCGAGCCATTCCGAAGCCCTCGAATGGATCGAGTCGCTCGGACTGAAGACGGTCCGCGCCGACGCCGTGGTCGGCGATCTCGACGCCATCCTCGCGCACTACCGTGACCTGCTCGCCCGCCGTGACGCCTTCCCGATCGAGCTCGACGGCGTGGTGATGAAGGTCGACCGCTTCGACCTCCAGCAGCGCCTCGGCTTCACGGCGAAGAGCCCCCGTTTCGCGCGCGCCTTCAAGTTCCCCGCGCGCCAGGCCACGACGCGCATCGCGGCGATCCGCGTCCAGGTCGGCCGCACCGGCACCCTGACGCCGGTCGCGGAGCTCGAACCCGTCGCCTTGTCGGGCGTCACCATCACCCACGTCACGCTGCACAACCGCGACGAGTGCGCTCGGTTGGGAGTTCGCGTGGGGGACACCGTGCTGATCGAGCGGTCGGGCGACGTGATCCCGAAGGTGGTGCAGGTGATCGACTCGGCACCGCGCGGCGAGCATCCCTGGCGGTTCCCGACGACCTGCCCGGCCTGCGCGACGCCGGTCGAGCAGGAGGGTGACTTCGTCGCGTTGCGCTGCCCGAACGAGGGCTGCCCGGCGCGCGTGAGCAAGCGGCTCGAACACCTCGTCAGCCGCACCGCGCTCGACATCGAGGGGCTCGGCGAGCGACTGCTACAGCAGCTGGTGGCGCGTGGCCTCGCGCGGCAACCCGCCGACCTGTTCCGCCTCGAACGCGCTGCCTTGCTCGAACTCGACCGCATGGGCGAGAAGTCGGTCACGGCGCTGCTCGCCTCGATCGCCGCCGCGCGAAACCGCCCGCTCTCCGCCTTCCTCTACGCGCTCGGGATCCCGGAGATCGGCGAGACGGCCGCAGAGCAGGTGGCACGCCACTTCGAGACGCTCGAGCGGGTCCGCGCCGCGCAGGTCGAGGAGATCGAGGCGATCCACGGACTTGGGCCGAGCGCGGCCAGGAGCCTCAAGGCGTATTTCGAAGGCAGCGGTTCGGCGGAAGTGGACGCGCTGCTCGCCGCCGGAGTCGTGCCGCAAGCCGCCGTGCGCGCGAGCGGGGCGCTCGAAGGCAAGACGTTCCTCTTCACCGGCACGCTGCCCACGCTGTCGCGCGCCGAAGCGGAGGCACGCGTGAAAGCCCAGGGTGGCACGCTGCTCTCCGGCGTCAGCAAGCGCCTCACCTATCTCGTCGTCGGCGACGCGCCCGGCAGCAAGCTGAAGAAGGCGCAGGAGCTCGGCGTGCAGGTGCTCGACGAAGCGCAGTTCCTGGCGCTGCTCGCGACGAATGGCGCTTCCGCATGACGCGAATCGCGCCCGTCGCGCTCGTTGCGCTCGTTGCGCTGTTGACCGCCTGCAGTCGGCAGCCGCCGCCTCCGCCGCCGCATCCGATCGCGGTGGCCGCCGAATCGAGCTTCGACTTCGGCACGCTGTGGATCGGCGAGGTGCGCCAGAAGGTCTTCCACGTCGAGAACCGCGGCGGCAAGCCGCTGGTCTTCGATCCGATCCGCTCGAGCTGCGGCTGCCTCATCGCGCGCATCGAGCCCAAGCGCCTCGAAGCGGGTGCCAGCGGCGAGCTCACGGCGGAGCTGCACGCGGACAAGGGGCCGACGCGGCTCGAGAAGGGCATCTTCGTCGGCACCAACGACCCCGATCACGAGTGGCTCTCCTTCGCGTTGATCGCGACGACGCGCACGCTCTACGACTGCAAGCCGCCGCTGCTCGACCTGCCGGAACTCGTCCTTGGCGACAGCAGCGATCACTCGATCTCGGTGACCGTCGCCGATGGGAGTCCGGTCAAGTTCGGCGCTCCGCAGACGCCGGAGCGCGGCTTCTCGACCACCGTCACCGACTCCACCCCGACGAGCGCGACGTTGCGGATCCGCTTCGACGGCGTCACGCTGCCGGGCCGCCGCCTCTTCCATGTCGTGGTGCCGACCGACCACCCGCTCGTGAACGAGCTGCGCATGCCGGTCCAGGCGATCGTGCTCCCCCGCCTGGTCGCGAACCCGCCCGATCGGATCGACTTCGGCGACGTCGTTCGACGCGACGGCGCGACCCGTGAGGTCGTGATCCGGCGGCGCAGCCAGTCGCGCTTCGCCGTCCCGCCCACGGTGCGGGTCGAGGTCGATCGCAAACGCTCCGCGGACGATGACGAGCCGCCCCTCGTCACCGCCGAGCTGGTCGAACGCGTCAGCGGAGACGAGTGGGTGCTCGTGATCGCCGTCGCTCCAGGAAGCCCTGGCCGTGGACTGGTCGGACGCGTCGTCGTTCGCCTCGCTCTCGAGAACGAGCCGCCGCTGAGCCTCACGCTCACTGGGAGATTCACCGAACCTCGTTGAACAGGAAAAAGGTGCCTGCCCGTGAGACTCGCTGGCGCCACCCCGGATCGCCGATACCTGATCCATCGTCGACTCAGGCGGGGGATGGTGCAGCGATGGGGCTACTCGGGACGCTGCTTGAACGAATCGGCTGGCGCCGCGCGGCGGCGAAGGCACCGGCGACACCGGTGGGAAGCGCTCCGCCTCGCGTCGTCGTGACGCAGACTCCGGTCGCAGCGCAGCCGCCATCGCCATCGCCATCGGCCCCGCAAGCAGCGGCGGCTCCCACCCCGCACAAGGCTCCGGCGCCCACGGCGGCGCCGCCCGCGGCGCTGAGCGCCGAACAGCTCGACGCGCAGCGCAAGGAACAGGAGCGCGCCGCGCCGCTCCACTCGTTCCAGGCATCGATCCTCGACGCGCGCTTCCAGGAACTCGACGTCGACCATCGCTTCGTCGACGAGATGGGTGCGCTGCTCCAGCGATCGCGCGATGACTTCGCGCTGCCGCCCGCTGCCGCCTTCGACGTGATGCGACTCCTCGACAACGCCACCTACCCGGTGAAGAAGGTTTCCGCCGCGATCTCCTGCGACCCGGCTCTCGCGGGAGCGGTGCTGTCGCTCGCCAACTCGCCGCTGCATCGCGGTTCGGTCGCCGTCGAGAGCGTGCCGAACGCCGTCGTGCGCCTCGGCCAGCGCCATCTGCGCCTGCTGCTGATGGACATCGCGCTCCATTCGACGCGCGTCCACGGCCGTCCGTACGAGGCGTTCTCGACGCTGCTGTGGAAGCACTCGCTGCTCACGGCGCAGCTCGCCCATGCCATCGCTGGCGTCGTGCATGTCGACCAGGAACACGCCTACATCGCCGGCCTCTTCCACGACATCGGCTGCCTCGCGGCCCTTTCCGCCTCTCGCCGCGTGGCGTTGCGCCAGGAACGCCACATCAGCCCGCAGACGCTGCTCGCGATCCTGCGTCGCTTCGGCTACGAGTTGAACGAGCCGATCGTCTCGCGGTGGCGAGTGCCGGAAGCGGTCGCGCGCGCCGTGGCGAATCGTCGCGACCTCGCGAAGGCGGGCGACCACGCGAGCCTCGCGGCGGTCGTCGAACTCGCCAATGAGCTGTCGCGGCCGTTCGGCGCCTGGGTCGAGAAACGCGAGATCGACCTTCCCAACCACCCTGCGGTGGTCCACCTGCAGGTCGATCTGGGACGGCTTCCGGACGCGAACACCATTCTCGAACTCGCCGGCAAGATCGAACGAGTGGCGAAGATCGGCTGAGCTAGTAACTCTGCATGAACGCGCCCCGCAGCGTCGCCGAACTCCTCTTCGCGCAGGCGCGACGCCACGGCGCGCGACCGCTGTTGCGATTCAAGGAACAAGGCGCCTGGTATCACTGGAGCGCGGAACAGGCCGCGCATGCGGTGGCCAACCTCGCCGCGCACCTCGTCGCGCTGGGGCTGCCGCCCGGAGCGCGCGTCGCGATCCTCTCCGAGAACCGTCCCGAGTGGCTCCTCTCCGATCTTGCGTGCCTCGCAGCCGGACTGATCGATGTGCCGCTCTATGCGACCTGCCCGGCCAATGAGCAGATCGAGCTGCTGACACGCAGCGGCGCCGTCGCGCTGTTCGTCTCGACGCCGGAGCAGTGGCGCAAGATCGCACCCGCGCGCGCCACGCTGCCGGCGCTGTGCCACGTCATCGGTTTCGAGCATCGCGACTTCGGCGACCCGGCGGTGCTGCCGTTCGCGTCGCTCGCGGCCGAGGCGACGTTCGCCGGCGCGGACACCGCGGCGGTCGAGGTGAAGCGGCGGCTCGCGGCGCTCACTCGCGCTGACGTGGCCACCATCCTCTACACCTCGGGAACGAGCGGCGAACCCAAAGGGGTGCAGCTCACGCACGGCAACCTGCTGTCCAATTGCGAAGCGATCCTGCAACACATCGCGCTTGGCCCCGACGACCTCACGCTCTCCTTCCTGCCGCTGTCGCACAGCTTCGAGCGCACCGCCGGCCACTACGCGCTGCTGCTCGCGGGCGGCGCGATCGCCTACGCGAGCGATCTCGACGCGGTCGCGCAGGAGATCCGCGAGGTGGCGCCGACGCTGCTGCTCGGCGTGCCGCGCTTCTACGAGAAGGTGCACGATCGGATCCTCGGCAACCTCGAACGCGCGCCGCGCTACCGCCGAGCCCTCTTCGAGTTCGCGCAACGCGTCGCCGACGAGACGCGTTCCTACCGGGAGGCGTCGGGCAGCGGCGGCGCCTTGCCGCTCAAGCTGCGTTTCCGTCATGAGCTCGCCGAGCGGCTGGTCCGCTCGCTGATCCGGCGGCGCTTCGGCGGGCGACTGCGTTTCCTGGTCAGCGGCGGCGCGCCGCTCGACCCCGAGCTCGTCCGCTTCTTCGAACAGATCGGCCTGCCGCTGCTCGAAGGCTACGGGCTCACCGAGTGCTCGCCGGTCGTCGCCTGCAATCGTGTCGGGCGCGCGCGCGGCGGCACGGTCGGCGAGGTCCTGCCCGGCGTCTCCGTGAGCTTCGCCGACGATGGCGAGATCCTCGTGCGCGGCGACAACGTGATGGCGGGCTACCTCGACGAGCCGGAGGCGACGCGCGCCGTGATGACCGCCGACGGGCGGCTCTGCACGGGCGATCTCGGCCACCTCGATGTCGACGGCTACCTGCATGTCACCGGCCGCAAGAAGGACCTGATCATCGGCTCTGGTGGCAAGAACGTCGCGCCTGCGCGCATCGAGGAGATGTTGAAGCGCCAGCGCATCGTCGCGGACGCCTGCGTGATCGGCGATCGACGCCCCTACCTCGTGGCGCTGCTCGTCCCCGACGAAGCAGCGCTGAAGACGCTGCTCGCGGAACGTGGCATCGACTGGAGCGGGCGCGCCGAGATGCTGCTCCGGCCGGAAGTGCAGTCGCTCTTCGCCACGGCGATCGAACAGGTGAACCAGGCGCTCGCGCCGCCCGAGCGGGTGCGCCGCTTCGCGCTCCTGCCCGAGCCGTTCAGCGCTGCCGCGCGCGAACTCACGCCGACGCTGAAGGTCCGGCGCGCGGCGGTGGCCCAGCGCTGGGCCGCGCAGATCGAGGCGCTCTACGCGACCCCCCATCGCGGCGCTCTGTGATCGGCCGCTCCGCCGCGGTTGAATCAGCGACCCCATGGACGCTCCGCTGCCGCTCCCCACGCTGACGGCCCGCCTCGACGCGGCCTTGCGCCGCCACGGCGAGCGACCGCTCGCCATCACTCCGGGGCGCGACGCTGCCGATCGCGTGCTGACCGCGCGCGCCGCGCGTGACGCGGCCGGTCGCTTCGCGGCGGGACTCGTCTCGCTCGGCGCGCGCGCGGGCGAACCGGTGCTGGTCTGGAGCGAGAATCGCGAACGCTGGCTGATCGCCGAGCTCGCGCTGCTGCTGATCGGCGCGCCGGGTGTGCCGCGCGGCGCCGAAGCTCCCGCCGACGAGATCACGTTCATCGTCGGCAAGGTCCGCGCACGCATCGCGATCGTCGAGAAGCCAGAACTGCTGCGCCGACTCGCCGCCACCCACCCGCAGGTCGAGCACGTCGTGCTGCTCACCGGCAGCGATCCCGACGGCCGCGCGTTGACGTTCGAGCAGTGCCTCGAACTCGGCACCACCGCGAGCGCGATGCGGCTGCTCGCCGAAGAGCCGGCGCGGCGCCGACCCGACGACATCGCGACGATCGTCTTCACCTCGGGCACGACCGGCCGCCCCAAAGGCGTGGTCCTCACGCAGGCGAACCTCGCCGCCAACCTCACGCAGGTGCTGTCGATCATCGACTTCGTGCCGGCCGGCGCCACCGGCCTGTCGATCCTGCCACCGTGGCACATGTTCGAGCGGATGGTCGAGTACGCGCTGATCGAGCTTGGCGTGCAGTTCGTCTACAGCGATCGGCGCCGCTTCGCGAAGGACCTGGCGCAATGGCGGCCCGCGGTCCTGCCGGCGGTGCCGCGGCTCTGGATGGCGATCGAGGAAGGCGTCCGCCAGAAGCTTTCGAGCGCGTCGCCGCGGCGCCGCGCACTGATCGACTACGCGCTGCGCCGCGGCGTCGCCCGGCAGCGCCTGCGTCGCATGGAACGCTCGGCCGGCGATGCGACGCCGTCCGCGTGGTCGCGCCTCTCGGCGCCGCTCGACGCGGTGCTGCAGCGATTCGTGCTCCGCAAGATCGCGCGCGCCCTCGGAGTCGATCGCCTCGCCGGCGGGCTGCCGATCAGCGGTGGCGGCTCGTTGCCCGATCACGTCGACCTCTTCTTCGCGGCGATCGGAGTACCGCTGCTGAACGGCTACGGGCTTACCGAGACCTCTCCCGTGCTCGCGCTCCGGCGACCGCGGCACGTGCGCGGCGGCACCGTGGGTCCGCCGTTGCCCGCCACCGAGATCGAGATCCGCCGATTGGAGGATGGCACGCCGCTTCCGCGTGGCGAACGCGGAGTGATCCACGCGCGCGGGCCACAAGTGATGGGCGGCTACTTCGAGGAACCGAAAGCGACCGCGGCGGTGCTGGCGCGCGATGGCTGGTTCGACACGGGCGACCTCGGCGTCCTCACGGCTGACGGCGAACTCGCGATCACCGGACGCGCGAAGGAGACGATCGTCCTGCTGTCGGGAGAGAACGTCGAGCCCGAACCGCTCGAGAACGCGCTGACGGCTTCGCCATGGATCGCGCAGGCGCTCGTCGTCGGACAGGATCAGAAGCAGCTCGGCGCCCTGCTCGTCGCCCGCCTGCCCCAATCGGCGCCGCCGCCGCCGCGCGAGCAGCTCCAGGCGTTGCTCCGCGCGGAACTCGATGCGCGCGTGTCGACCGCGGCCGGCTTCCGGCCCCACGAGCGGATCGGCCGGTTCGTACTGCTCGACGAGCCGTTCACGGTCGAGAACGGCGGCCTGTCGCAGACGCTCAAGATCAAGCGAACGGTCGTGCTCGAGCGCTGCGCGAAGCAGATCGAGGCGCTCTACCGCGCAGGCGGCGACGACTCCGCGAGCTGACCTCCCATGCGCGCGGGCAACTGCTCGGCGATGGCGGTCATCACCTCGTCGCGCAGCAGGCGACGTGCGTCGCGTGGCAGCACCCCAGGAGCCGCCGCCGCCGGAGTCACCACGCGCGAGAAGCGGACTTCGACTGCACGCGGTTTGGGGAAGCCGCCGCCGCGCGGCAGCGCGTCGAAGGTGCCGACCAGCGCGGCCGTGAGCACCGGCGCGCCGCCCTGAAGCAACAGCGACGCGACGCCGAGTTGCCCCTCGCGCAGCCGACCGTCGTCGCTGATCCCGCCTTCGGGAAAGATCCCGACCACGCGCCCGCGCCGCAACGCCGCGAGCGCCAGGCGCATCGCCTCGACGTTGGTGGCGCCATCCTGGACGCGGATGCACCCGAAGAGGCGCATGACGAAACGGTAGCCCGGCGCATCGAAGACGCTCGAGGTGACCAGGAAGGTGATGCGACGGCGCACGGCCAGTCCGAGCATCAACGGGTCGAGGTAGGAGACGTGGTTCGCCGCGACGACCAGCGCGCCGCTCGGGAACGGGCTCGGTCGACGGCGCACACGGAAACGGAACCAGGCGATGCAGAAACCCTGGGTGAAGAACCAGAGCGCCGCGTGCAGCAACAGGAAGGGCTGGCGCGGCGGCGCCAGCCCTTCGTCACGAGACCCGGGCGACAACGACGAGCCCGCGCGAACGGGTCGTCACTTCTTCATCGCCGCCTTCTTCGCCCACTCGGAAGTCGGGAACTCCTCGGCGCAGCGGCTGAAGAGGATCTTGGCTCGCTTCTGGTTGTTCTCGCCCTCGCGCGCGCCGAGGCAGAGGCCGCCCTTGTAGAGCGCCTCGCCGAGCAGCTCGCTCTGCTTCAGGCTGTCACCGTAGTGGAAGATCGTGCGGAAGAAGAGGAAGAGCGCCGCGTCGTAGTCCGCCTTGCTCGGCGTTTCCTTGGCGAGGTAGGTCGATCCGAGCCCGTTGTAGGCACCCGCCACGATCGCGATGTCGGACGCGGAGGCCTGGCGGTCCTTGATGATGTCCTCGAAGAACTTCTTGGCCTTGTCGACCTGCTTCTGGTCGATCATCACGTAGCCGACCCGAAGACGCGCCATGTTGGCGACGTCCGGGAACTCGGCCGCCTTGCCTTGCAGCTCCTGGTAGCCAGTGAGCGCCGCCTTCGAGTCGCTCTTCTCCAGCAGCTCGAGCAGGCGGAAGTCGGCCAGCAGCTCCCAGCGCGCGCCGAGGTTCTTCAGCGTCACCTGCCCCTTCAGCTGCTCGTAGGTCTTCTTCGCCTCTTCCGGCTTGCGCAGCGCACGCTGGCACATCGCGATGCGCTCGTAGCAGTCGCCGAAGAAGCGGGTCTTCGGAACCGCGGTGAGCAGTTCGTTGTACGCCTTGATGGCGTCCTCGAGCTTGTTCGAAAGGCGCATGCACTCGGCGACGTTGAAGAGGCCGTACTGCTTCTCCCAGTTCTTCGCGCCCGCTGCAGCGGTCTTGTAGAAATCGGCCGCCTTGGCGTAATCGCCGACCGCGAAGGCGTCGTCGCCGAAGCCATAGAACTTCGAGCGCTTGGTGTAGATGACCTCGCGCACCTTGGCCGCCGCGTAGTTCTGCGGCGCCGGGATCCCCTTCTGCCGATAGACGACCCCTTCGTAGGTCTCGTCGGTGACGGTCACATCGGCGCGCGTCTCGCCCTTGAACAGGACGATCTCATCGGCGCGCGCGTGAACCGCCAGCGCGGCGAGGAGGAGAGCAGCGAGGGAAGCGCGGAAGAACTTCGAGTGCGACATCGGGGGCGGCTCCACTACGTTCAGGTTCTCGTGCGTGAGGGTCTTGCTCGGGATCCTTCGCGCATCCGAGCTCGGCGCGGAAAGGCGGAGGATCAAAGCTGTCGTTGCGAACACGGTCAAGGTGAACGGAGAGTCAGAGCAACGGTTCCGGGAGCGCGTCGCCGTCGCCGGGTGGAACGTCGATCGCCTCGGGGTCGCCGCGGACGCTCCAGCGCCCCTCCGGCTTGCCGCGACGCACGGCGATCATCTCGGCGACGATCGAAACGGCGATCTCATCCGCCGTCCGCGCTCCGAGTCGAAGGCCGACCGGCGTGCGAATGCGTTTGAGCCAACCACGATCGACCCCCGCCTCGACCAGCTTGTCGAAGGTCAACCGTGCCTTAGTACCACTGCCGATCATCCCCAGGTAACGCGGGGCGACCCGCCGGCGCCAAAGTTCCTCGAGAATGACACGGTCGTCGGCGTGCGACCGGGTCATCACCAGGACGTAGCTCGCGGCATCGATCGGAAGGCTCCGCGCCGCGGCGTCGGGGTAATCGACCTGCGCCATCGCCGCCATCGGGAAGCGGGCGGTGGAGGCGTAGTCGGGGCGATCGTCAGTCACGACGATGCGAAAGCCGACGCGGGCGGCGAGCCCCGCCACTGCCCGGCTCACGTGACCGCCGCCGAACAGGACGAGCGATGGAGCGGTGATCGGCTCGAGGTAGACCTCGACGTGCCCGCCGCAGATCAGCGCGCCGTCCGGGGCGTCTTCGGCCGTCAGCTCCATCGCGACGCGTCGCGGCCGCTCTTCCTCGATGACGCGTTGCGCCTGGCGCTTGACCTCCTCTTCGAGGCAGCCGCCGCCCACCGACCCGAGCGTGCTGCCGTCGGCGCGCACCAGGATCTTCATCGGTTCGCGCGCCGGCGCGGAACCGCGAACCGCGATCACCGTCGCGAGCGCCGCCGCCGTCCCCTCTTCGCGGCAGCGCACGATCTCGCGGAAGAGCCGATCTTCGATGCTGTGGGAAGCTCCCGGCGGGAGTTCCACTTCATCGAGCGGGTGGACGCGGACGCGTGACGAGTCAGCGGGCGAGGCCATGGCGCCGGAGCTTACGCGGCGCGCGGGCGGTGCCGTCCCCGACGCACCGGCGCGCGGCGATTCCACGCGTCCTCCACAACCAACCAATTTGGATGGTTGACAACCAACCATTCGACGCCAACATCCCGCACCATGTACTTGCCGGTCGATCGCACCAGCTCCACGCCTTTGCGCAGCCAGATCGTGGCAGCGATCCGCGCGCGCATCGAGTCGGGCGAGTGGCACGCCGGCACTCGCTTGCTTTCGAGCCGTGAACTCGCCGACCGGCTCGGCGTCAATCGCACGACGGTCGTGCAGAGCTACGGCGACCTCAGCGCCGAGGGGCTGCTCGAGTCAGGCGTCGGTCGCGGCACCTTCGTGCGCGCCACCGCGGCGGAAGCTTCCGTCGCCGCACTCGCTCCCGACGGCCCGATCGCATGGGACGCACGTCTCTCGCCGAATCGCCCGCTGCCGCGACTGCCGGCCGCCAGCGACGACACGGCACCGCGCGTCGCGCTGGCACGCGCCGTCGGCCACCCAGCGCTCTATCCCGTCGACCGGATCAAGACGGCCCTCGACCGCGTCTTCGCTCAGCGCGGCCGCGAACTGCTCGCCTACCCCTCCCCGGCCGGCTACGCGCCGTTGCGCGACGTGTTGCGCCGGCGGCTCGCGCGTCACGGCGTCGACGTGCAGCGCAACGAACTCGTCATCGTGAACGGCTCGCAGCAGGGGCTCGACCTCATCACGCGCCTGCTCCTCGCGGATGGCGGGACGGTGCTGACCGCGCAGCCGACTTTCTCGGGTGCGCTCGACCTGTTCCGGTGGCATCGAGCGCAACTCGTCGGCGTTCCAGCCGACGCCACCGGCTTCGACCTCGCCGTGCTCGACCGCACCTTGGCAACGGTGCGCCCCCGCTTCTGCTACGTGATCCCCGACCGCGCGAACCCGACCGGCCTTTCGCTGCCAGCGCCCGCACGAGCGGCGCTGCTCGAACGGCTGCAAGCGGCTCGCATTCCGGTCGTCGAGGACGATTGGCTCGCCGAGCTGCGTCGCGACGACGAACCGCCGCCGCTCAAGGCGCAGGACCGCCTCGATCAGATCCTCTACCTCGGCACCTTCTCGAAGGTGCTCGCGCCGGGGCTGCGACTGGGGTGGCTGTTGGTGCCGCGCGCGTTGTTCGAGCCGCTGTTGGCGCTGAAGAAGATCAGCGATCTCGCCACCAACTTCCCGGCGCAGGCGGTGCTCCACGAACTGCTCGAAAGCGGCTTCATCGACGACCACGCGCGCGACCTGCGCCTCCAGTTCGAGCGGCGCCGCGATGCCGTCGACGCCGCGATCGACCGCCACTTCCCGCGCGACGTTCGGCCGCTGCGCCCCCATTCCGGCATGGTCTGCTGGATCGAGCTTCCGCGCGGCGGTGACGTCGCGCGCCTCGTCGAGGAAGCGCGGCGCGAAGGGATCGACATCTCGCCCGGCTCGCCGTTCGATCCCAATGGTCGTCCGCTCTCCGCGTTCCGGCTCTCCTACTCGGCCGCCAGCGAAGCGGAGCTCGAGCCGGCGATCGCGCGACTCGGCGGCCTCCTCCATCGTCAACTCACCAGCGGCAGCCATGCGGCGCCGCCTCTCGTCTGAAACTTCCCATCGCTCGCCCGTAACCGAGGAACTTCGATGCAGCGCACGAATGGCCCGTCCGAGTCCGCGTCCGCCTCTCTCCCGCTCGGCCTCGACGAGGTCAAGATCGGCCTGGCGCGCATGCTGAAGGGCGGCGTGATCATGGACGTCACGGACGTCGAGCAGGCGAAGATCGCCGAGGATGCGGGCGCTTGCGCCGTGATGGCGCTCGAGCGCGTCCCATCCGACATCCGCAAGGAAGGCGGCGTCGCGCGCATGGCGGCGATCGAGATCATCGCGCGCATCCAGGAAGCGGTGACCATCCCGGTGATGGCGAAGGCGCGCATCGGCCACTTCATCGAAGCACGCGTGCTCGAGCACCTTGGCGTCGACTTCATCGACGAGAGCGAAGTGCTGACGCCCGCCGATCCCGAGAACCACATCGACAAGCGCGCCTTCAAGGTGCCGTTCGTGTGCGGAGCGACCTGCCTCGACGAGGCGCTGCGCCGGGTCGGCGAAGGCGCCGCCATGCTGCGCACCAAGGGCGAAGCGGGCACCGGCAACATCATCGAAGCGGTCCGCCACCTGCGCCTGATCCAGAAGCAGATCCGCGAGCTGTCCGTCACTCCGACGGCGGAGCTGATGAGCCGCGCCAAGGAGCTGCGCGCGCCGTTCCACCTCGTCGAGTACGTCGCCAAGCACGGCGCGCTGCCCGTTCCGAACTTCGCGGCTGGCGGCGTCGCGACGCCCGCCGACGCGGCGCTGGTGATGGCGCTCGGTGCGGAGGCGGTCTTCGTCGGCTCCGGCATCTTCAAGTCGGAGGCGCCGGCCAAGACGGCGGCCGCGATCGTCAAGGCGACCGCGCAATGGAACGATCCGGCCGTGATCGCGGAGGCGTGCCGCGGCACCGGCACCGCAATGCGCGGCCTGTCGATGGAGTCGATCCCGGAGTCGGAACGTCTCGCCAAGCGTGGCTGGTGAGCGGAGCCGCTTCGTGAACGCCGACAGCGCCGGCGTGCTCTGCCTGCAAGGGTCGAGCGAGCCGCATCTCGCCCGTCTGCGCGACCTCGGGTTCGCGCCGCGCGAGGTGCGGCAGTGCAAGGACCTCGACGGGCTCACCCACCTGATCCTGCCCGGCGGCGAGTCGACCACGATTCGCCACCTGCTCGACCTGTTCGGCTTGACCCGCGAACTGATCGAGCGCCACCGCGACGGCCGTCTCTGCCTGTTCGGCACCTGCGCCGGCGCGATCCTGCTCGGACAGGAGGATGGCACGCGGCCGCCGCGGCTTGGCCTGCTCGACGTCGCCGTGACCCGCAACGCCTACGGTCGGCAGGTCGACTCCTTCAGCACCGAGCTCGCGCTGATGCTGGAGGAGATCGACGATCACTCCCCGTTCCACGGCGTCTTCATCCGCGCTCCACGCTTCGCACGGATCGGACCGACGGTGAGGGTGTTGGCGAGGAGGGACGAGGAGGCGGTGCTGGTCGAGGCGCCGGGGCTGCTCGCCGCGACGTTCCACCCCGAATTGACGCGCGACCTGAGAGTCCATCGCCATTTCGTCGAGATGGTTCCCGTGAAGGCGCGCGCGAGGGCGATGTAACCGGCCATCCAACGGCGGCATCAGGTGCGTACTTTGGATCGCCCTTCGGAGTCCTTGATGGCCACGCCGCTCCCCTCGCTCGCGCTGATGCTCCTCGCCCACTGCGCACCCACCGACCCGTCGCAGGCGGCGCCGCCCGCAGCGCCGGCGTCACCCGTCGCGCCGGTCCCGACGTCCGCCGCGTTCGACCACTCCGAACTCGATGCGCTGCTGAAGAAACATGGCCGTGGCGATCGCATCGACTACGCCGCTCTGAAGACCGATCGCACCGCGCTCGATGGCTACCTCGACCGCATCGCCAAGTTGCCCGCTGACGCCGTCGCCAAGATGGAGCGCGCCGAGCAGATGGCGTTCTGGATCAACGCCTACAACGCCTGGACGCTGCGCACGATCGTCGATGCCTATCCGATCGCTGGTTCCGGCCTGTCGGGCCTGCGTTTCCCGAAGAACTCGATTCGACAGCTGAGCGACCCGTGGGGCACGAAGCACCCGATCGCCGGCGCGCAGCGCTCGCTCGACGACCTCGAGCACAAGATCCTGCGCGCGCAATTCAAGGACCCGCGCATCCACTCGGCGGTCAACTGCGCGAGCGTCGGCTGCCCACCGCTGCGCCTCGAAGCCTTCGCTGCCGCCACGCTCGAAGCGCAACTCGATGACCAGATGCGGAAGTTCCTGGCCGACCCGAAGCGCAACCTCGTGGACCCCGCGAAGAAGAAGATCGAGCTCTCGTCGATCTTCGACTGGTTCGGCGAGGACTTCGGCACCAAGGCGACGGGCGCCGCCGGCGAACGCGCGTTGCTCGCGTGGATCGAGAAGTACGGCAAGCCGGAGTGGAAGGAGTTCCTCTCGAAGTTCGATCCCGACGACGTCGACTTCCTCGACTACGACTGGGCGTTGAACGATGTGGTGCAGTGAGGGGACGGCGCGCACGCTGAACAAACCAACGTCTCGGCGGCCTCTTTTGCGTTGGTGAGTGCAACCAAGCGGGAGAGGCCCAATGAATCGCGCGACCGTCGATCCCGATCTGCTCCGAACCCACGCGCCCTTCCTGCGCTCGCTCGCGCGCGCGCTCCGCGATGACATCTCGGAAGCCGAAGACCTCGCGCAGGAGACGATGCGACGCGCCCTTGAGCGCTCACCGAGGGAGTCGGCCACCGGAGCCGTACGCGGATGGCTCGCGCGAGTCATGAGGAGCGTGCGGCGCGAGGCGAGTCGCGCCTCTCAACGTCGGCGGGCGCGGGAGCAGAAGGTCGCGCCACCCGAGGCGAGCGACTCCCACGATCCCGCGCGAATCGTCGAGCGCCTCGAGCTCGTGGGGCACCTGGCGAGAGCCGTCGCCGAACTGCCCGAACCGTATCGCGGCACGATCATCGCGCACCACCTCGACGAACTCTCGCCGGCTGCGATCGCGAGGCGCAGCTCCATTCCCCTCGCGACGGTGCATACCCGGCTTCGGCGTGGCCGCGAGTTGCTCCGAAAGAGGCTCTGCCCGCGCGATGACTCCGACGCGCGCGTGGCATGGATGGCGGGACTCGACCTGCTGACCCACCAGGGCGGCACCGTGCTGCCGGCATGGATCTCCCTCCGGATCGCCGCGGCGCTGCTCGTCTGCCTCACCACCGGCATCGGCGGATGGTGGTGGCTCACGGACGGGGAGTCGCACCGCTTCGCCAGCAGCCGCGCGAGCCGATCAACGGAGCCGATGATTGCAGCAGCAGCCACGACTCCACCTCACGATCCCGTTCCCGCTCGTGAACCTGCCCCATCCGCGAGTGACTGGACGATTACCGAGGACCGACCATGCGTCGCGGCGCAGGTCGTCCTGGCCGAGAGGGGCGAGCCGGCCGTGGGTGCGACCGTGAGCTTCCGCGAGATCGGCGCCACCCCGCTCGCTAGGGAGCAGTTCACCGTCCGGCTCTACTCCCGCATCCACGACTGGTGGTTCGAGGATGACGATCAACGGCAGCGCGACGTCGAGGCGTTCCTCGCCGATGCCGGCGGGCCGCTTCGCAAAGTCGGGACGACCGATGGAGAAGGAGTCGTTGTCCTGCCGCCGTTCGAGGACGCGATCGTCTTGGCCACGCTCGGAGAGCGGCGGCTGATCCGGCGCCTCTCCAGCACCGACGCTCGCCCCATCCGCCTTGCGCTCGAACTCCCTGCCGCGCTGACGATCCGGGTCGTCGATCGGCACGGCGAGCCGGCCCCGAGGACCTCCGTCGCGATGGAAGCCGACAACGGCCGCAACCGCGAACTCCTCTGGCGCAGCCACACTGGACTCGATGGTTGCGTCGTCGTTCCGCCCCGCCATTTCGAGCGCTTCCGAGAGGAATACGCGAGTTCACTCTGGGCCGTGACGTTGGGCCTAGCGGCGACAGGCTCGCCAACGGTGACGATCGATCCGGCAGAGCTGCCGACGACGCCGGTGGAGCTGATGCTGCCCGCCTGCGGAAGAGTGCGAGTCGAGCTACGCGATGCGGACGACCGGCGAATCACGTCGCCCGCCCTGGTCGGACTCGCGCGCGCCGACCCTGAGCGTCCCGTGAACCAGTCAGACATCGGCATGGCGTGGCGCCTCACCAGCGATGGGTTCGCGGAGTTCGAAGAGGTGCCGCTCGGCCTCCCACTGATCGCCTGCCCGGTGGATCGTCGGCATTCGAGCGCGCCGCTCGAGTTCTCCGGACCAACTCGCGAAGGAGAGACTGCGCAAATCGTGATGAAGTTCGGCCCGCGGCTCCCGATGCTTCGCGGGCGCATCGTGCAAGCGGACGGTTCACCGATGGGAGACTGGAGCTTCCGATCGCGCTGGTCGATCGCATCGGCTCCTCACCTCGGGCGTGTCGTGACGGATCGCGAGGGCCGCTTCGAGCTCTCACTCGCGCGGTACGACTTCGAGACCGACGAGCCTCATGGGACTCCAGTCGACGTCGGCTGGTTGACGCTGCGCCCCTTCGAGCCCGACCTGCTCGACCCCGCGCTCTTGGAAGCGGCGATCGTGCTGCGACTCGAGTCGCACCTGCTCGAACCAGGCGATCACGATCTCGGCGACCTGCGCTGCGCCGACTCGCAGGTGGTCGCTGCGGGGCGCATTGTCGATTCCGCCGGCGAGCCAGTGCGCGGCGTCGACCTCGCCGTCCTGGCGAACACCGAGCGCGGCTGGCGCAAGGTCTCCGGACTCGAGTCGAGGAGTTCGGACGAGGGGGCCTTCACGATCGTCGGCTGGACAGCGCTCACACCGCTGCAGTGCGCGGTCGAGTCGTCCGGTTGGCGCAGCGCCAGCCCGATCGCATTCACGCCGGGCATGCGCGACCTCGTCGTGGTGGTCGATCCGACCGCCAGCCTGCGCGGCCACGTGCTGCTCGACCCGGACATCCCCGTCGATCAGATCGCCCTGCGACCGTCGGAGTCGCTGCAACCGCTCGGCGACGTGCGCGAACTGGTTCGGCGCGGCACCCCGCCCGTCACGCTGAGAGAGGACGGAAGCTGGTGCATCGCGCTGCTCAGCGCGGGCCGCGGAACACTCGAAATCGGGCTCGGCAACGGCGTCGTCGGCCACTTCGCGATCGAGCCGATGGTGACCATCGAGGGCGTCGCCAACGAGAAGGAGGGCGAGCAAGATCCCCGCCTCGCCGCGATCGACCTGCGTGGACGGCTGCGCGTGATCCCGATCGAGGTTCGCGATCGCGACGGAGCGCCGCTACCGGGCGCGCGAATCGAGGCGCGCTCCGTGACTGGCGACGGAGCGCTCGGGCCGCGTCGGAGGTTCATCACCGATGGCCGCGGCGACGCGAAGCTGCTGGCGGCAGCGGCGCGCTACACCTTGCTCGTAAGCAAGGACGGCTTCGCGGAGCGCGCGCTGGCCGATGTCGGTAGCGACTGCACGATCGAACTCGATCGTCAGCGTTGAACCTCGCCACGAGTCGCGACGAGCCGCGCGCCGCAGACGAAGTCCGCGATCGAGCCGCAATCCCCCCTACTTCGTCGGCTTCCTCGCCATCAGTCGCACGACGTGGGTCGGCTCGCCGAGGTTCCAGTCGCTCTCGAAACGGCCGTCCTCGTAGGCCAGGACTCGCCAATCGGAAAACGTCTTCAGCAGCTGGCCCGGCTTGAAGAGCGTCTCCTTCGGCGGACCGCCGCCTTCGTGCTCGCTCCCCTGCCCCTCGATCACGATCACGCCGCCCGGCTTGACTGACGCCTTCAGCTTCTCCGCGATCGAGAGCGCCGGGTTGAAGTAGATCAAGCTCAGCACGTCCCACTGCTCGACGCCGTAGTCGAACGCGTAGAGGTCCGCCTCGCGCGCATCGAGCGTCAGCTTTTTCTCGGCCGCGGCGGCGCGCGCCTTGTCGAGCCCGACCTTCGAAACGTCGATCCCCGTGGTCGCGAAGCCGCGCGCCGCGAGCAGCGACGCGTTGCGGCCGTCGCCGCAGGCGAGGTCGATCGCAGTGCCACCGGCGAGCCACTTCTCGTCCGCAAGCCGCTTCAGCGAGCGGGTGAGGAAATCGTTGGGCTCGGTCCGATAGCGCGGCTGTTTGGCGCCGAAGACCTTGTCCCAGCGCGCCGGTTCGCTGACGCCGCCGCCTTGCTGCGGGCGCCACGCGACCGCGCCGAGCGAGAGGCCGGCCAGCACCACGCTGGCGATGAGGAGCCCTGCACGACTCGTGAACGGAGCGCTTTTCCCCATCGGAGATCTCCTTCGTGCTGCAGTTCGAGAGCAGTCGTCAGCGAACGTCGCGTGCACCAGCGTAGCGCCGGAAAATCATGCGAGACGCCCTTCGCGCTCGACCTTTCGACGCGTCTCGATCCACCCGCGCGCCGATCAAGGCGACCGAAGGGGAGGGCGGTGCGGCGCTTCGACCGGCCTGCACCACGATGCACCACCCAAGATCGACACCTTGATCCAAACCGCCGCCGCCCTCCTCTGCTTTTTCGTGGCGCCGCTTCGCAGCGACGAACCCGCTGCGATCGTCGATTCGGCGCCGGAGCCGTTGTCCACGCTCGCCGACGGACGGCGCCGCTGGCGCTACGCGGGCAAGCCGTTGTTCGGCGGCGATCGCTCGCTCCTCGCCACCGGGATGCTGCCCCCGCATGGCAGCCCCGCGCCGTGGGTCGTCATCGCCAGCGATCCCAACGCTCCGCCGGCGCGCTACGAACGTTGGATCGAGGCGCTGTCGAGTCGAGGCTACGGCGCACTGCTGGTCGAGCGTCAGTCCGACGAGCCTTGGTGGCGTTATGCCGAGGCGACCGCGAACCTCATCCGACTGCTGCGCATCGACGCGACGACGCCAGGCCATGTCGCCTACGGAGAACTCGACGCGCCTTCCGTGGCCCTGCTCGCCGACGGGGTCGGAGCGGCCGCCGCGGTGCGCGCCGTCGCCGAGATCGACGGCATCGCGGGCGTGCTGCTCCTCGATCCAGAGGGACCGACGACGGCGCTACCCTGGCTTTCGAGAGTCGAAGCCCCGATTGCGACCGTCGCGAGCGGGCTCGCGCGCGAAGCGAGCGCGAGGAGCTGGCACGGAGCGGGTTGCGGAAGCGATGACGCACGCTGGTGGGTTGGCATCAAGAGCGAGGTCGGCATCGCGCGCGCAGACGGGCCACCGACGCCAGCGCTCGAACGCGACGTCCGCGAGTTGTGCACCGCGTTCATCGAGAGCGTGCTGCCACGCGGGTCGGAACCGCGACGCGGCTTCACGACGACAGCGCGAAGCGGCGCGATCGACCGTACGGTCGAGTGCACCGCGACGAGCGCGCGCGTCGTTCTGAGCGATGATCCAGCGCGGGAGTGAGCGGCTCCTGACCTTGGCGGAACGATCGCTCGCGCGCGTCGTAGCTCCTTCGTCGCCAACCCGGCGCGACGTCATGGAGCTGGTCGGATGCTCAAGAGAGTGGCCTGCATCGCACTGCTTTCCTTGCCGGCGATCGGCTCGACCCAGGTCGTCCCGTCGCAGCCGCAGCGCGCGTTCCCCGAAACGAGCACGCGTGGCAGCGCGCGGCTCTTTTACTGGGGCGGCGACCGCTCGGCGGGACAGCTCACGCTGGACTACGGTCAGCCGCCTTGGAAGGACGCGTACGACCAGCAGATCGACGCGCAGCTCGGTGTCCGCTGGCGTCTCGGCCAGAACTTCTGGACCACGCTCGACACCAACGTCGACTTCACGGTCGCGACCAGTGAAGTGCTCGCGGGCTACTACTACGTCGTGCTCGAGCGCAAGAAACCTGACGGCGAGTACGTGCTGTGGCTGCTCGATCCGGTGGCGATCCGCGACGCGCACCAGGACGCATTCCACGCCGCGCGAACCGAAGGCGGCATCGAGATCCCGCTGATCCATCGCGAAGTGGCGACGAAGGCCGCGCAGCTGACCATGCGCCTCGACGTCGACGCCCAGCGCAAGGACGGCGCGAACCTCGTCCTCCAGTTCGGCCGACACGAGCTGACCGCGGCACTCGCCCTCTCGCCGGCGCGCGGCTGAACGCAAGGCGAACGCCCGCGCGCCCTCCACGGTACGATCGCCGCACTTTTGCCGCGTCGTACTCGTTGGGGGAACTTCGAATGTCCGCGAATGCTCGTGCCTCGAATTCCAGCGGCCGCACGCTGCAGCTGCTGCTCGTCGTCATCGCGCTCGGCGTGGGCGGCTACTACCTGCTACCAGGGTTGCGCACGAGGGTCGATCAGCAGCTCGAAAAGGTGGGCGGCTGGAACGACGCGGCGCGCCGCCACGACCCGGTCGGTTTCATCGACTTCTCGATCACCAAGCTCGAGACGAACATCGGCAAGTTCGACGAGGTGAAGGGAAGCCTCGCGATCGCCAAGGTGCAGCTCGCGAAGCTGCACGAACAGAACGCGTCGAAGCTCGCCTTCGCCGGCAAGCAGCTCGACGAGTTCAAGGGCGCCTTCAAGGCAGCGACGGGCGGCAAGGGATGGCCCGTCGACCTCGCGGGCAAGAGCTACTCCGAAGCCGACCTGAAGCAGCAGGTGAACCTCCTGTTGAACCAGAAGAGCTCCTTCGAGAGCGTGTTGAAGCAGACGCAGTCGGGGCTCGACGCCACCGGCAAGCGCGAGATGGAGATCGTCGGGCGCGTGACGGAGAGCCGCGCCAAGCTCGACCTGCTGAAGACGCAGCGCGAACTGGTGAAGGTCGCCAAGCTCACCGCCGACACCGAGAAGCTGCTCGGCGAGGTCCATGACGTGCTGATCGAGAACGAGGCGCTCTCGGCCGAGAACCCGGTGCGCACGGTCGAGGAGCTGATGAAGCAGGCGGAGTCGGGCAGCTCGACGTCGAACGCCAACGTCGACGCTTTCCTGAACGGATGAACGTCCGCCGCGATCGAGTCTTCTCCGCGTCGAACTCCGGGAGGATCGCGCTCGCCCTTGCGCTGTTTGCAGGGGCGGGATGCGACGACCCCGCCGGTCGCCGCAGCTCGTCGCCGCGCGCGCCGACGAAAGCGCCGGTTCCTGCCAGGTCGAGCTGGTCCACCGACGAGATGGCCGCCGACCCGGAGGGCTACCTCGCCTGGGCCGACGCGCAGCTTGAACAGCAGACGGCGACGCGTCGCACGCGCATCGACGCGGTGGCGGCGCGCCGCGCGGAGCTCGAGCAACGGCGCGACGGTTTCGGCACCAACCTCTCCGACCTGCGCAACGTCGAGAAGCGGCTCGGCGATGCCCTTCGCAAGGCAGAGGACGAGGATCGCTTCCCGCTGCGCATGGGCGGACGCACGTTCGAGCGCGCCAAGGCGAAGTCGATCCTCGCGGAGCTCGCGCGCCTGCTCGAAGAGCGCGGGCCGTTGCTGGCGACCTACGACGATGGGATCACGCGGCTCCGTGCAATCGAGGCGTCGCTGAAAAGCGACGTCGAGCGGCTCACGGCTCTGCGCGACAAGCTTTCCGTCGACCTCGAGCAGGTGCGCGTGAGCCACGGTGTCGCCGAACTCGAGCAGCTGCGATCGACCGAATCGGAGATCGCCCACTACGCCAAGATCCTGGGTTCGCTGGCCGAGGAGTCCTCCGGGTCGTTGCCGGCGGCTCCCCCGCCGATCGACCTCGACCAATTGCTGGAGTGATGCCGTGAGCAACTTCGTGTCGCGGGCGCGCGCTCTCTTCTGCGCCGCCCTGGCCCTGCTCGTCGTGAACGGCGCCGCGCATGCGCAAGGCGACGGGATCAAGAACCTCGCCGCCGACGCGGAGCTGGTCGAGACGCGCACGGAAGTGCCGCGCCTCCTGCCCGCGGCACCCTACGAGATGAAGGATGGCGTCGTCGCCATCGAGCTCTCGGAGTACGCCGGCTATGCCGGACTGATCGCGGCGAACGGCGGGCTCGCGCCCAACCCGGAGTCGTGGTTCGCGAAGAAGCACGGCTTCCAGCTCCAGATCACGCTCTCCGAAGAGGAGAGCTGGTCGTCGCTGAACAGCGGCCGCATCGCCGCCTCGGCCACCACCGCGGATGTCCTCGCCGTCTACGGGCGCCAGTTCCAGGTCGTGGTGCCGGCGCAGATCGGCTTCTCGCGCGGCGCGGACGGCATCGTCGTTCGCAGCGACATCAAGCGCATCAACCAACTCAAGGGCAAGACGCTCGCGACCGCGCAGTTCACCGAAGCGGACTTCTTCCTGCGCTACCTCGCGCAGGAAGCGGGCCTCGGCGTGGCGATGCTGCCGGACCTCGCCGCAAAGCCAGACCCCGAGAAGATCAACCTCGTCTACTGCGCGGACGCGTTTGGCGCCGGCGACCTGTTCCAGCGCGACTTGAAGGCGGGCCGCAACCGCCTGGCCGGCTGCATCACCTGGGCGCCGAAGACGACCGACGTCGTCGACGCCTGCGAAGGCAAGGCGACGCTGCTGATCACCAACCGCAACCTCCTCGTCGTCGCGGACGTGCTGCTAGTCAACAGAGGTTTCGCGCAGGCGCATCCCGAGGTGGTGACGGGGCTCGTCGACGGGCTGCTCGAAGGCAATCGCCGCGTTCGCGAGTCGCCCGACGCCTACGCGGGACTGCTGGAGAAGGCGTTCGGCTGGGAGAAAGGGGAGGCGCGCGGCGAGCTCGCCAAGGTCCACCTCTCGAACCTGCCGGAGAGCTTCGCCTTCTTCTCGGGAGCGATCGACGCGGCCGGGAGCTTCGGCGGCATCTATCAGTCGGCCGTCTACGCCTACGGCGCGGAGCTCATCAAGAACCCGACGGACGCCGATCGCTTCGTCGACTTGAAGGCGCTGAAGGCGGCGGAGGCGGGCGGCGCCTACGCCGGCCAGAAGATCGCCATCGCGCCGATCCAGACCGGAAGCGGCCCCTCGGTCGAAGGCGATCCGCTCCTCACCAAGGACATCCGCTTCCTCTTCGAGCCGAACTCCGCGACGCTCGACCAGAAGAACCAGAAGAACCTCGACGACCTCGCCGCGATCGCGCGTCTGCTGCAGGTGAGCCCCGGCTCGACCGTGCTCCTGCGCGGCCATGTCGACAACGCGATGATCGGCGAGTTCCGCAAGCAGGGGGGCGAGACGTTCGTGCGCCAGATGGCGCTGAAGGCGATGGAGCTCAGCAAGAATCGCGCGAACGAGATCCGCCGGCTGCTGGCCGAGCGCCATCAGATCGACGTTTCGCGCATCGAGACCGTCGGGCGCGGTTGGGACGAGCCGAGCAGCAAGGAGAGCGAGCAGAACCGCCGCGTCGAAGTGCAGTGGTTCACCATCGAATGAGGAGGCGCGAATGAGCGATCGTGCCACCCCGCCGACCGCGCGCCTCTACCGGGACGATTCGCATCTCCTGGCGTTCGAAGCGAAGGTAATCGCGACGCGGATCGACGGCGATCGCGCGGCGGTTGAGCTCGACCGCACTGCCTTCTATCCCACCGGCGGTGGACAGCCCCACGACCTCGGCACGCTCGGCGCATGGAAGGTCGAGGAGGTCGCGACCACGGACGACGATCGCGTGGTGCACTTCCTCGCTCGCCGTGACGATGGGCCACGGCTGCCCGAGGTCGGCGCGACGCTCGCCGGCGCCATCGACGCCGCGCGTCGGCGCGACCACCTGCAGCAGCACACGGGGCAGCACCTCCTGTCGCAAGCGCTGGTGCGCGTCGGCGCGATCGACACCAGCAGTTTTCACCTCGGCCCGACCAGCGCGACGATCGACGTCGACGCGAAGCTCACCGAGGAGACGCTCGAACGCGCGGTCGCGCTCACCAACGAGGTGATCTACGACGACCGGCCGCTGCGGATCCATGAGGTCGGCGTCGACGAGCTCGCCCGCTTCGCGATCCGCCGCCAGACGTTCCACGGCGCGCGCATCCGGCTGATCGAGGTCGAGGACTTCGATGTCTCGACGTGCGGCGGCACCCACGCCAAGCGCACCGGCGAGGTCGGCATCGTCGCGGCGCTCGGCATCGAGAAGACCAAGGGGATCAAGCGGGTCGAGTTCGTCTGCGGCGGCCGCGCGCAACGCGCGTTCGCGGCCACTCGCGCGACGCTGCTCGACGCGGCGCGCGCGCTGTCGACGGCACCCGACCAGCTCGCCGATGCGGTGCGCCGCCTTGCCGCCGCGGAGGCCTCCGCGCGCAAGCGAGCGCGTCTCCTCTTCGAGGCGGCGCTGCCGGCCGCTGCCGAGGCACTGCGGGCGCTGGCGACCGCCGCAGGGCCGTGGCGTTTCGCCGCCGCCCGCCGCGACGATCTTTCGATCGACGAAGCGCAAACGCTGGTACGTGCCGCGATCGAGGCGAACGGCTACGTCATCGCGTTGACCGTCGGCGAGGGCAGCGGCGCCAAGCTGCTGCTGGCGCGCTCGCGTGACGTGGAGTGCTCCATGGGAGAGATCGTGAAGTCGCTCGCCTCACGATTCGCGTTGCGCGGCGGCGGCTCCCCGCAACAGGCGCAAGCTGCGCTCCCGGCCGCCACCGACATCGATCCGGTCTTCGCGGCGCTGCGCGAACTCCTCGGAACCCGCTGATGGCCGCGCCGCCCCTCCTCGCCGTCGACGCGCTCCACTACGCCTACGGCGAACGCATCGCGGTCGAGTCCGCGACCTTCTCCATTCGCGAGGGGGAGATCTTCGGCCTGCTCGGCCCCAACGGCGCCGGCAAGTCGACGACGATTCGCTGCATCGCGGGGCTGCAACTCGCACCGCGCGGCGCGATGCACCTGCGCGGCCAACCCTTCGCGCCGGCCTCCACGCCTTCCGATCGCGCCTCCATCGGCAACGTCCCGCAGGAGCTCGCGCTCTACGACGAGCTCACGGCGCGCGAGAACCTCGACTTCTTCGGGGAGCTGCAGGGGCTCGACGCACCGGCGCGCGCTCGCGCCTCGGAGCGCGGCCTCGCGCTCGCCGGCCTCGTCGATCGCGCCGACGACCGCGTCACCACCTTCAGCGGCGGGATGAAACGGCGTCTGAACCTCGTGATCGGCGACCTGCACGCGCCCGCGTTGCTGCTCCTCGACGAGCCGACCGTCGGCGTCGACCCGCAGTCGCGCAACCATCTGTTCGAGTCGCTCGAAACGCTGCGCCGCGAAGGGCGCACGATCCTCTACACGACCCACTACATGGAGGAGGCGCAGCGCCTGTGTGATCGCGTCGCGATCCTCGACGCCGGTCGCATCCTGGCCTGCGGCACGCCGGCGGAGCTCGCGCAGGGCGCAGGCACTCCTGGCGCCGATCTCGAGACGGTCTTCCTCAAGCTCACCGGAAGGCGGTTGCGCGATTCATGAACCTCCTCCGCCACGCACTCGCCATCGCCAGGAAGGACCTGCGGGTCTACTTCCGCGACCGCACCGGCATGGCGCTCGGATTCCTGCTGCCGCTGGTGCTCGTCGCCGTGTTCGGCTTCATGATGAAGCTGTTCGTCGGCCAGGGCGACGCCTTCTCGCGCGCCACGCTCTGGGTCACCGATCAGGACCGCAGCGACGCCAGCCGCGACTTCCTCGCGGCACTGCGTCAGGCGGAAACGCTGAAGGTGCGCCCCGCTGCGGACGAGTCGCCGGTCGACGAGACGAAGCTGCGCCAGGACCTCACGGACGGCGAGCTGCACCACGCGCTGCTGATCCCCGCGGGCTTCGGCGCGAAGATCGCCGCGCACGAGCTGCCTGAACTGCGGCTGCTGCGCGATCCCGATCGCGCCATCGAAGAGCAGCTGATCAGCATCGGGGTGATGCAGGCGGCGATCGGCACGCTCGGCCCCGACTTCGCCGACGCCCTCACCACTCGCATGCTCGAACGCGCCGGGATTCCGGCCGAGTGGCGCACGCGAACCCAGGCGCTCGCGAAAGGGTTCGCCGGTTCGGTGCGCCTGCTCTTCGAGGAGCGCGATGCGGCCGAACGCGGCGCGGAGCAACCGGCCGAGGAACCCGAAGCGAAGCTCGGAGTGAACGACTTCCTCGGCCAGGTCGTGCCGATCGTCCACGAGGACTTCCGCCCTCCGGAGCGGCCCAAGCAGATGACCTACATGCTGGCCCACAGCGTGTCGGGCATCGGCGTGATGATGCTGATGTTCGGCCTCGTTGCGTGCGCGTCGCAGCTGCTGCGCGAGCGCGAAAGCGGGACGCTGCCGAGGCTGCTGGCGGCCCCGATGCCGCGCGGCGCGATCCTGTGGGGCAAGTATCTCTTTGCGCTGGCCATCGGCGCGTTGCAGCTCGTGCTGCTATTCGGCTTCGGCGCGATCGTCTTCCAGCTCGACGTGCTGCGCGCGCCGGTCGCCTTCCTCGTCGTCTGCCTCGCGGTGCTCCTCGCCGTCACTTCCTTCGGGATGCTGATCGCCGCGTGGGCCGCTACCACCAAGCAGGCCGAGGGGCTGTCGACGTTGGTGATCCTGGTGATGTCCGCCGTCGGCGGCGCCTGGTTCCCGCTGCAGGCGTTCGACCCGCCGATGCCGGTGCAGATCGCCATGCGCTGCACGTTGACCCACTGGGCGATCAGTTCCTACCAGGCGCTCTTCTGGTACGGACAGGACCTGAGCAACGGCTCGTTGCAGCTTTCGCTGTCGGTTCTGCTCGGGTTCACGGTCGTGGCGACGATCACCGCCCGCTGGCTGTTCGAGCGGCGCTACGTCGGGCGCTAGCGGACGCCCGTCACCGCACGTCGAGTTCCGAGATCAACGCGGCGAGCTCCGCCAGCACCATCGCCGTCGCCCCCCACACCTCGTCACCGGTGTGCGTGAAGTAGGGAATGACGGCCGGTTCCTGCTCGGCTCCGAGACGCGCGACCGACCGCTCGCGTCGGCCAGCCGGATCAAGCAGCGCGCGCAGCGGCCACTCGATCAGCAGCTCGACCTCCTGCGGCGCCAGTCGCCAGTTCGGCCGCACCGCCGACGTGGCGACGAACGGCTCGATGCGAAAGCCGCTGACCGGGATGAAGACCGGCGTCAAGCGGCCATGCACCCGCGCGGCACCCGGATCGAGGCCGACCTCCTCATGCGCTTCGCGCAGCGCCGCCGCGAGCGCGCTTTCGCCTGGTTCCACGACTCCGCCCGGCAAGCAGACCTGCCCCTTGTGCGCCGCGACGGAATCGGTGCGCCGCGTGAGCGCCAGCAGCGGCTCGCCACGCGCGATGCCGGCGGACGGATCCCCATCCGCCGGAAAGAGCAGCGCGAGCACGGCGGCCGGGATCGGGTGGTCAGGATCGCACCCGGGCGCCGGGCGCCGTCGCGGACGCGGTGCCATCACCAACTGTGCCGCCGCGCCAGGCAGCGGCGCCGACAGACGACGCTCCAGAGCTGCGACGAAGCGCTCGAATGACGGGAAGGAGGTGGCGCTCTCGAGGCTCACCGGCGTGATCGTACGGCGTCGGCGCAGCAACCGCTTGTGCGACAATCGCGAGCATGCGATCGCGCACCACGCTTCGACTCGGGCACCTGCTCTTCGCCACCCTCATGCCTGCTGGCGAATCGGACACCCCGCCGCGCCCTCTCTTCGCGGCGACCTACTACACCTGGTCGCGTTGGCCCGATCGCCATCTCGGCAAGGCCGACACTGCGCTGCCACTCCACGTGACGGCGCCCGCGGCGGCCGATCCGACGCAAGCCGCCTGGCATGAGCGCGAACTCGACGACGCGGCGGCCGCCGGCATCGACGCCCTGCTGATCGCCAACGTGCCGGCACCGACCCCATTCGATTCCGTGCTCGCGGCCCTCTCCCGGGCACTCGAGCGGCGCTCGGCAGCTGGCGCGACTCCGGTGCGTGTCGGACTGCTGATCGATCCGTTCTTCGTCGCGGTCGAGCAGGCCGGCGGCGAAACGGCCGTCAAACTGGATCCGCTCGACCTGCGCGACGCAGCGACCCGCGCGGCCTTCCTGGCGCCGCTCGATGCGTTCTGCGCTGCCATCGCGCCGCCGTTTCGAGCCACGCTCGAAGAGCGGTTGCTGGTGGTGGTCGGCAACGACGCGCTGGTGGGAACGGTCCCGCCCGACTTCTTCGACGCGATCGAGCAGGTGGGGCCGGAGCGCTTCGGCACGACTCCCCTCTTCGTGATCGAGCAGTCGTGGGGGCTCGCCGAGCGACCCCAGTGGCGCCGGCGTGCGACGCTCGCCGGGCTCCAGCAGACCGGCGCGGTGGCGACGCTTGGACCGGGATTCCTCGATGCCGAAGCGGCACGAGGGCTGATCCGGCCGCTCGCGAGTCGCGCCCAGTTCCTCGCCGATGCGGCGCCGCTGCTGCGCGTGCCGCGATCGCCACTCGACCTGCTGCTCCTCGACTCGTGGAACCAGCTCGACGACGGCAGCGCGCTTGCGCCGACGCTCGAATCGGGCACGCGCTACGTCGGCGCGCTGCGGGAGCTGCGCGAGGCGTGGTCAGCGCCGTCCGCGCCGCCCTTCGCGGTTGCGACCCCCAACGCGCCGCTGCTTGCTCACAGCTTTGCCGCTGATCGCGACCTCGTGTTGCGCGATGCCGTCGACTGGAGCGCCGACGGCGCCGGGCGCGGAATCGTGCTTCGCGCCATCGAGCCCGATGCGGCCGCGGCGGCAGCTCGATTCGAGGAGCCGTTTGGCGGTCGCGCTCGACTCGCCTTGCCGGCGGGTGGCCATCTTCGATTCGAGCTCGCCGCGCCCTTCCGATCGAGCGCCCCGAACGACTACGAGCTGACGCTCGAATTCGAGACGCTCAGCGCGGCCGACCCGGCGGCTCCCTTCGAAGTCGCGGTCGGCGGTCGCGAGGCGACGCCGGTCGAACGCGGCGGCCCTCGCTCGATCGCCGGCTGGGTGACGCGCGACGCTCCGACCTTCGAGCTGATCGCCACGGCGCCGTGCGCGCTCCGAAGTCTCCGATGGAGGCGCCGCGAGGCGACGGTCCCGACCACCGCCGTCGGCATTGACCTCCCGACTCTGTTGACCCGCCTGCCTCGCGACGCATCGGAACGCGCCAACGTGACCGGCCGCCTCGCTGTCGCTCGCGATCTTGGAGCGCGCTGGTTGCGCGTCGAAGTGCCGTGGGCCTCGCTCGAACCCACTGCCGGCGCGCGGGACTTCAGCGCACTCGTCGAGCTGCTGACGATGATCCGCTCCGTCGGGCTCGAACCGATCGTGGCACTGACGCGTCCACCGAACGACGCATCGCCACTCCCCGCCCACTCCAGTCGTGCCGCTGACTTCGTCGCGGCGCTGCTGACCGCGTGCGGCGACCGCCTTCAGCTCCTCGAGCTTTTCCCACGTGGCAACGTCCCTGGCGCCATCGATCGCGCGCCCGATCTCGCCGGTCAGATGCGTGTGATGCGCGAGATCGCGGCGCGCATGCACAGCGACTTCCCCCACATCGCCATCGCGCTCGGAGCCATCGCCGGCAACGCCCCGGATTGGTGGAGCTCCATCCACGGCCTGCGCGAGCCCTACAGCTACGACCTCGCCGCGCTGGAGGTCGACGCCAGTCTCGGGCGGCGCGGGAGCGCCACCTTCGAACGCTCGCTCCAGAAGCTGGTCGCAGCGGCGCGCCAGGACGAGCCGGACCGCCGTTGGATCGTCTCCGTCGACCGCGAGCCGCCACCCATCGAGGCTGCTGACGACGTCGCGAGCGCCTACGCGTCGCGCGCGATCGCCGCGGGCCTCGAGGCGAGCGGCCACTCCAGCGACTTGCTCCATCTGCTCGATTCCGGGGAGCTGCCGCGCGTCGACGGCGTCGCCATGAAACGCGCGAAGCGCTGGCTCGAAGCGACCGGCCGACCCGTCGTCGTGCAGTCGCTGCGGGAGCTCCTGACCGAGTTGCGCAACGACACGGCGCGTTGCTGCGTCCTTGCGAGCGGAGAGTGGCTGCCGTGCGAACTGATGGAGGCGCTGCCGGAGTGGCTCGATCGCGGCGGCCTGCTGATCACGCTTGGAGGCGTGCCCGGCGGGCGTTCGGCGCGCCGTCGCGAAGACGGCAGCTTCGACGAGGAGGGCAGCGCGCTGGCGCCCGGATGGCGCGAAGCTCTGGGCATCGCGCGCCTGCGAGCGCGACCCGCGATGGCGGCGAAACTCACCGCGACCACTCTCGCTGCCGGCGTCACGTTTCCAGGTCTGCTCGACGGTCTCGACGCGAAAACGCCGCCGCCCTTCGCGGCGTGGTTCGAACGCCGAACGGGACAACCGCGCGATCCGCGCAGCCACCATCGCTACGACGAGCTGATCCGACGCATCGATGGCGAAGGCAACGCGCTCGGTGATGGGGCTGCGCTGCTTCGGTATGCGGGCGGACGAGCCGGATCCCTCTTGATGGTCGGTCTTGCCGACGGAGGCGGCGAACTCGACGACGCCGCGGCCGCACTCGCGCTGCGACACGACCTCGCGGCGGCGCGGCGGAGCGCCGGCGAGACGGGAACCGCGATCGTCTTGTGGCGACTCGGCGTGCTCGAGGAACTCGACGCGGCCACGATGGCGGCGGCCGCGTTTCGAGACTTCGCCGCCGAGATCGCCGAGAAATAGCGAAGGGAGCCGAAAGGCTCCCTTGTGCTATGCCTTAATGCCCCACTCTGATTTACCTAGCGACTAAGGCAAGTCGCTCCGTTTGGTTTCGTTGGCGTTTCCTACGCTGCCCACCGGCGGTTCGTTCACCGGTGGCGATCCTCCGATTTCAGCGATCGTCGCGACCTCCTACGCGCTCGATGCTCCGCTGTTGGAGCGCGCCCTTTTCTTTTCGAGGCGAGTGCTTCGTTGCGAGCCGTTCGAACCAGTCGAGGTTGGAAACGGTGCCGTGCAGCGGCGTCCCTGACTACGTCGCGACGCCGCCGCGGTTCCGTCAGTGCCGCTGCCGCGCTGTCGTATCGCCCGCGTCTCGTGGCGTTGCTGTTGGTCCTGGCCATGGCGGCGAACTGCCGCAGCGGACCGACGCCGCCACTTGGCTGGAGCGGATCCTTCGACGTCGCCGCGGTACGCGAGTTCGTGCGCCGCGCACCTGGAGTTGAAGCCGCGCTGACGCCACCGACCACGCTCGTCACTCGAACGCGCGCGCTCCTCTACCCGGCGGCACCGCAGCCACCGGTCGAGGCGCGCTTCACGCTCTGGCTGCGCGGCGAGCTGCAGGAGCGGCGCGAGGTCGTGACGGCAGCTCCGCTCGACCGCACCGTGCTGCAGGTGATCGACGGCGAGCGCTTCCTCGAGCTCGAGCAAGGAGTGCCGACACGGCGCGACCTGCGCGACGAGATTCGCGCCCATCGCCGCTATCGACGGTTGCTGATCGACCTCCTCGACGCCGCGGGCGCGCCCGTCACGCTCGTCTCCCCCACCGGCAGCGACCCTCGTCGCACCATCGTGCTGGAGCAGAACGACCTCGATGGCGCCTGCTGGCAGCTCTGGATCGACGCCAGCAGCGGCCTGATGCAACGCATCCGCCGGCTCACGCGCGACCGCGACGGGGATCACGTCGATGAGGATGTTTTCGACAACCACGCCCGCTTCGGCGCCCGGGTGCTCCCGCGCCACCAGGTGACGTGGCGCGACGGTCGCCGGGTGATGGAGTCGTGGTTGCTCGAGCGGCTGGAAGACGAGCCGCTCGCCGACGACTGGTTCGCGCTGCCCGAGGGCAGCTGAGCCGCCTCCGCCCCGGAACCGCTTTCCGAATCGAGCGAACGGGCGCCGACTTCAGTGGCCGCCACGGTGGCCGATAGGCAGACCCGAGGCACCGCATCCTGAAGGAGGAGACGGAGCCGCGTTTGAACACCTTGGCTGGCACCCTCGCATCGATTCGTCCGCGCTCGCCGCGCGCCGCTCGCGGCACCTCGCTGCTGGAGGTGCTCGTCGCGGTGACGATCCTGCTGTTGACGTCGCTCGGGCTCGCTCACGCCTACACCTCGGCGGGGCTGGCCGCGAAGGTCTCGGAGCGCGACACCGCGGCGCAACAGGCGATCGAACAGGTCACCGACGACCTCGGTGAAATCCCCTTCTCGCAACTGCTGGCGTGGAACGGTGCGCAACGCGACTTCGGGAACCACTCGACGACGCTGAGGCTGCGCGCCGTCACGCCGCGGCTGGTGCTGGTCGAGTGCGTGGCGACCGATGACACCACCGGCGCACCGCTCGCGAGCTTCGCGACCTATCGCGCCTCGGAGGGTTGAGATGAGCGATCGTCCTCACCGTCGGCGCCTGCGCGGTCACACGCTCGTCGAGACGACCGTCTCCGCAGGCGTGCTGATGACGCTGGCGGGCGGCCTCTTCTCGATGCTGCGAGATTCGGGCGCGATGTTCGGTGAAAGCGTGCGCATCGAGCAGCAGCGCCGCGAGGTCGATGACACGCTGGCCAGGCTGGCGCGCGAGCTCGAGCAGGCGAACGGCGACACGTTGATCGTCGATCGCAGCGCGCCCGACGGTGACACGCTCCGTCTCCAGCTGCCACTCGACTTGACCGCGAACCCGCCGACGTTCGGCGCCACCACCGACGTCGGTGGCCGCGCGCTCCAGCATCCCGGCGCGCAGGTGATCTGGACGACGCGCGCCGCCAGCGGAGGCGCGACCCGGACGTTGGTGCGCCGGGTGATCGCCTCCGACGGGCAAACGCTCCTCGCCGAGGAAGAGGTCTGCAGCGACCTCGACCTGGTCCGCACCGACGGCACCAAGAGCTTCATCGTCGACGTCCCCGGCAACGGCAGCCTGGCGACGCTCACGCTGCGACGCATCGCATTCGTCGCAATCGACCCATCGGGCAGCGGCGGGACCTCCTCGAACGGCGACTCGACCCGCTGCCACACGCAGACGACGAGCGTCCGGATCCTCAGCCGATGACGGAGCCCTCGATGTCCGATCGCCGCCAGGATCAGCGCGGCGGCGTGCTGATCGTCGCCCTGATCGCGATGGTGCTCGCCGTTTCGCTCGCCTTCGCCGCCACGACGTTGTCGACCTCGCGGCGCAGCGCAGTCGCCCGCGACGAACGCGATCTGCAGGCGCGCGCCACCGCCGAGGCGGGCGTCCAGCGCGTCATGGCCTGGGCGCAGGAACTGGCGGCGCTCGACCCGGCACGGCCCTTCGCCGCGATCGATGCACTGGCCGGTCGGACCGCGCTCGATGGGACGCCGATCCCGTTCGTCCTCGCGGACGGCGAGCTGCTGACCGGTGCCGCTCGCAGCTACGGCGCCCTCACCGTCTCGCTCACGGCGCGCGCCAACGGCGACGCTCGCGATCTGCGCATCACGGCGACCGGCCACGTGCCGGACGTGAATGCGCCGCTCGCCAAAGCGACCGCCCACGCGATCGTGCGGCTCGCGCCGCGCCCGGCGCCAGGCTTCGAATACGCCTACTTCGTGAACCACTGGGCGTGGCTCTACAGCAGTCGCATCAACGTCTACGGCAACGCGGGCAGCAACGGGCAGTTCGACGCGGGTGACCGCGCCCCCGGCCTGTTCGGCAATCCTCGCTACCGCTCCGTCTCGCGAGCGGACCCGGCCCATCCCGACCTGGTCGGTTACCTCGACGACAACCACGACGGCGTGACCGACGGCAGCGACGGCGGCATCTACTCGGCGTGGGACATCGTCGGCTCCGACAGCGTGCGCGGCATGGGCGGCAACACCGCGAACCAGCACGCGTTCGGGGCGCCGCTCGCGATGCCGCAGCTCGCCGACCTCAGCGTGCGCGAAAGCGACGCGCTGGCCACGGGCGCCAACGTCTCGCTGTCGGGCGGCTACGACGCGAGCGGAAACCCGCTGCCGCCCATCGAGCTCGCCGACGCGGTGCTTGGCGACGAGCCCGGCGAGCAGCAGAACCTCGTGCTGATCGGCACCGCCAACCAACCGATCGTGCTGAACGGACCGATCGTCGTGCGCGGCGACGTCATCATCAAGGGCGTCGTGACCGGCAAGGGAGCGATCTACGCGGGCGGCAACATCTACGTCGCCGACAACGTCACCTACGCCAACCCGCCGAGCCAGTGGCAGCCGGCCAGCATGAGCGAAGCGGACCTCGAGGCATGGCTCGCGGCCGAACGCCAGCGCGACTTCTGCGGGCTGTTCGCTCGCGAGAACGTCGTGATGGGAGACTTCACCAACGCGACGTGGCGCACCTGGGTCGACAAGTGGCTCGCGGATCCGGGCAACGCGTCCGCGGAGGACGCGGGCCTCGACGGAATTCCGGGCACGCTGCTCGGCCGCGACGGCATCGCCGGCACCGCCGATGACGACGTGCTCGAAGGCGACGGCACCTGGACCGTCGATCACTACACGCAGGCGCATGCAGATGCCGGCATCCTGCCGCCAGGGAAGGTGGTCGGCGACCCGATCCCGGCTTCCGGCGAGGACATCGATGCCGACGGGGTGCAGGACGGAGCGATCACGCTCAACGACTTCGACCTTCCCGCGACGCTCGACAGCGGCGCATGGGCGGGCAACCTCCCGCCCGGGACGACTCAGTTCAAGCAGCTCTCGACCGTCGGCCTCACCACCATCGAAGCGACCGTTGCCACCAGCCACGCCGCCGCGATGGCGAGCCTCGCCTCTCGCAACGAGTTCAATCTGCGCGGCTCCCTGGTGTCGCGCGTGGAGGCGATGGTCTCGTCCACCACCAAGTTGAACTTCACGTTTGACCTCCGGCTGCTCGGCGGCGGGCTCCATCCCGAACTCCTGCCACCGGTCCTTGCACCGCCTCAGATCGTCGCCTGGCAATGGAGCGGCGAGGATCTGCACCAGCTGCTTGCAGCCGCGGGCGGAGCGACTCCATGAGCGCCCGTCTCATCACTCGAAGCGTCGGCGCGCTGCTGCTGGCGCTGGCGACGGGTCAGGCTGCGCGCGGCGGACAGCAGGAACCAGCGGCCGCCACGCAGGAGCGGCAGCTGGGAGAACGGCAGCGCGAGTTGTCGGGGCACCACTCCCTCTCCGGACTCGGTCGGCGCGGACCCGAGCGACTCGCGCCGGAAGCGACGCAGATCGACCCGGCCACGGCGCGCGCTCAAGCGCTGGCGTTGTACGAGAACCGCGGCATCGCTGTTGCCGCCGCCGCGGCGCTGCGCGCGGCGCCGACGCCGGCGTCCACGCCGACCCGAATCGCGACGGTGCCGATCGATCCGCCCACGCTCGGCTACGCGATGATCGCGCTGCTCGCGTTGTGCGGGCTGTTCTTCCGGACGCGCCGACACCGGGTGCGGGTGGTCGTCACCAGCGCGTTCGACCGCGTCAGCGAGGCGCCGAGCGGACGCGCCCTGCGCTGACGATCGCCTGAGCCTCTTCGTCGGCGGCGCGAGCCGTCGGAATGCCCTGACGCTTGGCCCTCTCGAAGACTGCCGCCAGCGACGAGCCGATGCCGCGAACGCGCTCCTCGGCCCGCTTGGCGTCGTATCCGGAGGCCGACAGCTCGACGCTGATGTTGAGGATCCCGCCGGCGTTCACGACGTAGTCCGGCGCGTAGAGGATTCCCCGACGTAGCAGTTCCGCGCCGTGCCGATCCTCGGCGAGCTGGTTGTTCGCAGCTCCGCAGACGATCTTCGCCTTGAGCTGCGGCAGGGTGCGATCGTTCAGCACGGCACCGAGCGCGCACGGTGCGAAGAGGTCGCAATCGACCGCGAAGATCGCGTCCTGCGCGACCGCCTTCGCCTTGAACTCGCGCACGACCCGCTCGACGCGGGACGGCTCGAGGTCGGTGACGATCAGCTCGGCGCCCGCTTCGTGGAGCTGCTTGGCCAGCCAGTAGCCGACATGGCCGAGCCCTTGGATGGCGACTCGCTTGCCGCGCACGCTGCGCGATCCTGTGAGGTGCTCGAAGCAGGTCTCGATGGAGACGAGCGTCCCGAGCGCCGTGAACGGCGACGGATCTCCCGAGCCGCCGACTTCGCGAGCGCGGCCAGTGACATGCTTGGTCTCGCGCGCAATCACGTCGAGATCGAGCACGCTGGTGCCGACATCCTCGGCGGTGATGTAGGTGCCGTGGAAGGTCTCGATGAAGCGACCCATCCAGGAGAGCAGCGCGTCGCTCTTGTCCTTCTTCGAGTCGCCGAGCAGCACCGCTTTGCCGCCGCCGAGTCCGGTGCGAGCGACCGCAGACTTGAACGTCATCCCGCGCGCGAGCCGCAGCACGTCGGTCAGCGCGTCATCGGGCGACCCGTACTTCCACATCCGCAGGCCACCGAGCGCGGGACCGAGCGTCGTGTCGTGGACCGCGATGATCGCGCACCAGCCCTGATCGGGCTCCTCGGCGCGCGCGACTTTTTCGTATCCGGCGACGGGGAGCTCGACGATCTTCATGGCGGTTCCAGCGGTAACTTGGGGCGCGCTGCCTGACGACGGCCCAGGAAACGCGAGACCTTAGTAGGTCTGCGAATGGGTCGCAAGGCGGCCGCCCACGCGCGAGAACCGAAGCTTGGAACCGAGCGCCTCCCCACACCTCGTCGACCCGGATGCCGGTCAACTGCTGGCGTCCGAACGCACGCTGCTCGATCGGCTGGCGGCCGTCGCGGCCGAGGTCGACCCGCGCGGCGCCGACGAAGAGACGGCGCGCATGCTCCGCGCCCACCTCGAGGAGCGATTCCTCCTGGTCGTCGTCGGCGAGGTGAAGGCGGGCAAGTCGAGCTTCCTGAACGCGCTGCTCGGTCGCGATCTATGCGCGGTCGGCCCGACCCCGCTCACCGATCGCATCTGCGTCCTCCAATGGGGAGCGACGCCCGCCGAGCGAGTGGTGGAAGAGTTCCTGGTCGAGCGCGACGTCGACGCCGAACTGCTGCGCGAGGTTTCGCTGGTCGACACCCCCGGCACCAACTCGATCCTGCGCCAGCACTCGACGCTGACCGAGCGTTTCATCCCGCGCGCCGACCTCGTGCTCTTCCTGACTTCGATCGATCGGCCCTACAGCGAGTCGGAGAACCACTTCCTGGCCTTGATCGCCGATCGTTGGCGCAAGAAGGTGGTGTTCCTGCTCACCAAGATCGACGGTCGCGATGCCACGGACATCGACGCCGTCGTCGCGTGGATCCGACGAAGCGTGCTCGAACATCACGGATTCGAGCCGATCGTCCTCCCCATTTCGGCGCGGCTCGAACAGCAAGGGCGCGACGGCGGGCTGCGCGCGGTACGCGAGTTCGTCCGCTCGACGCTGGCGGCGGGCGAGAAGATGAAGCTCAAGCTCGAGAGCCCGGCGCGCACGGCGCAGGCGTTGATCGAGTCCTTGCGCGCCACGCTCGAATCGCGTTCCGCGACGCTCGATCACGACTTCCGAGCGGTGCAGGATCTTGAGGCGCAGGTCGAGCAGGCGGTCCTCGACCTGAAGGAGCGCAGCCACCGCTTCCTCACCGAGATGAACGAACTGTTCGTCGCATGCGAAGGGCGCGCCGAGGAGTTCTTCGACCGCCACGCTCGCCTCAAGGCGCTCGCGTTCGGCAAAGGCGAGGCCCCCCTGCGCGATCGATTCGAGCGCGAGGTCCTGGCGGAACTCGACGCGAAGTACCGCGATGCAAGCCAGCGGGCGACCGACTGGATCACGCGCGAGGAGGTCGCGCTCTACGAGCGAAGCACGCGTTTCGTCCACGAGCGACTCGCGCAACTCGATCAGAGTCGGACGCTGCGCAACGAACCGGCGCGCTTCGAGTACCGCCGCGACCAGCTCTTCTCCGGGATCGCCGAAGCGTTCAAAGCGGAGACGCTCGCGCTCGATCTGCCGGGTGAATCGCGCCGCTTCCTGGAGAGCGCGGAGAGCGGCATGAAGCATCAGCTCGCACTCACCGGCGGCGCGGTGGTGGTAGGCGCCGGCAGCCTCGCGCTACTGACGAAGCTCTCCTCGCTCTGGTGGAACGCGGCCGGGTTGCTGCTCGCGCTCGGGCTCGGGTTGACCGGACTCGCGGTGCTTCCGGCGGTGCGGCGTCGCGCGGTCCGTCAGTTCCGCACGCGCCTCCAGGCCCTGCGCGAGCAGGTGCAGGCTGGTTATCTGCGAGCCATCGGCGACGAGATCGACGGCGCTCGCGACCGGCTCCGGCGCGCGTGGGAGCCGTTCCTGCTGTTCCATCGATCGGAAGCGAGCAGCGCCGAACTGCGCCGACGCGAACTCGTCGAACTGGCGCGTGGATTCGCAGAACTGCGCGCAGCGGTGACTCGCATCGGAAGCGGGCGCGTCAGCGATCACTGATCGGACGCCGTCTTTTGCTCCGAATCGCCGATTCTCTTGAAAACGACGTGAGCGGTCGCTAATTCGGCGCGATCTTTCGGCCCAAAGACCTCGATTGGCGGGGCTCTTCGGCAGACGCTGGAAGGATTTTGGGGACTGGTGCTCGCTCTACGGCGCACACGTCCCGACGTGTTGGAGGGGATCCATGGCGAAGAAGGCGAAGGCGAAGAAGGGCGGTCGCGACTCCCTCGTTGTCACCAGCAAGGTCAAGGGATTCGTCCGCGCTTGCAAGATGATCTGCGCTGGCGACCTCGCCCAGGCAGTCGACGGCAAGGTCCGCGAGATGCTCTCGGCGGCCGCGAAGCGTGCTGCGGCCAACAAGCGCAGCACCGTGCGCCCGCAGGACCTGTAAGCCGCCGACGAGCGGCGCCGTCGACCTGGATCCTCTCTTCTCGGAGGGGGGGTCCAGGTCGCGTGCTTTCCAGGCTCGAGGAGCCGAGTGATGCGCAGTCTGCATGCGATCACGGTCGCGACCGCGATGGTTGCGTTCGGCGACGCGCCACTTTCTCAGCCGCCGCCAGCACACGTCGACCTGCCTCTGGGCGAGATCTCGTGCGATCGCGTCGCGATCCAGTCGCCGCTGCGCCGCGATGCCACCGAAGACGAACGACTCGCGCCCAACCACTGCCTCGTCCGGCTCTTCTCGTTTCCGAGCCTCGCCCCCCTCGACCTGCCGCTCGAATCGGTCGAACTGCGTGGCGCCGTGGGAGGCCGTCGCGTCGGCTCCGGCGAGTACCTCTTCGAACAGATCCCGATCAGTTACACCTCGGTGGCAGTGCATCGGCTCGCGAGCGAGCCCGCCGTCGATCCGCCAATCCAGCAACCCTCGACGCGACCGGGACGGCGGCGTCCGGAACCGATCGCCAGTCGCAATCCGCTCGTGCTCGCGCGCCACGCAACGACTCTCTGCGACCTTTACGTCGCGGAGTCGATGCCGCCGGAGGCGACCGTCGACCTGCACGGAATCGTGATCGATCGCCTGACGGCGAAACCGATCGAGGGCGCGACCGTCCGCTGCGGCGATGGAGCGAGCGCGGTCATCGCGACGACCGGCGCCGATGGCCACTATCGGTTTCCGGCGCCCCTGCCGTGGAACCTCGTGCTCGACGGCACGCTCGTCGAGAAGCCCGATTTCAATCCATCTGGAATCAGTCGCCAGCGACTGCTTTCCATCTGGGTGGATCGATTCCATCACGACGGCGTGGCCGCGTTCGTGCTGTTTCCCGCGGATCGAGCCAGGCTCCGCTCGCCGCTGCTGCCGGCACTGACCAGGTGAATCAACGATGCCTCCCAACAGCTCCGCGCCGGTGAGCGATCCGATCGCGGCGTTCCTCGCCGGAGCGTCGTTCGCCGTGGTCGGGGCGAGCAACCACCCCGCGAAGTTCGGCGGCAAGGTCTTCGCCGCCTATCGACGCCACGGGCGGCGCGTCTTCGCGGTCAACCCGCGAGAAACCGAAGTGCTCGGAGCGCCCTGCTATCGATCGCTGGCGGAGATCCCGGAAGCCGTCCACGGAGTGTCGATCGTGACGCCGCCGGCGGTCACCGAACGAATCGTGGAGGAGGCCGCGGCGGCTGGGGCTCGATGGGTCTGGATGCAGCCCGGCGCCGAAAGCTCGACAGCGATCCAGCGTGCGCGGGATCTTGGCCTCGGCGTGATCGCGAACGGACCGTGCCTGTTGATCGAGATCGACGCCTGAAACGAAAGCGGGCGGATGACTCGTCTCCGAGTCACCCGCCCGATCGACCGCGAACCGCAGCGAACCGTCGCTCAGAACGAACAACGATCGCGGCGCAGGCGCATCACTTCTTCAGCTGGTAGAGCCCGCGTCCGGCCTTCTTCACGTCGCTCATCTCGCTCAGACGCTGACCGACGATCACGGCGAACTTCGAGCTACCGGTCTGGTAGCCAGCCTCGATCACCTTTGCAGCGACATCCGCGAGCTTGACTGGCTCGCTCGAGCCCGCAAGCACGGTTCGAATCATGTTCTGGAGCCCGCCCTCGCCGCGCGGACCGCGCTTGCCCTTGCGGCCGCCACGCTTCGCGGGCACTGCAGCCGCACTCGGAGCGCCGACGGCGCTGACGACTTTCCGCGGACGCCCCGGACCACGCTTCACGCCCAAGCGGAGCGCCCGTCCATCGCCCATCGAAGCGGCAATCGCCGAATCGATGGTGTCGAGGGTCGACTGAATTTCGGCTCGTCTCGCCTGTAGCGCCTCGACTTCAGCAGCCTTCTCGTCAAACAGTCGCTTCAGGTCAGCGAGCGAAAACCCCGTGTTGGCACTCGGCACGCTCTTCTTGCGACGACCCATTCATTTCTCCTGGCCCCTGGTTTGATTGCGCCGAGCCTGCGAATGACCACCCGTGCGCGAATCGCGCCGACCGGGTCGCTTCACAGAACCGACTACCGCGCATAGGCAAAGCGCGCCACCACTCACTCGACACACATCACGAGAATGGTGGTACATACGATCCACATACGGCCATGAAGTATAGCATCCGGATCACCCCAGAAATACAGCTGCGATCAAACGCGGCCAATATGCCCGCATCGATCGGGAGCTCATGACTGCTCCGCGGAATGTCGTTCGCCGCCGATTCCACGTGATTGTGGCGCGTGTGAACGCACTCGGGCTCGGTTGGCGGGCTGGGCGTTGATGTCGGGTTCATGGCAACCGACAACTCCACCGGAACCGCACATCGACCGAAGTGAAGCAGAGCCGCCGGCGTCCTATCACGCACCCCCGCAAAAATGCGGCGCTGCACCGCGCTGGATTGTCCACCCGATTGCGCGACTGATTCACGCCCCCTGCTGAGTTTCGGCCCTGCGACTCCGCACTGCGCCTCGAACAGGAGCTTCATCCCCTGGGTGCTGGGGACCGACATCGTCGGAATGGCGTCCGACTCCGATCCAAAACCGCATCCCGTGCCGCGACGCAGGGAACGTGAATCAGCTGCGCGACGGGTGATCGTCGGGACGGTAGTCCGAGGCCTCGACCACGAATCGTCGAAGCTGCCCCGCCAGACGCGCCGAAACGCGAGCCTTGATCCACACGGCGGAGGCGTCGTAGCGCAACTCCTCGATGTCCGCGCCCGCGCGCAACGCTGCGATCGACGCGCCCGCATCGTGAGGCAGTCGCAAATGCAGTTCACGATCCCCCGCGGTCGCCTCGGCCGCAACAAGACGTCGCAGCGAGTCAAGTCCGGCGCCGCTCCGAGCGGAAACGAGCAGTGCCGCGGTTCCAAAGCGAGCGAGGATGGCCGGATCGCCCACGGCGTCGACCTTGTTCACGACGAGGCGCCGTGGACGATCGGCTGCACCGACCTGCGCAAGAACCTGCTCGACGGCGCTGACCAACAGATGCGAATCGGCTCGCGATCCATCCACGACGTGGAGCAGCAAGTCCGCCTCGAGCGCCTCCTGGAGCGTGGCATGAAATGAGGCGATCAGATGATGCGGCAGCTCGCGAACGAACCCTACCGTGTCAGAAAGCAGCACGGTGCATCCAGCCGCAGGGCGCCACACGCTGGTCTTGGTGTCGAGCGTCGTGAATGGCCGGTTCTCGGCGATCTCGTTCGAACGGGTCAGCGTGTTGAACAAGGTCGATTTGCCGGCATTCGTGTAGCCGATCAGCCCGACCGTGAACCGTTCGTTGCGGCCCTCGCGACGAAGGGCGTGGGATCGCTCGATCTGCGCGATGCGGCGGCGCCGATCGGAGATCTTCTTCTCGATCTCGCGGCGATCGAGTTCGAGCTGCGTCTCGCCTGGGCCGCGCATGCCGATGCCGCCCTTGTATCGATCAAGATGCGTCCACATCCGCTTGAGCCGGGGCAGCGAGTACTCGAGCTGAGCAAGCTCGACCTGCAACCGCGCCTGATGCGTGCGCGCACGGAGCGCGAACAGGTCCATGATCAGCTGTGACCGATCGATCACGCGCAAGCCGAGACGCTTCTCGAGGTTGACCCCCTGCGCAGGCGTCAGATCACAGCCGAAGATGATCAGCTTCGACTGGCTCGATTCCGCGAGCTGACGCAACTCTTCGACTCGCCCGGCACCGAGGCACGTCGCCCGATCGGGCTGCCGCCGGTTCTGTCGCAGCTCCGCGACGACCGTGGCCCCCGCCGCATCCGCAAGCGAATGCAGTTCGTCCATGGCATCCTCGGGCTCGATCGGATCGTCGGGAAGCGAGATGCAGACAATGACGGCTCGCTCGATCTCGACGACGGGACGCGCGCGATCGATGGCACGGCTCACTCACCGAACTCCAGGGGGAGAGGCTTTGTCGGGTCGACCTCGCCGATCGGCTGACGACTGACCTCGATGTCCCCGGCAGCGCTCCGTTTGAGGGTCAGATCGGCGCGCCAGCGCGGATCGTCCCGTTCTGGCAGGTCCGACCGGAAATGCGTGCCGCGGCTCTCGTCTCGCTCGCGAGCGGCACGCGTGATGAGCCTTGCGACGGTGAGAACGTTGCGCAGTTCCCAGTCGCTCGGCTCAGGACGACCGAATCGATCGGCTCCGTGCTGCCACGCTTCGAGTCGACGCTCCGCCTCCGCGAGATCGAGACCGTTCCGGACCAGCCCGACCCGCTTCCACATCAGGGACTTGATCGAGTTCGACAGGTCACTGGTCGAGAAATCGCGATCCTCCGTACGCTCTTCCCGCCGTGCGGCCGAGAACTCGTCGCCGAGATCGACGAGACGCGCCTCTCCAGCGGCAACGCCGCCTGCGTGATCGCCGAGGACGAGGCCCTCGAGCAGTGAGTTCGAAGCCAGGCGGTTTGCGCCGTGGAGGCCGCTGCACGCGACTTCCCCCACCGCGAACAAATGGCCGATCGTCGTATGGCCGTCTGCGTCGACGGTGGCGCCGCCGATCATGTAATGAGCCGCAGGCGTCACCGGAATCAGGTCTCGCGTGATGTCGAGACCAAACGTGAGGCAGACTCGGTGAATTCGGGGAAAGCGCTGGCGCACGAAAGCTGGCGGCAGATGCCGAAGGTCGAGATAGACGTTCGGATGACGCGTCTTGACCATCTGCTCGAGCACCGCCCGGCTCAAGAAGTCACGAGGAGCGAGCTCGCCACGCGGATGGATGTCGTGCATGAACGCGACGCCGTTGCAGTCGCGCAGCAGCCCGCCCTCGCCCCGGGCAGCCTCGGAGATGAGCAGTCGTGAGCTACCGGCGACATAAAGGGTCGTCGGATGGAATTGCATGAACTCCATCCCGCGCACTGCAGCACCGGCGCGAAACAGCATCGCGTGCCCGTCGCCGGTGGCGATCTCGGGATTCGTCGTCTCACGAAACACCTGGCCGCAGCCGCCGGTCGCGCAGATCAGCGCGCCGGCACGGACGATCGAGAGCTGACCGCCACGGAACAGGAGCAACCCGGTGACGCGTCCGTCTCGAAGGATCAGGTCGAGCGCAAAAGCATGCTCGAGGACCGTGATGCGAGGCGTCCGCCGGACCCGATCGACCAGAACTCGCTGGATCTCCCGGCCCGTCCCATCCCCCATGGCGTGGACGATGCGTTCGGCGGAGTGTCCTCCCTCGAGCCCGAGGGCAATCCGCCCGTCGGGCTGGCGATCGAACTGACCGCCCCATTCGATCAGGCGTTCGATCGCGCGCGGCCCGCCCTCAACTACGCGCCGAACGACCACCTCGTGGCATAGCCCCTGCCCGACCTCAAGAGTGTCTTCACCATGCGCGGCGACGGTGTCACCGTCGCCGAAAACTGCCGCGATGCCGCCCTGCGCGTAGTCTGTGTTCGAGTCCGAGAGCCAGGACTTCGTCACGAGCAGCACGTCGCTGGTGCGGGCCGCTGAGATCGCGGCAGACAGCCCGGCCACTCCACTCCCGATCACGACCACGGGCGCGGACTCGGTGGGAACGTTGGAGCGCGGAAGAGCCTCGAGCCATCGCTGCATCGCGTATCCCGAAAACGACCCACCGGAAACCAAGAACGCCGTCAAGCCTCGCCGAAATCGAGGCGTCAATCGACGCGCCACGATACGTCGCAAAGACGCTTCGTGAGCCAAGAGACCGAGCCGGCGTCGCAGCTGCAACGGAGTGCACGGAGACCGACAACCTAGCGCGCCCCGCGATCCGATCGGAGACGGATCCGCCGAAAGTGCGTGATCCGTGAAAACAGGGCCGACTGACAGTAGTGAACGCAAGAACGGCGGCGATCGTCGCAATTGCGACCAGACCGGATCGGATTCACCCGAGCCCGACCGAGCTTCACGACTTCCCAAGACGCCGCGCGGTCCGACGCGAATCGACAGCGAACGAGCGCGCCTCGACCGGTGAATCCGAAGAACGCCTACTCGAAACTTCGCGGACCGGGAGAGACAAGGAACCGCTCGTCGACGTTGGATCGATGTTGGATCGATCGACGCGCGAACGGCGGTGCGAACGGCGGTGCGAACGCAGCGCCAGACTGTCTGAATCGAGAACCTGTCGGGACAAAAAAAAACGCCTGATGCATACGCATCAGGCGCCATAAATCTAGAAAGCCCGGCAACAACCTACTTTCTCGGAGTGACCCAATATCATCGGCGCTAGCTGCTTAACTTCCGTGTTCGAGAAGGGAACGGGTGTATCCAGCCAGCTATGGTCACCGGGCATTTTGTGATTTTAGTAAAAACCTAGTAGCACAAGGATCGATGTCCAATTCATTGGACCATGACCGCCCCGCATCGCGGGGCGATAGAAAAGCGTAGTCAAGCCAATCGGCCAGTTAGTACGGGTCAGCTGAACGTATTGCTACGCTTACACCTCCCGCCTATCAATCTGATAGTCTATCAGAGGCCTAATTGGGATGCCCAATCTTGGAGTTGGCTTCCCGCTTAGATGCTTTCAGCGGTTATCCATTCCGGACATAGCTACGGGGCGATGCGGCTAGCGCCACAACCCCTACACCAGAGGTCCGTCCGCCTCAATCCTCTCGTACTAGAGGCAGCTCTCCTCAAGCATCCTACGCCCACGCCGGATAGGGACCGACCTGTCTCACGACGGTCTGAACCCAGCTCGCGTACCGCTTTAATTGGCGAACAGCCAAACCCTTGGGACCTTCTCCAGCCCCAGGATGCGATGAGCCGACATCGAGGTGCCAAACCTCCCCGTCGATATGAGCTCTTGGGGGAGATCAGCCTGTTATCCCCAGAGTACCTTTTGTCTGATGAGCGACGGCCCTTCCACATGGAATCCGCCGGATCACTTAGCCCTGCTTTCACACCTGCTCGTCCTATCAGACTCGCAGTTAAGCACCCTTATACCTATGCGCTCTATGCGCGATTGCCAACCGCGCTGAAGGTGCCTTTGGACTCCTCCGTTACCTTTTGGGAGGAGACCGCCCCAGCCAAACTACCCGCCTAGCACTGTTCCGATCCCGGATTCACGGTGACCGGTTAGGCATCTGTCAGGGCAAGAGTGGTATTTCACTGACGACTCAAAATGAACTAGCGCCCATCTCTCAAAGTCTCCCACCTATGCTACACATGCAATGCCAAATGCCAATACCAGGGTGAAGTGAAGGTTCATGGGGTCTTTCCGTCCTTGCGCGGGCACTTGGTATTTTCACCAAGACTCCAGTTTCGCCGAGCATCTCGTGGAGACAGCGCCCAAGTCGTTACGCCATTCATGCGCGTCGGAACTTACCCGACAAGGAACTTCGCTACCTTAGGACCGTCATAGTTACGGCCGCCATTCACCGGGGCTTTGGTTCAAGGCTTCTGAGGCGAACCTCATGACCCATCCCTTTGACCTTCCGGCATCGGGCAGGCGTCAGTCTGTATACAGCGTCTTATTTGACTTTGCACAGACCTGTGTTTTTGGTAAACAGTCGCCCGGGCCATTTCTCTGCGGCCCTCAACAGCTTCAGGGGTAAACCCTTCGACCATCGAGGGCGCTCCTTCTCCCGAAGTTACGGAGCTATTATGCTGAGTTCCTTCACGAGATTTCACTCGAGCGCCTTAGGATATTCACCTCGCCCACCAGTGTCAGTTTCCGGTACGGGCGGCTCAGAACTCGTTAGAGGCTTTTCTTGAGAGGGGCTCCGATCACTTCGCGCACAAGGCGCTCGTCATCACTCCCGAGGCCATACGCAGCGGATTTTCCTACTGCGACCCCGCAAGCTTAAACCTACACATCTAACCGTAGGCTGACCATAAACCCTCTGTCCCCCCATCACGTCTTAATCGCTCTGCGCCGGTACAGGAATATTAACCTGTTTTCCATCGCCTACGCCTTTCGGCCTCAGCTTAGGGCCCGACTAACCCTGGGCGGACTGACCTGCCCCAGGAAACCTTGGGCTTACGGCGATGAGGATTCTCACCTCATTTACCGCTACTCGTTCCGGCATTCTCACTTCCATACAGTCCAGGCGTCGTTACCGTCGCCCTTCGGTCCATATGGAACGCTCCCCTACCGCCGTCGACGTTCAGCGAACGCCGACGACCTGCGGCTTCGGTGCTGCGCTTGAGTCCCGTTAATTTTCGGCGCAAGGCCTCTCGACCGGTAAGCTATTACGCACTTTTTAAATGATGGCTGCTTCTAAGCCAACATCCCGGCTGTCTTCGAAGCCTTACCTCCTTCTTCCACTTAGCGCAGTCTCTGGGACCTTAGCCGGCAATCTGGGTTGTTTCCCTCTTGTCCGTGAACGTTATCGCCCGCGGACTAACTGCCAGGGTCGCATCACTGGTATTCGGAGTTTGGTTGGGACGGGTAGGATTGAGTCCCCCCGTACCCATTCAGTAGCTCTACCCCCAATGATGAATAACCTGACGTCAAGCCGAAACTTGTTTCGGGGAGAACCAGCTATTCGCAGGTTTGGTTAGTCTTTTGCTCCAAACCACAGCTCATCTCACACCTTTGCAACGGTGACGAGTTCGGCCCTCCACGAGGTGTTACGCTCGCTTCAGCCTGGCCATGGTTAGATCACCTGCATTCGGGTCTGCCATGCAAGACTTCAATGCGCATTTCGCACTCGCTTTCGCTACGGCTGCGGACGTGACGCCCTTAGCCTTGCCCTGCACGGCAACTCGCCGGATCATTATGCAAAAGGTACGCCGTCAGGCATTGCAACCGAAGTTGCCATAGCCCTCCGACCGCTTGTAGGTGCACGGTTTCAGGTACTGTTTCACTCCCCTTGCCGGGGTTCTTTTCACTTTTCGCTCACGCTACTATGCGCTACCGGACGTCAAGTAGTACTTAGCCTTAGGAGGTGGTCCTCCCAGATTCGCGGCGGATTTCACGTGGCCGCCGGTACTCGGGACTTGTATCGAGAGAGCTCAACTTTTCGCGTACGGGGCTATCACCCTCTTTGGCCGGACTTTCCAGACCGCTCCGCTAGGTCGAGCTTTTGTAACTCCCGCGCCGAACGACAATTCGACGACAACAAATCCCACAACCCCGATGACGCAACGATTGTCGTCTTAAACGCCATCGGTTTAGGCTATTTCCCGTTCGCTCGCCGCTACTAGGGAAGTCGAGGTTTCTTTCTTCTCCTGCAGGTACTCAGATGTTTCAGTTCCCTGCGTGGGCCATCGGCACCTATTCATTCAGTGCCGACTTCTGAGGTATTGCCTCAGAGCGTTTCCGCATTCGGGGATCCCCGGGTAAAGCTTGCTCGCAGCAAACCGGGGCTTATCGCAGCCGTGCCACGCCCTTCATCGCCTCTTGACGCCAGAGCATCCACCATGCACCCTTTAAAGCTTGACTACACTTTTCTTTAATTTTAGCGCGCTCGAGTTTCGCATTTCATTCATGCGCTTCTTTCGACAGACAAACTGAGTCTTAGTTTGATACTTGTGCCACTAGGTTTTCAAAGAACGTAAAAATGGTGGAGGCGACAGGATTCGAACCCGCGACCCCCAGCTTGCAAAGCTGGTGCTCTACCAACTGAGCTACACCCCCATTCGAAGGCGCAAAGCAGGGAGCCGCGGTCGACGATGCCCGGTTGGACGAACCAGGATGCACCCGATGGTGCACCCGAGTGGATTCGAACCACTTACCTCGCGCTTATCAGGCGCGTGCTCAAACCAGCTGAGCTACGGGTGCGGGCATGCAGACATCTCAGCAGACAAGCTGCCGAGAAAAAGGACAGAGAGGCCTGACCGATGAGTACTGGTCGACAGTGCTTGCATCGCCGAAGCGATGCAGCCAAGGTGTTACATCCTTAGAAAGGAGGTGATCCAGCCACAGGTTCCCCTACGGCTACCTTGTTACGACTTAGTCCCAATCACCGACCTTACCGTGGGCGCTTCCCTCCTTGCGGTTGGGTACGCGACTTCGGGTACTGTCAGCTTTCGTGGCTTGACGGGCGGTGTGTACAAGGCCCAGGAACATATTCACCGCGGCGTAGCTGATCCGCGATTACTAGCGATTCCATCTTCATGGAGGCGGGTTGCAGCCTCCAATCTGAACTGGGGCCGGCTTTCTGGGGTTTGCTCTACCTCGCGGCTTAGCATCCCTTTGTACCGACCATTGTAGCACGTGTGTAGCCCCGGACATAAAGGCCATGATGACTTGACGTCGTCCCCACCTTCCTCCGTTTTCACAACGGCAGTCTCTCTAGAGTCCCCGGCCGAACCGTTGGCAACTAAAGACAAGGGTTTCGCTCGTTGAGGGACTTAACCCGACATCTCACGACACGAGCTGACGACAGCCATGCAACACCTGTCCACGTTTCACCCTTGCGGGTAGGGTATCTAGCTTTCACCAGACCCATCCGTGAATTTCAAACCCGGGTAAGGTTCTTCGCGTTGCTTCGAATTGAACCACATGCTCCACCGCTTGTGTGAGCCCCCGTCAATTCCTTTGAGTTTTAGCCTTGCGACCGTACTCCCCAGGCGGGGCACTTAACACATTTGCTTCGGCAAAGAGGGTATCGACGCCCCCTCTACCCAGTGCCCATCGTTTACAGCTAGGACTACCAGGGTATCTAATCCTGTTTGCTCCCCTAGCTTTCGCGCCTCAGTGTCAGAAACGGGCCAGAGAGTCGCTTTCGCCACCGGCGTTCCTCCCGATATCTACGCATTTCACCGCTACACCGGGAATTCCACTCTCCCCTCCCGTCCTCAAGCCCTGCAGTTCGAGAGACAGTTCCATGGGTGAGCCATGGGATTTCATCCCTCGCTTACAGAACCACCTACGCGCGCTTTATGCCCAGTAATTCCGAGCAACGCTAGCCACCTTCGTCTTACCGCGGCTGCTGGCACGAAGTTAGCCGTGGCTTCCTTTCACGCCTTTGTCAGGGCACGAAGTATTAATTCGTGCAGTTTCATAACGTGTGACAGCAGTTTACGACCCGAAGGCCTTCATCCTGCACGCGGCGTCGCTCCGTCAGGGTTGCCCCCATTGCGGAAGATCCTCGACTGCAGCCTCCCGTAGGAGTCTGGGCAGTGTCCCAGTCCCAGTGCGGCCGACCAACCTCTCAGTCCGGCTACCCGTCTTTGCCTTGGTGAGCCGTTACCTCACCAACTAGCTGATAGGCCATCGACTCCTCCCTGGGCGGCAGGCCTTGCGGTCCCCGCCGTTTACCATTGCTGGGCTATCCGGTATTAGCACTCGTTTCCAAGTGTTGTTCCGGTCCCTGGGGCAGATGATCGATGTATTACTCGCCCTTTCGCCACTGAATCACGACCTTGCGGCCGTAATCCCGTTCGACTTGCATGCCTAATCCACGCCGCCAGCGTTCGCTCTGAGCCAGGATCAAACTCGTCAAAGTTTTCTTTGTGAATTTGATTCTGTATTTAATTCTTGTGAGCCACGCACGACCCTGCAAAGGGACCGCGCGTAGCTCGGTCGCGGCACTCTGAGCAAAGCACGAGGCTTCGCACGAGAGTGCGGCATTCAGCACTCAAAGGTCAGGCTTCCCTGTCTGTCAAAGATCTTGTCGCGGCCGCTTTGGCCGACCACCCCTTTCCCGGGGCGGTTTGCTGAGATCGAGGAGCGCGTGCGTGACACGCGTTGCACCCGTTAGGGCGCCTCTTCGGTCTTCAGCGGGGCGGATACTGTAAGCCCCAACGCGCTTCGTTCAAGAGGGTCATTATTTTTTTTTGGCCCTGCGGCGGCGTCTGATTTTCGGATTCCGAACCATCCGCGTTGCCGGCAGCCGCGCCGGTCGAGCCCGGCCTGCGGACCGGGGCGAGGCTCTCTCCCAGCCCCTCTCTCCCAGCCCCGAGTTCGAGCGTGGCCCGGCGGGGCTTCTCAACGGCGGCACCCGCCGGTCCCGCCGCTCGCTCGGATGCGCCCGTTCGACTCAGAACCTGGCGCGCCGACGCGGGAGATCCTCGCTCTAGCTCTGGGCCTGTCTGCTCCACGAGTGGGCGCCCGCCGTACCGAGCCGTTCGATCGATCGCGCTTCGACTCGGTGACGCACGCGCGCCCCGCGGCTGCGCTTCGATCGCCCCTTTGCGCGACGGCGGAGCCTCCGTCTGGTGAACGCCGTCGAAGGTGGACTCTTTGGGCGAGTCTGGTCGCTGCCCGGTCGGGACGGCGGGCCGGGACTCGCGTTCGACGCTTCGAGGTCGACCAACCGCAGCGGAAACCACCCGCGGGCGGCCGACGACGTGTGATTCGAAGCGCTGATCCGCACCGCCAGGCTGACGGTCCCGACGCCGACCGCGAGCCGCGCTCTCGTCGCGCAGCGACCGATCGGCTCAGTCGATTTCGATCCTGCGGTTCCGCCCCCGAGTGGTTGAGCTGGGTCGCGGGGCGCGTTGGCGGCCGCCCATCCCGCGCCCTCGCCAACTGCTCGCAGCGCCGGCTCCGGGCGACTCTGAGTCGGTGGAACGCGCCGTCGGCGCTCCCGATCGCGCCTAGGGGCTGAAGTGGTCGTGCCTGCTCCCTTTCCGCTGGCGCGCCCTAGTTTTCTTTCGAACTGCCGCAGCGCGGCCGTGCCGCCTCCCGGAGAAATCCCCGCGTCGTAGGCTCGTGGGTTTTGATGCGGGGCGTTGGGGAAGTTAGTTGCCCGCTCTCCGGAGAGTCGTCGAGACGGTCCAACAGGCACCTGCTCGAAGGAGGCCTCCAGTGCCGCGAACGCCTCTCCGGGCGGCGACCTGGGGCCATCGGCGGCGAATCGAGCGTCTCTTGGCGCGAGGCCTCGAAAGTCGCTGCAGGCCTCCCCACGACCCACGATCACGCCTCGTTCACGATCCCCGCTGAGCCTCGGCCGCGATGCCGCGCTTCGCAGCGCCGCCGAAGCGAAAGCGAAGTTTCAGCGGCCTTCCGTGCCCTTCGGTCGCGCTTCGATCACGACCGGGATCTTGCTCCGCGCTCTAGCGGGGGCGGGCCGACGGTCCGCAACAGCGGCCCGCGGACGATGCGCTGCGCCTGAGTCCTGGGTCCCGCCGCGACGCCGCTGTCGATGAAAACGAAGCCGGCTGCCCGCAGATGCGAGCAGCCGGCTTGGCCACGCGGAAAAGTCGATCGATTCAGAGCGACGAGTTGAATGCCCGCTGCCTTCGACCGGCTGCGGCGACCCGTGACTTCGGCGGTGTCGAGCGCCCGCACGCGGTCTCGCGGCGCGACGCGTTCATTCGGCTCGGAGCTCTCAGGCGCGAATCGTCACCACCACGCCTTCCGAGATCCACTCGAAGAGCTCTTCCACCTCGCGATTGTGCATGCGCACGCAGCCGTTCGAAGACTCGGTGCCGATCGAGTCGTCATCGCGCGTGCCGTGGATGCCAAACGTCGCCGCTTCCGGAAAGCCTTCCTTTTCCGCGAACCCGAGCCAACGGGTCCCGAGGATGTTCTCCGGGTTTTCGGGCGGCAGCGGACCAACACCTGGCTTGATCCACATCGGATCAGTCAGGCGAGTCTTGATCTTGAAGTCGCCCTCTGGAGTCTTGTTGTTCTTGCCGAGCCCCACCTGGAAGCGTCGCAACATCAAGTCGCCGATGAAGACGTCGAGGCGGAACTTCGACTTCTCGACGACGATCGAGACCGGGACGTTCGGGATCTTGAGCTTCGCGCCGGGGTAGATGTTGTCGCCCGTCAATCCGTTCAGCAGTCGCACCAGGCCCGGAGTGACCGTGACGTGGCCCTCTTTCTCGGCGCGCTTGCAGATGGCCCACAAGCTGTCGCCCTTCTTCACTTCGACCCGCATGCAGAGGTCATCGATCCGTGGGTTCAGCAGCCCGCGTTGATTCGCCTCGACAAGGGCCAGGTACGCCTTCTCGTCAGCGGCACGATCGAGCGCGCCGCTCTTCAACGCGTCCGTGAGCAGGCGCGCCTGCTCGATCGGGTTGTTGCTCTTCGCCGCCTGATCGACGAGCGAGGCCGCCTTCTGGCGAGCCTCTCCTTCGGCGAGCGTGACCGCGCCGCCGGGTCGGTCTTCGTCTTTCGCTGGCGTCGCGATCGGTGTCACCGACGATTCGAGTTCGGCCGCGATCGCCTGTGGCGCGTCGGCTTCGGGGAGTTCGTCGCCATCGACGATCGGCGCGTCCGCAGCGTCGGAAGTCTCGACCTCTTCGCGACCGGCGTCGTCGACCTTGTTCGCGGTCGGCGACGATGGCGGCTCCGCGTCGCGGCGCCACATCTTCATCGCGCCCGCGGTCCCAACCCCGATCAACAACAACGCCACCAGCCACGTCCGCATGACCGCCCCTCCCTCGCGCTTGTCGCGAATCCCACCCCACCACGGATGAGTCTCGCACTGCCGCCGACCGACGTCGACGAAGCGGCGGGAATCTAGCAACCGTGGCGGCGCCGGCTAGCCACCCCCGCATCCACGACGGTTCGCAGCGCCGATTCGGGCACCTGCCCCAACTCCGCCCTTCGAAAAAAGACCTCCGCCTGAGTGCCGTCGCCCATGGTGCGAACTTTGAACCCGACAACGAGGTGGGCGCCTACCCGGCTCGCGAAGAAGTCCGTCTCAAGGTAGGACGGCTGGACTTGCTGCCGAGGAGTCGGCTCCCAAGTTGATTCGTCAAGGTCAAAGAATTGACGCGAGCGTCGAACACGGCAGAGGTGCTTCGATCATTGCCGTCGACTCACCCGCGAACCGCCTGGTGCGCCGACGCGCCGAATATAGCCCTCGATCAAGGCTCCGCTCGCGCGTCAGCTCCGCAGTCGGATGCCTCGCGCGGCAAGGCTGGCGACGATGCGCTGCTGGATCGGCTCGATCTCGGCGTCGGTCAAGGTGCGATCGTCGACGCGGTACACGAGTCGGAACGCGAGCGACCGCTGGCCGGGCTCGATCCCCTTGCCTCGGTAGACGTCGAACAGCTCGATCGACAGCAGCGGCCCCCCGGCCGCGGAACGAATCACCTGCTCGACCGTCGCGACTTCGATCCCGTCGGGCGTGATCAACGCCAGATCGCGACGGGTCGGTGGGAACGTCGACAGGGAGCGCATTCGCCGCACCGAGCGCGCAACGGTCGCCAGCTTCTCGAGGTCGAGCTCGGCCAAGGCGGCGCGCTCGTTGATGTCGAAGCGCCGCGCCATTTCGGGATGGAGCTGGGCGAGCACTCCGACGACGGCTCCCTCGACCACCACCTCGATCGCGCGGCCAGGATGGGCGAACGGCGGAGGAGCGACCGCCGTGCGCCCCTGCCAGGCGACTCCGAGGCGGGCGAGGCAGCGTTCGACGTCGCCTCGAAGCTGAAGCACCAGCGCTTCCGCGTCGGCGTTTCGCTCGCAGCGCAGCAGCGCGGCGACACGCCGCTCGTGCGGTAACCCGTCGTTCTCGGCCGCCGGCAGCGGGTGGTACTCGCGCCCGCATTCGAACAGTCGCACGTCATCGAATTCGGCGAGGTTCCGCCGGGCGGCATCGAGCAGCCCGGGAGCGAGGCTCCGACGCATCCGCGTCGAATCGACGGTCAGCGAGTTGCGCAACTTGACGAATGGGCCGCCCGTGTCGCCGCCGTGGTAGAGCTCGACGTGGCGGTCGGTGGCGAAGGAATATCCAAGCGTCTCCGCGTAGGCGCACTCGTCCACCAGCGTGCGCACCAGTCGGCGCTCGATGGCCCGCGCCGGCGCGATCATTGGCGGCTTCACGGCGAGTCGAGGCAAGGACGGCTCGATGCGCTCGTAGCCCGAAAGACGGCCCACCTCCTCGATCAGGTCGTCCTCGTTCGTGACGTCGCGCCGTGACCGATGCGACGGAACGGTGACCGCGAGGCGCTCACCGTCGACGCGCACCTCGAATCCGATCGACTGCAGCTGCGACGCGATCTCCGCGTCGGAGAGCTCGATCCCGAGCTTCGCGCGCGCACGCGACGGCCGCAGCGCGACCGACGGCGTGCGCGGATGCGAGCCGCCCGCCGCGGCGAATCCCGGCTGCACGCGCACCGCCGGCGCGATCTGCTTCAGCAGCCACGCGTACCGTCGCAGCGCCTGTTCGGGCAACGCCGCGTCGAGCGTCTTCTCGAAGCGCGCGACCGCCTCGCTGCGCAATCCGAGTCGGGACGAGGTCTTGCGCACGCGCGCCGCCTCGAAACTCGCCGATTCGAGCAGCAGCCGTCGAGTCGTCGGACCGACCTCGCTCTCGTGGCCCCCCATCACGCCCGCGATGGCGATCGCACGTTCACCGTCGGCGATCACGAGGTCTTCGCCATCGAGGTCGCGCACCACGCCATCGAGCGTGGTCAGCTTCTCGCCGGGCCGCCCGCGCCGAACGACGACCTTGCGTCCGCGCAACTTCTCCTCGTCGAAGGGATGAGTCGGCTGGCCGATCTCGAGCATCACGTAGTTGCTGAGATCGACGAGGAGCGACAACGGACGCATCCCTGCGGCTTCGAGTCGACGCGCCATCCACGGCGGCGTCGGCGGCACCGAGTCGATCTCGATCCGGAGCGCGAGGTAGCACGGACACCCGACCGGGTCGTCGATGCGAACCGGAAAGGAGGATGGATCGGGGCGCAGCGCGGCGTCGACCGGCAGCTGCTTCAGCCCGCGGCCGAAGATCGCCGCGAGTTCGCGCGCGAAACCGTAGTGCCCCCACAGATCCGCGCGGTGGGTGATCGACTTGTTGTCGATCTCGAGCACGCTGTCGCGCACCCCCCAATAGTCGGCGAACGGCGCCCCGACGGGCGCATCGTCCGGAAGGACGAGGATGCCGTCATGCCCGCCCCCGAGCCCGAGTTCATCGGTGGAGCAGATCATCCCGTTGCTGAGCTGGCCGCGGATCTTGCGCGCCTCGAGCGTGAGCCCGTTGGGCAGCGTGCAGCCGACCGGTGCGTAGGCGATCTTCTGTCCGGCGGCCACGTTGGGCGCACCGCAGACGACTTCGATCGGCCCAGCTCCGGCATCGACGCGGCAGCAGGAGAGTCGGTCGGCGTTCGGGTGCTTTTCGCGCTCGAGGACGTGTCCGACCTTGACCTGTTCGAGGCCGGCGCCGCGTCGCTCGATCCCCTCGATCAGCGCCGTCTTCATCGTGAGCTTGCGCGCGATCTCGTCGGGATCGAGCCCGTCGAGATCGACATGGTCCGCCAGCCAGCGCAACGAGAGCTTCATCTCAGAACTGCTCCAGGAAGCGCAGGTCGCCCGACATCACCCAACGGATGTCGGAGATCGCATGCCGCATCATCGTGAGCCGATCGATCCCGAGTCCGAACGCGAAACCGGTGAATCGCTCCGGATCGATGTTTCCCGCCTGCAGCACCTTCGGATGGACCATGCCGCAGCCGCACAGCTCGATCCAGCCGCTGCCCTTGCACGTCGCACAACCTCTGCCAGCGCAGAGCCGGCACTGGAAGTCGAGTTCGAGCCCCGGCTCGACGAACGGGAAGTGGTGCGGCCGCAATCGCGTCGCAACCCGCTCACCGAAGAGCCGCGCGAGCATCTCGTCGAGCACCGCCTTCAGGTGCGCGACCGAGATCCCCTCGTCGACGACGAGCCCCTCGAGCTGGTGGAAGGTGTGCTCGTGCGACGCATCCTGCGTCTCGTTGCGGAACACGCGGCCGGGTGCCACGACCCGCAACGGCGCGCCGAACTTGCGCATCGCGCGAACCTGCATCCCCGAAGTGTGCGTGCGCAGGACCGCGCCACCCTCGGCGTAGAAGGTGTCCTGGGTGTCGCGCGCCGGATGGTGCGGCGGGATGTTCAGCGCTTCGAAGTTGAAGAAGTCCGTCTCGATCTCGGGCCCATCGACGACCGTGAAGCCCATCGAATCGAACAGCTCCTCGAGCTCGCGCAGCACCGACTTGACCGGGTGTTCATGGCCGACGGCGCGCCGCGGCGCTGGCTGCGTCGGATCGATGCGATCGGCGGCGAGGGCGGCGGAGACTGCCGCCGATTCGAGTGCCGCCTTGCGAGCGGCGAGCTCCGCCTCGACCTGGCGCTTGGCGACGTTGCCCGCCTGACCCACCGACTTGCGGCCGGCGTCGTCGAGATCCTTCAGGCCGCGCAGGATCTGCGAGAGCTGCCCGGTCTTGCCGAGCACGTCGCGCTCGATCGCCTGAAGCGCCTCGAGCGAAGCCGCAACGGCGACCGCGGCGCGTGCCTGCGCCTCGATCGCGGTAATCGCCTGAAGGATCTGCTCGCTCATGTCCCCCGTCCGGACTCGCCCCGCGAACCTTCGGGCCGCGCTGCGAGGGGCGAATCCGGAGCGGGCGAACGCGGCGATCAGGCCGCGATGGCGGCCTTTGCCTTGGCGACGAACTCGTCGAACTGGCCAGGAGCCTCGATGGCGATCGCCGCGAGGACCTTCCGGTTCACCATGACCTCGGCCCGCTTCAGGCCGTGCATGAACTGCGAGTACGAGATCCCTCGGTTGGTCAACGCAGCAGAGATGCGCGTGATCCAGAGCCGACGGAAGTCGCGCTTCTTGTTGCGCCGGTCGCGGTACGCGTAGCGATCCGCACGGATCGCGAACGCACGCGCCTGACGCTTCTTCTTGTGCAGGCTTCCCCGGAAGCCCTTCACCCGCTTCATCAGGCGCTTGCGGCGCTTGAGACGGGTCACGACGCTTCGAACGCGCGGCATGTCTACTTACTCCAACGAATCGATCTGGAACGGCGGACGTAGCGCCGACTCAGAGGCTCGGGCTCAACAGCTGCATGTACGACTTGTAGTAGTGCTTCGGCACTTCCTTCGGACGCCGCAGCTTGCGACGACGCTTGGAGCGCTTGCCCGACATCAGGTGGCGGCGCCCTTCACGGAAGTGCATGAGTTTGCCGGTACCGGTCACTTTGATCCGGCGCTTCAGCGACTTCTTGGTCTTCATCTTCGGCACGACACATACCTCCGAGGGCGCGAGGGGTCCGTGGGGCGGGAAGCGTCCGGCTCAGGGAGCCGGAGGAGCAATCGCCGTCGGCGGCCGAATCTCTTCGGCAGCCTGCACGATCTCGGCCTGGTGGACTTGGTTCTCTGCTGGGGTGGTCGGTTTCTCGTCCTGCTTCTTCTCGTCTTGCTTCGCGTGCTTCTTCGTCTCGTGGCCCTCGGCATCGTCGCCGTGGCCCTTCTTCGGTTCCGGTTTCGGCGGTGCGGTCGAGCGCAACAAGAGCGAGAGGCGACGCCCCTCCATCTTCGGCGGTCGATCGACTTTCGAAACGTCGGCCAGCTTCACGATGAAGGCGTCCATGACCACTTTCGCGACGTCCATGTGGGACATCTCGCGGCCACGGAACAGCATCGTGACCTGGACCTGGTCGCCTTCGAGGAGGAAGTCGCGCGCTTGCTTCGCCTTGTAGCTCACGTCGTGCTCAGCGATCTTCGGCCGCAGCCGAATCTCCTTGAGCTCGACCTTGTGCTGCTTGCGCTTGGAATCGTGCTCCTTCTTCTTCAGCGTGTAGAGGAACTTGCCGTAGTCCATGATCTTGCAGACGGGCGGTCGCGCGTCGGGCGAGACCTCAACGAGGTCGAGTCCCTTCTCGTACGCCATCTGCCGCGCCACTTCGGTGTCGACCACGCCAGCCATGGCGCCGGCGTCGTCGATCAACCGCACCTGGCGGATGCGGATCATGTCGTTGATTCGGTACTGATGCGCTGACGTACGCCGTCCCTCCGAACACCCAAAACGCAACCCGCGGTCAGCTTGAGCCACCTCGCCCCGAGTGCACTCAGGGGAAGCACGAGGAAGCTCAGTTGAGCCCGCGGGTCAATCGATCCGCTTCGCCCTGGCGAAACGGGCGCGGCATCCTAGGGGCGCCCCCCTCGGGGATCAAGGTGTCGCCGCGTCGGACCTCGCTGCGCCCCGCCGCACCCCCTCCGCTGGAGGCGATCCCGCCCTCAGCTCTTCGCGGCCACTTCGCCCAGGAGCCGAGCCAGGAACGCCTCGAACGGCTGCGCCCCCTGGTCGCCGGCGCCCCGGGCGCGCACGGCGACGGCGCCCGTGTCGCGCTCGCGCGCCCCGAGGACGAGGATGTAGGGCACCTTCTCGAGCGACGCGTCGCGAATCTTCGCCCCCATCTTGTCGGTGCGATCGTCGACCTCGACGCGCAGACCGGCGGCCTGGAGCCGCGCTCCGACGTCGCGGGCGTAGGGAAGGACCTCCTCCGCCACCGGCACCACCTTCACCTGCACCGGCGAGAGCCACAGCGGCAGGCTGCCCGCCGTGTGCTCGAGGTAGACGCCGATGAAGCGCTCGAGCGACCCGAGCATCGCGCGGTGGACCACGACCGGCCGCTTGACCGTTCCATCCTGCGCGTTGAAGTGCAGGTCGAAGCGCTCGCCGAGGTTGAAATCGAGCTGGAACGTCGAGAGCTGCCACGCGCGTCCGATGGCGTCGCGCACCTGGAAGTCGATCTTCGGTCCGTAGAAGGCGCCGTCGCCCGGGTTCAGCGTGTACTTCTGGCCGAGGCGGTCGAGCTGCTCGAACAGCGTGCTCTCCGCCTTCTTCCAGAGCTCGTCGGAACCGACCGACTTCGCCGGGCGCGTGCCGACCAGGACGGTCGGATCGGGAAGCCCGAGGTCCTTGTAGATCCGCCGCTGCAGCGCGAAGCAGTTCTCGATCTCGGCGCCGATGCTCTCCGGTGCCATGAAGATGTGACCATCGTCCTGCGCGAAGGTGCGCACGCGGGTCAGGCCGGCGACGACGCCGCTGCGCTCGAAACGATGGAGGCGGCCGAAGTCGGCGAATCGCAGCGGCAACTCGCGATAGCTGCGCCCCTTGCCGGCGAACATCAGCGCATGGGCGGGGCAGTTCATCGGCTTGACGCCGAACTCCCGATCCTCCGCCTCGGTGAAGTACATGTTCTCTTTGTAGTTGTCGTAGTGCCCCGAGATCTTGAAGAGCTCGGTCGCGAAGATCTGCGGAGTGATCACTTCCTGGTAGCCGAACTCGACGTAGAGGCTGCGCACGTAGGCGATCAACGCGTTGTAGAGCCAGGCGCCCTTGGGCATGAAGAAGGGGCTCGCCGGCGCGAGCGGATGGAACATGAAGAGGCCGAGTTCCTTGCCGACCTTGCGGTGGTCGCGGCGCACCGCTTCTTCGCGCGCCTTCAGGTGCTCTTCGAGCGACTTGGCATCGACGAACGCGGTGCCGTAGATGCGCTGCAGCATCGGCCGCTTCTCGTCGCCGCGCCAATAGGCGCCCGCGATCGACAGCAGCTTGAAGTGCTTGATGCGGCCCGTGGACGGCACGTGCGGACCGGTGCAGAGGTCGGTGAACTCGCCCTGCGTGTAGAAGCTGATCGAGGCGTCGGCGGCGAGCCCTTCGATCAGCTCGCGCTTGTAGGGGTCGTGGCGTTCGTTCGCCCACGCGAGCGCCGCTTCCCGCGACAGGACCGATCGGGACAACGGGAAGTCGGCGGCCGCCGCCGCCTTCATCTCCGCCTCGATCTTCTCGAGATCCTCGGGCTCGAGCTGACGCGGCAGCTCCATGTCGTAGTAGAAGCCGTTCTCGATCACCGGCCCGACGCCGAACTTCGCCTCGGGATAGAGGCGCTTGACCGCCTGCGCGAGCAGATGGGCGCACGAGTGGCGCACCACGTCCTGCGCTTCCGGGTCGGCCTCGGTGACGAAGCGCACCTTGGCGTCGGCGTCGAGGCTGCGATGGAGGTCCATCACCGTCCCGTCGACCACCGCGGCGATCGCCTTCTTGCCCAGCGAGATGGCGATCGTTCGCGCCAGGACGCCGAGGTTCACGCCTCGTTCAGGTTCGAGCACCTTGCCGTCGGGCAGGGTCACGCGGATCGTTGCGGCCATGGCGTTCTCGTCGCTCTCGTGAAATCGGGGAACGGGGGATCAGGGACGGGGATCAGGGAACCGGCGGCAGGTCGAAGCGGAGCTTCAGGTCACGCGTCGCGCGTTCGTCGGCGAGCGTCGGCGCGCCGGTCATGAGGCAGACCGCCGTCGCCGTCTTCGGGAATGCGATCACTTCGCGGATGTTGTCGGCTTCGAGCAGCAGCGCGATCAGTCGATCGAGCCCGATGCCGATGCCGCCGTGCGGCGGTGCGCCGTACTCGAAGGCCTCGAGCATGAAGCCGAACTTGCGCTGCGCCGCCTCGGGTGCGAGCCCGACGGCATCGAACACGCGCTGCTGGAGCGCGCGATCGTGGATGCGGATCGACCCGGAGCCGAGCTCCCATCCGTTCATCACCAGGTCGTAGGCACGCGCGCTGACGGCGCCTGGCTCGGCGGTGATCTGACCCGGGTACTTCTCGATGGGCGTCGTGAACGGGTGGTGAGCCGCCTTCCACGTCTTCTCGTCTTCGTCGTACTCGAACAGCGGGAACTCGACGACCCAGCACAGCTCGAGCGTTCCCTTCTTCACGCCGCCGAAACGTTCGCCGAGCTGGCGGCGGACTTCCGCGAGCGCCGCGCACGCGACCTTCAGCCGGTCGGCCACGAACAGCAGCAGGTCGCCCGGCAGCGCGCCGAGCCGGGCGAGGATCGCCTTGCCGGCTGGGTCCTCGAGCCCCTTCGCCACGCCGCCCGCGGCCTTGCCCGTGGCATCGAGCTTGGTCCACGCCAGCCCCTTCGCGCCGAGCTCCTTCGCCTTGCCTTCGAGCGCCTCGATCTCCTTCCGGGACATCGCCTCGCCACCGGGCACGCGCAGGCCGCGCAGGACGCCACCCGCGTCGACCGCGCCGCGGAAGATCTTGAAGTCGCTGCTCTTCGCTTCGGCGCTGACATCGGCGATCTGCAACGCGTTGCGCAGATCGGGCTTGTCGCAGCCATAGCGCAGCATCGACTCGGCGTGGGTGATGCGCCGGAACGGTTGCGGCACCGCGATTCCGGTCGACTCCTTGATGGCGTGCGCGACCGCCGACTCGACCGTCGCGAAGATCAGCTCCTCGTCGGGGAAGCTCATCTCGAGGTCGAGCTGGGTGAACTCGGGCTGGCGATCGGCGCGCAGGTCTTCGTCGCGCATGCAGCGCGCGATCTGGAAGTACTTGTCGTAGCCCGCCACCATCAAGAGCTGCTTGAAGATCTGCGGCGATTGCGGCAGCGCGTAGCAATGGCCGGGATAGAGGCGGCTCGGCACGAAGTACTCGCGCGCGCCTTCCGGGGTCGCCTTGGTCAGGAAGGGCGTCTCGACCTCGACGAACTGCTGGCGAGTGAAGTCGTTGCGGATCGCCTGCATGAAACGATGGCGGAACATCAGGTTGCGCTGCATCTGCGGCCGGCGCAGGTCGAGGTAGCGGTACTTGAGGCGCACCTCCTCGGAGACCTTCGCTTCGTCGCGGATCTCGAAGGGCGGGGTGCGCGAGCGGTTCAGGATCTCGAGGCGATCGGCGGCGAGCTCGACGGCGCCGGTCACGCGGTCGGCATTGACGTTCTCTGCGGGACGCGCGCGCACAAGGCCGCTGACGGCCACGACGTCCTCGGGGCGCAGCGACTGTGCATCGGCGAGGAGCCGTGGATCGGCATCGCCGAAGAAGACCTGAGTCAGACCGTAACGATCGCGCAGGTCGCCGAAGACGAAATGCGCGTGGTCGCGAGTGGTGTGGATCCAGCCGTTCAGCGTGACCCGCTGGCCCACGTGCTCGAGCCGCAGCTCGCCGCACGTGTGGGTCCGCCGCGTGAAGGCGGTGCCGCCGTCGCTCATCTCCGCGCTCCTGCGAAAGGGCGCGGAGCATAGCGCCCGAGGTGGGCGCGGCCGACGGCGCGGACTACTCGAGGCCCGGGAACTGCGCGGCGGAGAGGCGAACCAGCGAGCGACGCAACGCCGCTTCCGCGCGGGCGTGATCGACCTTGCTGCCGCGGTCGCGCAGCCGATCCTTGGCGCGCTGCTGCGCCTTCGCGGCGCGCGCCGCATCGATCTGCTTCCTGCTGTTGCAGAAGTCGACGAGCACACGCACGCCGGTGCGGCGCACTTCGACGAACCCCTCGCCCACCGCGAAGATCCGCTCCTTGCCATCCTCGCCGCGCAGCCGCAGCAGGCCGGCATCGAGCGCGGCGACGAGCGGCGCGTGACGCGCCAGCACGCCGAAGCTCCCCTTCTTGCCGGGCAGCTTGAGCGAGGTCACGCGGCCTCGATAGGACGAGCCGTCGGGCGTGATCACCTCGAAGTCGAAGGGCGTTTGCGCCATGACCGATCAGACCTTCGCGCCGAGCTTGGCCGCGTTCTGGCGGACCTCCTCGATGGCACCGGCCATGTAGAAGGCCTGCTCCGGCAGCTGGTCGCAGTTGCCGTCGATGATCTCCTTGAAGGAGCGCACCGTGTCCTCGCGCTTGACGTAGCGACCCGGCGACCCGGTGAACTGCTCGGCCACGAAGAACGGCTGCGACATGAAGCGCTGCATCTTGCGGGCGCGCTGCACGGTGAGGCGGTCGTCGTCCGACAGCTCTTCCATGCCGAGGATCGCGATGATGTCCTTCAGGTCGTTGTAACGCTGCAGCGTCTCCTGGACCTTGCGCGCGAGCTCGTAGTGCTCCTGACCGACGTACTGCGGATCGAGCATGCGCGACGTGGAGCGCAGCGGATCGACGGCCGGGTAGATGCCGAGCTCGGCGATCGAGCGCTCGAGACGAATGGTCGAGTCGAGGTGGGTGAAGGTCGCAACCGGCGCCGGGTCGGTGTAGTCGTCGGCCGGGACGTAGATCGCCTGCAGCGAGGTGATCGAGCCCTTGCGGGTCGAGGTGATGCGCTCCTGCAACGCGCCCATCTCGGACGCCATCGTCGGCTGGTAACCGACGGCGCTCGGCATGCGGCCGAGGAGCGCCGACACCTCGGAACCGGCCTGCACGAAGCGGAAGATGTTGTCGACGAAGAGGAGCACGTCCTGCCCCTTCACGTCGCGGAAGTACTCGCACATCGTGAGCGCGGTGAGCGCGACGCGGAGGCGCGCGCCCGGCGGCTCGTTCATCTGGCCGAAGATGAGGCAGGTCTTCGCGAGGACGCCCGACTCGGACATCTCGAGGTAGAGGTCGTTGCCTTCGCGGGTGCGCTCACCGACGCCGGCGAATGCCGAGTAGCCGCCGTGCTCGGTCGCGATGGCGTGGATCAGCTCCTGGATCAGCACGGTCTTGCCGACGCCGGCGCCGCCGAAGAGGCCGATCTTGCCGCCCTTGGCGAACGGGCAGAGCAGGTCGATGACCTTGATTCCCGTCTCGAAGATCTCCGAGACCGGCATCTGGTCTTCGAAGGTCGGCGCGGGACGGTGGATCGGCATGGTCTCGGTGTTGTTCACCGGTCCCTTGCCGTCGATCGCCTCGCCGAGCATGTTGAACAGTCGACCGAGGCACGGTTCGCCGACCGGGATCGTGATCGGTGCGCCGGTGTCGACGACCTCCATTCCGCGGACGAGGCCGTCGGTCGACGCCATCGAGATGCAGCGGACGACCTCGTCGCCGAGGTGCGCCGCGACCTCGAAGGTGATGTGCAGGTTGCGCGCCGCCTCATCGAGCTTGAGCGCGTTGTAGATGGCCGGCAACTGTCCCGCCGCGAACTTCACGTCCACGACCGGTCCGACCACTTCGAGCACGTGTCCCTTGTTCATCGCTTGCTCCGATTCCCGGTCAACTCGTTCTCGAATCCGACCTGCGTTGCCGCCCCGCCACCCGCATGAGCGAGCGAGGAGGCTCGAATGCGAGGAGGCGTGTGGCGAAGTCTGGCTCCGAAAGGAGCCAACGAGCCCAGCCGACGAAGCAGTCGAGCCCCGCAGCCGCTCATGCCAGCGCCTCTGCGCCGCCGATGATGTCGAGCAGTTCCTTGGTGATCGTCTCCTGGCGCGCGCGGTTGTACTTGCGCGTCAGCGTGCCGATCATGTCGCCGGCGGCATCGGTCGCCGCCTTCATCGCGATGCGGCGAGCCGCCTGCTCCGACGCCATCGAGTCGAGCAAGGCCGCGAACACCCGCATCGCCAGGCTCTTGGGCATCAGCACGTCGAACAGTTCCTGCGGCGACGGCTCGAGCAGCATCGCCGAGTCGTTCGAAGTCGCGGCGGCGCCGGCGGCCGGCTTGCCCGCCTCGCTCTTCGCCCCAGCAGGAGCAGGAGCGGGAGCATCCGCGACGATGGGCAGCAGCCGATCGATCGTGGTCACCTGCCGCCCCACCGAAACGAAGCGCGTGTAGACGACATGGACCTCGTCGACGCCGCCGTTGGCGCTTCCCTTGAGGAAGAGCTCCGTCATCTGGCGGGCGATCTCGCGAGCGCGCCGGAAGCCGAGCTTCTCGACCTCGTCGGGATACGCCTCCTTGATCGGGAGGCGTCGCGCGTAGTGGACGCGCGCCTTCTTGCCGACCGTGAAGAGGTCGAACGGCAGCTCCTTCTTGTCGGACAGGAACAGCGAGAGCTTGCGGAAGACGTTGGCGTTGTACGCGCCGCACAGGCCGCGGTCGGAGCCGATCACCACGATCGCGATGCGCCCGACCTTTTCGCGCTGCTGCGTCAACGGCGAGGAGAGCTTCGAGCCGCTGCCGGCGAGCAGCGCGCTGAAGCCCTTGATGGCGTCGGCGTAGGGGCGCGCCCCTTCCGCCTTGGTCTGCATGCGACGCAGGCGCGTGGTCGCGACCATCTCCATCGCGCGCGTGATCTTCTGGATCGAAGTCACGCTGCGGATGCGGCGCCGCAGCTCCTTCATGCCTTGAGCCATGCGTCAGCTCGCCCGGAACTGCTGCTTGAACTCGGCGATCGCCGTGTCGAGCTGCGCCTTCACGTCGTCGGCGAGCTTCTTCTCGTCGCGCAGCCGCGTCAGCACCGTCGGGTAGCGATCCTCGAGGAAGCGGTGCAGCCCCTTCTCGAACGCTCCCACCGATGCCGTCGGGAAGGAGTCGAGCGCGCCGCTCGATCCGGCGTAGACCGACACGACCTGCTTCTCCATCGCCATCGGCTGGTACTGCCCCTGCTTGAGCAGCTCGGTGAGCCGCTCGCCACGGGTCAGCTGCGCCTGCGTGGCGGCATCGAGATCGGAGCCGAATTGCGCGAAGGCGGCGAGCGCTCGGTACTGCGCAAGGCCGAGGCGCAGACCGCCGGCGACCTTCTTCATGCCCGCCGTCTGCGCCGAACCGCCGACGCGCGACACCGAGATGCCGGAGTTCACGGCCGGTCGGATGCCCGAGTTGAAAAGGTCGGTCTCGAGGAAGATCTGGCCGTCGGTGATCGAGATGACGTTGGTCGGGATGTAGGCCGAGACGTCGCCGTCCTGCGTCTCGACGATCGGCAGCGCCGTCAGCGAACCGCCGCCGACCTTGAACTGCGGGTTCAACTTCGGCGCGTCGATGTTGATCTTCGCGGCGCGCTCGAGGAGGCGGCTGTGCAGGTTGAAGATGTCGCCCGGGAACGCTTCGCGCCCTGGCGGACGACGCAGCAGCAGCGAGACCTGGCGCCACGCGGTCGCGTGCTTGTAGATGTCGTCGTAGATCACGAGGACGTGCTTGCCTTCGTCGCGGAAGCGCTCGCCCATCGCGCAGCCCGAGAAGGGCGCGAGGAACTGCATCGACGCCTGGTCGGAAGCCGGCGCGTTGACGACGATGCACTTGTCCATCACGCCGCCCTGTTCGAGCGCGCGCACGACCGACTTGACGGTCGACATCTTCTGGCCGATCGCCACGTAGATGCAGATCACGTCGGTCGTCTTCTGGTTCAGCATCGCATCGACGCAGATCGCGGTCTTGCCGGTCTGGCGGTCGCCGATGATCAGCTCGCGCTGGCCGCGGCCGATCGGGATCATGGCGTCGATCGCCTTGATCCCGGTCATCATCGGTTCCTTGACCGGCTGGCGCTCGACGACGTTGGGCGCGCGTCCCTCGCAGGGATACCACTCGTCCTTGCCGACCTCGATCGGCCCCTTGCCATCGACCGGCTGGCCGAGCGCGTTCACGACGCGACCGAGCATCTTGTCGCCGGTCGGTACCGAGATCAGGCGCCCGGTGGTGCGGACCTCGTCGCCTTCCTTGATCTTCGTCTCGGCGCCGAAGAGCACGGCGCCGACGTTGTCCTCTTCGAGGTTGAGCGCCATCCCGAACACCCCACCGGGGAATTCGAGGATCTCGCTCATCATGCACTTGTCGAGCCCGTGGATGCGGGCGACGCCGTCACCGACCGAGAGGACGGTGCCGACGTTCTCGACCTTCAACGTGGCGCGGTAGTTCTTGAGCTCGCGCTTCAAGACGTCGGTGACTTCCGCCGGCTTCAGATCCATCGGCTGATTCCTGTTTTGATCGAGGCGTCTGCGACGACGCGGGGTCGCTGCGGACGCAGCAGGCTATTGCAACGCCACGCGAAGGAGATCATCGCGCATCCCGGCGAGCCGGCGTCGCGCCGACCCGTCGAGCAGCATCGATCCCACCTTCACGCGCACGCCGCCGAGCAAGGTCGCATCCACCGTCTCTTGCAGCGTGATCTTCTTGCGAGTCAGCTCGCCGAGGCGAGCGATCAGGTCCGCGCGCGCGGTCGCGTCGAGCGGAGCAGCCGAGACGACCTCGGCCACCGCTTCGCCGCGTTGCTCGCGCAACAGCCCTGCGAACTCCTCGGCCGAGAGCGGCAGCACCCGCTCGCGGCGTCGATCGAGGAGGAAATGGAGGAAGTCGCGGGTGAGCGGCTGCGCCGTGGCTGGCAGCAACCGGTCCGCGACGCCGCGCTTCGCCGCCAACTCGACGCGCGGGTCGAGCAGCGTCGCGAGGAGGGCAGGCTCGCTCGCCAGCTTCTGCAACAAGCGCTCGAGGTCCTGCAGCACGGCATCGGCCGCACCCTGCTCGAGCGCAAGCTCGAACAGCGCGCGGACGTAGCGGCGAGCGATGGTCCGTTCGGTCACGGTGTCAGTCGCCACGCTTCATCAGGGCGATCGCTTCGGAGGCCAGTCGACGGTTGTCGTCCTGACCGACGTTGCGGCCCAGCACCGTCCCGGCCGCCTCGATCGAGAGATCGACGGCCAGCACGCGCATCTCCTCCATCGCCTGCTGTTTCGCGAGCGCGATCTCCTCGCGCGCGCGCACCAGCAGCTTGTCGGCCTGCGCACGGGCGTCGGCCTCGAGCTCCTTGGAGAGCTTCTCGCCGCGCGCCCGCGTCTCCTCGACGATGCGGTCCGCCTTGATGTAGGCCTCCTTCAGCTTCGCATCAGTCTCGGCCGCAGCTCGCCTCGCCTCGACCTCGGCCCGCTCCGCCTTCCCGAGCCCCTCTTCGATCTTCTTCTCGCGGGTCTCGAGCGCCGCGATCAGCGGGCGCCACGCGACCTTGGAAAGGATGAACGCGACCAGCCCGAAGACGGCCCAGGTCCAGAACAGCGTTCCGGGGTCGTACTTGAGCGGGTCCCAGTCGATGAGAAGCGAAAGTGAGCAAGCGGTCATGCCGAGGCTCCGCGGGCCCGCCGGTCAAGGCGAGCCCAAAGCTGCGGTCGTACGGTCTGCGATCGAGCGGTGCTGGAGGACGGGTCGGATCACATGAAGATCGCGAGCATGCAGGTGATGATCGCGAGCAGCGTGACGCCTTCGATGAGGGCCGCGGCGAGCAGCATGCCGCCACGGATGTCGCCGGCAGCCTCCGGCTGACGGGAGATGCCCTCCATCGCCGCCGAGGCAAGGCGCGCGATGCCGGACGCACCGCCCACGATGCAAAGGCCGGCGCCGATCGCCGCCGCGGCGTTCTTCAGGCCGAAGTTGAAGACCTCGGTCTTCGGCGCGTCCTGAACCAGGGTCACCAGCGAAACGAGAAGGTCCATCACCGAGTCTCCGTGTCCGGCGCCCTCTCGGGCGCCCGCCCATGCGCCCTCGCGGGCGCGTGCCATGCGCTCTCGCGAGCGCGTGCTTGTTTGTTGCCAGAAGTCGTCGAGCCGTCCGCTCAGTGCTCCGGGTGGACAGCCGCGCCGACGAAGAGGATCGAAAGGTAGGTGAAGATGTAGGCCTGAATGAAGGCCACCAAGAGCTCGAGGAAGGTCAGGAAGACGTTGAACCCGACCCCGACCGCACCGATCGCATAGCTCTGGAACAGATAGATCAGGCCGTAGACCGTCAGCATCGCGAGGTGGCCACCCACCATGTTCGCGAAGAGACGAATGGTGAGTGCGATCGGCTTGATGATCAGGCCGAGCACCTCGATCGGATACATGATGCAGAGGATCGCAAGTCGCATCGCCTTCATGCCGACGCTGTCGCCGAGATGGATCGGCGGCGCGAGCCCGACGATGTAGTGGCCGAGCCCCTGCTCCTTGATCCCCCCGTAGAGGATCGCAGTGAACGTGGTCAGCGCGAGCCCGCCGGTGACCCAGAAGTTCGCCGTGGCCGTGGTCGGGAAGTGCATCGAGCGGAAGAAATCGAAGTTCGGCAGGATGCCGAACAGGTTCATCAGCAGGATGCAGAAGAACTGGGTCAGGAAGAGCGGCAGGAAGGGGCGACCGTGGTGCTCGCCGATGTTGGCGTAGACCATGTCGTTCTTGACGAACGCCACCAGCGCCTCAAGGGCGTTCTGGAGCGGGCCACGCGCGACGAGTCCGTCCGACTTGCGCTTCCGGGCGAGCCAGGTGAAGGCGATCCCGACGATTGCCGCCGCGATCAGCAGCGCGAGGTTGTGGTTGGTGAAGTGGAACGGGATCGGACCGAGCGTGAGGTAGGGCTCGTGGGTGTACGGGTGAGCGAAGAGGTGCTCGTAGATGCCCGTCATCATCTCGGCCGACGGCATCGCCTCGGCGGCAGCGTGACCCGCCGCCTCGACCGCCCCGTGGCCACCCTCGTGCTGGGCACCTTCGCCCGCAACGGTGAGGAGCGGGAGCGCCGGCGCGAGGATCTGGGTGAAGAGCGCGGTCGCGAGCTGGATCACCCTTTCATCTCCTGTTTCCGACCGCGCGAAGCCCGGAAGAGTCGCAAGCCGTCGACCACGGCAGCCGCGAACGATGCCGCGCCGACCGTGAAAACCAACGCGATGCGATGCTCCGTACCGCTCACCAACAGGAGCACGACCAGGAGCACCACGAGGAACAGTCGCACTCCCATTGCTGCGAGGTGCGCTTTCTCTCGAGTCATTTGCAAGACGCGCGCCACGACGCTCGTCGTCCCGAAGAACAGCGCCATCGTGAGCGCGGCCACGAACACGATCTGCAGCAGCAACGTCATCTGCCCGTCCCGTCGCCCCCGCTGTCCCGCCGCCGCTCGCTGCGTTCCAGCGCCTGCAACGTCCGGATCACCGCCACGCCCCCCGCCACTCCGCCGAGGAGGCCGAGCGCCACCGTGAAGACGATCGGCCGGAAGCCAAGCGCCCGGTCGAGCGCCAGACCACCTAGAACTCCAGCCACCACGGCGACGGCAAAGCCGCTGCCGAGTGCGCTCGCGACCGCGAAGCCGCGAGCCATCGCCTGCAACGACCGCGTCGGGCCCATCACCACCCTTCCGCGAATCGATCCAAACCCAGAAGGGGCGGGACGATAGCGACGGGCGACCCTGCGAGGCAACGCCGCGCCGCCCGCGTGCGGAGGGCAAGGAGTTCCTCCCCGGCGCTTCCGACGGAAAACTGTCGGAACCGGCGGGCGCCTCGCTCTTACCTTTCACCGTCGGGACGGCGCGCGACGCGCCCCACGAAAGGCGGCATGGACGACCTCGACCTCGCAACCCTCGAACTGGCCCGCGCCGGCGACCTCGACGCGTATCGGGCCTTCGTGAAAGCGTACGAGCGCCCGATCCACCACACCGTGTGGCGTCTCGTCGGCAGTCGCTTCTCCGCCGAGGTCGAGGACATCTCGCAGGACATCTTCATCAAGCTATTCCGCGCGCTGCCGCAGTTCGACCTGGCGCGCGGAACGAAGCTGTCGAGCTGGGTCTTCACCTTCGTCAAGAACTACTGCTTCGACGTGCTGAAGCGGCGACGGCTGCCGACCATCTCGCTCGATGCCGGGGAGGACGGCGGAACGCTGCCCATCGCCTCCCGTACGCGCAGCCCCGGAGACGAACTGTCGACGCGCGAAGTGCAGGATGCCATCGCCCGCGCGGTCGACCTGCTCCCGCGCGAGCAGAAGCTCGCCTTCGTGCTGCGCGAGTACGAGGGGCTCGCCTACGCCGAGATCGCCACCATCTCGTGCTGCTCCGAAGGCACCATCAAGTCGCGAATCCACCGCGCGAAGGAAGCGCTTCGCTTCCGCTTGCGCCATCTGCTCTTCGATCTCGAAGGAGAGCACTCGTGAGTCGTCTACCCCCCGCCATGAATTGCGACCTCTTCCGCCAGCAGATCCACTTCCGCCACGAGATCGAGCCCGCGATGCGTGCCGCGTTCGATCTCCACGCCACTGGCTGCGTGCGCTGCCATGAATGGCTGCTCGAGAGCGAGCGGCTCGACGACCTGCTGTTGCAGTGGCGGGCGCCCGCGCCCTCCGTGCGCAGCGGCGGCGAGTTCGCCGACGGAGTGCTGCGCGGCGTGCGCGGCGAAGGGCCGATCGCTGGATGCGCCGAAACGACGGCGTCGCTCCACCACCTGCTGGCCGGCGACCTCGAGCCGTGGCTCGCGGCACGCGTCGAGCGCCACCTCGAACAGTGCCGCGACTGCTCCGAGCACCGCGACGAAGCGCGTCAGTCGCGATCGCTGTGGCTGGCATGGAGCGCGCCCGATCCCTCCGAGAGCTTCGCCGATCGACTGATCCGCCGGCTCGAGCCGGAGACGCGCGCGGCGCGCCGCCGGCGGGCGCTCGTCGAGTGGGCGTTCGGGCCGATCCATGTGCCGCGCGCGGCGGCGGCGCTGGTGCTCACGTCGATCACGCTCCTTTCGCTCGGATTGCTGCAATCGCGCCAGGGCGGCGCCAACCGTACGCCGCCGGACATCCGCGCCGGCACGGACACCGGCACGCTGCCGATCCGCCACGCCGTCGTCCCGATCGAACCGGCGCAGTTCGCGCCCGGTGGCCGCGGCGACCCGACCGGCAGCCTCTCGCGCGACGTCCGTCGCCATCGCGACGGCACCTTGCGTTCGACCTTGAGCGGTGGAGAGAAGTAAGCGAATGGTCTCCGTGCTGCTCAGTTTCTGGATGGCGCTCGCGAATCCGGAATGGATCACGAGCGCGTTCGACGATGAGCCGCCGACCAGCGGCGTCGTCACGCGCCAGGTCGCCGACCCGGTCGACGTCGCTCGCGTCGAGGAGTTGGTGCGGCGCCACGACGCCGCGATCCTCGGCCGCGACCGCGCGAGCGCCGCCGCCGATTTCGCCGACGGCTTCGAATCGAGCGACTTCCACTGCCGCAACGCGCAGGAACTGCTCGACCGCTTCGACGCCTTCGTCGTCGCGAATCGCGACCTGCAGTTCGAGAGCAAGGTCCTGCAGACGGAACGGGTCGGCGGCTTCCTCGTCGCCGACGTCCAGCGCACGGTCAAGGCGACCTGCAACGAGAGCGGCGCGTCGGTCGAAGAGACCGCGTGCGAGACGCTGGTGATCGACGCGCGCGGCGAGCGATTGCGGATTCGCGGCCTGTTCGAGAACGAGTCGAGCAAGTCGGCGCGCCTCGATCGGGTGCGACGCCGCTACGACGGTGGCGATGCGCTGCTCTACAGCGTCGCGCTACCGGAGCCGTTCGTGCCGGTACCGCGGACGCCGCCGGGAGCCGCGCTCGACGACCTGCTGCTCCTCGACCCGGCGCACGACGCCCAGCTCGGACTGATGCTGTTCGACCCGACGCTCGATCAGTCGCTCGGCGACCTGCTCTTCAGCGACCTCGCCGGCCCCACCGCGAAGTTCCTGATCGAGCCGGCGCGCTTCGAGCGTGCGCCCCCGGCGTTCAGCCAGGCGCAGGTCGCCGAGGTCGAGTACGCGCCGGGCGCCGACGCCCCTGATGCTCCGACGTTCCGCGAACGGGCGATCTACCTGTCGCCCGACGGTCGCATGATTTTCGCGGCCTGGGTGCGAGCACCGGTGGCGCACTTCGAAGCGGTGAAGGGGAAGGTCGACCAGCTGGCGCGCTCGCTGCGACTCGCCGACGTGCGACCCGGCCGCCCCTATTCCACCGCGCTGCTCGACGCCAACCCGCGCTGGAAGACCTTCACTGACGGCATCTTCCGACCCGACGCCGCGCCGATCGACCTCGTCCTGCCGACCGGCCTGGCCGCGACGCCACTGCTCGGCGATCACATCCTGCGCCTGCGGTTGCGGCTGCTGGACGACCCGAACTCGACGATCATCGTGCGCGTCTTCCCGCGCGGGGAGGGGCGCATCTCGGCGCAGTCGATCCTCGAGAAGTCGGTCGCGCGAATGGTGCAGTTCGCGTGCGCCGAAGGGGCCGGCGGCGACAGCAAGCGCGAAGAAGGCTTTGTCGACGTCCTGGGTGCCCACGGCGACTGGCGCGGCGTCGAGATCCGCTGCCAGGACGGTTCGCGACGCAGCTATCAGATCGTCGCCGTCGACCACGCCGACTGCCATGTGCAAGTGCAGATGCTGCCGGGATCGAGCCAGCAGCAACTGCAGGCGGCGGCGTTGCGGCGAGTGCTCGAAGGGTTGCGCGTGCGACCCGACCGCTGAGGTCACCGGCGCGCCAAGGCGCCTCGATTCGGCGAGGCGCGGTCAGCCGCCCTTCTTCTTGCGCGCCTCGAGTTCGGCCCGTTTCGCTTCGTCGGCCGCGATCGCGGCCTCGAGCGCCGCGTTCTCCTGCTGCAACTGCTCGAGGCGAGCCTTGCCCTCGGACTGCGCTTTCGTCGCGCTGTCGATGGCACGCCCGGTGGCGGCCTGCTCGTCGCCGAGCTTGCGCACCTGGTCGCGCATCGTCTGCAGGGCCGTGAGGCGTTCGCGGTGCTCGGCGGCGAGCCCCTCTTCGGCGGCGATCAGTTCGCCGATCCGCGCCTCGAGCAGGCGGGCGTGGAGCACCTCCTCCGCGTGCCGATCGCGCAACTGCTCGACGGCGGCCTTCGAATTCGAAGCGCGGATGACGGCGAAGACTTCCGGTTCCGGCGGCGGATCCGATTCGGGCGCCGGCCCCGTGGAGAGCGGGGTGCAGGCGACGGCGAAGAGCAGAACCAGCGGCAGGCAGCGATGCATGCGGAAGCCCCAGCCTTGACCGGGAAGCGGTTGCCTCGGCGAGGCCGCGATGCTAACCGCCTCGACCGCTATGCTCGCCCCCCCTTTCCGACACCCCCTCCACAGATTCGAGAGAGCGAGCGCGATGATCGAACGCACCCTCATCATCCTGAAGCCCGATGCCATCCAGCGCGGCCTGTCCGGCCGCATCCTCACGCGGTTCGAGGAGAAGGGGCTGAAGGTGGTCGCGGCCAAGTTCACGGTCCTGCCGCGCGCCCTCGTCGAGAAGCACTACGAGCCGCACAAGAGCAAGCCGTTCTATCCCGGTCTCGTCGACTACATGTCGAAGGGCCCCGTGCTCGTGCTCTGCTTCGAGGGACCGTTCTGCATCGAGGCGTCGCGCAAGCTGATGGGTGCCACGTTCGGATACAAGGCCGAGCCCGGCACGATCCGCGGCGACTTCACCGCAAGCAAGGGCATGAACCTCGTGCATGGCTCCGACAGCGTCGAGTCGGCCACGCGCGAAGTCGCGCTGTTCTTCAAGCCCGAGGAGTTGGTGAACTATGAGCTGCAGAACGCGCCGTGGATGTGCAGCGACGAAGATCGCAAGTCGGCGAGCTGAGCCGCCGATCCGCTCGCGCCGACTCGCTCGACTCCTTCTCCTGCTCTGCCTCCCGCTGGGCCTCCCGCTGGGCTTCTCGCTGGCGGGCTGCCTGTCGCAGGAGGAGGAGAATCGCGTCATCACGCATCAGGTCAGCTCGAAGGCGTTCTACGAAGTCGGCGACTTCGCGCGCGCCGAAGACCAATGCCGACGCGGCCTGGCCATCGACGATGGCAACGAGAACCTGCAGCTCATGCTCGGCTACGCGCTGCTGCGCCAGGCCGACCGCGCCAAGATCGAGGAAGCGGTCACGCGCTTCGCAGCCCAGTCGGGGCCATTCGGCGCGGACGATTGGCGCGTCGATCTCGGCTACGGCATGTCGCTGCAGCAACTCGCCCGCCTGTGCGCCGAGGACCCGGCGCCCGCCCAGAAGGAGCGCGTTGCCGAGCTGCGCGAGAACGCGCGTGAAACGCTCGAGCGCGCCGCGAACGCCTCTGCCGCCAAGAACAACACGCCTGCCGACGTGCCCTTCCACCTTTCGCTGCTCGACCTCGAGGAGGGCAAGCTCGAACTGTTCCATCGCCACGCCATCGACGCGATGGCCAAGCTCGAGACGCAGGAGAAGGTCTTCGCCGCCCAGCTTTCGCAGCAGATGGGCGAGACCGAGCGGCAGCGCACCGATCGCGACCGCGCGGTCAACGCGTCGCGCGGCCGTCGGCTGGCACGCGAGCTGGCCCGCGTGAGCTGGGACCAGAAGGACCACGCGACGGCCTCGATGGCGATGGAGAAACTCGAGCGCTTCGGAGCGCTCGACCGCGCCGACTACTTCACGCGCGCGCGCATCCGCGAGGAGCTCGGGGACGACGAGCGCGCCGTGGCCGACTACTCGAAGTTCATCGAGCTCTCGCCCGACCAGGTCGACGACACGGTCGGACGCGCGGTGACCGCGTTGACGCGGCTGCGGTCGCGACTCGCGGAGAAGCGCACCGCCACGCCGCCCGGAGGATCATGAACGCTCCCGCGGACTTCCGCTTCCGCCGCGAGGATCGGGTGCTGCACAAGTCGGAGTTCGACCTCGCATTCGCCGCCGGATGGCGCGCCTTCGCGCAGGGACTCGTGATCTACCTGCGGGACGCCGACCTGGGCCGCCCGCGCATCGGACTCGTGACGTCACGGAAGTTCGGCAACGCCGTCCACCGCAATCGCGCGCGCCGATTGCTCCGCGAAGCGTTCCGCCTCGAGCGTGCGCAGCTGCCGCCGCTCGACATCGTGGCGCTGCCGCAGCCGGGACGCTTCCCCGACAGTTGCGCGAAGGTGCGGCGCGCCTTGCTGGAAGCGGTCGCGCGCGCGCGCAAGGCGACGCCGCGTCCGCGGCCGGTCGAAGCGAAGCCAGGCTCGTCCGCGAGCGGCGCCGGATCCGAGTCGTGAAGCGGCTGCTGCTGGCAACCGTGAGCCTCTACCAACGCACGCTTTCGTTGGTGATTCCGGTGCAGTGCCGCTTCTATCCGTCGTGCTCGTGCTACTTCCACGAGGCCGTCGAACGCCACGGCGTGCTGCGCGGCAGCGCGCTCGGGATCTGGCGGGTGCTGCGTTGCCAGCCCTTCGGCGGATCGGGCTACGACCCGGTCGCGGAACGAAACGACGGGCAGAAGTAGCCGTTAGCCCGCTTGATTCACGAGCCCCGTCGCGAGGCGACGGGATGTCGGCGCAAGACGAGGAGGGAAATCGCGGCTCCGACGATGCGGGTCTGCCGACCCGCTGAGGAAGGAACGCGGTTCTCGGACGACGTCGTGCGTCGACAGACCGAGCCACTGCAGGGGCTCGTGAATCAAGCGGGTTAGTAGTAGTAGCCGTCCGCGGAGCTCGACCCGGTCGCCCCGTCGTTCAGCCGCACCTGCGGATGGTGGCGGCGGATGAGCTGCGCCATCGCGAACGGGTTCTCGTAGGCCGGAACCTTCGCGCCGCCCATCTGCCGGAAGCCGAACAGCATCGGGTTGTCGATGCGACTCCACTCGCTCTTGAGCTCGCGCTCGGCCGCCTCGCGATCCTTCGCCGACATGCTGCTGAGGTCGGGCAGTTCGCGACTGCGGACCATGGCGACGTAGGCGGAGGAGTCGGCGTCATTCACCAGCACCTGCGGCAGGACCGCGCCGGCACGCAGCGCCATCAACATCGACTCGCCGTTGCCATCCGGCGAGAAGCGGTTCTGACGCAGCAGGAAGCGCTCGGCGCCGCTGAAGCGATCGTTGAAGTACCAGGTCGAGGAGACATCGCGGCGCTGCGGGGCGAGTGACTTCACCTCGAGGCCGAGCGCCTTGGCGTGTTCGGCGAAGCGGGCGGTGTAGGCCTTGCCTGCGACGGCCGCCACGTGGCGCGCGTAGGCGCGCTGATGGAACTCGCGCTGCTGCTTCTTGCCATCGGCGTCGAGCACCTTGTCGGCCTCGACCTTCGCGACCAGCTCGTCGCGCTCCTTGGCGAAGGCGGCGAGCGTTTCGGGCGCCAGCGCCTTCTCGCCATCCGCGATCAGCAAGGCGAGGAGCTCATCGCCCTTGGCGAGCGCCTTCTCCTTCGCGTGGTCGCCGATCCACTGGGTGAGCACCTCTGCCTTCACTTCCGCGTAGGGCTTGGGCTCGGCGGGCTTGGCGGCCGCCGCGAGGCGCACCACGTAGCCCCACTTGCGATCGCCCGTCGGCAACACCGACTGCGTGCGGATGCCCGCGGTGCCGGGCGCCGACAAGCCGCGAACCATGAACTGGAGCGAGCTGTCCTTCGGCGGATCGAGCTCGGCGAGCTGCTTCATCTCGAGGTCGGAGTGGGCCGTGATGGTGAAACCGAAGCGAGCGGCCTGCTCGGCGAAGGCGGCGTTCTCCTTCGCGACGCGATCGGCGAGCGCCGCGGTCACGGCCTGCTTCGCCGCGTCGTCGGCATCGGGCTTCGCCTCTTCGACCGCCGGGAGCGCCGCGACCGCGACGTCGAACTCGGCGCGCACCTTCTCGAGCGTCGCCTTGAGCTGGCGGTCCTTCTTCATCTTGGCGCGCGCTTCCGGCGTGACGTCGGCCGCCGTCGCCGGGATCTTGGTCCGATCACCGAAGTAGCGCAGCGCGTCGCGCTTGCCGTCGGCGAGATAGTCGTCGTCGGTCAGGTCCACCGCGCTGACGAGGTCGGCGGCGACGGAGGCCGGATCCCATGCATCGGCGTCGACGAGGATGAACTCCACCGAGTAGCGCTCGCCGCGCGTGTACTTCTCCGCGACGACGTTCGCGTCGAGGCCCTTGAACCACGCCTCGAGGTCGACATCGGACGGCGGCGCGGCCGCGAGCTCGCTCTTGAACCGCTCGAAGCTGAGTTCGACGTAGTCGATCCCGACCTGGGTCGCCTTCGGCGTGTAGAGCTGCCCGAGCCGGACCGGGTCGATCACCCGCACGCCCTGCTGCGCGCGCATCACCGCTTCCACCCGGCAGAGTTCGCCGAGCCGGAACTCGAGGCGCTGCTCGGAGAGCCGGCTGCGAGCGAGCATCGCCGCGAAGTCGGTCACCGTGAGCTGGATCTGAGGATTGCGCCGCTGGACGAACTGCTTGAAGCGGGTGACGAGCTCCGTCGCGCGCTCGGTCGGCGTCACGATCCCGACCTCATCGGCGTCGGCGAGCAGCATCAAGTGCGCGTAGGTGCGGTCGCCTTCGCTCAGCGAGGAGTAGGGGTCGTAGCCCTCGACCTGCGCGAAGATCGCGGAAGCGCCGGGGAGTTCGACCGACGCGGCGGCGAGCGTCTCGTCGTCGATGTTGACCGTCTTGCCGCTGCTCGTCTGGAACGAGAGCTTCGCGCCGCCGGTCCCGCCGAAGAGCTTCGCGGCGAGCGTCGTCATCGCGCCGGTGACGTTGAAGGTGAGCAGCGAGAAGAGCGTCAGGACCAGGAAGATCCCGAGGTACTTCGCGTTGTGCTTGTGGAAGTGCTGGAAGGCCATGGATCGATCTCACGCCGCGACCGCACGCCGCGGTTGCCGGGGCGTGGAGAGGCCAAAAGGGCGGGGAGTCTAGCACCCCCCGGGGGGAAGTCGCGCCCGCAGCCGGACGAGCCGCTCGGTTCGCGGCGGCGCAACGCAGGGGAACCGGGCCGCGGACGAGCGGTCAGGCCGCTCCCGCCGAAGTCGCCGCATCCGCGGAGGGGTCGTCGACAGCACCGTCGGAGCGCGCCTCGCTCGCCGGGCCGCCCTCGCCGTCCGCCGCGCCGTCGCTGGCGATCGACTCCGCCGTTCCGGCCGCACCCTCATCTGCGAGCGCCTCGTCCGCGACCGCCTCGTCGACGACGACGCCGTCGACTTCCGCCGCTGGTTCGTCGCTGGTCGCCAGAGGTTCCGGCAACTTCGGCGGCGCGCGCCCGGGGAAGACCGTCGGCAGGTCTTCGAGGCTCGCGAGCCCGAAGTGGTCGAGGAACTTCTTGGTGGTGCCGTACTGGAGCGGCCGCCCGACGACTTCGGCGCGACCGACCATCTTCACGAGGCGCCGCTCTTGCAGGAGCTTCAACACCGGCCCGACCTGGACCCCGCGCACCGCCTCGATCTCCGCGCGCGTGGCCGGCTGCCGATAGGCGACGATGGCCAGCGTCTCGAGCGCCGCGGACGAAAGACGCTCCTTCTCGGACCGACTGAAGAGCCGCGACAGGAACGGCGCGTACTCGGGCCGCGTCACCAGTCGCCAGCCGCCGGCAATCTCGACCAGCATCAGCGGTGAGCGCTTCGTCTCGTAGCTGCGCTGCAGCGCCTCGATCGCCGCGCTGACACGCTCGACCTTCAGGTGTCCGATCGCGCGCGCCATCCGCTGCGCCGACAACGATTCGTGCGCCGCGAAGAGCATCGATTCGAGGATCGGCAGGAGATCGTCCGCATCCTCGGGCAGCGGAGTCGGTGCGTCAGCGTCGCTCATCGTTCGATTCCAGTCCGTGGAAGCGGATCTCGTGGCGGCCTTCCATCAGGCGCATCCACGCTTCGAGTTCAGTCGGCGCCAAAGCGCGCCCATCCAGCAGCTGTTCGATCGCCGCCGTGCGCGCCGAAAGGTCGCCGCCATCCGGCGGAAGTCGGGCGAGCAACTGCACGATCCGCCAGCGCGTGCCGTCCGCCGTCGCGATCTCCTGCACCGGCGAGCACTGGCCGAGCTCGAGCCCTTCGGTCTGCTCGAAGAGCGGCGATGGCAAGTCGCTCGGCAGCGGCGGGTAGAGCCCCCCCTCGCGAGCGCTCGCGTCCTCCGAGTGCTGCCGTGCGAGGGCGGCGAAGTCCGCGCCCTGACCGAGCTTGCGCAGGAGTTCGTCGGCGAGAGCGCGATCCTTCACGCGCAGCAGCCTCAGTTGCACGCGCGGATGCTGGGCGAGTTCGTGCAGCACCACTCGTTCGAGCAGCAGCGAGCGCTCCAGCGTCGCGCGCGCGACCGCGGCGTAGGCCTCGCGATCGATCCCCCAGGTCGCCAGCACGTGGGCCGCGAGGTCGCGCTTCCCTTTCGACGCCTCGGCGATCCGCCGCTCCTGCTCCGCCAGCAGCCTCACCAGTTCGCGATCGACGACCGCCGTCGGCACCGCAATGCCGATCGCCGCGGCTTCGGCGGCCGCAAGACGATCGAGCACCAGCTGCCGAACGGCGTTGTTCGCCTCATCCGGCGCCGAAAGCAGCAGCAGCCGGAACGCGGATCCGGCATCGATCGCGACGCCGTCGACCGCGGCAACCGAGGCGAGTCTGGCGTCCGGGGTCGCCGCCGTCACCGCAACGCGCGGCGGCGCAGCCGCAGGCTCGGTCGGCGGCGCGTCGCCCGGGGAGGGGGTCTGCGCGCATGCGGCGACGAGCGCCGCGGCCGCCAGCCCGCCACCCCGACTGCGATACGAACGCCAACGCCCCACCACGTCGTCTCCCGTGCCCGTCATGTTCAAGCGGAGGCGCACACTACCCGCAGCGCGCCGCCGCGACGGTGGAGGGCGCGGTGGACCGTCAGTGGAATCGCAGGAGCCGATCGATGCCCAGGCTCTTGCAGCGCGAGCACGGGATCATCTTGTCCTCGCCCCCGCGCTCGAAGTAGCGGATGACGCCGGTACCGACGCACTGCACGCAGGCGCGCGCCTCGACCTTCATCACCTTGACGGCCGCGTCGTGGTCGGCCCACCACGCGAGCAGGTACTGGATGCGCTCGTCGGTGCTGGTCGCGGTCCACCACTCGTCGTCGGTGGGCGGAACATCGGCGATCTCCGGCCCGCGCTTCTCCGGCTTCTTCTTGTTGCCCTTGTTCTTGGCCGCCTCCTCCTGCTCCTTGCGCTTGGCCTCGAGGATCTTCTTGATGCGGTCGAGGTAGTCGGCGCCGCTCGCGCTGTCGTCGCCCGCGTTCGGATCGGCCTTCTTCGCAGTGGGATCCTCGGCCACGAGCCCCTTCTGGATCGCCTCGATCGAGCCGAGCGTGAAGGTGCCGGCGCCGTAGTTGGCGTAGTGCGGCGAGCCGGTCATGCGCTCCGGATCCTGCCATTGGGCGAGGACCTCCTTCGCATCGACGCCGAGCTGCTTGGCGGTCGCCTCCGCGGCGAGGTTGCTGCCCTCGAGCTCGATGCGCTGGCGCGCCTGCTTGAGACCGATCCCCGCCTCGGTCGCGATCTGGCGCGCGACGCGCTCGGCGTGGACGAAGAAGTGGACGATCGTCTCCTGCTTCAGCCACTTCTCGCGCTGCTTGGCGATGACGCGCCGCGACTTCTCGAACTCGGCGCGCAGACCCGATCCCGGCTTCTTGGTGAGGAAGGCGTCGATCAGCGTGAGCGCCGCGTCATAGCGCTCGCGCTGTGCGAAGCGTTGCGCCTTGGCGAGCTCGCCGGAATCCTCGCTCGACTCGAGGCGCAACGTCGCCCGCTTGCTCTTGCCTTCGATGATGTCCGCCTTGAAATCCGGTTCAAGCTCGCTGACCCGCGCGAGGTGCTCCTTGGTGCGCGCCCAGAGCTGCAGGCTCTCGCAGAAGAGCGCGAGGTTGTAGTGGTCGAGCGCGCTCTGCGGGTTCTTCGCCGCGAGCTCCTGCGCGTAGAGCGCCTCGCCGTCGTAGACATCGAGCGCGTCGACCTGCACCGGCGTGATCGAGCGCACGTTGCTGCGGTTGAACTCCCAGGTCTGCACCCGTTGGCGCAGCTTGAAGGTCTGGGTGCCCTGCTCGACGATGATCCCGGTGTACTCCTGCCCGCCGACGAGGCGCACCTGCATCGCCTCGACCAGCACCGTCTCGGGCTCATCAGGCAGGTAGCCGCGCGAGGCTCGCAGGCGCCGCGCATCCTCCGGCGCCATCTGATCGAACGCGAGATCGAGCAGCGCCCCGTCGTCGACGCGGCGCGCCTTCACGCCTTTCGCCTCGTCGAACTCGAGGACCTCGATCACCACCTCGGTGCCGACCTTGAGTCGCACCACCTCGGGCCCGCCATCCCGCGCCAGCAGCGCGACGCTCGCCAGTACGATCGAAACGAAGCTCGTCATCGGCAGCTCCTCGACTCAGTTGCACCGTGGATTGCGATCATTCCTTCGACCTCGTCACTTCATCGACCAGAGGCGCGCGGCATCGACCTTCGCCGAGCGCAATCGCGGCAGCACCCGCTCCAACTTCTGGGTGCGCACTCTGCCGCCTTGTTTCCAGCTCACTTCGACGACCAGGAGGAAGAGCCCCCCTCCCGGCGCGGCGCGAACGTTCCATCGATAGCTCAGTTCGGGGCGCCCGGGCACCGGCTGCGGCGCGGCAAGCTCCGGCAGCGCGCCGTTTCCGTCGGGCGCCTGCTCGGCGAGCTCCCGCGCCGCGAGCAGCAGGACCTCCTCGGCCGCATCGGCGGCGAGCGCCATCGACTGCGAATCCTGGTGCAGGCGCGTACCGGTCGACAGCAGTGCCAGCACGCTGACGATGCCGACCAGGAAGATCGTCAGCGCCGCCATCACCTCGAGCAAGGTGAAGCCGGCGGCGGAGCGGCGGCGGCAAGAGACGCTCGCTGGCGCGCTCATCGGCGCTCTCCGCGATCGTCGCGCGGCATCAGGTCCCCGCGACCACACGACAGCGCGATCGTCCGCTCGAAGCGTCGCCCGGTCAGCACCTTGGTGCCCGCGAGGTGGATGCTCGGCGCGGTGCCGTAGAGCCCGCGGCGCGTCAGCAGCAACGTGCTGCCGTCGCTTTCCGCGACCTCGACCCACTCCTGCCCGAGCTTCAGGACGCGCGCGTCGGTCCCGAGCTTCTTCAGGTAGCGCCCGTTTTGAACGTCGACGCGCAACGTGCCCGTCGACGCCGGCACGTCGCTGGCGAGCTCCGCCGAAGGCGACTCGCCGGGTGGCGGCGCCACCACCAGCGTGATGCGCACCGCACTCGGGAAGACGTCGTCATCGGCCAGAGCGCGCGACGTCGGCCCGCGCCCGTGCCGGAATCCGCTGAAGCCCTCGCCCGCCGGAAGCAATCCGCGCGTCGAATCCCACAGCGCGAGCGGTCCGCCCGCATCCGGCCCTGCCGCGAGGTCGCGGACGGTGTCGTCGATGAAGGCCAACGAGAAGAGCAGCACGTTCTCGGCGAGCGGCTCGAGCGGCGCGCGCGCCAGCCCGCCATCGTCGGCCAACGCCTGCGCGAAGAGCGAGTCGGGCCCGCCCGGCGGCGACATCAGGGCACGCCACAAGACCATGCGCCCTTCGTAGCCGGGACGCGGATCGGGCTGCGGAACGAGCGCCTCTTCGACCAGCCCTTCGGTGGCGAAGAAGCGCGCGTCGGGCGAGTCGATGGAGCCGACGTAGGGAACGGCGCCCGCCACGCCCGGCACCCGATCGTCAGCGGCGTTGCCGCCATTGGCGATGTCGATGCCCGCGCGACGCAACTGCGGGTGGGCGCGCTCCTCGACGAGCTGGCGAACGAAGACGAGCCGCTGCGCCTGGAAGTCGCGCGTCGAGTCGCCATCGGCGTCGAGCGTGATCATGTCGCAATAGAACTTCACCCGCGGCTCACCGTCGCCGCCGTCGACCGACGCGGCGTGGCGCAGTTCGTTGCCGAGCCGATCGAGCAGCGCCGCCGCCTGCTCGCTCTCGTCGCGGCCGCGCTCGCCGTTGTTCCACAAGTCGAGCCCGCCGCCGAGCACTTGCAGCACCATCCCGGCCAGGCCGAGGAAGATCGCCATCGCGGCGAGCAGCTCGACGAGCGTGAGGCCGGCCGCGCGACGCCGCGCCGAGCGTGAGGAACATGAGGAGCGCGGCGCCATCAGCGCGACTCCTCATGCCGAAGCACGACGCGGTCGGCGAGGTACTCGACGGCGACTGCCTCGAGCAACGGCGCGCGCTTCCACGAGTTGCGCGCGAACTCGACCGGATCGAATGCCCCCTCGCGGTAGTCGACGTTGAAGCGGACGCGCAACAGGTCGCCCTGCCGATCGAGGAGGTTGGGTTTCTCGCGCGTTCCGGGCGAATCGAAGACGAAGAGGTCGGGGTCGAGCGCCGGGTCGCCAGCGAAGTTGCCGCGTCCCTGCACGCGTACGGTGGCGATGAGGCGGGCGAGCGGATCGCCCTTCGACTCGCTCCAGGTCAGCGCGTGGTAGAGGCCGCGTCGCGCGGCCACCTGCAGCTCGAGCGTCGCGAGTTCGGGGATCTCGCAACGATCCTGGTAGCCGTCGGCGTAGCGGTAGGGCCAGAAGAAGACGACGCTGTCGGCCGCATGCGTCATCACCGGGGTGCCGTAGCGACCGCGGAAGGCCGCATCGCCCGTCGTGCGCGAGCTCCTGCCCGTGGGATCGTCGAGGTAGGTCGGCACGTAGAGCGACGCCGGCCCGCCGTTGCCGGCGCGGCCCGAGTAGGCGAGCACTTCCTGGTCGATCATCACGCAGCCGTGCGGCGGAAAGCCGGCCGGATCGGTCAGCGCGATCTGCTCGTCGCTGGTCGACATGCCGCCAGCGAGGCGCGTCATCACCAGCCACGGCAGGACGTAGCCCGTCTCGCCCGGGCCGTGGTAACCCGTGTCTCCGCCGAAGCGCAGGCGGCCATCGGCGGCGATCTGCTGCACCACCGGCTGCCCGAGGTTGCGCTCGCCGCCGATGATGAACTCGTCGCCGAACTGCCAGACGCAGGCGTCCTGATGCAGCGAAACGGTCGCGCCGATCTGGCCGAACTGATCATGCGGGAAGCGCAGCAGGTCATCGGCGATCTCGAAGCGATCCGATTCGGTCGCGGCGATCTCGCGATTCAAGACGTGCATGCCGTGGGCGAAGATCGGCTGCGGATCCTCGGCGGCGAAGATCCGGACCTCATCGACCTTCGCGCCGTCCCCGCCGCCGCCTCCGCCACCGGCGCTGCCGCCGACGGTCAGTTCGCTCGCCCCGTCCCAACGGCTCGGCAGCTCGCCCGACGGAAACTTCAGGATGCGCGCGAAGTTGCGCGAGTCGGAAGAGAAGGTGAGGTTCGCGACGATGTTGGTCGCGTTCGTGTTGGCGATGCCGAGACTCGGCGGGACCACGAAGCGCGTCGCGGCCGACTCGGCCAACAGCGCGACGTGGCATTCGCCCGCCCAGTCCTCCGCGCTGTCCTGCGACCACGCGTAGTTCAGGAAGTGGCGCTCGGGGCGCTCGTTGAAGGCGCCGACGATCGTGATCTCGTCGTAGCGACCGGGTTTCGGTCCGCTGCGGGCCACGCGGAAGACGGGGTAGACGCTCTCACCGCTGCCGTGCTTCTTGTCCTTCGCGCCGGTGTCGAGCACGCCGCGAAACGCGAGCGCGTGCGGAGGCGAGTTGCCAAGGCGCATGTCGGGATCGCCGCCGAGGAGGTTCTCCTGATTCAGCGCCTCGACGAAGTCGTCGTAGGCGGACTGTCCCAACTTGAAGTTGCCGGGGCTCGCGGCGATGGCGTAGAGGTAGTCGGTGGTGTTGAGGCTGGGGTCCCACGTGTCGGAGCGGCCGCTCGGACGGTTGAAGCCGCACGCGACCTGCTCGGCGGCGAAGAGGCGCTTCGCATCGGAGCGCAGCAGGTTCATCGCACCATTCTGGTCCTGCACGATCGAGTCGTAGCGGATCCACTCGGTCGGATCGAAGACGCCGTCGCCGCTGGGCGACCCGATCTGCGCCATCTCGCAGCGGTCCTCGGCGCCGGTGACCTGTTCCGGCACGAGCAGCGCCGTCTTCACGTTGCCGGTGACGACGACGCTGAGCGGAACCACCAGCGTGGTGAACTCGGCGGGAACGTAGTCGGCGAAGACGCGCTTGTTGGGGGCGACCACGAACGCGTGGCGCTCGCAGAAGTGGAAGACGGTGTTGGTGTTCGGCGCTGCGGTCGCCGAGAACTCACCGAGGTCGGTGTTCGCGAGCTCCGCGGCCACCACTTGCCCGCGCCGGACGTTGGTCAGCTGAGTGCCGTCGAAACCGCCGTAGTGGATGATCTCCACGCCGTTGACCCAACTCTTGGTCGTGGTCTTGAACGAGTCGAGCTGGCCGGCCTGGTTGTTCTGGTCGTCGCGCGGGGTGAGCGTGCCGAAGTAGTAGCCGATCAGCGCCGCGTAGCCGCCCCCCTTCGAGAGCGGTCCATCGGCGGGCAGCTTGCCGCCGTCGAGCGCGCTGACGCCGATGGCGTTGACGTCCGCGTCGAAGCCGCGGCCGAGGTTGATCGGCTGCGGTGGACCGCCACCGCCGCCGCCACGCTGCTGCACGTCCATCTCGATCTGGACCTGCGCCATGCTGGAGGCGACTTTGGCTACGCCCCACGCGGGCAACCCGTCGGCGCCCAGCGTCGCGCTGCCCGCGGGCACATCGGTGACGAGGCGCGCGGAGTAGCCGTAGAGCTCGACTCCTTCGCTGCTCGGATGGCTGACCCCGGTGGCGCCACCGCCGCCCGATCCCGACTGCTGCTGCAGCGAGAGCGCCGGTCGCAATCCGCCGAAGTGGTTCTTGTCATCACGCGACACGGTGAAGGTCGAGCCGCTCACCGCGCTGTACTCGACCACCTCGTTGCCGACCCGCACCGCGCCGCGCGGCGGGAACTTCGCCGTGCCGTCGGCCAGTCGCTTGACGTCGACAGGGATGCGCGCGGTCCCTTGCGTCGAAGCGGTGAAGCTGCCGGAGAGGCGCGTGTAGTGCGACCACTTGCCGCGCGGCTTGCCATCGACGAAGAGCGCCATCTGGCCGGCGCGATTGCCGCGACAGAAGGCGGTCACGTGGTACCAGGTGTCCGCTTCCAGCACGAGCCCATCGGTGAAGTCGTAGACGAGCTTCGACGTGTAGAGGTCGTCCTGCGACGCGCGCAGGAACGCATCGTTCACCTCGAACTCGAGCCGCGACTTGACGAAGCGCAGCCGCACGCGATCGGAGAGGTCGGGGTTGCTCGCCTGAGCGTTGCACTTCCAGTCGAAGAGCGTCTGTTCGCCGCCGAGGTCGCGGCCGGGGTTCCACCACATCGAGACGCCGAACGGTCGCGGTCGCTCGACGCCCGACACGTTCTGGGAGATCGCGACGCCCGGATTGCTGCCGTCCGGCTTGAAGCTCTGCGGCCCTTCGGAGAGGCGCCAACCTTCGGCGTCGGTGGAGACGATGTCACCGCGGCGACCGTCGAAGTGCCAGGTGCGGTCGAAGTTCACGGCCTGCAGGTCGTACCACGCCGTGACCAGCCGAGCGCCGCTGTCGGTCACCTCTTCGGACGGGAAGCGCGAGCGCGGCGCCGACATCGCCAGCAAGCGGGTCGGCGGATCGGCGGCGCCGAGTCCGCCGCTGAAGAAGTTGAGGTTCTCCGGAGCGGTCGTCCAGCCGCGCGCCATGCGGTTCAGCCGCCACGGCTCGTCGAAGTCGCGCTGCGTCTTGAAGAGCCGCACGCTGCGGCCGGCACCCGCGGTCGCCACCATCTCGCGCACGAAGGCGCGTGCTCGCTCGCGGCCGTTCAGCTCGAAGTTGAGGCTCGCGGCGGTGCGCACCTCGACGAGCCCATCGCTCGCGTAGCAGAAGGGGGCCGTGCCGTACTCGAGGTCGTAGCAGCCCGAGTGCTCGGCGTTCAGCAGGATGGCGAGCCGCTGCTCGCCTTCGAGGTTCTTCTCGCGTTCCACCATCGAGTCGAGCAGCGTGATCAGCTCGCGCATTCCAGGCAGAGGCCGCGCGCGCTCGATGCGCTCGGCGACCCGCTCGGCCGCGGCGCGATTGACCTCGCGCGTGGCGCCGCGCAGCTTCAACCCCTCCATCAGCAGCACCAGCGTCTCGCGCGAGGCGCTGTTGATGTTCACCGCATGCGGCAGCAGGAACTCGACCTGCGCCTGTCCCGCCGCGGCGTCGATCAGCAGCGGCATCTCGAGCTGCAACGACGCGCCGTCGTCGCGCTGGCTGCTGCGCAGCACGATGCCGTAGTCGCTGCGCCCGCCGAAGGCGGTGACCTTCGCCAACGTGCCGCGACCGGCGAACTGCCCCTGCCCGATGCGCAGCTCGCTGCTGGTGCCGCTGGTGATCTCCGACAGCACGCGCTGCGGGTTGCCGAAACGGGCGCGATTGCCATCGAGCGCGTCGACCGTCGCGAACTGTTCGAGGCGGGCGCGCGCCTCGACGCTCAGCGCACCCTGGCCGAGGCGTTCGATGGCCAGCGCGTGGAGCGGCGTGTCGAAGCGCGACTCCTGGCCCTGCACGGCCTTGTAGAGCCAGTTCGCCACCATCCAGGCACGGAAGTCGAGGACATCGGTGCCCGCGTCATGTTCGCGCGGCTCGAGGTTCATCGTGGCCGGCATCCACACACCGGGCACGACCGCCGGACGGCGCAGGTCGAAGACGCTGCTGCCTTCCTTGCGTGCGTAGTAGGTGATCTCGCCGTCGATCCAGAGGAAGCCCGAGTCCTGCAGGAAATCGCCGTCGGCCAGCCGCACCTGCTTGTCCTCGGGCGTCAGCTTCGACGAGAGCGTCGTCGCCATTCCCAGCAGTCGCGCCACCAGGAAGAGATTGGCGGCGTTCAGGTCGATGCGGCCCGACTGATCCTCGATCGCCGCGGAAAGTAGGCGGCCGCGCGGCCCGAGGTCCTCGATGCCCAGCAGGCGCGCCGTCGCCTCGACGTCGATCGTCATCTCGTCGGCCGCGTCGCTCCAGGGCGTCTCGTCGCGATCGGGAGCCGTTTCTCCCATGTGCGTCAACGCGAGGTCGCGCACCGCCAACGCGGAACGACGCGCTTCATCGTCGCCGACGCGGAAGGCGACGCCGCCCTGCTCGTGGCGCATCGACAAAGCGAACGGGATCGCCACCGAGATCAGGCAGACCAGCACCGCAAGCACCAGCGGCAGCGCCACGCCGCGCTGGTCGCGAGATTCGTTCATGAGCATGCTCCGGATCACTGCACATCCCCGAGCAGACCGACACGAATCCAGGTGGAGATCGGCTTCTTGTCCGGCTCGCTGGCCGGCGTCAGAAGTTCGAGTTCGGCGGGCGCCTGATGGAATCGCGGATCGAGCGCGCCATCCGGCCCGAAGCCCACCAGGCGGTTGCCGGTCCCAAGCTCCATGTCGCGCAGCTCCTGGGAATCACCGGCGAAGATGCCCCACTTGAGTTCGTCGACCACGAATCCCGCGGCCTCGTCGTAGCTGCCGATCAGCAACGAGGTGCCGGGATCGGGCAGGAAGGGCGCGCGTACCGCCAACGCGAGTTCCGCGACCACGGCGTCGTCCGCGGTGAGCCGCAGCTGCGCGCCGTCGAAGGTCACCGCCAGCTTGACGAAACGGCCCGCGATCAGGATCGGCTCGGTACTCGAGACCGACTGGAACGCGGGCCGCGGATCGCCCGCCGAATCGCGCACCTCGACCTGCACCTGGACGCTGACGCCGCCATCGGCGGTCGCCTGCACCAGCAGCGACTTGCCCTTGGTGAAGAGGACCTGGCTGCGACGCTGATCGACGGCGAGGAAGGCCTCGAGCGCGAAGCCGTCGCGCGACTCGAAGGCCGGAGTGGGCAGCAGCTCGATCCACGACTTCTCGCGATCGGAGAGGCGGACCGCCTTGCCGACCACTCCTTGCGCGAACTCCTCGAGCCCCGCACCGCGACCGTCGGTTGGCCAGCCCGAGAGGTCGGTCGCTTCGAAGTGCCAGCCCGCGATGGTCTTGCGGCCGACCGCGCTCACCTGCGGCCACGTTTCGTCGTTGCCCGCCTCGAGGCGCACGGTCGCCGGCGCGTTCTCGGCGATGGCGAACAGGCGCGCCTGGCGCAGCGCATCGAGGACGGCGCGGCGGGCGATGTCGCGGCTCGGGATGCTGCGGCGGAAGGCGCCGACCGAAATGCCCATCAGCACGCCGACGATCGCCAGCACCACCAGCATCTCGATCAGCGTGAAGCCGCGCGGGGCGGCACGCCGTCCCGTGGCAAGCGGCGCCACGCGCGGGCGCGGCAGCAGCGGCCTAGAAGTTGGTGACGTCATCCTCGGTCCCGAAGATGCGGTCGCTGCCGGCCGAGATCAGCTGGTAGCGATCGGCATTGGCCCAACCACCGGTCTTCTCCGACTTGCGCGCGGTGACGCGCTGCTCGGGATCGTTCGGATCGGCAGGATCCGCCATCAGGTAGCGCGCTTCCTTGCCGTAGCAGTCGGGCGTGAAGTAGGCGATCGGGTTGCCCCATCCGTCGACCACTTCCATCAGCTTCGTGACGCCCGCGTCGCGGTGGTAGGGCGTCGCGGTCGCATCGTCGTCGGTGTTCTCGATCGACGCGTCGCGGACGTTGTTCCCTTCCGGATAGCTCTTGGCGTGCAGCGCCACGTAGAGCGCCTCGGCCCCCTCATTGAGGTCGTTGTCGGCGCGCACTTTCTGCGGCGCCAGCATGCACGGAGGCGGGCCGCCCTTCTTCGTCTCGTACGACGTGATCAGGATCTCGAGCTCGGCGATGGTGGCCGAGGTCTTGGTGACGTAGCCCTGCTCCTTCTGACGGCCGAAGGCGAAGATCGCGAGGCTCATCAGCAAGCCCAGGATCGCCAGGACGGCCAGCACTTCGATCAGGGTGAAACCCTGCATTCGTCGCCTTCGCTGCGGTCCCATCGCCGAGCTCCTCTGCTGCACCCCGATCGCGCGTCGCGGCGTCGTCACTGCGCCAGGAACTCGATGCGGCGCGCCTTCTCGAGCTTCACGTCGCACGTCTTGCCGCCGGCCGCGGCGCCGAAGAAGAGCGCCGAGATCTGCTGGCGCGTGCGCCCCTTCCAAGGGGCCATCTCGACCGGCGCTCCGGCCGGCGTGCCGTCGATCAGGAACTGGAATTTCTCGTTGCCGCGTTCCTGCCGCCGCAGCGTGATGCGGACCACGTCGCCCGCCTTCGCGGTGTGCGTGCCGATCTTCACGAAGGCCTCGTCGCCGACGTGCTCGCATCGCTGCAGCAGGACGCTGCCATCGACATCGAGCGCCAGGGTCAACGCCGCGCGCAGTCGCGGCGCCTGGCCGGTCGCGCCGGCCATGTAGTGGACGAGCCCCATGCCCATGCGCCCCTGATGCGTCGGCGCGAACTGGCACTCGACCTCGAGCTCGTGGAAGAGCGACAGCTCGACGTCGCGCGCCAGGTAGGTCCAGTTGGCGATGTCGTTGCCGGGCTTCTGCACTCCGGAGATGCGCACGTTGCCGGGCGGCGTCGACTTGAGGTCGAGACCGAAACGCGTCTCCGCGCTCCAGCCGTTGCCGACCTCGGCCCACTGCAGCGTGTCCTCCCAGATCTGCTTGCTCTCGAGGTCGAGCACGGCCGCCAGCCAGCGCGTCGCGTAGGCGACGTCGTCGACCGGGGCGTTCTTCAGCTCGTCTTTCACCTGCACCCACAGTTGCTGCGCCGTCGCGCTCTCGCCCGCCTCGTAGGCGCAGTAGGCCAGGCCGAGCAACGATTCGCTGGTGGCGCGCTTGGCCTGCAGCGCCTCGAAGAGCGTGCGCGCACGGCCGACGTCGCCGGCGACGAGGTGGGCGTGCGCCAGCAGGAGGCGCGTCTCGTCGCGATCCTCGCGCGCCAGCGACTCCTCGAAGTAGCGGCGGGCGTCCGCGCCGGCGCCAGCTTGCAGCGCGACGAAACCGAGCTCGTTGAAGAGGTCGGGGAAGCCAGCGCCGAGCTCGAGCGAGCGGCGCAGCTCGACGCGCGCCCCCTCCAGATCACCGGACTGCCGCAGCAGTCGGCCGAGGAAGTAGCGCACGAAGGCGTCATCGGGTGCACGCGCCGCCGCGTCGCGCGCACGCACGATCGCGTCGTCGAGATGGCCCGTCACCGAGCGAAGCTCCGCTTCGGCGACGGTCGCAGCGCCGGCCAGCAGTGGATCGACGAGCGCCACTCGCTGCAGGTCGAGGCGGGCCTGATCGAAGGCACGCAGCCGCGTGCGCACGATGCCGAGGCCAAGCAGCGCCTCCGCCTCGGCGCGCGGCGCGTGGACCGCGGCCAACAGCCGCGCGTAGCTGCCCTCGGCGTCGGTGAAGCGGCCGAGCGCGAAGTCGGCGGCGCCTTCGAGACGGAATCCCAGGAGCGACTGCGCGTCGATCTTGAGGATGCGCTTCGCCTCCTCCAGAGCGCGCGGCGCATCGCCCCGCTCGAGCAAGGCGGCGCCACCCTCCGCGATCACTTCCATGCGTTGCTCGGCGGTGCTCGACGACTGCTCGGCCTGGCTGAATTGCTGCAGCGCCAGTTCGACGCTCTCCGGCGAACCTTCGTCGAGCAGCGCGCGACCGTACGCCACGCGCGCTTCGCGTTCGGTCGGGAAGCGTTGGACGGCGGCCGCGAGGCCGGCGAGGGCGCCCGAACGGGCGCCGGCGCGCTGCAACCAGCGCGCGTGGCGAACGGCGAGGCCGGCGCTTTCGATCCCGGCCGCGCGCGCCTTCTGCAGCACCTGCAACTCGGCCTCGAAGTCGAGCAGCGCCGCGCGCGCGTCAGCGAGGAGCTCGTAGGTGCGCGACTGCCGCGGATCGAGGTCGATCCACTTCTCGAGCCGCGCGACCGCGCTGCGGTAGCAGGCCGCGTCTTCGGCACCGAGCGCCAGTGCGAGCGCCGCCGCATCGAGGAGGCGCGGGAGGTTCGCGCTGCTCCACTGCGACTCCGGCAGCGCCCGCAACGCGAGCTCGGCGCGATTGAACGGGGTGTTCGCGAAGTGGATGCCGTCGGGCTTCAACCGGTCGCGTTCCAGCGAGCCGCCGATCATGACGCGGTTGGTCTTCGGGTCGATGCGCGTGAACTCGATCTTCTCGGTCAGTCGCTCGAGCAGGCGGAACTTGTCCGCATTCTTGATCACGACGTACCACGGGCGCGGATCGGTGGCGAGGTCGAGCCAGTCGAAGCGCTTCTGGAGCTCTTCGTCGACGCTGCCGGCAGTGGACGACGCGACCGCGGGTGCCGCCGCAGGTGCTGCCGCCGGCGCGGCCGCGGACGCTGCGTCCGCCGTGTCGCCCGCGGGTGCCGTGTCGGCGGGGAACGCGTGCGGCGTCACTTGTGTCGGCTGGCGATAGAGGCCAAGTCGCGCCAGCGCGGCCGACGGCGAAAGCGGCGGCGGGACGTAGCTTGGGTCGCGCAACGGCGGGCGCTCGAGCTCGGCGGGCGGCATGGGCAGCCAATCGCGCGGCTCGCGGAAGACCTCGCGTCCGCTGCGCGCCCAGTCGCTGGCGCGCAGCGCGCCTCGCGGCGCGCGAGCAACGTCGGTGTACGCCAGCGCCTCGGCAGCGGGCGCTTTGCCGTTCTGCACGATCGGGGTCTTGAAATCTTCCGTCAGCAGCAGCGTCGCCAGCAGACCCGTCAGACCGACGCTGCTGAAGAAGAAGAGCTGCTCTTTTCCTGGGCGCGCCATCAGGGCTTCTCCTCGAAGTCGCTCGGCTCGCCATCCCGTTTCTCGATCTGCAGCGCGGTCACCGACAGGTCGAGCTGCAACATGCCGAGCTCTCCCTTCACGGGCTTGACGCGCGTCTGGTCGATCGCGAGGAAGGGCGCGCTCGAACGCGCCGCCCCATCGACGACGGCGGTCAGCAGCGAACGGATCGCCTTCTCGCCGCCGATCACCTCGAAGCGGACGCGCACCTCGGAAAGGAAGCCGGCCGCCTTGCCGCGGGCACGCGAGTCGTCCTCGATCTGGATCGCACCGATGCGACGGACGCCGGCGCTGATCGACTCGATGACCACCTGCTGGACCACGTCGAGCGCGATCAGCTGCCGGCGGATCTCCTCCGGCTCGGTCGGCGCCATGTCCTTCAGGCCGAGCGCCTCGGGCACGCGGATGTCCTGTCGCTCGGCCGCCTCGACCAGCGCGCGCGACGTCTCGCGATGACGCTTGAAGAAGAAGCCGCGCGGATTGGCCTCGCCCGCGGGGACCTGGAAGGCGGCGCCCGGCGCGTGGCGCATCGTCTTCACCAGCTCGGCGTAGCGCTCGCGCAGCGAATCGACATCTTCCTGCACGTCGCGCACGAGGTCGTCGCCGATGCGGTCACTCTTCCCGAGCCCTTGCGCGGTGCGCGCCGAAGCGAAGACCACGCCTTCGTAGTCCCACTGCGACTGCACCACGCCGCGGCCGATCAGCAGCAGCAGCAGCGCGCCGGCGACGATGAGGATGAAGCGCTTGTGTTGCGCCCAGAGGTCGGCGAGGTCCATCAGCGTCCCCCTGACGTCGTGCGAGTCGAGGCGCCCTTGGCTGCCGGTGCAGCCGCTTCGGCTTCGGGATCGGGTGGCGGCGCCGCGAGCCAGTTGAGGTTCAGGCGGTACTCGATCTGCCCGCCCTTTGCCGTCTGGGTCTCGACGACGTCCGCGGGCCGGAAGTCGCTTTCGGCTCCCAGCGCGCGCACCGACTCGACGAATGCCGCGTAGCTCTCATCGACGGAACGCGTCCCGCGCGACTTGCCGGCGCCATCGACAACGATCAGCGGCCGCTTGGTGGCGCGGTCGCGTGCGGCGCTCTTCTGTTCCTGCAGCTCCAGCGTGAAACCGGCGACCCACAGGTCCTCCGGCAACTCGCTGGCCAGCAGGCCGAGCGCCCTCACCACGCTGTCGCCGGCCGCCTTGCGTTTCTCCAGCACGTCGACTTTGGCGGCGAGTTCGCTGCGCTCGGTGCGCAGCTTCTCGAGGAGGCTCGCGTTGTTGGCGCGCTTGCGCGACTCGTTGGTGATGCGCCCGGCAGCGGCGGTGGCGACATGGAAGCGCTCCTGGCACTTCCACGCGTAGAGGCCGAGGTAGGCCAGCACGACGACGAGCGCGCCGACCGTGAAGGCGTGCTTGCCCTTCCATTCGCGGCGGCGCTTCTCCGCGCCGGTCAGCAGCTCGACCGACCACGACTCCGAGTCGGCGCCCATCACCGCGAGGCCGAGCGCGACCGCCATGTCGCGGCTGCCGGCCCCTTCGACGGCGAGTCCGGCGTCGGCGAGCGGATCGAAGAGCTGGACCGGGACGCCGAGGCTTCCGGCGAGGTACTCGTCGAGCCCCTTCATCGCGGAGCTGCCGCCGGTGAGCCACACCTTGGAGAGGTTCAGCTGGTTCAGCTGCATCTGCGACTTCGCGAGCTGCAGCGTCGACTGCACCATGCTGAAGAGACGGCCGGCGGCACCTTCGAGCGCGTAGCTCAGCTTCTCCGCCTGCGGGGTGAGGCCCGAACGCTTGTCGCGCGGACGCAGGTCGCCAAGCTCGAGCTTGAGGCTCTCCGCCTTCGCCTTGCTGACGCTGAACTGCTCGGCGATGGCGTCGGTGAGCGTCTCGCCGCCCGTGCTGACGCTGCGCGCGTAGAGGAGATCGCCATCGCGCAGGAGCGCGAAGTCGGACGAGTTCTTGCCGATCGACACGATCAGCACGTCGCCGCTGGTCGCCGGCCCGAACACCCGGAAGGCGTGGAAGAGCGCGATCGCGTTCGGCGTGAAGTGGCGCGCCGAGAGGCCCGAAGTTTCGAGTTCGGCCGAGCGCTCCTCGATGCGCTGCTCGCGCGACAACGCCAGCAGGACGATGTCGTCGTTGGTGAGGTCGGCGCGCGATGGCATCACGTTGAAGTCGGCGGCGAGCGTGTCGCCCGACTGGTTGCGGATCTCGTCGAGCTCGAAGGCGACGATCTTCTTCAGCTGGAAGTCCGCGACCGGCGGCACTTGCTGGTACTTGATGACCAGGTCCTTGCCGGTGAGGCCGAGCACGGCCTGCTTCGACTTGAAGCCGGCGGAGCGCAGTGCGCCGCCGAGTTCGCCGCCGGCAGGAAGCGCGCACGCGCGCACCGGCACCAGCGCGCCGCCCTGCATTTCGACCTCGACGGCCTTGATGGTGGCGCTGCCTTCGTCGATCCCGAGTCCGCGCGCGCCCATGTCAGCGCCCCTCCCCGTTCGCCCGTTCCGGTGCCACCGACTCGCCACGAGCCTCGCGCGCGGCGAGCGTGTCGGAGTAGCTGCGTTGCAGCTCCTCGAGCAGCTCGGCGGCGGTCGCGGCGCGCAGCGGCGCCGGCGCCTGCTGCGCCTGGTAGGCGCGCGCCAACCGCAGCAGTCGCGCCGCCTCCTGCTCGCGCCGCTCGCGCTCCATCCCGGCCGCCACCGTCTTCATCCGTTCGACGCGACGGCCGAGTTCGCGCGCCGCCTCGAGTCCTTCGGTCTGCGCCAGCAGCGCGTCCGCGCGCGCCAGCACCCGGCGGTAGTGATCGAGGCTGCCGAGGAACTCGGCACCGATCGCCTCCGACTCGACCGCGGCGAGATCCGCCTCGAGCTTGGGAACGATCTCCGACTCGAGCTTGCGCGCCAACTCGCCGCTCTTGTCGTCATGCGGCAGCCGCTCGCGCAACTCGCGCAACTTGGCGAGCGCCGCTCCGGCATGACCGCCGCGCCACTCCTCCTGCGCCTTCGCATAAAGGTCGCTCGCCTCGCGGCGTTGCGCCTCGAACCCGGCGCGCAACTCGACCGTCGTCGTCGTCGTGACGGAGAGTTCGAGGCGAAGCGCGTCACCCCGGAGGACGCCGACCACCTTGCATGGCGGATCGAGCGCCAGCTCGAAGCGCTCGGCTGCAGCGCCGAAGAAGATCTCCTTCACGGCGTCGATTTCGAAGGCGCCGAAGCGTCGCTCGGTGCCCGCTGCGCCGCGCAAGGTGACGCCTTGAGCGGCCGTTTCGGGCGAAACCTGCGCGGCGAAGCCGGCGGCGTTGAACGGCGCCGAACCGGGGTCGAGCGTGAGCGTCGTCCCCGACGCGGTGGCGCGCGCGGCAAACCCTCCGGGCGGCAGTTCGACGCGCGCGGCCGGCTGATCGCCGGCGGCAACGAGACCGCCTCCGAACGGGACGAACAGCTCGGCGAGCACCGCGTGGTGATCGACGAACCAGGCCCCTGGGCCGCGCGGCCGAAGGGTCAATTCACCGAACGCCGTGGAATCCGTCGACGCGTTGCCCGGGCCGATCGCGAGATCGTCGAGCGCGACGCGACCGCTGCCGCGCGCGACGACGACCACTTCGACCGCCTTCGCCCAAGCGGGCGGCAGGAGGGTGGCGTTGAACGCCGCGAAATCGCCGCCGGACTGTTGCGCGACGATCACGCTCCACTCCAATGCGCTCTCGGCGTCGTCACCGCTGCGGAACCGCAGCGCAACGCTGCCGAACGCGCCGTCGTCGACCGCCAGCTGACCGGTCACTTGGAGCGGAGTCGGCGTTGCGAGCACCAGCTTCTGGCGCCGCGAACTGACGGCGCAGCCGTCGGCCACGTCCGCGGTCAGCGCGAAGCTGCCCGAGTGCGCACGGCCTCGGCGCGCAGAGAATCCGTCGCCGAGTTCCGCGCCCCAGAGCGAGTCGACGCTCCCGGAATCCTCGAACGACCAGTCATCGACCAGCAGGGTTCCGCGCGGCGCCGGCGGCACGACCCGACCACTCGTGGGCGGCGCGTCGCCCGACGCGCCTTTCATGAAGTACCACGTCGCCGCGCCGCCGACCGCGAGCACGACCCCGGCGAGGCCCACGAGCGCCCCCGCTTTGCTCTTCTCCGGCGGCAGCGCCGCGCGTGCCGGCGCCGATGCCGACGCGGCGTCGCCCCCGGTCGAACCCGTCAACGGCACCGCGCCGCGCTTCAGATCGACGAAGGTGAACTCATTGGCGCCGAGCCGTACGCGATCGCCGTGCGAGAGCGCCACCTCGGTGGTCACTTTCTGATCGTCGAGGAAGCTGCCATTGGTGCTGCCGAGGTCGCGCAGGACGTAGCCGTCGCCCTCGCGCACCACCTCGAGATGGACGCCCGAAACCTTGACGTCGATGAAGGCCACGCTGTTCTCGGGACGGCGCCCCAGCGTGGTGCGAGCTCCCGACAACGGCACGTCGCGGCCGGAGTGCTCGCCGGCCGTGAAACGGATCACGCAGTCGGCATCGCGAGCATGGAACGTCAGCGTGACGCCGCCCACGCGGATGCGGTCGCCGTCCGCGAGGAACTGCTCGGTGACCTTCTCGCCGTTCAGCAGCGTGCCGTTGCTGCTGCCGAGATCGCGCACGAGGTAGCCGTCGCCGCGCCGCTCGAACTCGCAGTGGCGCCGCGAGATCCCCTTGTCGTCGAGGACGAGTTCGACCCCCTCGACCCGTCCCACGACGAGTCGATCGCCTAGAACGACGTCGCGAGAGCCGTCGGGTCCCGAAATCACCAGTCGAGCCATCACGCGGACTCCGCTTGCCGACTGCGCCGATCGGGTCGGCTGGCGACCCGACCGCCGTTGCGCTCCCTGAGCGCCCTCCCCCGGGAAGGACGCCCCTTCTATGCCGCGGCGCGCGTTTGCGTAACAACAATTCGTGCGGCATCGCACACGGAATCCGCACAATAGTGCTATTTCAGATCCGTCGCGATCGCAGCTCGCGAGCGCGCGAACGAGGCACGCTCAGACCAGCGCCATGACCACGTAATAGATCGGCAGGGCGAACAGCAGCAGGAGCGCGGAGTAGCCGAGGATCTCGCGCGCCTTGGCACCGGTGATCGAGAGCAGCGCCAGCGCCCAGAACGGCTGGATCATGTTCGTGGCCTCGTCGCCGTATGCGACAAGCATCACGGCGCGCGCGGGATCGAGGCCGAGATCGATGGCGCTCTGGCCGGCGATGCCACCCTGGATCGCCCATTGCCCGCCGCCCGACGGGACGAAGCAGTTGAGCAGCGCGGCCGACGTGAAGGTGACCCAGGAGTAGGCCGTCTGCAGCGGCAGCCCGAAGTCGGCGAGCGCGCGGACGAGCGTCGTGCCGCTCTCGGCGAAGGCGCGTCCGACTCCGCTCTCCGCCAGCAGACCCAGGATCCCGTAGTAGAAGGGGAACTGCAGCAGGATCCCCGACAGTTCGCCGCCCGCCTCGCCAAAGGCGCGCGCGTAGCGGTTCACGCTGCCGTGCAGCAAGACGCCGAGCGCGAGGAAGGCGACGATCACGCTCGACAAGGAGATCGCGCCAGCGACTCCGCGCGTCGCGACCAGTCGCACCAGACTGCCGACGGCAAGCAGCACGACGCCGATCGCCAAAGCGCGCGAGTCATCGAGGCGCTCCGCGGGAGTCGCCGCCGCCGCCGCTGGAAGCGCAGACGAGTCGCCCGGCAGCGACCACACCGGCAACGGCTCGCTCGCGGTCGACCGGCTCCGCGCCAGCCACGCGAACCAACAGGGCAGCGCCACCAGGAACACGGCGTTGAGCACGAGGTTCAGCGGCGAGAAGAGCGTGCGGGTGGTCGGGACCGTGCCGTAGATCGCCACGAAGTCGTGAGTCGATTGGGAGACGGAGAGCGGTGCCGAGCCCGACAGTCCGCCATGCCAGACCATCATGCTGGAGTACGCCGCCGCGCAGAGCAGCGGATAGTTCCAGCGCTCTCCGCGATCGCGAGAAACGCGGTAGACCTCGCGCGCGAAGACCGACGCGACCACGAGGCCGAAGCCCCAATTGAGCCACGCCGCCACCATCGCGACCAGCGTGGTCAAGGCAGCCGCGGTCGTCTCTCGTTGCGGCCACGCCGCCATGCGCCGCAACCAGCGCGCAACCGGTGGCGCCGAAGCCAACGCGTGGCCCGTCGCCAGCACCAGGCACATCTGCAGCGCGAAGGCGAAACCGCCGCTCGCCACGAAGCCACCCGGCGACTTGTCGCGCCCGTACCAGAACAGCAGCAGATCGCCGCTGCGCGCGAAAAGTCCTTGGCCCGGCGGCCGCCCGATGCAGAGCCCCAGCGCAAACGCCACCGCTGTCAGCAGCAACGCGAAGACGAACGGGCTCGGAATGAAACGCGCGACGAACCAGGCGAAACGAGCCGTCGCGCCCCCGCGGCTCATCGACGCGCCTCGACGCCGTTCACTTCGGCATGCGCGCGAGCACGATGACGATGCCGATGACGACGAAGGCGCCGATCGCGGCAACGATCAGGATCGTCTTGCGCTGGCGCTCGACGAGTTCCTCGAAGCGCTGGCGATGCTCGTCCTGCCCGCGGCGAAACTCGGTGATCAGGCTGCTCTGAGCCCGCTGCGCGCCATCGACGAGTCCGCGCACCGACTGCCCGACCGACTCGACCGACGTCTTCACCGAGGCGGCCGCTTCGGTCTGCTTCTCGATGCGCGCGCCGATGCCGTCGACGAGAGTCGGCAGTTGGCCGAGCTTCTCGGTGGCCGCATGCGCCGCCTCGCTCTGCTTCTCCATCGACCCGCGCAGATCGCGCAACATGTCGAGGTTGACCCGTTCCGCCTCGACGAGCCCTTCGAGCACGCGCGGCAGCGCCTGCAGGCGATCCGCCACGAGTTCGGTCGAGCGCTGCTGCTGCGTCAACTTCTCATCGATCGAGGTGAGCAGCGTCGACAGGTTCTTCAGCCCCTCGCTGACCTTGAGCGACAGCTCTTCCTGCGGCGCCATCTTGGTGGTCCGCACGAGGTCGTCGTCGCGCTCGCGCGACGGCCGCGGCGCGGGCACGGATACTGACGGCGCGTTCGATGACACCTCGACGTTGGACGGCGGCGAGGCCGAGGCGTCCGCGGCGATCGGTGCAACCGTTGCCGATGACGATGCCGATCCCGTCGGGGCTGCCGCCGCTTGCAGGCGACGCGGGATAATCTGCTCCGGCTCCGGCGCCCGCTCGATCGCGAGGGGGCGCGCGTTGCGGGTCATCGACGCCGGCACCTTCAACGATGCCGCCGTTTCTCCGCGGTAGCGTGAGGGCGAAGCGACGACCGTCGGAGCGGCCTGCGCCGCCTTCTTCTTTCCAAACAGCTCGGCCAACCAGGAAAGGCGCACGATGAAGTCCCCGAGGGTGGAAATGGGAGCGCGCGGGAATCTAGCTGCACCGCGCAAACGGCGCGAGTGGCGCCTCCTTTGCGCTTTCGTTTCGATCCGAACGGCTGCCGCACCCGCGGGCGCGCTGATCGTCGGGGCGGCCGCGGCCGTTGCGCAAGATCAAGAAGCAGTGCGCCCGGAGCTCCCGACGGCGGGAACGAAGGCGATGGCGGAGCGACTCGCGAAAGCCGCGATCACCGCCGACGTCGACCCGACGATCTTCCGCAACACGCGACGTCTCGCGGTGCTCGACGAACAGCTCGCCACGGCCACGAAGGAGCAGCGACGCCCGCTCGAGAACGCGCGCGCGCGGCAATTGCTGAACGTCGGCCGCACCGAGGAAGCGGTGGCCGCGCTTGAAGAGCTGCGCACCAAGATGCGCAAGTCCGGCAATGCCAATCCGAAGGTGCTCGAAGAGACGGAGAGCCTGCTTGCGATCTCGTGGCTGCGGCTTGGCGAACAGGAGAACTGCCTCGCTCGCCACGGTCCCGAGAGCTGCATCGCGCCGTTCTCCGAGGCCGCCCGCCATCAGCTGACGCGTGGCGCCGAGCACGCGTTCGTCGAGCTGTCGGCGATCCTCGACGCGAGACCGGACGACACCGGCGCTCGCTGGCTCCTCAACCTCGCCGCGATGGCGCTCGGAACGTGGCCCGACGGCGTTCCTGAAGCGCGGCGCATCGCGCCAGAAGCGTTCGCTTCGGACGCCCCATTCCAGCGCTTCGTCGATGTTGGCGGGAGCGCCGGACTCGCCGTCGATGGGCTGTCGGGAGGCGCGGTCGCCGACGACTTCGATCGCGACGGCTTCATCGACGTGATGGCCTCGTCGTGGGGACTCTCGGATCCACTGCGCGTCTGGCGCAACAACGGTGACGGCACCTTCGAGGAACGCACCGCGACGTGCGGCCTCGACGGCATCCACGGCGGACTGAACCTCGTCTCGGGCGACTTTAACAACGACGGATTCGTCGATGTCTTCGTTCCGCGCGGCGCCTGGCTGCGCTCGAACGGGCAGCTCCCCAATTCGCTGCTGATCAACCGCGGCGACTTCACGTTCGACGACGTCTCCTTCGCCGCGGGCATCCGCACCGAAGCCCCGACCCAGGCCGTCGCCGTGGCCGACTTCGACCTCGACGGCTGGCTCGACCTCTACATCGGCAACGAGTCGAGCGGCGAGGCGCGCTACCCGTGTGAACTCTGGCAGAACCAGCGCAACGGCACGTTCAAGAACGTGGCCGCTGCAGCGGGCGTCGACTTCGAAGTCTTCGTGAAGGGCGTCACGGCGACCGATGCCGACGGGGACGGACGCCCCGACCTTTTCCTCTCGATCATGGGCTCGAGCAACCGGCTGCTGCGCAACGTCGCTCCGTCCAAAGCCGCCGCGGGCGGCGCACCGCCCCGATTCGAGGACATCTCGAAGCGCGCCGGCATCGATGGTCCGAAGCTGAGTTTCCCGTGCTGGTCGTTCGACTTCGACAACGATGGCGACGACGACCTGCTCTGCGCTTCATACGTCGACTTGAACGAGCGCCAGGCGGACGACGTTGGCCGCATGCTGCTGGGATTGCCACTCCACGCGGAGGGCAGCGCGCTCTACCGCAATCGAGGCCACGGAACGTACGACGAGATCGGCCAGCAGGCAGGCCTTGGCGACATCGTCCTTTCGATGGGTTGCAATTTCGGTGACCTCGACAACGACGGTTGGCTCGACGCCGTCTTCGGCAACGGCGACCCTGACTACCGCACGCTGCTGCCCAATCGCGCGCTGAAGAACGACGGCGGCAAGCGCTTCCTCGACGTCACCACCAACGGCGGCTTCGGTCATCTGCAGAAGGGGCACGGCGTCGCCTTCGCCGACTTCGACAACGACGGCGACCAGGACGTCTACGAGGTCCTTGGTGGCGCGTTCGAGGGCGATTTCTTCCGCCGCATCCTGCTCGAGAATCCCGGCAACGGAAACCACTGGCTCACCGTCGAACTCGTCGGGACCAGGAGCAACCGTTCCGGAATCGGAACGCGCATCGCGGTGAACGTGACGACCCCTGCCGGTCCGCGCACGATTCGAGTCACGGGCGGCAGCGGCGGCAGCTTCGGCGCCTCTTCGCTGCAGCAGGAGATCGGTCTCGGCGATGCGACTTCAATCGAGTCGATCGAGCTTTGGTGGCCCGCCTCCAACACTCGCCAGGAGTTCACCGGCGTCGCACTCGATCAGAAAGTGCGCATCGCGGAGGACGCGCCCGCGCCGATCGCCGTGCCGATGAAGTCCTTCCAGTTCACGCGCGCCGCACTCAGCACCAAGTAGTTCTCGCCGCCGCGCCGCCCACTGAGTTCCCGCGCCGCGTGCTGCGCTCCTGCGCAGCCACGCGCCCCACCACCTCACCCGCGTGCTGCGCTCCTGCGCAGCCACGCGCCCCACCACCTCACCCGCGTGCTGCGCTCCTGCGCAGCCACGCGCCCCACCACCTCGCGCGCGTGCTGCGCTCCTGCGCAGCCACGCGCCCCACCACCTCGCGCGCGTGCGCTGCGGAGGTTGGGCTTCAGCTGCGAACGGCGCACCGCGCCCGTTCGTCAGCTGCAAGCCCCGCGAGGCGAGCTGCGCACCGCGCAGTCTCGCCGGCGCGCCGTTCTGCTGCGGGCCACCGGCCCGTCAGCAGCAACGGTTTAGTAGGCCTTCGCGAACACCACCCACTGCTCCGTCTCTTTCCCCGTCCCGATCGCCTTCGCCTTCTCTCCGCAGTCTTCCTTGCGGATGCAGCGAATCGTCGCTTTGCACTCCTCCTTCACCTTTGCCTCGACCGCCGCATCGCCATCCCACGGCGCCAGCACGAAGCCGCCCTTCTCTTCGATCGTCTGCACCAGCTCTTCGTAGGTGTGGACGCGACGAATGCTCGCGTCGCGGAAGGCCTTCGCCTTGGCGAAGAGCGCGGCCTGGATCTCTTCCAGCAGCATCGGCAACCGCGTCTCGAGGCCCGCCACATCGACGATCTGCTTCTCGCCGCCATCGCGACGCGCCAGCACGCACTTGCCCGCCGCCACATCGCGCGGCCCGACCTCGAGGCGGAGCGGGACGCCGCGCAGCTCCCAGTCGTTGAACTTGTAGCCCGGCTTGAACTGCTCGCGGTCATCGACGTGCACGCGCACGCCGGCGCCCTTCAGCTTCGTGACCAGCGCGTCGACGTAGCTCGTCACCGCGAGCTTCTCTTCGTCCTTGCGCCAGATCGGGATGATCACGGCCTGGATCGGTGCGAGCCGCGGCGGCAGCACCAGCCCCTTGTCGTCGCTGTGGGTCATCACGAGGCCGCCGATCAGGCGCGTCGACACGCCCCACGACGTCGTCCACGCGTGCTGCTTCTGGCCATCGCGTCCGCTGAACTGGATCTCGAAGGCCTTCGCGAAGTTCTGGCCGAGGAAGTGCGACGTGCCCGCCTGCAGCGCCTTGCCGTCCTGCATCAGCGCCTCGATGCACCAGGTGTCGATGGCGCCGGCGAAGCGCTCGGCCGGGCTCTTCATGCCGACCAGCACCGGCATCGCGAGGAACTCCTCGGCGACCTTGCGATAGACCTCGATCATCTGGAGCGTTTCGGCGACCGCTTCGGCCTCCGTTTCGTGGGCCGTGTGCCCCTCCTGCCAGAAGAACTCGGTCGTGCGCAGGAACAAGCGCGTGCGCATCTCCCAGCGCACGACGTTCGCCCACTGGTTGATGAGGATCGGCAGATCACGCCAGCTCTGCACCCACTTGGCGTACATCGAACCGATGATCGTCTCGGAGGTCGGCCGCACGATCAGCGGCTCCTCGAGCTTGCTCTCGGGATCGGGCTCGATGCCGTTGGGGCCCGCCTTCAAGCGGTAGTGCGTGACGACGGCGCACTCCTTGGCGAACCCCTCGACGTGGCTCGCCTCCTTCGCCAGGAACGAGAGCGGAATGAGGAGCGGGAACTGGGCGTTCTGGTGGCCGGTCGCTTTGAAGAAGCCGTCGAAGATGTCGCGGATCTTCTCCCAGAGCGCCCAGCCATAGGGGCGCACCACCATGCAGCCCTTGACGGGCGAGTAGTCCGCGAGCTCCGCCTTCAGCACGAGGTCCTGGTACCAAAGGGCGTAGTCGGTGGCGCGGGGAGTGACGCCGAGGTTCTTGTCCTTCGACGACGGTTGCTGCGAGTCGGCCATGTCGATCCATCCGAGGGCGCGGCGCCGCGGCGATTCCGCGGCGGCTTGGGAAAACGGCGGAGGATAGCCGCGCCCGGCGAGCCGCCACCGCGCTGGCCACTGCCCGCTTCCCTCGCCGCCCTCCGGTCGGTTTAATCCCGCCCCTTCGATGCAGGCGGCGCGCTCGTGGCGCTGCACCGCACCGGTGCCCCAACACCGACGCGGGCGTCGAAGACGACAGCGACCGAAGCACTTCGCGTGGGGCGTTAGCTCAGCTGGGAGAGCGTCAGGATGGCATTCTGAAGGTCAAGGGTTCGATCCCCTTACGCTCCACCACTCGTCGTTCCCGTTCGCCGCGCAGTCTGCGCCTCGGTCCAGCGCCCGCCGCCGATCGCAATCGGGTGGCGCCTTCGCTCGCGCGGCACCGCATCATCGAACGCGCACCGGCAACGCGTGATCTTGCCGCGGACTACCACCCGCGGGCCTGAAGCGAGTCAACGCGTCGCCGCGCTCGTCCGCGCGGCAACGCGACCAGCGCCACGACCGCGACTCGTCACCTCGATTCGCCCGTCGTGGCACGCTCCACGCGATGCTTGCGACGACGACTCGCCGGCGAGCGGCCCGTCACTTCTTCGGGCGGGGCACGTGTTGGTCGATGAGGATCGGGTTCCCGTCCGGATCGCTCATCGTGAAGCTCGCAGGTCCTGACGTCGATTCGTCCGCGGTCGTCGTCAGGACGAGTCCGCGACTCTTGAGCTCGCGCTGGAGATCACGCACGTCATCGAAGTCGGGCAGCGTCGCGCACGTCCGGTCCCAGCCCGGGTTGTAGGTCAGGAGGTTCTTCTCGAACATGCCTTGGAACAGCCCGATCGTGCTGGTCTCGTTCTGGAGGATCACCCACTTCTGCGCCGGAACGCCGCCGCTCTTCCGAAAGCCGAGCTTTTCGTAGAACGCTTGCGACGCGGCGAGGTCCTTCACCGCCAGGCTCACGGAGAAGTTGCCGAGCCGGATGGGCGCGTCGGCTGCCGTGGTTTTCTGGTTCGCCTGGGTGGCATGCATCGACGCATAGCCACCGACGAAGCACGCGCACAAGCTGAGCATGAGTCGAGTCACCGGCAGCTCCCACTTCGACCTGAGGATCGAGGGACGTTCACGCGCGAACGTCGACGCGCCGCGAACATAACGCCGAAGCGGTCTCCCCTCGTGCGCGCCCGGGTGAACCGCACCGAAGGCGCTTCGCCAGTCGTTTGAGAAGCAGCGTGGCCTCGACCGAGCTCCGGCGTCAGTGCCCCACCACCAGCTGCAGCCCCGCGCTCGCCGACTGCCCCTTCGCGGCGCCCGGGTCCACGATCAAGGACTGCACGAAGAACTCGAGCCCGCAGAGCGCCACGTCGTCGTCGAGGTCCTCGGAGAGCGTGACGCCGCCCACCGGCAGCGTGACCGGGATCGCCAGGATCGGGAGCACGAGCAGGTCGCCGCCCTTCTTCAGTGGGATCGAGGCTGCCGTGTTCCCCACCAGCACGATGGCGAGCGTCGTCGTCGTGGCCGAGCTGCCAACGTCGACGTCCAACGTCGTGCCGCTCACGGGCAGCGTCCGCGCGACAAGCGCCGGCACGCCGAGCGCGCCAGGAAATCCTGCGCCGTAGCTCGTCGCGCTCGCCAACACACAGCGATCGCGAACGAAGAGATCGTCGACGCCATTGGCATCGCCCGTGACGAGGTTCGTTGCAGCGCTCGCGAACGCCACCGCAAGGCCGTCGGGCGCGATCACCGCCGTCGCGCTGGCTCCGTTCGCCTGCGCCCCGAGGCTGTCGACACTGACTCGCTCGGTGATTCCGCTCGCCCGTTCATGGACGAAGAGATCGTCGACGCCGTTGCTGTCGTTGGCGACGAGGTTCGCCGCGCTGCTGCTGAACGCCACCACGGCGCCATCGGCGGAGATCGAGGGCGCGAAGCTGTCGAGCGCCCCTTCGACACCGCTCGAGTCGACGCTGACGCGAGCGGTCGTCGCCGCCACTCGGTCGCGCACGAACAGGTCGCGGCAGCCGTTCGTGTCGCTCGCCACGAGGTCGGTGGCAAAGCTCGCGAAGGCGATGAAGAGCCCGTCGCCCGAGATCGATGGCGACTCGCTCGCGCCGTTGGCGTCGCTGCCGGAGCGGTCGAGGCTGACTCGCTCGGTGACGGCCGCGCTGCGATCGTGCACGAAGATGTCGGCGAGCGCATTGGCGTCCGCCGCGACGAGGTTGCTCGCCTGGCTCACAAAGGCGACGCGGAGCCCGTCCGCGGAGATCGAAGGCGTGTCGCTTGCGCCGTTGGCCTGGACGCCCGCCGAGTCGAGACTGACCCGCCGGCTGAGGCCGGTGGTGCGGTCATGCACGAAGACGTCGCGCACGCCGTTGGTGTCGCCGCCGATCAACTGCGTGTTGTCCGTTGCGAACGCGACCTGCTGTCCGTCGGCCGAGAGCGCGGGAGAGGAGGCGTCGCCGTCGCCCTGAACGCACTTGCAGACCACGCTGACGCGAGTGGTGCCGCCGGTCGCGCGGTCGTGGACGAAGATGTCGGCGTGGGCATTCGTGTCGTTGGTGACGAGGTTGGTGGCGAAGCTCTGGAAGGCGACGATCTGCCCATCGGACGAGAGCGCCGGAGTGAAGCTGCCGCCGTTGCCCTCGACGCCGCTCGAATCGATGCTGACTCGTTCGATCAGGCCAGTGGTGCGATCGACCACGAAGACGTCGGAGACGCCGTTGTTGTCGCCCGCAACCAGGTTCGGCGCATCGCTCGCGAAGGCCACGACGCGGCCGTCGGCCGACGTCGCCGGGGAGCGACTGGCACCGGTTCCCTCGACCCCCGCCCCGTCCACGCTGACCCGAACCGTCTGCTGGGCGAAGAGCGGGGCCTGCGCGAACAGGGCGATCCACGCCACGCCGAGCGACCTGCCGACCGTCCGACCGAGATCCATCGAGTTCTCCCGTTCCTTCTGGTGCGTCCTGCGGATCGAGTGCAAAGCGCAACTTGCCTGCCACTCCCGAGCAGAGGCCGCCAACTGCTCCGTGGGCACGCCGTACCGCGACCGGGGAATCGAGCCCGACTGGTGGTGCGAGCGGAGTGCCGCGTGCCACCGCTGCGGAGGACGGCCTCTGGCCGCGCTTCGGCGCGCGAATCGCCTCAGCAGCACGACCCTTCGCCCCGGAGCTTCCGATGTCCGCCACACCGCTGCCGCCGCGTCCCGTCGGGCTCGACGCCTTGTTCCGCCCGCGGGCGGTCGCCGTCGTCGGTGCGTCGCGATCGGGAAGCGGCGTCGGCTACCTCGCGTTGAAGAAGCTGCTGGCCGGCGGTTTCCACGGGGCGGTCATTCCGGTCCATCCGAGCGCGCGCTCGATCGCCTCCGTCGCGGCGGTTCCTTCCATCGCGGAGTTGCCCGCCGACGTCGACCTCGCCGTGCTGGCGGTTCCTGCGCCGCTCGTCGAGGAGGTCGTGATCGCCTGCGCGAAGAAGGGGATCGGGGGCGTCATCGTCTTGTCGGCCGGCTTCGCGGAGATCGATGCGGCTGGCAAGGCGCGCGAGGCGCGAGTGCGCGACGTGATCCGCGCCCACGGCATGCGGATGGTGGGACCCAACTGCCTCGGCCTGCTGAACACCGATCCCGAGATCTCGCTCGACGCCACCTTCGCACCGGTGGAGCCGCTGCCCGGTCGCGTCGCGATGGCTTCGCAGAGCGGAGCGCTCGGCGTCGCCATCCTCGAGACGGCGCGCGAACTCGACCTCGGCCTCTCCGCGTTCGTCAGCGTCGGCAACAAGGCCGACGTGTCGGGCAACGACCTGCTCGAGTACTGGGAAGACGATCCGCGCACCGACCTCATCCTGCTCTACCTCGAGTCGTTCGGCAATCCGCGCCGCTTCGCATCGATCGCACGGCGCATCACGCGCAAGAAACCGATCCTGGCGGTGAAGGCGGGGCGCACGAAGGCGGGCCAGCGCGCTGCCGGCTCGCACACCGCGGCGCTCGCCGCACCGGAGCGCTGCGTCGAAGCGCTGTTCCGCCATTGCGGCGTGCTGCGCGTGGCGACGCTCGAGGAGATGTTCGATGCGGCGACGTTGCTCGCCCATCAGCCGCTGCCGCGCGGCCATCGAGTGGCGGTGCTCACCAACGCCGGTGGTCCCGGCACCCTCTGCGCCGACGCCTGCGAGTCCGAAGGACTGCTCCTGCCCGAACTCGTTGCCGCCACGCATCGCGCGCTCGAAGCGGCGCTCCCCCACGCCGCGAGCCTCGTCAATCCGGTCGACCTTTCGGCGCCGGCGACCGCGGAGGACTACCGCCGCGCGCTCCCGCTGCTGCTCGACGATCCGAACATCGACGCGGTCATCGTGCTGTTCGTGTCGGCCGGCGTGATCGACGTCGACAGCATCGCGATGGCGATCAAGGCGGGTCGGCGCGCCGCGCATGGCGGCCGCGCCAAGCCGATGGCGACCTGCTTCGTCGGCAAACGCGGCATTCCGGCGGCACTCTCGAGCGACGCGGAATCGGTCCCGTCCTATCGCTTCCCCGAATCGGCGGCGCGCGCGCTCGCTTGCGCGGTGCGGCGCTCCGAATGGCTGGCGCAACCCGTCGGGGTCGAGCCGACGCTGAGCGACGTCGATGTGAAGACGGCGCAAGCGCTGGTGCGCTCGGCGTTGGCCCATCGCGGTCCGGGCTGGCTGACGCCATGCGAGCAGGAGAATCTGCTCGCCGCCTTCGGGATCCCCCACCTGCGCAGCACGCTCTGCCGCGACGCGGAGGCTGCGGTGGCCGCCGCTGCGGCGCTCGATGGCCCCGTCGCCGTGAAGCTCGCCTCCGCCACGCTGGTCCACAAGAGCGAATGGAACGGCGTGCACCTGAACGTGCTGGGTGCCGCCGCCGTGCGCCGCGCCTGTGCCGCGATCGAGGCGCGCCTGGTCGCGGCGGGCCGCCGCGATGAGCTGCTCGGCTACACCGTGGCGCCGATGGCAGCAGCCGGGATCGACACGTTGGTGGGCCTCTACGCCGATCCGAACTTCGGCCCGCTGCTGGCGTTCGGCCTCGGCGGGGTCACCACCGAGTTGATGAACGACACCGCGTTCCGGCTCGTCCCGCTGACCGACGCGGAGGCGCAGCGCATGGTCGGCTCGATCAAGGGAGTCGAGCTGCTGCGTGGATTCCGAGGCGCGCCGCTCGCCGACGAACCGGCGCTCGTCGACCTCGTGCTCCGCGTGGCACGCCTCGCCGTCGAGCTCCCTGAAGTGCAGGAGCTCGATCTGAATCCGGTACGCGTCTTCGAGCGCGGCCGCGGCGCCTGCGCGCTCGATGCTCGCATCCGCATCGGCGCGCCACCCGCGGCCGCGACCTGATCGCCGCGGACCTCAGGTCGGGAAGACCGCCAGCAGATCGAGCGTGGTGACGATGCCGATCGGCCGTCGTTGCGCATCGATGACCACGAGACGATGCACCTTCTCGTCGGCCATCCGGCGCGCCACCGTGACGAGCTTCTCCGACGACTTCGCCGTGATCGGCTCGACCGTCATGACGTCGTCGACGATGCCGAGACGTGCCACATCGATGTCGACCTTCGAGGTCGCGTCGGCCGTCAGCAGGTCGAGCCACTGTTCGTCGTGGCGCGCCTCCGCGGGCCCCTCGAGGAGACGCCGCAAGAGGTCCGTGCGCGAGACCACGCCGACGAGGCGCAGCTGGTCATCGACCACTGGCAACCCGGAGACCTCGTGCTGATCGAGCAGTTCCGCTACTTCACGCAGCGTCGAGCCGCGCTCGACGACGATCGGGTCGCGGGTCATCAGATCCTCGACCGTCGGCTGGCCGAGCTTCGCGCGCTTGGGGACGGTCGTCATGGCTCGCTCCAGAAGGGTTCCGCTGGACGAGCGACGGACTGCAACGCGTGGGCCGTGGGTCGAGGAGGCAGGGCGCCAACGGCAACGCGGGCGCGGCGCGGCACGCCGTCCTGCTTTGGTGGGAGACGGATCCCGCGGCGGTTCGCGAGACGGGATCGACTCCCCGCTGCCCGCGCTCACCGCCCCTTGCGCACGAGGCCGCGGTGGCGCAGGTTCTCGAAGACGGCGCGCGCCGACGGGCTCTTGTTCAAGGTGTAGAAGTGGATCCCCGGTGCGCCGCCGCGCAGCAACTGCTCGCACTGCGCGGTGGCATGGTCGATGCCGACGTTCATGACGACCTGCGGATCGTCGCGAACGCGATCGAGCCGCTCGCGCAGATCCAACGGAATCGACGCGCCGCACATCGAGGTGAAGCGCTCGAGCTGCTCGACGTTGGTGACCGGCATCACGCCCGGCACGATCGGCACGCGGATGCCCGCCGCACGCGCGCGCTCGACGAACGTGAAGTAGAGCGCTGGATCGAAGAAGAGCTGAGTCAACAGGAAGCGGACGCCGGCATCGACTTTCGCCTTCAAGTGCGCGACACCCGCGGTGAGGTCGCGCGTCTCGGGATGGCCTTCCGGGTAGCACGCACCGCCGATGGCGAAGCGGCCGTCGCGACGCACGAAGTCGGCGAGCTCGCTGGCGAAACGGAAGCCGCCGGCAGTCGCCTCGAACCCCTTCGCCCCCTTCGGCGGATCGCCGCGCAGGGCGAGCACGTTCGCGATGCCGGCGGCATGCAGCCGATCGAGCACCCCGGCGAGTTCCTCGCGAGTCGCCCCCACGCAGGTGAGGTGAGCCATCGGCAGCAGCGACCAGTCCCGGCGGATGCGCCCGACCAGTTCGACCGTCTTCTCGCGGGTCGTGCCGCCTGCCCCGTAGGTGACCGACACGAAAGCCGGGTGGAGCGGCTCGAGCTTGCGCAGCGCATCGTCGAGCTGAGCGTCCGCATCGGCGCTCTTCGGCGGGAAGAACTCGAAGCTCACCACGGGTTCGCCGCGCGCGACGCCGCGGTCGTAGAGCTCGTCGATGCGTCCGTGGGAGGCGTTGGGCGTCGGCATGGGGCGGGGATTGTAGGCGCATCAAAGCCCTGGGCAGAAACGGAAGGTCGAGCTATTTCGTGGCTCGAAGCCCGGAAGTTCACTCCAGAAGAAGAAGGGGAACACCATGGTCTTGAACGCTGTTTCGTTTCGAACGAGCCTCGCAGGTGCGGCGTTCGTCGCCGCGTTCGCCGCGATGCCCACGGCGCATGCCGGCGATTGGTACGTGGACGCCAAGGCGAACTGCGCACAAGGCAACGGCAGCGCGGCGAAACCGTACTGCACGATCGCCGCGGCGATCACGGCCGCCATCGACGGCGACACGATCCACATCGCTCCGGCAACCTACGTCGAGAGCCTCACGGTTTCGGAGTCGCTCAACCTCATCGGCACCGCGGGGGCCGCAACGACGATCCTCAGCGGCAGCGGCGTTTCACGGATCCTCAACCACAGAGGGGGCGTGAGCGTCTCGCTGCAAGGACTCTCGCTTCGCTCCGGAGCACCCGGAATCGAGGTGATCCATGGCGGCGACTTGACGCTGACCGATTGCACCGTGAGCAACTGCTCGCTGGCGACCGGCGGAGCCGCCGTGACCGCCGTCGATGCCGTGATCGTGATCGAGCGCTGCACCTTCGCCGACAACAAGGCGCTCGGAGGTGTCAATGCGACCGTTCCCGGTGGCGCGATCGACGCGACCCGCGGGAGCCTCACCCTGCTCGATTCGACGTTCAGCCGCAACCAGGCCGGCGGCGTGGTCAACAAGTGCGGTCAAGGTGGCGCCATCAGCGCGTTCGACGGCACGCTCCTCATCGCGGAGCGCTGCACGTTCAACGACAACGCCTGCGTCGGAGGAGATGGCGGCGCCATCGCGCTCACCGAACTCAGCATCCTCGGCGTGCTCGCCGCTCCGGTGGACGCCACCTTCAGCGGTTGCACGTTCACCGGCAACAACTCGGACACCAATGGCGCGGCCATCAAGGCGCGCAACGGCACCGAGTTCAAACTGACGGATTGCTACTTCAGTCGCAACTTTGCGTACTGCGGCGGCGCAATCGACTACTCGCTCGGAGCGCTCGTCGCGACGCGCCCCCTTGCGCTCACCCGCTGCAAGTTCATCGGCAACGGTGGCACCGACCATCGCGGCAACGGCGCCTGCGGAGGTGCCGTGCGCCAACGGTCCGGCGACCTGCGGCTTTCTGACTGCCTCTTCGAAGGCAACTTCGCCGGCGAAGGCAAGCGCTCCAATGGGATCGGCGGCGCCGTCGCGATGGTCGACGGCAGCGCGCTGCGATGCCGTTTCGTCGGCAACCGCGCCGAAGGCAGCAAGAACCTCATCGGCGGCAGCGGCGGTGCCATGGAGATCGAGGGGATCGTGACGCTGACCGATTGCATCCTCGAGCGCAACAACGCCACCAACCGCCTGAGCAACTTCGCCGGCGACGGCGGCGCGATCGTGGCCAGCGCTGGCTCGATCGTGACGCTCACGCGCTGCACGATCGCGGGCAACGTCGCCGACACCACGCACGGCAACGCGAAGGGCGGCGGACATGGCGGCGGCATCTCGATCGCACCGACCGCGACGGTGTCGCTCGACCACACCATCGTCGCCAGCAACGTCGCCGAGGTCGTGGGCAATGACCTCCACGGAGTCGCCTCCCTCGTCGACTACAACTGCATCGGCGATACCGCCAAGGTGTCGTTCTCCACGACCGGGCCCAACGACCTGCTCGATGTCGATCCGCAGTTCCTCGACCCGGCCAGCGGCGCCTACTCGCTGGCGCCGAGTTCCCCGTGCATCGACAGCGGCGATCCCTCGCTGCAGATCGCCGGCAAGGATGTCGAGGCGTTCCCGAGGACCCTCGATGGCGACCTCGATTCGCAACTGCGCATCGATCGCGGCGGCCACGAGTTCTGCCACGTGCGCCTCGCCATCAGCGGCAGCTTCACGCCGGGCGGCACGGTGACGGTCCGCTCGGACGGTCTCGCCGGCCTCGGCACCTTCCTGATCGTCGGCGCCGCCGAAGGGCTGCTGCCGCTGAACGGACTCGGCGAGCTCTACATCGAGCTGCTCCAGCCCTTCACGCTGCTGCCGTGGTTCGCGCTTCCGAGCAGCGTCGATGTCGACATCGATCCCTCGCTGCCCGTCCCCGCGACCTTCTACGTGCAGGAGTTCGCCTACGGCAGCGGCGCCGGCAACCTCTCCAACCTGCTGCGTCTCGATTTCAAGTAAACAGGGGGCGTGGAACACGCCATCGAGACGAGCGGGCTCACGGTCCGCTACCCCCACGGCATCGGCATCGAGTCGGTCGAGTTCTTCGTCGAGCGCGGCGAGCGATTCGGCTTCCTCGGCAAGAACGGCGCCGGCAAGACCACCACCATTCGCGTGCTGCTCGACCTGCTGCGTCCCGACGCAGGCAGCGCGCGGCTGCTGGGCGTCGACGTGCGTTCGGGCGGAAGCGAGCTGCGCAAGCGAGTGGGCTACCTGCCCGGCGATCTCGCGTTGCCAAGCGGGCTCACCGGCCGCCAGGCGCTCGATCTCTTCGCACGACTGCAAGGCAAGGAGCCGTGCCGGCGCGACCTCGTGATCGACCGGCTCGGATTCCCGCGGGTGGCGCTCGACCGCAAGGTGCGCGGCTACTCGACCGGCATGCGCCAGATGATCGGCATCACGCTGGCGATGCAGCACGCACCCGAGCTGCTGATCCTCGATGAGCCGACCAGCGGGCTCGACCCGATGGTGCGCGACGCCTTCCTCGACCTCGTGCGCGAGTGCCCCGCCAACGGGCAGACGGTCCTGCTGTCGAGCCACGTGCTCGACGAGGTCGAGCGCTGCGCCGATCGCGTGGCGATCCTGCACCAGGGTCGGCTGCGCAAGATCGGCCGCATCGACGAGCTGCGGCGCGCGGCCCCCACCATCGCCACGCTGACCTGGAGCGACGGCACCCGGAGTGCGATCGAAGGGCATGACGGCGCCGCGGCGCTGCTTGCCGCCGCTCATGCGCAAGCGCAGCGGCGGCCGGGCGAGCTGCGCGACGTCGAAGTGAAGACGCCCGGACTCGACGCGATCTTCCGCGCCGTCGTCGCCGCAAAGCCGCCTCGATGAGCGCTCCCTTGATGCGACTGCTGGCGCGCCGCTTCGCGCTGGGCTGCGGACTGTCGGCGTTGGTGCCGGTGCTGCTCGGCGTGATGACGGGCCACCTCTGGCCGCAATATCGCGAGCAACTCGCCGCGCTCGAGAAGTTCGGCTTCATGAAGATCGCGCAGACCTTCCTGCGCAGCGATCTGCTGCCGGCGGACTCGACTTCGTTCCTCTTCCAGCTTCCCTTCGTCCATCCGGTGACGATGCTGGCCCTGGTCGTCGCCATGGCGTTGCCGACGCTCGCCTTCCCGGCGGGCGCACGCGGTCGCGGGACGCTCGACCTGCTGCTCGCTTCGCCGCTCTCGCGCGGGACGCTGGTCACCACCACGTTCCTCTTCACCGTGCCGTTCGCGGTGCTGCACGCCCTGGCGCCGCTGCTCGGCGTCTGGCTTGGCGGCGCACTCGCCGGAGTCGGCTCCGAACTCCCGTTCGCGGCGTTCTTCCGCGTCAGCTTCGAGACGTTCGCGCTCGCGATCTTCTTCTCCGGCCTGACGTTGCTGCTCTCGGTCGGACTGGCGCCGAAGCGAGCGCTGCGCGGCCCCGAAGGCGGAGGCGCGCTCGCGGCGCTGGCGGTCGTGGTGCTCTGGTCGCTGCTCGCCGAGATCGTCGCGACCTACTGGAAGGCGATCGCCTGGCTCAAGGTGGCGACTCCCTTCGGCTGGTTCGAACCACCGCAAGTCCTCGCCGGGGTGGCGAGCCCGTGGCGCGACGGCGGCGTGCTGCTCGCGGCGGGAGTCCTTTCATTCGCGCTCGCCTGGCGCAACGAGCGCGCGCGTCGCAGCGCGTGAGCCGCCGGTTGCGGGTCGGGCTAAGCTCGCGACCCCTTCCACCGGAGACGCGCCGATGATCGAACGACTGCTGCTCGGGCCCGGACCGAGCAACGTCCCGTACGAAGCGATGCTCGCGCTGCTGCGTCCGACGCTCGGGCACCTCGATCCCGACTTCCTGGCGACGATGCAGCACGTGCGCGAACGGCTGCAGCAGGTCTTCCAGACCAGGAACCCCCACACGCTCGCGGTCAGCGGCACCGGCACCGCCGGCATGGAGATGATGCTGACCAACCTGGTCGAGCCGGGCGACCGCGTCGTCGTGGTGGTGAACGGCTTCTTCGGCGGTCGCGGCGCCGAGATGGCGCGCCGACTCGGCGCCGACGTGATCGAGGTGAAAGCGGCCTGGGGGCAGCCGATCGACCCCGCCGCGGTCGATGCAGCGCTCGGGCAGGCGAAGACGGCGCTGCTCTATTTCGTGCATGCGGAGACCTCGACCGGAGTGCGCAACGACGCCGCGGCGCTCGCCGCATGCGCGCGTCGGCGCGACGCGCTGGTGCTGATGGACTGCGTCACGTCGCTCGGCGGCCTGCCCGTCACCATCGACGCATTCGGCGTCGATGCCGCCTTCTCCGGTTCGCAGAAGTGCCTCGGTGCACCGTGCGGCCTCGCGCCCATCACCTTCGGCGCGCGCGCGCTGGCGAAGATCGCCGCACGCAAGAAGCCGGTGCCCTCGATCTACTTCGACCTGCTCTGGCTCGAGAAGTATTGGGGCGCCGAGAAGAGCTACCACCACACGGCCCCGATCCAGAACATGTTCGCCTTCGAGGAGGCGCTGCGCCTGATCCTCGACGAGGGGCTCGAACGCCGCTTCGAGCGCCACGCGTCGGCGCACCGCGCGCTGGTCGCCGGCCTCGCCGCCATGGGCTTCGAACTGCTGCCGCCGATGGCCAACCGCCTGCCGATGTTGAACGCCGTCGTGCTGCCAGAAGGCCTCGACGAGCTCGCGCTGCGCAAGCGCCTGCTGCTGCACCACTCGATCGAGATCGGCGCCGGGCTCGGCGACTTGAAGGGCAAGATCCTGCGCATCGGCTTGATGGGGAAGAACGCGAACCGCGCGGCGGTGATCACCTTCCTCGCCGCGTTCGAGGAGTCGCTGCGCACGCTCGGTCGCGCGCCCGCCAGCGGTGCCGGCGTCGCTGCCGCGCTCGCGGCGAGCTGAGCGAGCCGTGCGCGGCCGCTCTCGCGTCGCTGCGCTCGCGCTGCTCTTCGTTTCAGCGTTCGCGGTCGCGTGGTGGTGGACGTCGAGCGCAGGGGGGCGCGGGCCTGGCCGCGCGACCGAGCCGAAGGCCGGACGGGACGCGCTCGCGAATGCGGCGCGCTCCGATGCGGCGCCACTCGCGTCGCCGGCCAGCGCACGAGTCGCTGAACCGGACGTCGAGTTCGGCGCTGCGCCCGGACCCTCCACGGCGAGTGGACCCCGAGCGACGGTGATCGGTCGCGTGCACCGCGTGCGCGACGGCTCTCCCGTGCGCAACGGGACCGTCGTGCTCTCCTACATCGACTTCGCCGCGCGCGGCCTCGATGCCGCGAACTACGCCGCCCTCGACCCCGAGGCACGGGTCGCGCTGCACGACTTCGATGAGGCGCACCTCGACGCCGACGGCCGCTTCGTGCTCGAGCTTCCATGGCCCGGCGTGGTGCGTCGGGCGGTGATCCGCCCCGACCTCACTTCGCGCAGCGTGTCGGCGCAGTTCCTCGAGACGGAGCATGAGCTCGGCGAGCGGGCGCTCGACCGGCTCGAGCCGCTCGATCTCGACCTCGCCATCGACGAAGGGGCGGCGATCGAGGGGGTGGTCGTCGCGGCGCAGGGTGGCTTCCCGTTGGCTGGCGCCGGCGTGCTCCTGCCGTGGTGGAGCGACGAGTGGAGCGACTGGGCGTGCCTCAGCGATGCCGAAGGCCGTTTCCGCATCGCCGGCATCCGGCGCGAGGTGGCCGCGGCGCGCTCCCACGCCGAAGCGATCGCGGAAGCGCCCGGCTACGTGACACGCCGCTTCGAGGTTCCGGCGGCCGGCGATGACCTCGATGTGGTCGGGCTGCGCCTCGCGCTCGAACGCGGCGTCTCGCTCGTGGTGCTCCTCGAGCAGTTGGAGCCTGCGGCCGCCGAGTCGGCAGGCGCGCTCTGGCACGACCGGATGGCGACCGCACGTGCGTGGCTGCAGCCGGCAGCGGCGGCCTCCTCCGAAGCGCCGATCCGCGCGCTGCCATGGCGCGTCGAAGCGATCCCGAGGCGGCGCGGGGACGACTCATTCGAAGTTCGTTTCGACGCGATCCCGCCGACGCGCGACGTCGAACTGCTGGTGCTGGACGAGCAAGGCCGTCTGCTGGCAACGACGACGGTGGACGCGACCTGCGAGCGCAGCGAGCTGCACCTTCCGGTCGCAGCGCCGCCGACGGAAGCGGCCGCCTCGCCGAAACTGGAACGGCCGCCCTGGCGAGTCCGGCTGCTCGACGGCGACGGGACTCCGTTGCGAGAGGTCGACATCGCTTACGACGCCAGCAACGCCACGTTCAGCCGACAGCCGTGCCGACGGACGGACGACGCGGGATGGCTCGAACTCGACGCGCTCCGACCCGGCGAGGCGTACGCGCTGCGAGCGGCGCGCTTCGAGACCATGCACCTCTTCGCGGCGGGCGCCGCCGTTGCGACGACGCCGATGGACCGCTTCGAGGTCGAAGTCCGGCTGCGGCCGCTCGCTCCAGCGCGCTGAACGGATCCGAACGCAGGCTCAGGTCGTCGCCGGCGCGAGCGGCTCGATGGGCCGCCCCTCCGACTGCACGCAGCGCACCTGGTTGCGGCCGCCTTCCTTGGCCACGTAGAGCCCCTCGTCACTGAGCTTCAGCAGATGCTCGAAGTCGGGGACGCCGGCGCGGCGGGTGGCCACGCCGAGGCTCACGGTGACGTGGCCGTCGAAGGTCCCACCGCGGATCGCGTGCGCCTCGACCGCCGCGCGCAGCCGTTCGCCGAGCGCCGTGGCCTGCTCGGCGCCGGCGCCGGGCATGACCACGACGAACTCCTCGCCGCCGAGCCGGCACACGCACGCCGGCGGTTCCGTCTGCGTCGAGAGGACCTTCGCCGTCTCCTTCAGCACGAGATCGCCGATGTCGTGGCCGTAGGTGTCGTTGACGCGCTTGAACTTGTCGATGTCGACCATGATCGCGGAGAACGGGGCGTCGTCCTTGGTCGCCTTGTCCCAACCTTCGCGCAACGCCTCCATGGCGTAGCGGCGGTTGGGCAGCTCGGTCAGGACGTCGGTGACCGCCGCCTGTTGGAGCCGGCGCGCGAGGATGCCGAGCTCGGCCACCTGCTTCTGCATCGTCGCCTTGTCGGCATCGACGCGTTCCTGGAGCCGAACCACGCGCATGCCGGCGCGCACGCGCGCCAACAGGAGCTTCGGCTTGAAGGGCTTGACCACGTAGTCGTCGCAACCGCTGTCGAAGGCTTCGACGATGCGGTCCTCGTTCTCGTCGGCGGTGAGCAGGATGATGTAGACGCGGCGACCCGCCTCGAAGGCGCGCAGGCTCTTGCACAACTTCACGCCATCCATGCCGGGCATGTTGCGGTCGGCGATGACGATGTGCGGAATGATCTGCATGGCCGACTTGAGGGCTTCGTTGCCGTCGCTCGTCGTCGTCACCTGGTGACCCGCTCGCTGCAACAACGCGGCGAGCAGCTTGAGCGAGGAGGCGTCATCGTCGACCAGCAGGATGCGCGCGCGGTTCGCAATGCCGGAAGCGTTGGCCGCCGTCGAACTGGCGAGCGGGGCGGCGACGGGCGGACGGGGTGCCGCAGAAGTCGGAGCTGCCGACTTGGACGTCGGGATCGGCGCGGGCGCCGACGGCTTGCTCGCGACCGGCGAGGCCGGGGCCGGTTTGGTGCCGTGATTCGCGACGGGCGCAGCCGCGACGGGCTTCGCGCTCGGCTTGTCGGCGACGTAGAGCGGACTGTGTCCGCGCGACCGAGCCGGCGCGCCGCCGTTGTAGGGCGGGACCGCCGTCGTGACGATCTCGAGCATGTTGCCCCAGGCGCGCCACGCCTCGACCATCTCGTTCCATAGGAAGGCGAGGTCTTCCGCCTTCCAATCGGGGAGTTCGGCGAGCGCGGACTGCACGAGCTCGACATCGAGCGGCTTGTCGTCGGGAAGGATGAAGGCGGTGGCGAAACGCGCCGCGATCCACACCAGGACCGAGACTCCCGGCCCGCGCTTGCCTTCGCGCAGTGGCGGAGCGGCGAGCGCGACGGCCTGCGCTGCGGTGGAGAATGCCTCCGGCAGCTTCCACTCGGTCAGCATCGCAGCGGTCACTTCGCGGTGATCGATGCCGAAGCGCTTCTGCTCGAGCACGGCGCGACCGTTGGTCGTGAACGCCTCGGGCGAGGAGAGGATCTGCGCAAACTCGCGCGGATGGACCGTTGCGAGCGCCAACGACCCGAGGTCGCTGACGAGGGCGGCCACGAAGACTTCGGCGGGCACGCCAATCTTGAAGCGCGCCGACATGACATGCGCCGCGACGGCACGCGCCAGCGATTGCGACCAGAACAACCCGTAGTCGAATGCCTCGCACACGCCGTTTCGATGCGCCGAGACCAGGCTGAAGCCCAGCGCGATGCTGCGCACCGAGCGCAGCCCGAGGCGCATCGTCGCCTCCTTGATCGTGGCGCACGGGCGCGCGCCGCCGGCGAGCGCCGTGTTCGAGACCTGCAGCAGGCGGCCGGTCAGCGACGGATCGGACTGGATGCAACGCGCGAGCTCATCGACCGAGCAATTCTCGTTCTGCGTGATGCGCAGGATCTCCATGCCCACTCCGGGTGGAGAGGGCAGGGCGCCAGTGGCCTTCAGCTCTTCGAAGGTCTTGTTCGCCATTGATGGTCGCCGTCCATTGCGCGTCGTTGCGGGAGCCGGAGCCGTACCCGAAATCGCGCAACGGCCGCGTTCCTGCGGCAGAGCAGGGCACGCGCTCGCGATCAGGCAAAACCCTGATCGTCCCGCGCGCCGGTCACGCTGTAACCGTCGGACCGCACGCCGGCGAGCCGCCGTCGGAAATCCCTGCTCGACGCGGCTAACGTCGCCGCATGCTCCCCCTCGACACCTTTCGCGATCAGGTCGTCCTTGTCACCGGCGGCGGCACCGGACTCGGTCTCGTCACCGCGAAACGGTTCGCCGCGCTCGGCGCCCGCCTCGTGTTGGCGAGCCGTCGTGCGGAGCATCTCGATCCAGCCGCCGCCGAACTCTCCGCCGCCGGCGCGCAAGTGCTCGCGGTCCCGACCGATGTCACGCGGCCGGGCTCGGTGGATGCGCTCGTCGAACAGGCGCTCGCCCGCTTCGGCCGCATCGACGTGCTGGTGAACAACGCGGCGGGCAACTTCCTCTGCCCGGCCGAGGACCTCTCGCCGGCCGGCTTCAAGGTCGTGATCGACATCGCCTTGAATGGCGTCTTCTATTGCTCGCGCGCCGTCGGCCGGCAGATGCTGGCGCAGGGGCGCGGACGCATCGTGAACGTCGTCGCGGCGTACGCGTGGACCGGCGGTCCGGGCACCATCCACAGCGCCGCGGCGAAAGCGGGAGTCGTCGCGATGACGCGCACGCTCGCCGTCGAGTGGGGTGGACGCGGCCTGCGCGTGAACGCGGTCTGCCCCGGATTCTTCGACTCGGACGGGGCGAGCGAGCGATTGTGGCCCGACCCCGCGGTCGCGGCGCGGATGGCGCGAAGCGTGCCGGTCGGCCGCTTCGGCGAGATGGCCGAGATCGCCAACGCCATCACCTACCTCGCCTCGCCGTTCGCCGACTACGTGAACGGCGAAGTGCTCGTGGTCGACGGCGGCCAGCACCTCGGCAAGGGACTCGATGGCGAAGGCGGAGCAGTCAGCGCGGATCGTCCACCACGATGACTTCGTCGCCCGCGAGCTCGTAGCGCTGGCCGACCGGCAACGGCGGCAAGCGGACCCAGCGATTCTGGAGCAGCTCGTCGATGGTCGGGCTGCGGCCATTCTCGGCACGGAACTGAACGACCCAATGCGCCGCCCCGCGCAGCACGCTCCTGCTCTCGAGCTCGTCGCAACGATCGAAGTGCGGTCGGCCGGTCGAGTCGAGCCGCGTCGACCCGAGGACGGCTTCGACCACCTCCGGCGCCATCAGCCCGGGTCGCCGCAAGTCGTTGCTCGAAAGCGGCGCGCGACCGACCTCGGTGGTGTAGTCGTCGATCGCCCGCAACGCGATGCGGCGCTTGACGCGTTCGAGCTGAAGCTCCGCCGATTCGCGCACCAGGTCGGTGGGATGGTCGAGGTAGCCAACCCACTGCGCCAGCGCCGCGTAATCCTCGCGGCTGTCGACGAGGAGCGAAACATAGAAGCCCATCGTCATCGCGTCGCAGCGCGGGTCCTTGACGACCGGCTCGAGGACCTTGAGCGTGCGCTCGCGATCCTGGCGGTTGGTGTACCAGGTCATCGCCAGCTCGACCGCCAGCCGCAGATCGAGCGGATTCTCGGCGACGCCGCGCTCGAGCAGCGCGATCGCCCGGGTCGGGTCGCGCTCGATCATCGTTAGGTAGGTCGCGCCGAAGCTGTAGACCGTCGCGAAGTTCGGCTCGAGTGCCGGGATCACGGTGAACAGGTTGTCGAGCCAGGCGATCTTGCGCTGCGGATCGGAGAAGTCGCGCGACAGGTCGCCGATCGCCGACAGCCAGAGCAGGTCGGCGCAGGTCGAGCGATGGCCGGCCGTGAGCAGCCGCGCGAGCTTGGGCTTCGGGACGAACGAGGTGCCCGGCAGGCGACGGCCGCTATTCGCCTCGCCGAGCGGGCCGCGCAGCAGCACGGCCCCGCCGAAGCACGCGACCATCACCATCGGAATCGTGCCGCCGAACATCAGACTTCCCGCCGCCGGAACAGGAGGATCGCGCCGCCGACGAAGACCGTCGACCACAGCGCCATCGCCAGCGCACCGAGCGCAAGCTGATGCCAGTGGATCGGCAAGCCCGCGTGGGTGGCGTTGATGAAGTTCACGTCTTCGGTGTTGGGCAGCAGTCGGTAGGCGAGCGACCAGAAGGTCGCGAACTCGGGCGTCTTGCCATCGGCACAAAGCTCGCGCAGCGCTTCGGTGGAGCGCGCGGCGAGCGCGAAACAGCAGGTCCCGACCGCCGCGATCGCCGGTGCGGTGAGCGTGCCGAGGAAGAGGGCCACCGCCACCAGCAGCGTCGATTCGCACAGCAGCCCGATCAGCGCCGCGAAGAGCGCCGCGCTCGGTTCTCCTCCCCACAGCACGACCCAGAGCAGCAGCGCGCCACCGGCCGCCGCGAGGCAGCTCCAGGTCGCTGCGACCAGCCCGAAGTACTTGCCGAGCAGGAACTCGCCACGCGTCACGTCGCGCGAGAGGATCGGGTAGAGCGTGCGCCGCTCGACTTCCTTGGCGAGGCTGAACGCTCCGACCAGCATCGCGAGCAGCAGCCCGAGCGCCGCGAGCCCGGACAGCGAGAAGTCCTGCACCATCTTGAGCTCGTCCTCGACCGACAGCCAGCCGAGCACGCGGCTGAACAGGACGAGTCCGAGAGCGAACAGCGCCACCACCAACAGCACCTTGTCGCGCATCGCCTCGAGGAACGTGGCGCGCGCGAGGACGGCGACTCGATCTCTCATGCTTCGACCTCCTCCGGAACGGGCAGCGGTTCGATCGGGGCAGTGGAAGCCGTCGAGGCAACCGGAGCACTCGCCGCGGGCGCCGCCGCTCGATCGTCGAGGAAGCGGACGAACCACGTTTCGAGCGACTCCCGTTCCGGCGCAAGCGACAGCAGTCGGCCGCCCGCCGCGTGCACCTCCGCCGCGAAGGCGGGACCGAGCGTCGCACCCGGCAAGCACGCGGTCACCGTCGCACCGCTCGCGCGGAACAGCGTGGCCGCAGCGGCGAGCCGCTCTCGCAGCGCCTCGGGAACCCCTTCCGCGCACAGTTCGAAGGAACGGGGCGCGCTGGCGAGGAGGTCGTGGATCGTCCCTTCGCGCACCAGGTCGCCGCGATGCAGCACCACGACGCGATCGCACAGCTCCTGCACGTCGGCGAGGACGTGCGAGCAGAGGACGACCGTGCAGCCCGCGCGGCGCTGCTCGAGGATCAGCTCTTTCACCAGTCGCCGGCCGCCGGGGTCGAGCCCGGTGAGCGGCTCATCGAGGACGAGGAGTTCCGGTTGGTGCAGCAGCGCGGCCGCAAGCCCGAAGCGCTGGCGCATCCCCTTGCTGAACCCACGCAACCGCCGATTCGCCGCCTCGGTGAGGCCGACGCGTTCGAGTAGCGCGGGAGTGCGCGCCGCGATGGTCGCGCGATCGAGACCGACGAGGCGGCCGTAGATCGCGAGCCCTTCGCGCGGCGTGAAGTGCTCGTGGAAGTAGGGGTTCTCGGGCAGGTAGCCCAGGGCGCGGCGCGCGCTGGCGTCGCCGCTCGGCCGACCGAGCAGCGTCGCGCTGCCGCCGTCAGCCGCGAGCAGTCCGGTGGCGATCTTGAGGGTCGTCGTCTTGCCCGCGCCGTTCTGGCCGAGCAGGCCGAAGCACTCGCCTTCCTGGACCGCGAACGAGACCCCGTTCAGCGCCGTCACGCGTGGCTTGAACAGTCCGGGCTTGAAGCCCTTCCTCAATTCGCGAACCTCGAGCACGGTCCGCATCGCCGGCCTCTCCTTGTCCTGGTGCCGCCAGCGGGGCGCTGGTCGGCAAACTCTTCTCACAACCGATGTCGGCAGCCGGACCACCCGCGCTTGAGCGCGCGGCCGGCGCCCCCGCCACGAGGATTCGTGAACCACGGCTTCACCTTTCGCGAGCGGCTGCCGGCAGCCGCGGCCGGCCAGCTCCTCCTCGACGACCTCGAGCGGCGCTGGCGCCATGGCACGCGCGACGACTGGCGCGGCCGGCTCGCGCGTGGCGAGGTCACGCTCGATGGCCTCGCCGCGCGCGGCGACGAGCGGCTCACCGCCGGAACGGAACTCGCCTGGCATCGCCCGCCCTGGGAAGAGCCCCAGGCGCCGCTCGCCTGCGCGCTGCTGTGGCGCGACGAGCACTTCCTCGCGGTGGCGAAGCCGGCCGGCTTGCCCACGATGCCCTCGGGTGGCCGCTTCCTCGAGCACACGCTGCTGCATCAGGTGCGCCGTCGCTTCCCGGAAGCGAGCCTGCTCCATCGCCTCGACCGCGGGACCTCGGGCGTCGTCCTGTTGGCGCGCACCGCCGCCGCGCGCAGCGCCGGCTCGAAGCTCTTCCGCGACGGCACGATCGAGCGCACCTACCGCGGCCGCGTGATCGGAGCGCCGACCGCAGAGCGCTTGTGGCTCGACGCCCCGATCGGTGAGCGGCCCCACCCGACGCTCGGCCGCGTCTTCGCTGCCGTCGGCGCGAACGAAGCGGGACGCGCGGCGCGCACCGAGGTCTCGGTGATCGAGCGCGACGCCGGCACGACGCTGGTGGCGATCCGCATCGACAGCGGCCGTCCCCACCAGATCCGAATCCACCTGGCGTGGGCAGGGTTCGCGCTGGAAGGCGAACCGTTCTTCGGGGCCGCCGGCCTTCCGATCGAGGGCACGCTGAAGCGGCCGGGCGACATCGGCTACGCGTTGCACGCGCTCTCGCTCGTCGCGCCGCATCCGTTGGCCGACGGATCGCTCTCGATCTGGTGCGCGCCGCCGCCCCGATTGCGCGCGCACGGCGAAGTACCGGTGGCGCCGCCGACCACGTAACCTCCCCCGCCTCGCGCGCCGTGGCGCCAGCCGAAGGAGACGCAAGTCGTGAGCGACGGGAAGGATGCCGGAACGCCTGCCACTGCGGCGAGCGGGGCGCTGATCGAAGCGCGCAACGTCTATCGCCTCTATCCGGGCGGCCGCGATGCGGCGCCCGTGCTGCACGACGTCAGCCTCGCGCTGCCCGAGGGCAAGTTCATCGTCATCATGGGCCCGAGCGGTTCGGGCAAGTCGACGCTGCTGCATCTGCTGTGCGGGCTCGACCTGCCCTCGTCCGGCCAGATCTTCCTCGCCGGCCAGGAACTCACCGCGATGGACGACGAGGCGCGCACGAAGCTGCGCCGCGCCTGGGTTGGATTCGTGTTCCAGTTCTACAACCTCGTGCCGAACCTCACCGTCGGCGAGAACCTCGCGTTGCCGCTGCTGCTGCAGGGCATCACCGATCCGCGCGGTGATCCGCGCTACGACGAGGTCGCGCGGCTGTTCGGGCTGTCGGACAAGCTCGCGCGCCGCCCGCATGAGTTGTCCGGCGGCGAGATGCAGCGCACCTCGATCGCCCGCGCCGTCATCCACCAACCGCGCGCCGTCTTCGCCGACGAACCGACGGGCAACCTCTCCACCAAAGCGGGGCTCGAGGTGATGGAGCACCTGCGCCGCGCCGTCGACGTGCTCCATCGCACCGTCGTGCTGGTCACCCACAACCCGCGCGACGCTCGTTTCGCCGACGAGCTCCATTTCCTGAAGGACGGTCGCATCGACCCGGCCTGGTCGCTGCGCGGAGGACCGATCGATGAACATCACATCCATGCTCGCCTGGAGGAGTTTGGCATCTAGGCCGGCGCGCTCCTTCACCGCCGCGCTCGGGATCGGGGTGGGCATCGCCACCGTCGTCTCGGTGCAGGTGATCGATCACAACACGATCCTCACGCAGCAGATCCGCTCGCAGGTCGCGGTGCTCGGTCATCCCGACGTCGAGATCAAGCCGCATACGACCGGCCTGCCGGACGGCGGCGTCGCGCCGATCGAACTGGCCGCCGATCCCGACCTCGCCGCCTTCTGCGGCGTCTTCTACGGCCACGCCGAGCGCAACCTGCCGCAGCCGCCCGCAGGCACTCCGCCCGACGCCGACGCGTCCCGCTTCGGCGCCGACGTCACCACGCTCGCCATCGGCCCGCTCGCGGCCGACCGCTTCGACGCCTACTCGATCGAATCGGGCCGCGACTTCAGCGCGACCGACGCGCGCGAGTTGCTGGTGCCGGCCGGTTTCGCCGCGTCGCTGCGCCTCGCGATCGGCGATGTCGTCACGCTGCAAAGCGCGGTGCCGGTGCGCCAGGGCTGCCGCGACGGCAAGGTCGTCACGCTGCGGCCGGCGCGCGAGCAGGCGACGCCGGGCGCGCCGCTCGACTTCACCGTGGTCGGACTGCTCGCGCCGGGCAACGTCGGCTCGCAGCCGCTGCTGGTGCTGCCGTTCGAGAGCGCCGCGACGCTCTACACCGGCACTCCCGTGCAGCCCACCTACTGGGGGCGGTTGCGCGACGGCGCGGTCTGGCAGGACCTCGCGCAACGGCTGAAGGAGCGCTACGTCGTCGAGAAGCCGAAGGGGGCGATGATCGGCGAACGGATCGATCAGAAGGCGTTCCGCAAGTCGCTCGGCATCACCAGCTGCCTCGCGCTGCTGCTCGGGCTGTTCGTCATCTACAACGCCTTCTCGATGGCGCTGGTCGAGCGCGTCCGCGAGATCGGCCTGCTGCGCGCGCTCGGGCTGACGCGCGGCGAGATCGCGCGCGCGGTGCTGCTCGAAGGGTTGCTGCTCGCGATCGGCGGCGCGCTGCTGGGCGCGATCCTGTCGGTGCTGCTGGTCGGTCTGATGAACGCGCTCAACATCACCACGCTCGGCGCCAACAAACCGCTGCAGATCCTCGAGATCCCGTGGCCGATGGTGCTCGGCGTGACCGCGCTCGGGATGCTCTTCGCGCTGTTCGGAATGGCGACGCCGCTGCTCCGCGCGCGCCACCTCTCCGTGCTCGAGGCGCTGCGAGCGGGACGCCTGGCGCTGCGCGCCGACCCGGGCTTCCAGCTGCGCGTCGGCCTGATGCTGGGCACGCCGCTCCTGATCCCGCTCTTCTTCGCGCTGGTCACGCCGCCGCTCGGCGAACGGCAGGCGCAGGTCCATGGACTCATCCTCGAACTCGCGGGAGTCGTGGCGGCGTTCTTCCTGCTACTGCTCGCGGCGCCGGGGCTGGTCCACGGTCTGGTCGGCCTGGTGCTGCGCCCGCTGCGCCTCGCGCTGCCCATCGAAGCGCGGCTCGCGGCCGCCGCCGTCCGCGGAGCGCGCCAACGGGTGCTTGGCACCATCACCGGACTCGCGGTCGTGGTCGCGGCGGTCTTCGTGGTTCGCGCGGTGAACGACGGCTTCCTCGACGAGATCGGCCGCTTCTCCGATCGCGCGCTGGCCGACCGCGTCTACGTGCGCACGCGTCCGCTTTCGCGCGAGCGGGCGCGCGAACTCCTCGCGCTGCCCGACGTCGATCGCATCGACTGCCTCTCCGCGGAGGTGCTGGTCCCCTTCCCGCTGCGCGGGCTCCCCGCCAGCGCGCTTGAAGCCGAAGCGAAGCGCCTCCACCTCGCCCCCGCCGTCGTCGCCGAGTTCACCCGCGGCGAAGCGCTCCTCCTTTCGACGTTCCTCGCCGAGCAGATGGGGTGGCGCGCCGGCGACCTGGTGAACGTGCCGACCTTCGATGGCCCGCAGTCGTTTCGCGTGGCGGCGATCAGCGACGAGCTGGGCTACTGGCCCGACGATCGCCGCTTCGCGCTGATCGAGAGCGGTCGCCTCGACGCGCTCTTCTGCGTCGATGACGAGCAGGGCAAGCAGTTCGCGCTCACGCTCAAGCCGGGCAGCGACGGCGGCAAGGTCGAGCGCGAACTGGCGCTGCGCCTCCCCGACTCGCCCGACCGGCAGATCCGCTCGGCGGCGACACTGAAGCGCTTCTACCTCGCCGATGGGCGGCGCGACTTCTACGTCTTCGACGTGATCCTCTGGAGCACCGCCGCGCTCGCCGCGGTCGGGCTGCTCAACTCGCTCACCATCGCGCTGCTCGAACGGCAACGCGAGATCGGCCTGCTGCGGACGCTCGGACTTACTGCTCGCCAGGTGGGGCGCATGCTGCTCGCGGAAGCGCTGGCGATGGGCGTGGTCGGCGGCGTCCTCGCGGCGCTGCTCGCCGCGCCGGTGAGCAAAGTCGTGCTCGATGCGGTGCGCGTCATCAGCCGGCTCGACCTGCGCTACTGGGTGACGCCGGCGCGGCTGCTCGCGCCATGCGGCGCCGCCATCGTCATCGCGCTGTTGGCGGCGTGGTGGCCGGCGCGCCGTGGCGGCCGCATCGCGCATGGCGCGCTCAACCGCCACGAATGACCGTCGAGCTCAGCTCGATGCGATGCGGCCCGCGCGCTGCACCGTGACGACGCCCAGCAGCACCAGTCCCATGCCGATGAAGAAGGGCCAGCCGAGCGGTGCTGCCACCGCCGCGCCAAGCCACGCCGGCCCCACCACGGCGAGCGTCGACTGGAGCAGCGCGGTGGCGGGCGGCTGCGCGTTCATGCAGACGGCGACCTGCACCGGATGGAGGTGCTTCAGCAGCTGGCTCCACAGCAGGTTCATCGTGACGCTGGTGATCACCACCATGTAGGCGAGTCCGAGCCACGCCGTTCCCGGAACGCTCGCCCACACCGTCTGCTTCAGCGCGAGGCCGCCGATGGGCATGGTCGCCAACGCGCCGAGGATCAGCGTCCACGCAGTGATGGTGCGCGGATCGTGATGGCGCGACAGCGCGCGCGTGGCCACGGTGCAGAAGACCCAAGCGGCCACTGCGGCCAGCAACAGCAGATCGCCCTGGCGCACCTTGGCCGCCGCCTCACCTTTGGTCCACGGTTCGAGCACCACCACCGCGCCCGCCAGCGCGACCAGCACCCCCAGCAACTTGGCGCGCACCGGCAGGCGCCGCTCGAGCCCACTGGTCAGCAACAGCACGCCCAGCGGCGTCAACGCATAGAGGAGCGCGCCGTGGCTCGGGACGCTGGCCTTCAGCCCGCGCAAGAAGAGGTACTGGTTGATCGGCACGTGGAGGACGCCGAGCCCGAAGAGCTTGGCCCACGTCGGCCCGTCGAAATTCGGTTTCGGGATCAAGGTGCCGGTCAGCGCCAGCAGCACGAACGTGGTGCCGAGCGCGCGGGCGAGCGTCAGTGCTTCCGGCGAGCGGAAGCCATCGGCGGCGAGCTTGCTCAGCACGTAGGTGCCGGCGGCGCAGGCGACGTGGGTCGCCATCAGGACGAACTGGGTGGAGCGTTTCATGAAGGGGCGCGATCCTACGCCTGCAGTCCGTCGAGTTCGCGCTCGCTGAAGCCCGCGGCGAGGCGGCCGGCGCGATCGAGCGGCGCGGCGGCGGCGCGGCGCGGTCGCAACGGCCGCGCGAGCGCGAGGAAGTGCGTCTCGGCATCGAGCCCGCGCCGCGCGCAGGCGTGGCGATGCCAGCGGGTGCCGATCGCCACGTGGCCGATCTCGTCGCGGTAGATGCGATCGAGCAGCGTGGCCGACTCCGCATCGCCGGCCGCGCGCAGCTCGAGACGCAGCTTCGCCGAAACGTCGAGCCCCTTCGCCTCCAGGACGCGCGGCACGATCGCGAGGCGGTCGACCAGCTCCGGAAAGCGCGTCGCCGTCTCCCACAGCCCGAGGTGCAGCGGCTCCTCGCCGAGCTCGCCGCCGAGCTCGCGCAGCCGCCCCAGCAGCAGACGGGCGTGAAGCGCCTCCTCGCCCGCGATGCGCAGCATGTCGCGGTAGTAGTCGCGCTCCTCGCCAGGGAACTCGCCCACCGCCAGCAACGCGAGTTCGATCGCGCACAGCTCGATGTGGGCGACCGAATGGAGCAGCGAGCGGCGCCCGCGAGGATCGCGCAGATCGGCGCGACGGCGCGTGCTCAACGACCCGGTGACCACGACTTGCGGTGGACGCGCCGGACGCTGCGATGGGCCGCGCTCGAACGCGGGATCGAGCGCGCCGACGCGAGCCGCGGAGCACAGCGCGTCCGCGGCCGCGATCTTGCGCTCGAGGTCCGGTTCGGCGAGGACGGCGGCGACGTCGGCGGCGAGACCGGTCGCGCTCATGCGAGCGGGGTGCTTGCGTGACTCGACGAGACGTCGATGACGACCTTCAAGATTCCAGGCTGCGCCGCATGGGCAAGCGCCGCCGCGGCCTCCGCCAGCGGATAACGCGCGACGATCAGCGCGGTCGGGTCGACGAAGCCCTCGCGCATGGCGGCGAGCGCCGGGCCGAAGGCGCCGCAGCGCGAGCCGATCAGCGTGATCTCGTCGACCACGAGGGCCGCGAGCGAGAGCGTGGACGCCGTTTCGGTGGTGGTCTTCAGGACCAGCGTGCCGCGTGGCGCGACGCGCGCGAGCGCGTGGCCGACGACGTCGGCGCGGCCGCTCGCTTCGACCACCAGCTCGTGGCGCGCGTGCGGCGAACGGGCGAACGGCGTGGTGCCGTCGACGAGCGGCTCGCCCAGATGGAGCGCGCCCGTCGGCAGCAGCGGCGCCCGCTCGGGATGGCGGCCCGCCACCAGCACGGCGACGCCATGCAACGCGAGCGCGTGCGCGCAGAGGATCCCGAGCCGACCGTCCCCCACCACCAGCGCGCTGCGCACGCTGCCGAGGTCGACCTGATCCGCGATGGCGAAGGCGGCCGCGAGCGGCTCGGTGAAGAGCGCCGCGTCGTCGCTGATCTCGGGCGGAAGCGGGTGGAGGTTCGAGGTCGGGAGCGACAGCTGCTCGGCGAAGGCGCCCGCGCGGCCGAGGATTCCCAGGACCGTGCGAGTCGCGCAATGACGCTCGCGACCGTTGCGACAGCGATCGCAGCGCCCGCAACTCGCGTTGATCTCGCCGACCACGCGTTGGCCGGCGAGCGGCCCATCCAGCGCCACGCCGACGAACTCGTGGCCCGGCACGCCAGCGAATCCCATGTAGCCGCGCAGCAGCGCGAGGTCGGTGGCGCAGATGCCGGCGGCGCGCACCGCCACGCGCGTCTCGTTCGCGACGGAGGCGGGTCGCTCGACGTCGTCGCGCACCGTCGCCCGGCCGCCGCCGATCACCAGCGCGCGCATCGCGCCGATCCGCTCAGCGACCGACAGCCTTGAGCAGCGCCTTCGGGTCGTAGCCGACCATCACCTTGCCGTCGACGACGATGGTCGGAGTGCTCATCGAGCCGAGTTCGAGCAGCTGCTCCTGCACGCCGTCGTCGGCGACGTTGCGCGACTCGAACGGCACGCCCACCTTCTTCAGCAGCTCCATCGCGGCGTGGCACGGACCGCAGCCGGGCGACGTGTAGACGATCACTGAATTGGCCATGGTGCCTCCTTTGACGACGGATGCGCGCTCAGCCCTTGACGAGCTGAAGCAGGCGCTGCGGATTGAAGCCAACCATCATCTGTCCGTCGACGAGAATCGTCGGCGTGCTGCTCGATCCGAGCGCGGCGAGCTCCTCGCCCGCCTGCTCATCGCTCGCGACGTCCTTGGCGATGAACGGGATCTTCTGCGCCGTCAGGAACTCCATGGCGCGATGGCACGGCGGGCAACCGGGCTGGTGGTAGACGACGATCTTCTTGTTCACAGGGGTCTCCTCGATGAGCTCCTGCGGAGGAGCCAGGAATGAACGAGCGGGGCGGCAACCATTGCGATGGTCGCAGCACCCCGCTCTCCCTGCGAGGGGATCCCGTCGATCAGCTCTTGGCGAGCTGGAGCAGCCGCTGCGGGTTGAAACCCACCAGCATCTGCCCGTCGATCACGATGGTCGGCGTGCTCATCGACCCGAGGGCCATCAGCTCTTCCGCCGCCTTCTCGTCGACCGTCACGTCCTTCTCGACGAACGGGATGTTCTGCTGCGATAGAAACTCCATCGCGCGGTGGCACGGGGGTCAGCCAGGCTGGTGGTAGACGACGATGTTCTTCGCCATGACGGCGGGGGCCTCGATGTTGGATTGCGAACGGGCCCCTCGCTCGCACGATGCGGGCGGCGGCCACTGGAGGGCGAGCACGATAGCGCCGACGCCATGCCGTCGGATCGCAAGGGCTGCTCTCCCGGGGATCCATGCCGCAGGTCGGTCGGCGGTTTCGAAGCGCCACTTGCCCGGGGCGCTGGGCCGACGTCAGATGCGCCGCGATGGCGAAGCGGCGCAGATGGCGGTTCCTCTTCGGAAGCTTGCTGGCGGGGACCCTGCTCTTCGCGTGGGCGCGCCACTTCGAGCCGTCGTGGCTCGAGGTCACCCACCACCAGATCGCGCTCGCGATCGACCGCCCGCTCAAGCTCGCGCACCTCACCGACGTCCACACCAACGGCTTCTGGCGCAAGGAACGCAAGGTCGACGCGCGCCTCGCGCAGGAGCTCCCCGACGTCATCGTCCTCACCGGCGACACGCTGCATCAGGGCGGCGTGTTCGAGGAGTGCCGGCCGTTCCTGTCGCGCCTGCACGCGCCGCTCGGCGTCTACATGGTGAGCGGCAACTGGGAGACGGCCTGCAAGGACCGGCTCCCGCGCGGAATGGACCTGCGCGCCTTCCTCGCGAGCTGCGGCGTCACCCTGCTGCGCAACGAGAGCATCGAGCTCGTGCCCGGCCTCTGGCTGATCGGGCTCGACGACTACGTCTGGGGCGTGCCCGACCTCGTGCGCGCCACGGCAACGATCCCGATCGACGCCGCGCGCATCGCTCTGATCCACGAACCCGGCTTCTTCGATGAGCCGATCGCGTCGGCCTCCGCGCGCTACGACCTGCTGCTCGCCGGTCACACGCACGGCGGACAGGTGCGCCTGCCGTTCGTGCCGCCGCTCTACCTGCCGGCCGGCTGCAGCCATTACCTCGAAGGCTTCTACGAACAGCCCGGCGCGCGCCTCTACGTGAGCCGAGGCATCGGCATGTCGGGCGCGAAGTTCCGTTTCCTCTGCCGACCCGAACTGGCGATCTTCGAGCTCGTCCCGCGCGACGCGCCGCGCTGAGCGCGCCGAAAGCGGGCCGCGCATGGTCGACCCGTGGCCGTTCAGTGGTGCGGCGCGCCGCCGCCCTGCCCCACCACCGGCAGCAGCTTCACCGCCCCCTTCGCGTCGCCACCGAACGACAGCGTGTCCATCGGGCAGACCGTGACGCAGATGCCGCAGCCGATGCAGCTCGACGTCGCGTTGTCGAGCACGTCCTGCTTCAGCGCGTACTGCATCACGGGGATGCCGACCTGGCAATTGCGACTGCACTCGCCGCACGCGATGCACTTGTCGTTGGAAACGATCTTGAACCGGCTCCAACCCATGCGGGCGTAGAAGGCCGAGAGGTACTGCATCAACTTGGCGAGCGGGCACCAGAAGCGGCACCACACCTTGCCGCCGAGGAACGGATAGAGCGTCACCGGCAGGATGCCCACCAACCAGACATCGGCGACGACGCGATAGAGCCGCATCCCGAACTCAGCCTTGTTGTTCCAGAAGCCGTAGTCGGTGCCGCCGAAGTTCACCGCGCCGAGCAGATGGAAGCCGTCCCGCATCAGCATCAGCAGCGTCACCACGAACGCGGCGATCAGGATGAAGAGCCCCATCATCTCGTAGCGGATCGAGCCCTTGCCTTTGGGCGCGAGATGACGCCAACGGTCGCCGAAGGTCTCGGCGAGGCCGCCGCACCCGCAGATCCAGGAGCAGTAGCGCTTGCCCTGGAACACCACCAGCAGCGGGATCACGACGCAGGTCAGCAGCACGCCCCACACGACCCACACCTGATGGGGCTGATAGAAGAACGAATAGAAGAAGAGCGGCCACGCATAGACGACGCCGTAGCTGCGCCACGCTTGATCGGCGAAGGTCGGATCGTTGGCAAGCTGCGTCCCGACCCACTGGTACTTCACCGCCCACTGGAAGAGGAACTCGGGCACCAGGAAGAACATCACCCACTGGAACGAGAGCAATGACGTGTAGCGCCAGACCTGGAAGCGATCCTTGCGCTCGAGGCCCCAGCGCTTCAGCGCGCGCAGCCCGAAGACGGTCATCAGCGACGTGTAGAGGACCGTGTACCAGAACGACCAGCCGCGATCGGCGAAGCTGAGCGCCTGGTAGCCCCATCCGGTGTAGGGCCAGAACTCATCCTTGCCGCTGGTATCGGCCTTCACGCCGTAGATCGAGTACCAGACCAGGAACGACAGCGAGAGCCACGACCAGCGGTCTCCCCTCGCGCCGGTTCGCACCAGCGTGCCCACCGCCGCCGCGGTCAGCGCGAGCCCTCCCCACCACGGAACGAAGTCGAGCGCGATGCCGCTGCCGTCGCCGAAATGGAAGGTCTGGGCGATCCACGACGCGCCAAACCAGGTGAAGCGCGCTTGTCCACCGAAGTGCTGGCCGAGCCAGAGGATCCCGAACAGCGCCGCCACGGCGAGCAGCAGCGCCCGCAGCGGCCGCCCGCTCCACTCGTTCTCGAGCCTAATGCCGAGCGACTTCAGGAACGCCACCGGCAACTCGGCGCCAATCAGGACGAACGCGTGGCGGGTCGGGACGACGCGCTCCTCGCGATGGCCGCCGCGATCGACGACCAGCGTCGCTTCGCCGGCCCGGAACTCCTTCACCTCGCTGTTCAGCGCCACCTCGATGCGCTTCTGAGCGATGGCGGCGTCGAGCTGACGTTGGTTCTCCTTGAAGACGCGCGCGAACTCGCTGCCGCGGTAGGAGAGGACCACCTTGTTCTTCTCGGCGAGCGTCAGCGCCGCCTCGATCGCGCTGTTGCCGCCGCCCACGACCAGCAGCGATTCACCGACGTATTTCCGCGGCGAGTAGAGGCGGTGATAGACGTGGCCAAGCTCCTCGCCCGGCACGTTCAGCTTGCGCGGATTGCCGCGCTGCCCGGTCGCCAGCACGATCTTCTTCGCGCGGTAGCTCCCCTTCGGCGTCGTCGCGACGAAGTGGCCGTCCTTCTTCTGGAGCTTGGTGAGCGGCTCCTCGGTGCGCACTTCGAGCGCGTTGTCGCGCACGATCTGGTGCCACCGTTGCACCAGTTCCTCCTTCTGCGCGCCATCGAGCCACAGCTTGCCCTTCGGCGGCACGCTGTCGGGCTCGGCGTAGACCCACTTCCCCTCCGGGAACTGGTCGATCGTGTTGGCGATGCGCTCCTTCTCGAGCACGACGCACTTCCAGCCGCGCTCCTTCGCCGCCAGCGCGGCGTTCAGCCCCGATGCGCCCGCGCCGATCACCAGCACGTCGAGCAGCGTCGCGTCGGTCGCCGCGGCCGGCTTCGCCATCTCGGGTCGTGTCGCGATCCAGTCGATCACTTCGACGCCCTGCGCCATCGCGAGCTTGATCACCGGCGCGCCGGCGAGGTCACCGATCACGTGGAGGCCCGGCACGCTCGATTCGTTGCCGGAATGCAGCTCGGGGCGGCGCGAATCACCGTTGCCGCTTTCGAGGATCAGCTGCAGCGAATCGCGCAGCTGCTTGGGCGCGAAGCGCTGCCACAGCGGCGCTCGAGCGGGCGGCGTGGCGGCCGGGGTCGTGGTCGCGCTCACGAAGGGCTCCTGCCGAGACCGCGCATCGATTCGCTCTCCGAGCTCTTCAGGCGCGCGCCGCAGCCGACGCACGCGCGCGCATTGGGGTGGTTGACGCCGCCGCAGGCCGCGCAGGCGACCGGAGCGTGCGTCAGCGGGATCTTGCCCAGCCCGCCTGGCATGCCGCCTGGCACTTGCGAGAGATCGCCGCGCGGAAGCATGGCGACGCGAGCGACGGCGACGACGTTGAAGGCGAGACCGGCCAGCAACCAGGGCAATGGCGTGAGTCCCTTGCTGAGCGCAAGGTAGGCCGCCCACGCGCCGCAGAGCAATCCAACGACGACGTAGCTGCCGAACCAGAACCAGCCCGACAAGAGCGAGCGCTCGTCCGACGCCTTGGTCGCCGCCTCGTCGAACAGGGCGCCGCGCGCCTGCTGACCGGCGAACAACTCCTCTCGTTCGAGGTCCCAATGCGCCTCGCACGCGGGCGAACAGACGCCGACCGTGCGACCGCGGTAGACGATGTGGCGTCCTGCCGTCGCGCCACCGCAGGCGATGCAGCGCTCTGCGGCGGAAGCGGCGGAGGCGGTGCCTTGGGCGCGGCCGCTGCCGGCGAAGGCCAGCGACGCCAAGAGCAGCGGTGCCAGCAGTCTCAGCAGTCGACCCAACCGGCTCCGTGCAACTCCTCGACGATGCATGCAACCTCCTCCTAGCAGCCCGTTGGAGAACTCCCCGTGTCGCCTGGCGGCGTCTTTCAAGCCGGTCCTTCGTTGGAGTCAGAACGTGCTTCGCAACTCGACAACTCACAGGGGAGTTGGCTTCGAACCTCCTCCTCGTCCCGACTCGAAATCCGCTCGCCAGACTCGCGGTGACTTCTCCAACGGGCTGCTCGCGCGACGGCGGCTAACGATGCCGATGCAGGAGCGCGGTTTCGTGTGCCGCTATCTTGGCGCGCCATCCTCGCTGCCCCTCCCTCGAGAACCCGCAGGAATCCTCGATGCCTCGCCGCGTCGCCCTCGCCTGGTGCGCCCTGGCGCTGTCGGTGGCAGCCGCAGCCCAGGATGCGCCCGTCGCCGCCGCCCGCGCGACCGCCACCTTCGAAGCGCTGCCGATCACCGCCGACGAACTCCCGCAGGACTGGATCCTCGAGCAAGAGCTTGCCTGCGCCTCGCCGACCGCAGCGAAGTTCCTCGCCGGCACCGCCGTCGCCGCCTCGGCGGGCGCGCCGAAACGGAGCGCGCACCAGACGCTGGGCGGCGCCTCCGGGCGCGGCAGCATTCTCTACTTCGAGTTCGAGGGCGACGTACCGCAGCCGTGGATCGAAGGACTCGTGACGCAACTGTGGAGCGAGAAGGGGGAGCCGACGCGCACGCAGCCGGAGCTGGTGGCGCGCGCGGGGAACACCTTCGTCGTCATCAGCTGCTCGCTGAACAGTCCGCTGCGCCGCTTCGCCTGCGATCGGCTGCGCAAGCGCTTCGGACTGCGCCTGCCCGACAGCGACGACGATCGCCGGCGCGCGCTCGCTCCCTTGGCGCGGGCGGCGGCGGCAGGCGATCGCGAAGGCGGCCTGCGCATCCTCGCTGCTCGCCGCAAGGAGTTCCTCGGACTCTCGCTCGCCGCGTTCTACGAAGCGCAGTTGCATGTCGCGGGCAAGCAGTGGCTCGACGCGAACGTCGCCTTCGCCAAGGCGCTCGCGCTCGACGCCGCCACCGATCCGCTGCCAGACAACGCGCTCCACTACCAATGCGTGGACGGCCGCGGTCAGGCGTACTACCGGCAGCAGAAGTGGGCGGAGGCGGTGGCCACGCTGCGCGAGGCCGCCGAACTCGCGCGCGCGCTCGGCCGCCCGCGGGCGCGCGCCGCGTCGCTCTACAACGCCGCGTGCAGCCTCGCGCTCGCCGGTGACGGCGACGCCGCGATGGCCGAGCTCGAGCAGGCGCTCGCGCTGGCGAAAGACGAGCTGCTGCCGCAAGCGCGCAGCGACGCCGATCTCGAATCGTTGCGCAGCCGCGCCGATTGGAGCGAGCGGATCAGGTAGGCGACGCTTCGACCACTGCCGCTACTTGAGCCACTCCGCGTGGACGAAGCCGGCCGCCGGTTGATCGACGCGCTCGAAGGTGTGGGCTCCGAAGGCGTCGCGCTGCGCTTGCGTGAGGTTCTGCGGCAGCGAGGCGCAGCGATAACTGTCGTACCAGGAGAGGCTCGCGGCGAAGGCGGGCACCGGCAGGCCAAGCTCGGCGGCGGCTGCCACCACCTTGCGCAGGCCCGGCGTCGTCGCCTCGATGACCTTGCGGAAGTCGCGGTCGAGCAGCAGGTTCTTCAGTGACTTGTCCGCGGCGAAGGCGCGGCGGATCGTGTCGAGGAAACGGGCGCGGATGATGCATCCACCGGTCCAGATGCGCGCGAGCTCCGAGAGGTCGATCCCCCACTGGAACTGCTCACCCGCGACCTGGATCAGGCTCATGCCTTGCGCGTAGGCGCAGACCTTCGCCGCGTAGAGCGCGTCGTGCACAGCCGAGATCCAGCCCGCGGTATCGCCCTTCAGCATCTGCAGCGCCGGCCCCGGCAGCACCTTGCTGGCGGCGACACGCTGCTCCTTCATGCTGGACAGGACGCGCGCATCGATGGCCGCGGCGATGGTCGGGATCGCGACGCCGACGTCGAGCGCCGTCTGCGCGGTCCACTTGCCGGTCCCCTTCTGCCCCGCCTTGTCGAGCACGAGGTCGACGAGCGCCTTGCCCGTCGAGAGGTCGCTCTTCTGGAAGATGCGCGCAGTGATGTCGATCAGGAAGCTGTCGAGCGGTCCCTTGTTCCACTGGCTGAAGACGGCGCCGAGCTCGTCGGCCGCGAGGCCGAGCCCCTTGCGCAGAACGTCGTACGCCTCGGCGATCAACTGCATGTCGCCGTATTCGATGCCGTTGTGGACCATCTTCACGAAGTGGCCGGCACCGTCGGGGCCGCACCACGTCACGCATGGTCCGGTCGCGGTCCTGGCCGCGATCGCTTCGAAGACCGGCTTCAGCCGCTCGTACGCCGCCTTGTCGCCGCCCGGCATCAGCGACGGGCCGTGGCGCGCCCCCTCTTCACCGCCGGAGATGCCGCAGCCCACGAAGCACAGCCCCTTCTGCTTCCACGCCGCGTCGCGGCGACGCGTGTCGTGGAAGAGCGAGTTGCCGCCGTCGACCACGATGTCGGCCGCCTTCAGATGCGGCGCGAGCTCGGCCATCGCCTGATCGACCGGTTCGCCGGCCTTCACCATCAGCAGGATGCGGCGCGGCGCTTCGAGCACCGCGGCAAGCTCGGCGTAGCTCTTCACGCCGATCAGCTTCTTGCCGGGATTCGCGGCGAGGAACTCCGCGGTCTTCTCCAAGGTTCGGTTGTAGACGGCGACGGTGAAGCCGCGCGACTCGACGTTCAGTGCGAGGTTCGCGCCCATTACGCCGAGACCGACCACTCCGAACGAAGCGCTGCCTTGTGCCATCGCAGAATCCTCCTGGTCCCGCCTTGATCGGCGGGAATGAACTTCCGACCGGAGCGCTCGTCTCGCGGGCTACCCCGCCAGCTTCTTCGCGGCGGCCACCACCGCGGCAGGCGTCAGGCCGTACTCCTCGTAGATCCGCTCGGCCGGCGCCGAGGCGCCGAAGCGGTCGACGCCGATCGCCACCCCGCGGCCGCCGAGGAAGCGCTGCCAGCCGAAGGTCGTGCCCGCTTCGATCGAGACGCGCGCCGTGACCGCGGCCGGCAGCACCGATTCGCGATAGCTCGCATCCTGCTCGAGGAACGCCTCCTGGCAGGGCATCGAGACCACTCGGGTCGGCACCCCTTGCGCCTCGAGCTGCTCGCGCGCCTTCATGGCGATCTCGACTTCGGTCCCGGTTGCGATCAGCAGGGCGCGTGGCTCGCCGCCCGTCGCATCCGCGAGCACGTAGCCGCCGCGCTGCAGCCACGAAGCGAGCCCGGTCTTGCTGCGATCCCACGTCGTCGCCTTCTGGCGCGAGAAGACCAGCACGGTCGGGCCATGCGTTCGCGCGAGCCCGTAGCGCCACGCCTCGACGGCCTCGTTGGCATCGCACGGACGCACCACGTGGACGTTGGGGCAGGCGCGCAGCGCGGCGAGGTGCTCGATCGGCTGGTGGGTCGGACCGTCTTCGCCGAGCCCGATCGAGTCGTGGGTGAAGACGAAGAGCGTCGGCAGGTGGGAGAGCGCGGCGAGCCGGATCGCCGGCTTCATGTAGTCGCTGAAGCAGAAGAACGTGGCGGTGAAGCTGCGCGGCCCGCCATGGCAGGCGATGCCGTTGGCGATCGCTCCCATCGCGTGTTCGCGCACGCCGTAGTGGAGGTTGCGGCCGGCACCGGTCGTGCCATCGAAGTCGCCGCCCTTCTCGATCGACGTGTTGGTCGACACCGACAAGTCCGCGTCGCCGCCGATCAGCCACGGGATCTTGCCCGCGAAGTGGTTCAGCGCCTTGCCACCGCTCTGGCGAGTGGCGAGCCCCTGCGTGGCCGGGAACGTCAGCGGATCCTTGTCCCAGCCGCTCGGCAGCGCGCCGGCGGTCATCGTCTTCCATTCGGCCGCCTCGGCAGGGAACGCGGCGGCGTACGCGGCGAAGCGGCGCTCCCAGTCACTGCGCGCACGCTGACCGAGCGCACCGGCGCTCGCGAACGCCGCGCGCGCATCCGCTGACACCACGAAGCTCTGGGTCGGGTCGAGGCCGAGCGCCTTCTTGGTGGCGGCGAGCTCCTCGTCCCCGAGCGGCGAACCGTGCACGTGATGCGTTCCCGCCTTCTTCGGCGAGCCGTAGCCGATGGTCGTCTTGACCACGATGAAGGTCGGCTTGCCGACGTCCTGGCGCGCCGTCTGCAGCGCCTGGTCGATCGCGGCGAAATCGCCATTGCCATCCGCGACCGTCAGCACGCGCCAGCCGCACGCCTCCATCCGCTTCGCGACGTCCTCGTTGAAGGAGAGCGAGGTCGGGCCGTCGAGCGAGATGTCGTTGCTGTCGTAGAGCCACACCAGCTTCGACAGCTTCAAGTGGCCGGCGAGCGACGCCGCCTCGTAGCTGATCCCCTCCATCAGGCAGCCGTCGCCCATCAACGCGTAGGTGCGATGGTCGACGATCGTGTGGCCGGGACGGTTGTAGCGCTGCGCGAGCCAGCGCTCGGCGATCGCCATCCCCACCGCGTTCGCGGCGCCTTGTCCAAGCGGCCCGGTGGTCGCCTCGACGCCCGCCGTCATGCCGAGCTCCGGATGGCCCGGCGTCTTGCTGCCCCATTGGCGGAACGACTTGATGTCGTCGAGCGTCAGCGGGAAGCCGTACACGTGCAGCAGCGAGTAGAGGAGCATGCTCCCGTGGCCGGCCGACAGCACGAAGCGATCGCGATCGGGCCACGCCGGCGCCGACGGGTCGAAGCGCAGGTGCTTCTGCCACAGCGTGTAGGCCATCGGAGCCGCGCCGAGCGGCAATCCCGGGTGGCCGGAGTTGGCCTTCTGCACGCCGTCGATCGCGAGCGCGCGGATCGTGTTGGTGCAGAGCAGGTCCTGAGTCGTAGTCGCGACCGTCACGCGTTTCTCCTTCTTCAGAGCGCCTTCATGCCGAGAAGGCGGAGTCGGTTTCAATGTCGGCAGCGGCGGCACGATCGAGGAGCCAATCACGGCCGGCAAGCAGACAGGCCGGGATCGCGTCGGGCGATGCATCGGAGGCGAACGCTCGCGCGACCGCCGCCGCCTTGTCGCTTCCGGCCGCCAGCACCAGCACCACGCGCGCCGCGGCGATCGCGGGCGGCGTCAGCGTGAGCCGATTTGGCGGCGCCTTCGGCCCCACCACCGCGACGACGCGCCGCTCGACCTCGCCGAGCGCCGTCGAACCCGGGAAGAGCGATGCCGTGTGGCCATCGGGCCCGAGCCCGAGCAACAGCAGATCGAGCTCCGCGGGCAGCGCCGCGTCGTAGGCACGCGCGGCACCGTCCCGATCCTCGATTTCCGCGACCATGCGATGGACCTGGATCGCCGGAATCGCCACCCGAGAGAGCAGCGCCTGGCGGGCCGCGCCGTAGTTGCTGTCGACGTGGTCCGGCGGCACGCAGCGCTCATCGCCAAACCAGATGTGGACCTTCTCCCACGGCACCGTCGTGACGTAGCGGGAGGCGAGGAGCTCGTAGGCGCGCCGCGGCGTGTTTCCGCCCGCCAGCGCGAAGTCGGCGCGGCCGCGCGCTGCGATCGACGTCGCCAGCACGCTTGCCATTCGATCGGCGGCCGCAATGGCGAGCGCCTCGCCATCGGCCACGATCGTCCTCGTCGCGTTCGCCATCGCGGCGATTCCCCCTCGGGTCTTCCCACGCCCATTGCAGACGGATGGTCGGGCATCGTAGCGGCGTCGGAGCTATGTTCCGGGCCGTTTGCCTCGGCCGCGCCGTCGACATTCGCCGATGGATGGTCCGGATGAGCCACCCCGACAAGCCCGCGACCATGCCCGCTGCACCGCCGCTGCCGCCTCCGATGGGGTCGCGGCGGCGCGCCGGCTGGTGGGCAGCGCTCGTCCTCTTCGCGCTCGGGGCGGCGCTGCGATGGCACGACGTCGCCACGCTGTCGGTGAACGGCGACGAGATCTACACCATCTGGGAGACCCGGTCGGCCCGCAAGGCGGCCGATGCCGTCGATGTCGTCACCGCCTGGAAGCAGCGCATCGAGTTGATGGTGTCGTCGAACCCCACGCCGCCGAAGGGGGTGCCGGAGCAGGAGCTCTGGCGGCTGCGCTGGGGCTATCGCACCAATCCGCTGTTCCTGCTGCAGAACGAGCTCGCCTTCTGGCTGTTCGGCGACACGCCGTTCGCGGCGCGACTCTCGAGCCTCGTGAGTGGACTGCTCGCGCTGCTGCTGCTGCCGTTGCTGGCGCGCGGCCTCTTCGGCGATCGCTTCGCGCTGCTGCTGCTGCTGGTGCTGGCCCTCTCGCCCAACGCCATCGAGCACTCCCGCTTCGCGCGCTACTACTCCGCTTCCTTCCTCTTCGGCGCACTCGCCGCATTGTCGGCCGCCCGCTACACGCTGCATCGACGCCGCGGCGACGAGATCCTCTTCGGGATCGCCTGCATCGCGCTGGTCGGATCGCACCACACCGGCGCGCCCGTTGCCGTGCTGCTCCTCCTCTGGATGGCGTTGGGCGCGCGCAGCTGGCTCTGTGTCGCAGGGCTCGTCATCGCCGCGCTTGGCGGTTGGCTGGCGTGGCAGTTCGGACCGCTGAAGAAGATCCTCGACACGATCCAGGAGGGCATTCGCCCGACCAGCGCCTATCGCTCCTGGCGTATGGCGGCGGCGCTCTTCTACAACGTCGGCCCGGGCTGGATCGCGCTCGGTGCGCTTGCCGTCGGCTGGTGGCCACCCAAGGGCCAACGCAAGGCGTTGCTGCCGCTCGCCGTCACCGTCCTGGCCACGTCGTGGACGCTGTTCGCGCTGAACTACCGCCACGACATCGGACCGCGCTACTTCACCGCCATCGAAGGGGTCGGGGCGCTGCTCGCGGCGTGCGGACTCGAGCGCCTTTGCGCGGCGACACGGCGCACGGGGATCGCGCGGGCGCTGGCCGCCGGTCTCGTGCTGGTGCACGTGCCGCTGCTCGTCTCGAACCAGACCGACGGCCAGCGTTTTCCGATCGCGGAGGCGGTCGAGCAACTGCGGTCGGAGGCGCAGCCCCACGATCGCGTGATGGCGAACTGGGGCGGGATCTACGAGTACCACTTCGAGCGGGATGGCAGGTCGCCGCACAACGTCATGGAGCTGCCGAACAACCTCGCGGCGCTGGAGGAGTCCCTGCTCGAGCCGCGCGCGCTCGACGGCCCGCCGGCGCGCGCCTGGCTCGTGCTCGAACGGCAGCGCGGTCAGCTCTCGTGGGCAGGGCCGTCCCATCGCCTCGCCGATTGGCTGGCGCGCCACGCACAGAAAGTCGCAACGCTCGGCGGCGCGCGACTCGACTCGCTGCTGAACCGCTACGGCGGCGGCTACCGCTACGAGCTCGCGATCTACTCGGTCGATCTCGCCGCGTTGCGAGCGCAACGGCAGCAGTGAGGCGGCGCGACCGGGCGGCGCCGCGCCGTCAACGGTTCGTCGCCAGCCGCTCGCGCTGGTCGACCAGCACATCGTCGATGATCGTCGCCAGCGGCGTCCGCGGCCGATAGCCGGTGAACTTCTCGAGCTTGCGCAGATCGGGGACGCGCCGCTGCATGTCCTCGAAGCCCTCGGCGTACGCCTCGTGGTACGGGATCTTCTGGATCTCGCTCTTGCTGCCCGCAGCGGCGCGAACGCGCCTCGCGAGCTCCTCGATCGAGACCTCTTCATCGTTGCCGATGTTGAAGACCTGCCCCCACGCCGACTTCGTCTCGATCAATCGCAGCACCGCCTCGACCGCGTCGCGCACGTGGCCGAAGCAGCGCGATTGCGTGCCGGGTCCATGCACCGTGATCGGTTCGCCGAGCAGCGCTTGACGCGCGAAGTTGGGCAGGACCATGCCGTAGCGTCCGGTCTGGCGCGGGCCGACCGTGTTGAAGAAGCGTGCGAGGATCACCGGCACCTTCTTCTCGCGGAAGTAGGCCAGCGCCAGCCACTCGTCGAGCGCCTTGCTGCAGGCGTAGGCCCAGCGGGAGTGGATGGTCGCGCCCAAGGTGAGATCGTCCTCTTCGGCGAACGGGATCTTCGCGCCCTTGCCGTAGACCTCGGAGGTCGAGGCGATGACGACCGGCTTCTGCTTCTTCGCGGCGGCGGCCAGCACCGTCTCCGTCGCCTTGACGTTGGTCTCGATGGTGTGGACCGGCCGCTCGACGATCAGGCGCACGCCGACGGCGGCGGCGAGGTGGACGGTCACGTCGCAGCGGTCGAGGCACTCCGTCACCAGCGGCAGGTCGAGCGCGCTGCCGATGCGGTAGTCGAAGCCCTTCTTGCCGAGGAACGGCTCGAGGTTCTCCATCGCGCCGGTCGACAAGTCGTCGAGCACCAGCACCTGGTCGCCACGGCCGATCAGCCGCTCGATGAGATGCGATCCGATGAACCCTGCCCCACCGGTGATGAAGACCTTCATCGCAGCTCCGTTTCGCGCAGCGCGCGCGTGCCCGCTTCGTCGGACGACGACGCGCAAGAACTCAAGCTAGCATCCACGCCCCTATGCGAACGCGCCTCGCCTATTTGCTGATCGCCGGGCTCGCCGGACTTGCCGGCGCTGCCGCTGAGCTGGTGGCCATCGCGACGCTGCGCCCATGGACACCGCCGACGTTCTGGCAGACCGCGGGCGAGCTGGCCGTGCTGTGGAGCGCCGCCGCCATCGGCGTGGCGCTGCTGCGGCTCGTCACGCGGCGCGATGCGGCGCTCCAAGGGGCCTTCCTCTGCGGGCCGATCGGCTGGAGCGTGGCCTGGTTCCTCACCCGTCTCGATGGCGGTGGCCGCCTCGACACCGGAGTCGTCGCCTTCGTCGGCGCCCTGCTGCTGTGGGCCCTCTTCTTCGTTCACGGCCGCCTCGACAAGGGGTGGACCCGGCTGCCCGTCGTCGCGCGCCCATGGACCTGGCTCGTGCTGGCACCGCTGCTGCTGTGCGCCGCCGTCTGGCGCCAGCGCGTACGCACGCCCGCACCCATCGATCGCCCCGCCGCGGCCAAGGCGCCGAGCATCCTCTGGATCTCGCTCGACACGTTGCGCGCCGATCGAATCGGCGCCTACGGCAACCGCGACGGCCTCACGCCGCACCTCGATGCGCTCGCCAAGGAAGGCGTGCTCTTCGAGACGTTGACCTGCCCGATGCCGCTCACCGCCCCTTCGCACACGGCGATGCTGACGGGACTGGCGCCGCACGAGAGCGGTGTCACCAAGAATGGGCAGCCGCTGCCGCTGCACTCGGCCACCTTGCCACGCCTCTTCGCCGCCGAGGGCTACGCGACCGCCGGCTTCGTCTCCGGCTTCCCGCTGTTCCAGCGCTCCAGCCACTTCGCCGACCACTTCCAGTGGTACGACGACGAGTTCGATCCGCGTGCGCCGCTGTGCGAAGGCGGACGCAGCTCGCCGCTTGGAAGCGTGGCGCTGCGCGCGCTGCGCGGCCAGCTGAACTGGAAGGAGCCGATCGAGCGGCGTGGCGACGTCACCGTCGAGCGCGCGCTCGAGTGGCTCGACCGCGACGACGCAGCCGCACGACCGTTCTTCCTCTTCGTGCACCTCTACGACGTCCACGGCGAGTACGTCCCGCACGAGCCCGGCGTCGCGCGCTCGCGCTTCTGGGACCTCGGGCCGACGCGCGAGCGCCTCGCCTACCTTGACGATCCGCAGAACCGCGAGCAGATCTCGCGTCTCTACGACGGCGAGGTGAAGTGGGTCGACACCCAGGTCGAGCGCCTCTTCGCCCGCTTGCGCGAGACGAAGCGTTACGACAACACGCTGGTGATCGTCACCTCCGACCACGGCGAGAGCCTCGGCGAGCACGACTACTGGTACGAGCACATCAACCCGTACCACGTCGAGACCCACTGCCCCGCGATCCTGAAGCTGCCGCACGGCGAGGCGGCCGGCACCCGCGTGACCGGGCCCGCGCAGACGCTCGACCTCGCGAGGACGGTGGCCGAGATCGCCGGTGCCGGTTTCGAGGTCCCGGGGGCGAGCCTGGTCGGCGCCATCGAGAGCGGCCGCATCGGTCGCCGCACGATCCTCTGTCAGAGCATGTTCGACTTCACCAACTCGTTCTTCGCCGTGAGCGCGTGGGACGGCCGCTTCAAGCTGCTGCGCCGCTCGGCGGCGTTCCAGCGCTACGACAGCAAGCGCGTCGCCGCGACCGAAGAGCTCTTCGACCTGCAGGACGATCCCGGCGAGACCAAGGACCTGCTGAAGAGCGGCGCCCTGCCTGAAGAATTCGACCTCGAATCGATGCGCCGCGAACTCGACGACTACTTCGCGAAGTGCCTCGAGGCGGGTCCGGCGCACGTCGACGAAGACGTCGCCGCGCAGCTGAAGAAACTCGGCTACACGGGATCCTGAAGCGGGCGCCACCAAGTCGACCACGTCCGTTCAGGAGCCGGCCGCCTCCGGCCGCCGCTCGTAGAAGGTGAACCACTGGAACGGGCCGTGGTCGCCGACGCGCTCGCAGCGCCGCACGTAGTCGCGCCGGAACGTCGGGTCATCCCAGATCTCGCGCTCCGAGCGGAACTTGAGGCGCGTCTCCATCTCCGCGTCCTCGACCGGATGGTCGAACACGGCGACGTTGCCGAGCAGCAGGTAGCGCGGGCGCCGCGACAAGACGTAGCGCCCATCGCCTTTCTCATGGCCGGCGCGCCCCTTGCCCATGTCCGGAATCACGACATGCGCGATGTGGCGGTTGTTCAAACCGAGCATGTCGAGCAGCGGCTGGCGCATGTACCAGCCGATCGACCCCGCGGGGGTCGCGGCGACCAGTGAGTTCGCCGGGGCGTGCGCCGACAGCCACTGCGCGGCCACCTTCTGACGCGCGACGAAGTAGTTGTCGAACCAGGTGAAGTCGTGGTCGCTGCCATTGCCTGGAAAGAAGAGCCCGGAGCGCGGCTCGAGCTTGCGACTCGCGGCAGGGAAGAGCGCCGTGCCGAGCAGCGGCCGCACGGAACAGAAGCCGGTCGCGATCAGGAGCGCCGCGGCGACCGTACGCCGCGCCATGAGCACGCGCAGTCGCCCGATCAGGTCGCTCGCGCCCGCCGCGAACAGAAGGGCCAGGAACGGCAGCAGCGGCACGATGAAACGGAAGAAGCCGAGCGACTCGCCACCCACCGACACGACGTAGAAGAGGCCGGCCGCGAGAAAGGCGCTCGCGAGGCGAAAGAGCGGCTCGCCACGTCGACGCCACGCTCCCCACACGACCAGCGGCACGATCCACACGCCGTACGCCACCACGTAGTCGCGCAGATAGTCGACGCCGCGCCACCACTGCGCCGAGCCGCCGCCGACCTTGGCGTAGAAGGTGTTGGGCACCAGGTCGCCGTAGTAGCGCCAACGCCACCACCAATAGGGGCCGTAGATCAGCGCGAACAGGAGCCCGCCGCCGAGCGCCAGTCGCCACCGTCGCTCGTGCGCGAACAGGAGGCGCAATCCCAGCAGCGCGTGCAGGAAGACGATGCCGTCGGGCCGCGTCATCGTCGCGAGCGCCAACAGCAACGGCGGCGACCACGTCGCCCGCAGCGAGCGCTCCGCGCCGTTCGACGCGCCGCTCTCGACTGCGACCGCACCGATCAAGAGCAGCGCGAAGAGCGTCGTCTCGAGGCCCGCGGTCGACCACGCCATCAGCGGCGAGTGGAGCGCCAAGGAGCAGGCGAGCAAGCCTCCGATCAGGCGCCCGAACCGTCGCTGCGCCAGCAGGCCCGTCGTCACGACGACCGCCGCCCCGCAAAGCAGCGCGGCCGATTGCGCCGCGCGCGGCAGCGACTCGGCCGGAACGAAGCGGTGGATCGCCGCCAGCAGCGCCGTCCAGAGGAAGTTGGTGTAGCCCTCGACTCGCTCGCCGACATTGAAGACCGGGCCGAAGCCCTCGACCCAATGGCGCGCGTAGCGAAGCGTGATGAATGTGTCATCGACGATGCGATCGGTGAACCACCCGCCCGCGATCAGCAGCAGCGCAGCGGCGACGATCCAACCCATCATCAGCGCCCCGGCAGCGCGGCGAGCCGCGAGGCCGCGTGGACCGCCAGTTCGCGCGCGACCAGCTCGTGGCCGGCGCCGTTCCAATGGCCGTCGTCGACGAAGTAGAGCAGCGGCCCGCGTCGCGCCTGCTCCTGCAACGCCGGAGTCAGATCGAAGTAGTCGATCCCGACGGTCTTCGCGAACGCCGCCATGCGCGCCGGCAAGTCCGAGCACTGCCAGTGCGACGCCGTGGCGTCCGCCGCATAGGCGCACTGATCGCCGTAGATGCGGAACTTCTCCGGCACGAACACCAGCACCAGCTGCGCGCCGGCGTCCTTGGTGGACTGCTCCGCGTCCCGCAGCAGCCCCTCCACCAGCGTCAGCGCCGCCAGATCGGCCGGCGCGAGCGGCTGCGCTGGATAGGGGAAATAGAGGCGTTTGCCGTGATCCGCTCCTTCGCTCGTCAGCGTCCCCGACTGCTGGCGCGCCCGCGCATCATCCTGCCGCGCGCGCGGGGCGACCAGGCAGCCCGCGAGGCCGACGAGGCTCGCGGTGAGGCTGCGCACGACGTGGCCGGCCTTCAGCTCGATGGTCGCCGCCATCTCGCGGCGATCCTGCTCGAAGCGCGCGGCGTCGGCGAGGTCATTGCCTTCGAAGAAGAGCCAGTAGACCAGCCGCGGCTCGAGCGGCAGCGCATGGCGGCGCAAGACGATCAGCTCCTGCTGCGGACCGTAACCGCCAACTCCGAGGTTGGCGACCGTCACGTCGAGCCGCTTCTCGAGCTGCGTCGTGAAGAGCTCGCCGACCGGCAAGAGCGCTGCTTCGACGAAGGAGTCGCCCACCACGGCGACGTCCGCGCGCTCGAAAGCACGTTCGTTGCGGTAACCGCGGGCGTCGTAGCGCAGGTCGTAGGGATAGTCGCGATCGGGCCGAGCGCCGAGCCACACCACGCAGTCGCCATACGTCGTGCCGGTGACTCGCCCGCCCGGCGGCCGGGTGTAGATCAGCTCGGCATCGTCCCGATTCCACGGATTGCGGGTCCGCTTCAGGCGCAAGAAGAGGTCATCCCCCGGACGCGGCACCGTGATGCGCCAGTCGTGGTCACCGACCAGCACGGGCAGCTCGAGCAGCGCCAGCACCAACAACGGCGGTACCGCCACGAGTGCGGCGCGCCCGACCATTCGCCGCCCCGACCCGCCGACGCCCCACGCGGAAGCGAGCGCGATCCCGAAGAAGAGCGCCGCCAGTTCGAGCAGCACCAGCACGTCGTCGACCGAGCCGAGCAGGCGCGTGCGTCCGAGTCGGCGCAGCACCCACCACACGGTCGCCAGCAACGCGAGCACCACCACGGCGGCCACCACGCGGCGCGAACGCGACGCGGTCGAGCAGCACCCGCTGGGGTTGTTGCTTGCGCTGGCCGACATCGAGATCGGGACCCTTTCCGGGGGGAAGGCGGCGCAGCCTACTAGCGGACCGCGGCCAGCACCATGCTCGCGGCGGCGCGACGGAACTCCTTTCCAGCCGCCGGCGGCGCCGCGCAGTCGATAAGTTCGGCCCCCGCCATGACCCAAGCGCCGTCGCCACCCCTGCGTCTCGTTGCCGCCACCGTCGTTCGGCGTGGTGCGCAGGTCGGCGCCGCGCTCGGCGCTTCCGCGACCCTGCTCCATGCGCTGCTTGGAGCGCGCCGCGACGGCTACCTCCACCGCGATCTGCTGAATCTCGCCTGGCATGCGATGTCGCGCCGACTCGCGAGCGGCCGCCTCGAGGTCGCGACCCTCACGCTCGCGTTGATGGGCGCCCTCGTCGCGCTCGCCACCGCGCGCATCGCCTCGCGGCCGCTGCGCCTCGTCGTGCGAGCGCTGCTACTCGGCGGCGCCGCCGCGCTCGCCGTCACCGGCCAGTGGATCGCTCCCGACGAGGTGACGCCGGCGTCGGGCCGAAGCGCCCTGCTGCTGCTTGGCGCGCTCGCCGTCGGGTTTGCGGCCTTCGCCGTGCTCCTCGGGATCGCGGTGGCGCGCCTGGAACGGAGCCGCGGTTTTGCGCTGGTGCTTCTGCCGTGGATCACCGGCTTCGCCCTGGCTCGCTTCGACCTCGAAACGGTCGGGCCGCCGGCGGGGGCGCCGCCGAGCGTCGTGCTCCTCTCGCTCGACACGCTGCGCGCGGATCGCCTCGGCTGCTACGGCCATCCGCGCGACACGACGCCCGAGCTCGACGCCTTCGCCGCCACGGCGGTGCGCTTCGCCGACGTCGCCGCGCCGTTCCCGTTCACGCTGAGCTCGCACGCCACGATGCTGACCGGACTCGACCCTGCCGCGCACGGCGCCACGCTGCAGGGCCAGCGCGTCGATCAGCGCCAACCGCTGTTTCGCGAGGTTCCGACCCTCGCCGAGGCATTCCGTGCGGCGGGCTACGTGACCATCGGCGTGGTCGACACCTGCCTGTGGATGCAGCCCGGCTACGGACTCGAACGCGGCTTCGACCTGTGGCGCAACGTGCCGGGTGGCGCCGATCGCAAGCGCGCCGAGGTGGCGACCCTGCTGCGCGATCTGCGCGGAAGGAAGGCGTTCTTCTTCATCCACTGCTTCGACGCGCACTCCGACAACCGCCGACTGCCCTACGACCGCGCGCAAGCCGATGCCGGCCGCTACAGCGGCGGCTATCGCGGCGCCTTCGATGGCCGCGACCCGGCCAACCCATCGGTCGCCGCCTCGAAGCTGCTGCGCCAATGGAACGACATCAACGCGCCGCTCGAGCCCGACCTCGTGCGCCACGTCTCCGACCTCTACGACGAAGGCGTCCGCAGCCTCGATCGCGAGACGGGACGACTGCTCGAGGTGCTGCGCGCGGCGGGACTCTTCGACGCTGGCGCCATCGCCATCACCTCCGACCATGGCGAGGAGTTCCGCGAACACGGCCGCTTCATGCACGACACGCAGCTCTTCCAGGAGAGCGTCCACGTGCCGCTCCTGTTGCGCCTGCCGCAAGGATCGTCAGGAGGACGCGTCGTTGCGACGCCGGCAGCGCTGCTCGACGTGGCGCCAACGCTCGCCGCGATCGCTGGCGTCGAGCTGCCGCCGGTGCAGGGCCGCTCGCTCCTCGCCGCGATCGACGCTCCCGACGACGAACTCGTGGCGCTCTACTTCGGAGCCGAGCCCGACGAAGAGGCCGTCCGCCTCGGCCGCTTCAAGCTGCTGAAGCAGGGTGATGCGCTCGCGCTCTACGACCTCGCCGACGATCCGCTCGAAGCGCGCGATGTCGCCGAGGCTCACCCCGAGATCGTGCAGGCGCTCACCCGCCGCCTCGACGAGCGCCGCGCGCAGAACCAGCAGCTCGCGGCGCCGCGCTCGCGCGACGGCTCGCACGTGCCCTCCGCGACGCAGGTCCGCGACATGGGGGCGATCGGCTACGGGCAGTAGCGATCGACGTCGATCCGCTGCGCCGTGAACCGCGCGCTCGGATCACCCGCCCCCGCGGAAGCGAAAAATTTCCGGTCGCCGGCTCATGCCTCCTCCCTTCCGCGCCCGATGAGCTGCAAGTCGAGCCGCAACCCGGCAATTGATTCCCGCTCGAGAGCGTTGCTGATGGTCGTCGCACTACTCCGATGGGTCGTCCAGGATCAGGGCCTCTCGCGCGTCGAGAGGCTCCAACTCGTGCGTCGCGAAGTGACGGCGGAACTCGGCAAGGCGGCGAACGGCCCCGACCTGCTCTGGTGGGTCGGCGGATTGGCGGCCGCGGCGCTCGTCCTGCTGCCGCTCGTCTATTGGATCCGGCGCACGATTCACCTCTACCGCTGGATGGAAGCCCTGAGGCAGCTTGGCCTCGATGACGACGAGGTGCAGCTCTTCGCGCAGATCGCACGCCGTGCACCGCTCGCGCTGCTGAGGCAGCCGAAGCTCGCGCCGCATCTCTTCGACAAAGTCGCGCACAAGCTGCTCAAGCGGATCGCCTCCGACTCGAAACGCGACGTGACCATGCTCCGCATCCTCGCGCTTCGCCATCGGCTGCCGTTCCGAGACGCTCCCGCACTCGGCACGGTCGAGGCGGGAATGCGCGTGCATGCTCGCGCATCCACTCCCGCGGACGCGCCGAGCGTCCGCGCCGACGTCGTCACGTCGGAGGGGAACGTGCTCAAGCTCTCCCTGATCGAAGAGGAAACCGGGCCGCCGCTGATCCCGGGGATGCAGGTCGTCGTGCGCGCGCTCCTCCTCGGGCACACCTGCGAGACCACCGCCAACGTCCGCCATCGGCTCGACGGCACGCGACCGCGCTTGCAGGTCGACTGCCTGGCGCCGTTCCGCAAGGCACGCCTCGCCCTGCTCGATCGCATCGTCAGCGTCCCCGCCAAGCTCAATCTGGTCGAGCGACTCCCGTCGCGAACCTACGAGAACACGGCGCCGATCGCCGAAGCCCTGGTGACGCGCGAGACGACGGTCGGCGTCAACGTCACGGTGAGGCACGCGCGCCTGACGTTCGGCGAGGGCGTGCAGCTCGTCGCCGGCCCGCTGTCCGGCGAGTACGTCGCGTTCGACGAGGTGGCGACCTCGCGCGATCAGTCGCGGTACTTCCTGATGCGCGTGTCGTCCGCCCGTCGCGATGCGGCGATCGCCGCCGGCGCCGGGAAGGCCCGGCCGGCGTCGGGCCGAGCGCGCGGGCGCGGCAGCGCGTTGACACCATGATTCACGCGGTCCGACGGAACTGACCATCCCGGCCGACGCCTGATCGGCTTCGACCTCGTCGATCCCGAGAGTGCGGCGCTTTCAGCGCTGCAACCTCGAATCCCTCGGCTCCGCACGCGCGCACGTCCGGGCCGCCCGTTCAAGCGATCGCGCGCCAGCGGTCGAAAGAGAAGCGGTGTCGTCGTCGCACCTGAGCCGGCATTCAGCAGAGAAGGGGCCAACGATGATCGCAGTGACGCGCATGGACGGCACGCCGTTCGTTCTGAATGCCGATCGCATCGAGAGCGTGGAGCAGGTGCCCGAGACGATGCTGCGCCTGACCAACGATCGCCCGCTCATGGTGCGCGAATCCATGGAGGAAGTCGTGCGCGCCTTCAAGGCGTACAAGCGCGAGATCGCGAATCCCGCGTTCAAGGAAGTGACATGATCATCAACATCCTCGGCGTCGTCGTGGCCTTCGGCATGATCCTCCTCGGCAACCACCTCGAGGGCGGCCACCTGAGTTCGCTGATCCAGCCGACCGCGGCGATCATCGTGCTGGGCGGAACGATCGGTGCAACCATGGTCGCCCACACGGGGCACGAGTTCGCGACCGCGTTGAAGGACCTGAAGAAGGTGTTCCTCGGCAAGGAACCGAACTACACCGGGTTGATCCAGCAGCTCGTGAAGTTCGGCGTCGTCGCCCGCCGCGAGGGGCTGCTCTCCATCGACAACATGCTTCGCGACGTGACCAATCCGTTCATGGCGGAGAACCTGCGCCGTCTGATCGACGGCTACGAGGCGGCCGCGCTGCGCAACATCATGGAAGAGCGCATGGGGCGGATCGAGGAGTCCAAGGCGGGCTGCGCGAAGGTCTGGGAGACCATGGGTGGCTTCTGCCCTACGGTCGGGATCCTCGGCGCCGTGCTCGGGTTGATCCACGTCATGTCGAACCTCGATGATCCGAGCGCGCTCGGACCTGGCATCGCGACCGCATTCGTCGCGACGATCTACGGCGTCGGGGCGGCCAACCTCGTCATGCTGCCGATCGGCGGCAAGCTGAAGAAGATCTACCACCACGAGATGCTGGAGATGGAGCTCATCCTCGCCGGCATCCTCGCGGTCCAGGCTGGCGACAATCCGCGGCGCGTCGAGGATCAGCTCCAGAACATCCTCGGCGAACATGGACACGCCGCACCCGCCGCCGCCGGCGAAGAGTCCAAGGCCGCTGCCTGATGGCCCGCAAGAAGAAGCACGAGGAGCACGAGAACGCCGAACGTTGGCTGGTCTCGTACGCCGACTTCATCACGCTGTTGTTCGCGTTCTTCACGGTGCTCTACGCGATGGGGCAAAACGAGAAGGGCAAGATGCAACAGGCGATGCAGAGCATTCGCGCGTCCTTCCTGAGCGGCGGCGGCCTCTTCTCCGACGACGGCAATACCTTCCTTCCCAACCTCCGTCCGGGCGCAGAGGGCGCGAACGAAGGCGCGAACAGCACCGATGCGGCGCTCGACAAGATCGCCGCGAGCCTCGCCGAGACTCGCAGCGGCGCCGCCGACGCCAACCAGGGTGGCGCCCCGTTCGAGGTCACCCGCGCCGAGGGCGGCCTGCTGGTCCGCCTCAACGACGAGGTCAGCTTCAAGCCGGGCCGCGGCGAGCTCAACGCCGAGGCGAAGAAGACGCTCGAGCAGCTCGGGACCAAGGTTCGCGACCTCGGCGTCCCGGTCGAGGTGACCGGGTACGCCGCGCGCGACGCCTACACCTCCGACCCCAAGGCATGGAACCTCGCGCTGCAGCGCGCGGTGAGCGTCGCCTCGTTCATGGCGAGCACCGTCCCGTTCTTCCCGGAAGGCTTGAAAGTCGGCGCGAAGACCGAGCCGGCGATCGGGCGCGGCGCTTCGCAGTCGAGCCACCGTCGCGTGGAGATCTTCCTCAAGGTCTCCGATCAGGACGTCACCCGGCTCGTCTCCTCGATCGGCGGCTAGCGCGAGGCTCGACCGAGTCGCGCCAGGCCGCAGCCGTCGCGTTCGAACCCTCACCCCCCGCCCGCGTAGCCGATCCCCGCAAGCTCCGGGTTGGCGCTCAGGTCGCGTGCATCGATCGCGTTCGGGTGCGGCGTCATGCCGGCGAACGCCTCGCGCAACGCCGTCTCGAAGGCGGCCACGACGTCGGGTTGCGCCACGGCGAGGTCGTTCTCTTCGCGCGGATCGGCGATCCAATCGAACAGCTGCGCGGCGCGCCTCTCGTGCCCCACGTAGTGCCAGCGGCCGCGCACGAGCGAGCGCATCGCTCCGTCGTAGCACGGACGGCGGCGGTATTCGGGCCACGGATGGCGCGCAAGTTCGCCGACCACCAGCGGCAGCGAGTCGGGATCGCCCGCCTCGCCACCGCGGAGCCACGGCGTCAATGACGCTTCCGGGAAGGCCGCGCTCGGCAGACCGGCCAGATCGAGCAGCGTCGTGGTCACCGAGGCGAGGCTCACCGGAGTCGATACGACCGCCCCCGCCTCGACCACGCCGGGCGCGCGCACGACCAGCGGCACGTGGAGCGTCTCGCGATGGAGCGAGCCGCGGTGCAGTCGCGCGCCGCGCTCGCCGAACGATTCGCCATGGTCGCTGGTGACGACGATCACGGCGCGTTCCAGACGGCCGCGCCGCGCGAGCTCCTCGGCAAGGCGTGACAGCTCGAGGTCCATCGCCAGCACGCACTCGTCGTAGCGACGCGCCTCCTCGGCGATCTGCGCATCGTTCCACGGACGATCCTCACCCGCCGCCAGCGGCGGCATCGGGGCCGGCGCGACGCCATCGCCGCGGAAGCGACCGCGCGTCGATGGCGGCGGCTCGTACGGATCGTGCGCGTCGAACAGGTTCAACATCGCGAAGAAGGGGCGCTGCGGATCGCCATCGATCCAATCGAGGCAGGCGTCGACGACGGCGGCGGCCGGCTTGCGCAGCAGGTGGTTGCGCGTGCGCGTGCCCATCCGTTCGAGCGTCTCGCGGCCCGCCAGCGTCGCGGCGAGGCGCGCCGTCCACGACCAGCCGAAGTCGGAGAAGACCTCGAAGCCGCGCCCGAACCCGAATCCCGTGTGGAAGAAACAGAGGTTGGCCGAGAAGGCACCGGTCCGGTAGCCGTGCTCGGCGAAGCTCTCCGGCAGCAGCGGCAGCGACCCATCGAGCGGTCCAAGCAGCGCGCCATGCTCGAACGGCAGGCGCCCCGTCAGCAGCGACGCATGCGCCGGCAAGGTCCAGCTCGAGGTCGAGAAGCAGGCGTCGAAGCGCGTCGCTTCGGCGACGAGGCGCTCGAGCCACGGCGTCGTCGGACGTAAATATCCGTACGCCGAGAGGTGATCGGCGCGCACCGTGTCCAGCACCACCAGCACGACGTCGCGCGGCGCGCTCGGTGGCGGCGACTTCGGCGCGTGGCGCGAGCGAGCGCCCCCCCATTCGACCACCCCCATCAGCAACAAGCCGACCGCGATCAGCAGCGGCAGCATGAGGCGCGCCGCGCGGACGAGCCGCTCGCCCCGACGGCGCAGCAGCGCAAAGGCCGCCGCGCCCACCGCCAGTGCAACGCCAGTGGCGATCAGCCGCGACCATTCGTGCGTCAGGCGGCACCAGTCCCAAGCCAGCAGCGCGATGGCAGCCGCGGCGCACGGCACGACCCGCTCGCGGACGCGCACGAGGCGCAACAGCAGGTGCAGCAACCACGCCACCAGCCCGAAGAGGAGCCCGTCGACCAGCGGCGCGACCCACAAGATCTCGCGTCCGCACGAATAGGTGATCGGCCACTGCGAGCGGCGCGCCGCCTGCGCGGCGAGCAGGCCCGCCGCCTCGCCCATGCCGGCCAGCAGCCCGACCGTGGTGCCGACTCGCCAGGAATCGAACGCGCGCTCGCCCGCACATTTCAGCGTCGTCGCCATCGTCAGCGCTTCCCGTTCACGTAGCCAAGCGCCTTCAACGCCTCGAGGTCGGCTTCCGGCGCATCGGGATCCTGCGGCGGCGCGAACGGCGGTCCGTGGTAGGCGGGCAGCCGCGCCAGCGCTTCATCGAGCGAACGGGAGAGCGCCGCGCACCACTCCGGCTCCGTCGCCGCGAGGTCGACCTGCTCGGTCGGGTCCGCGCGCGGATCGAACAACGCGTCGATGCGCACGCCTTGCAGCGTGCGGCGCACCAGCTTGCGCTGGCCATCGTCGATCGAGCGCAGCACGGCGGTCAGGTCGACCACGTCGCGATTGAAGCCGCGCGCATGCGAGAGCATCTCGAGGTGGCCGAGGTAGGGATCGCCGAAGCCCAGCACCGCGTCGCGCGCGACGAAGCGACCCGGCAGGAGGCTCGCGCCGTCGCTCTCCTCGCAGAGCGGGCCGTCGGGCTGCGGTCGCGCCACCTCGAGGAAGGTCGGCGCCAGATCGACGAGCTGGCAGCTGCCCGTGACGCGAGTGCCGGCCGGGATCGTCGGCGGATGACGAATCGCGAGCGGGACGTGCAGCAGCGCGTCGTTCACGGCGAAGACGTGGTCGAAACGGCCGCCGTCGCCGAGGTTCTCGCCGTGATCGGCGGTGATGGCGACCAAGGTGCGCTCGCGGCCGAGGTGGCGATCGATCGATCCGAGCAGCTGCCCCAACTGCTCGTCCTGGTACTGGGTCGCCGCCGCGTAGAGCAGGCGCAGCGACTCCTGCAGCGGCCCGGCGAACGGCTTGCCCGCCATCTGCATCGGGCCGTAGTAGCGCCGCGACACGTCGGTCGCGGTCAGGAGCCGTGAACGCGTCCCCGCCTGCTCGAGACGCTGCAGCAGCGGCGGCAGGAAGCGCCAGTGCGTCTCCATCAGGTTGAGGAAGAGGAAGAGCGGGCGCTCCGAATCGCGCTCGTACGCGAGGAAGCGCTCGACGCGCGCGACGGCGTCGCTGGCACCGTGGTCGCAGAAGCGCGCCGGCCAGCCGAGCAGTTCGAAGAGCGGCTGCAACGCGAGGCTGCGCGCGTCGCTGCCGAGCGGCTGCGCGACTTCGAAGCCCTGCAGGAGCTGCGTCTCGAACAGGTACTCGTTGGCGACGAAGGCGGCGCACTGGTAGTCGGCGCGATCGCGCAGCGCCTCGGCCAGCGTCGTGAAGCCGGCATCGAGCCAGCGATGGTGCTCGAAGCTGCAGCCGTGGCTCGGCGGAAAGAGGCCGGTGAAGAGCGACGCGTGCGCCGGCACCGTCCACGGCGCCGGCGAATAGCAGCGTTCGTAGAGGGCGCCCGCGCGCGCGAACTCATCGAAATGGGGCGTCAGGCGGCCTTCATGGCCATAGGCGCCAAGGAAGTCGGAACGCTGCGTGTCGAGCACGATCAAGACCTGGTCCGGGCGGCCGCCATCGCGTGGCGCGACGCTCGCCGCCGCCACCGAATCGGCGCGGCGCAGGAGCGGTGGCGCCGCCAGCAACACGATCAGCGACGCCAGCGCGAAACGCCGACGCCGCCGCCACGGCAGCGCCGCCGCGAAGGTCTCGCGGCGCCAGGAGGGGAGCGCGGTGGCGGTGACGGCCACGAGCGCCGCCCCCACCAGCGGCAGCGGCCAGGCGCCGAACTCGCGCAACACGAGCAGCGACGCCACCGTCGCCACCCACGCCAGCAGCAGCGCCGATCGCCCGCGCCGCAGCCACGGCGCCAGAAGGAGAATCGCCACGACCAGCACGGGGAGCGTGGCGAGCGTCGCGACGCCTGCGAAGAGCGCGTAGAGGCCGACTGCCGTGAGCTGCTTGTCGAGCGTGCTCGCGCGCGCATGCAGCAGCACATCGACGACACCGACCGCGACGCCTCCGAGCAGGGCCACGAGCAGGAGTCGACCGAGCAGCGCGACGAAGTTGCAGCGCGCGGGGGCGGTGTTCAGCGGCGCTTCGCTCACGGCGACGATCTCCAGAGGAACGCGCGAATCGCGCCCGCCTCGAACACCGGCTTACCGTAGCGCGCGACCAACGTCGCCTCGCGCGTCGCATCGACCTCATCGGCCACCAGGAAGAGCGGCCGCGAGAACGCCGCGAGAGCGCTCTCCTCTTCGATCGGGATCGGCCCGCCGGCGAGCAGCGCGCGCGTCAGTGCCGCCCGATGCGGCGCCTCGGGGTTCGCGGCGACGAGGTAATGGGTCGCGTAGTCCGTGAAGAGGGCGCGTCCGGTCAGCGCGGGCAGCTCGGAGGTGTTGCCCGTGGCCATCCGTCCCCGCAGGCCGGCATCACGCACCACCACCGCGTCGCGCGGCGTGCCGTCGCGGACCCAGCGCAGGAGCTGCGCCTCGGCGTCGCCCTCGCGCGTCCCGTCGCCTTCGCGCTCGAGACGCCCGTCGATGAGCACGAGAGGCAAGGGTGCGCGGCCGCGGTAGCTCCACAGCACGATCGCGAGCGTCGGTGCGAACGCCGCGAAGAGCAGCAGGGCGCGGCGACGCGTCTGGCGCGGCACCGCGAGCGCATCCATCACGCCGCGCGGCCGCGGCAGCACGAAGCCAGCCGCCGGGACGCTGAGCAGGACGCACGCCGCGTGGAAGAAGTTGTCCTCGTTGCCGACCGGCAGCGCCAGGCAACCCGTGGCCAGCAGCAGCGGCAGCGAAGCGAGCAGGAGCGCGTTCATCAGCGTCCGCGGCGCACCGCCCGCGCGCTTGGCGCCAAACCACGCCGCCACGAAGAGGAGCCCGCCCGAAGCCGCCATTCCCAGCAGGCGCGTCGTCTGCAGGCGCAGCGCGCCACCGGCATCGCCGCGCCCGAACAGGTGGAGCCACCAGGGCGAGCTCGCCAGGCAACCGGCGACGAGCGCCATGCCAAGCGCCAGCGCTCGCCGCAGCGGAAACCAGCAGTTCGGCTGCCGCCGCTCTTGCCATGCCGCTCCGAACAGTCCAAACGCCAGCGCCGCGCCACCGGCGAGGCCGGTGATCGGGCTGAAGAGCGTGCACAACGCCGAAGCGGAGGCGACGCCGGCGAGCGCCAGCCGGCCGGGCCGCAACGCCGCGAGCACCACCATCAGCACGCACGCCAGCAGCGCTGCGAGCGCGGCCGGACGCGCGGTCAGGTTCACGAAGTAGCTCGCCAACGGGCCGAGCGTCGCGAAGGGATCGCCGATCCTCATCGCGCCAAGCGCGGGGTGGCACAGCCCCCACAAGTAGTCGCCATCGGCGCAAAATCCCGCCTTCGTGAAGAGAGCGGCACCGTGCTTCCACCAGCGTGCCAGCAGCACCAGCGGCCCGAACGGATGGGCACCGGCAAAGAGCAGGAAGGAGAGCGCGACGCCGGCAAGTTCGCTGCGCAACAGCACGCGACCGAGCGCGCCGCCGATCAACACGACCGCCGCCGCCGCCACCAGCGCGATCCACTCGAACGCATCGATCAGCGGTGCGCCGGTGAGCGACGCCGCGTCGAGCGCTACTTCATGGAAGAAGTAGTAGTAGGGCAGCGGCGTTCCCGCGAAGAGCGGGTTCTCGGGTGGATCGGGCCAGAGCGTCGGCTCGGTCGCCCGATTCGCGCAGCTCTGCGCGATCGCGACGTGCAGCAGTCCGTGGGCCGAGAGGCGCGTGCGCATGCTGTCGTGGCGCACCCAGGCGAACAGCACGACCCAGGCAAATGCCAGCAACAGGGTGCGCAGCAGGCCGCGAGTCATCGCGCGGCCCCGGACCGATCGCCGGCGGGCGCATCGAGACGCGCGACGAGCTCGCGGCGACCGCCTGCTTCCGCAGCGCGACGCACGACGTCGAGGTAGCGCGGGAGCACCGCCGATTCGCTCCAGTGGTCGACGTAGGCGCGCCAGCCGTTTTGGCCGTAGCGAGCGCGCAACGCCGCGTCGCCCTGGAGACGCGCGAGCGCCGCGACGAGCTCCTCCGACGTGGTGAAGAGCTCGCCGGCCTGCGCCTTCTCGACGATCTCGGGGAACGGCCCGAGGCGCCGCGCGACCACCGGAATGCCCTGCTGGAACGCCTCGATGAGGATGATGCCGAAGGTCTCGTAGCAGACGCTCGGCACCACCAACGCGACCGCGTTGCGATACCAGCGCGACAGCTCCTCGAAGGCGACGCGGCCAAGGAAGCGGACGCGCTCGCATCCTTGCGCGAGTTCCTTCAAGACCGCGGCATGTTCGCCATCGCCCGCGATCACCAGGTCCGCCTCGGTGATCCGATCGCGAAACAGCGGGATCACGTCGTCGAGGCCCTTGATGCGCTCGAGGCGCCCCACGAAGAGGAAGTAGGGGCGCGCGTGCGGCGAGGGCCCGGGCGCCGGTGGCGGCCCGATCGCGCCTGGCGGCGGATCGGGAAGGAAGTAGTTCACGACCTCCATCTCGCGCGGGAAGCCGAACTCGGCGTGCTTCGCGCGGCTGAACTGGCTCATGGCGATGAAGGCGTCGACGTGGTGCAGCTCGCGCTCGAGGTAGCCGGTCGATCGCCACAGCTGCGGCGGACGGCGATACGACAGCACGCACTTCAAGCACTCGCGCCCGGTGCAGAGCTCCTTGCCGTGGCGCCACAGCACGTGCGACGGGCAGACCAGCCAGTGCTCGTGCGCCATGTAGAGCTTGAGCGCGTCGCCGTACTTGAGCAGCCCCGGCCCGCCCACCAGCGAGAGGTTGTGGAAGTTGATCACGTCGAAGCGGCCTTCGCGCAGCAGTCGAGCGATGCGCCGGCCATGCACCACCGGCCGCCCGAACTGCTGCGTGAGCAGGTTGCTGGCGAGGCCGAAGCGCGACCGCAGCGACACCACTTCCAATCCGGGCGGATGCACCTTCGGGGCCGGCTCGCGACCAGGCGCGAGGTTTCGCCACGCGTCTTCGTCGTGGATGACGGTGACGTGGTGGCCGCGTCGCAGCAGCCCATGGCAGAGGCGCTCGATGCCGATGCCGTCGCCGCCGAAGTTGAACGGCGGAAAGAACGTGGTGACCATCGCGAAGCGCAGGCTCACGCGCGCTCCTCCGCGCCGCGCGCCAGGTCGCGCCAGGACCACGCGACCACCATCGCCGTGAGCGCGAGCAGCAGCGGCGCCACGAGCGGCGCCCATCCCGGCCCACCCGATGGCTGTGTCTGCCGCCACACCGTGAACCAGGGGAGCTGCGGGCCGCGCTCGAAGAGCGCGCTCCAGGAACGGGCCACGGTCGACTCGGCGAAGAGGTGCGGCTCGGTCGGCGGCGTGAAGCGCGCCATCGCCAGCACCAGCGAGTGCAGCGCGAAGGGGGCGACGAGCCACGCGACGCGTCGTGCCGGCCAGCGCACGAACGGCGGCACGGCCAGCAGCGCCAGCAGCGGCGCCAACGGCGCGAGGCAGCGAAAACCGGTGTTCCACTGCAGTCGCGCGAACTGGTTGGCGGCGCTGAACAACAGGAACGCGAGCGCGAAGAGCAGCACGAAGGCGCGCTCGCCGCGGGTCAGGAACGCGGGCGTCGCGGCGTTCGCAGCGGCCGACGGCGCCGCTTGCGACGCACGCCACGGCAGCAGCGCGAGCAGCAGCAGCGGCGCGAACGCGAACAGCCCGTAGCTCGGATCGAAGAGATTCTTCCAGAGGAGGTCGGGCGTCGGCCAGGAGAAGCCGTGGTAGCCGGCGACGCTGAAGTGGGCGTCCGGCATCCAGTGCTGCGCCGGCTTGAAGGGATCGCCGAACTGCCACCACTGGGTGAAGAAGAGCAGCAGCAGAGGCGGCAGCGCGCCGAGCGCGAAGGGCAGCGCTCGGCGCCACGCCGCGCGCAGGCCGCCTTCGCGCAGCGCCTCGATCAGCAGCGCGAGCCCGAACGCGGCGACGACCACGGTCCCCGAGTAGTCGAACAGCAGCGTGCCCGCCGCGCAGGCGCCGGCCGCCGCGAGGCGCCACGAGCCGCGCACGCCGGCGCCGGCCGCTTCGGCCGCGAAGGGTCGCAGCAGCACGAACGCCGCGAAGGTGAGCAGCGCCTCGAGCTGGTTGTGGTTCAGCAACGCGCTGCGAAACAGCAGCGGGGTGGCGAGCGGGAAGAGCAGGGCCAACAGCGCCGCGCGTCGAGCCGCGACCCCGCGTCGCAGCAGCTCGCCGTGGAAGAGCAGCGCGAGGAGCGCCGCCGCTGGCGCCATGACGAAGAGCGCCGTCAGCGCCGCGGCCGCACCGAGCCGCAGGTGGAGCCCGCGCCGACGCACCTCCGCCATGAAGGCGGCGCGGCGCTGATAGGCGCTGTCGAACTGAACCGGCTCGTCCTTGGCGGCCGCCGCCTGCCGCTTGCCGATCGCCTCGAGCCAGTCGAGCAGCGGGCTCGCCAGCCACAGGACGGGCGCCGCCAGCAGCGAGGCGCCGACCTGGTTGTTCGCGTACCAGTGGCCGTCGGAATGGAGGAACAGGTCGGGATGGAGCCCCGCCCACTCATCGCACGCGAGCGTTCCGCGCTGCGCCAACGCGAAGGCCGGGTAGTGCTCGCGCACCAGGTTCGTCGCGAACAGCAGCGCCGCGACGACGCTGACCGTGGCGAACAGGCGCGCACGCACGAAACGCAGCGGCCGCATCGTCGTGCGCCCCTCCCTCCAGCGCCGCGTGGCGCCTACGGCTTGACCGCGCCGCCGGTCGCCGCCGGACGCACCAGCTCGCCGTCCGCCAGCCCCGCATCGACCATCCCCTTCTCGTGGTACTCGAGGTCGGTGTTGATGTCGAGGACGGCGGCCTTGGTCACCTCGCCGTTGATCATCTGCGCGGTGACGAGCCCCATCTCGATCGAATGGTCGGCGTTGTTGTAGCGGAAGGTGCCGCCGCGCCCGACGATCGCGACGCGTTCGAGCGCCTCGATGTAGTCGCGCATGCGCTTCAGCTTCTCCAAGTAGCCGAGCGAATAGACCGGATAGGCGTTGGCGGCGCGCTCGGTGAAGCCGCCGAGGATCTGCTCGGGCTTCACGAAGCCGAGGCGGCAGAGGTCGCGCTTGCCCCAGTCGACCATCTCCTGCTCGGACTTCTTCCAGACGTCGTCTTCCTTGGTGCAGAAGTACTCGAGCACGACCGACGTCTTGCCCTTCGGCGCCATGTCGGGCGACCAGTTGCGCGGCTCGTGCAGGCGCGCGAAGCCCAGCCCCTCGTCGTGGCAGTAGATCCAGGTGTCCTTGGTCATCTGCGGCTGGTCGATCATCAGGTTGACCGTGATGACCGAGCGGAACTCGAGGCTCTTCGCGGCGTCGAGCACCGCCTGCGGCGGCTTGGGGTCGAGCGCGTAGGTCAGCAACGAGGTGAGTGGCACCGTGGAGACGACGTAGTCGCCGACCACCGTCTCGCTCTTGCCGTCCTTGTCGTAGGTCACCACGACGCGCTTGGGATCGCTGACGTCGACCTTCTTCACGAAGGCGGAGTTGACCACACGGTTGCCGGCCTTCTCGATCACCCGCCGCATCGTCTCGGGGATCTCCTGATAGCCCCAGCGCGGGTAGACGAAGGTCTCGATCAGCGTCTTCGCCTTCTTGTCCTTGGGCTTGAGCAGCGCGTTGGTGAGCGCCGTCCAGATCGACAGGCCCTTGCTGCGCTGCGACACCCAATCCGACGACATCTGCGAGCAGGGACGGCCCCAGACCTTCTCGCTGTAGCGGCGGAAGAACATGTCGAACAGGCGGCGCCCGAACTGCGAGACGAAGGCGTCTTCCATCGTCTCGATGCGACGCTTCTTCAGCGTGGTCGAAAGGGTGTTCATGCCGTAGTCGACGACGCAGAGGAACGACGTCCAGAGGCCGGCGGTCTGCAGCACGTTCTTGATCGAGATCGGGTAGTCGAAGTACTTGCCGTTGAAGAGGATCCGGCTGATGCGCTCGACTTCGACGAGCTGGCCATCCATCAGGCGCAGGAACCAGTCGTGGAGCGACTTGTTCTTGGTGAACCAGCGGTGGCCGCCGAAGTCGAAGCGGAAGTCGCCGCGCACCAGCGTGCGGGAGAGGCCGCCGACGAAGCTCTCCTTCTCCAGCACGGTCACCTTGTAGCCGTACTCGGTGAGCTTGTGGGCGCACGAGAGCCCGCCCGGTCCGGCTCCCAGCACGATGACGTGTCGATTGCGGTCAGCCATGGCTGCTCAAAGACCCCCGGCGGGGCCGCTCACCGGACGAGCGACCCAGTTGTAGACGCGCGAGACGAGGTAACCGGCGACGAAGCCAAGAGCCGCCCCGTAGGGCAGCGAGAGGAGCAGTCCGCCCCACGTGACGTCGTAACCGGGAAGGAAGTGGCCGAGCAGACGCAGGTGCTTGCCGACCTGCGGGCCGCCACGCAGCAACAGGATGAGCGTCGCGAGGAAGAGGCAGGAGGCGGACAGCCCCGCCAGCGTCGCGCCCAGCACGCGCGCATTCAGTCGGGTGAGCACCTCGTCGAGGAGGCGCTCCGACTCGACCTGTTCGAAGATGGTGTCGATCGGCGGTTTCAAGGTTGGCCTTGCAGCTCCGATTCCAATCGCAGCGAGCGGTCGCTGCTGCCCTGCGCTCCCCGTCGTCGTTCCGGGTCGCGCAACCGTTGTCGTCAGATCTCATCCAGCAGGTGACGTCGCCGCCAGCGATCGCCGCCCGAGCGCAGCAGCACCAGCACGAACCTCAGCGCGAGGTTGCGGAAGGCGGCGATCGCGTAGCCGGCCAGGAAGCCGGCAGCGAAGCCGTACATCCCGCCGACGGCGGCGCCCGCCGCGTCGACGCGGTAGCCCGGGAAGTAGCTGGCCAGCACCTTCAGGTTCTCGCCAACGAACTTCCCGCCCTGCAACCACAGCACCAACGTCGCGGCCGCGACCGCCAACCCCACCGTCACTCCGACCCCGCAGCCGAGCGCGAGCGCGTGGAGGCGCGTGAAGGCGCGGCGGATGGCCTGCTTGCGCCGCTCCGCCAACTCCTCGACTCGCGTCGCCAACTGCTCGACATCGGCCATCGCGAGCGCGCCTCCGCCCATCCGTGCACCGCCTTGCTCGATCCATGAAAGCGCCGACATCGTACCCGCCCTCGCGCCCGCGCCCGGCGCTACGGATCGACCGCGGCAGCCGCGGAGCCTTCGCAGCGCCGCAAGCCGCGGCCTCGATCGGACGAAGTTGCCGACCGCGGCATCCCGATCACCTCCGCTCAAGGGCGCGCGGCGGGACGTCGAAAGCAGCTCTTGCCCGCGGGTTTCGCGATCGGCGCTATCTTGCGCGCCGTCCACCCCCCCACCCCTGGATTCAACTCTCGTGAGCCTCCCGTCCCGCATCGCTCGTCATTGGAAGCTCGTTCGGCGCGCGGCGCAGGAGCAGCCCGAGGCGACCCCTCCCTTCCTGATCCTCTTCATCAACAGCATCTGCAACCTCGCGTGCGACCACTGCTTCTACTGGAAGGAGCTCAACAGTCGCGACGACTTGAGCAAGGACGAGATCTTCGCGCTGGCCAGGAGCCTCGGGCCGATCGAGAACCTGAACCTCTCCGGCGGCGAGCCTTTCCTGCGCAAGGAGTTCGCCGAGATCTGCGACTTCTTCGTGCGCAACAACGGCGTCCAGCGCATCTACTGCCCGACCAACGGCTACTACGCCGACAAGACCATCGCGGCGCTGACCCAGCTGTTCGAGAACCAGGATCTCAAGCTCTTCGCGGCCGAGCTCTCGCTCGACGGCATGCCGCCCTACCACAACTGGTTCCGGCGCGATCGTCGCAGCTTCGAGAAGGCGATGGAGACCTACGAGGCTCTCGCCGAGCTGAAGAAGAAGGAGCCCCGCCTCGAGATCCATTCGATCTCGACCGTCACGGGCGAGAACCTCGACGAGATCAAGCGCCTCACGACCTACCTCTTCGAGCGCTGCCCGGCGATGACGCACCACAACCTCGCGATGATCCGCGGGGAGCGCAAGCGTCCGACGCTGATGGGCGTCGAACTGAAGGGCTACCAGGAGCTCGTCGCCTACTCGCGCCGCCTTTGGAGCGCGCGCGAGGAGGGGCGCCACGGCAGCGTGGTCGACCCGATGCTGCACTGGGCCAAGGTCAAGACCGCGGAAGTCCAATCGCAGTTCGTCCCGTGCAAGGCGGGGATCCTCTCAGGCGTCGTCTACGCCAACGGCGACGTGTCGTTGTGCGAGCAGCACCCGCCCATCGGCAACATCCGCAAGCAGAGTTTCCCCGAGATCTGGAACGGCCCGGTGGCGCGCAAGCTGCGCGAGTCGATCGCCTGCAAGGAGTGCTTCTGCACCAACGAAGTCTTCTTGTGGCCGAGCGTCGCGTTCCAGCCGGTCCCGCTGGCGAAGGCCTTCATCGGCTCGCGCGCATGGCACTACCCGACGGCGCTCGAACCGCATGAGCGCGCCGCCGTGGGCGACCCGTACGACCGCAGCAAGCTGCCGGCGGAGGCGCTCGCCTACCTCGACGACCCGAAAGGACGCCGCCTCCCGGTCGCGCCGTGATCGACGCCGCGGCTCACTTGCCGCGGCTCTTTGCCATCGATTCGAGCGCGCGGGTCAGCTGCACGCGACGCGCGCTCGCGTCGGCCCACTCCGGCGAATTGCTCGGCAGCACGACGACGAGCCGCGCCAGCAACGCCTCCGCCTCGCGCAGCAGCGGCTCGGCCGCCGCCGCGTCCTTGCGCTGCAGCAATCGCTCGGCACGCATCGTCAGGAGCCGTGAGAGGAACGCCAGCGCGTCGGGATGGTCGGGATCGAAGCCGAGCGCCTGGCGCAACGCGGCCTCGGCATGCTCGCCTTCCCTGCGCTCGACTTCGACGTGGGGCTTGGCCGCCGCGGCCCCGCCTTCCTTGCGCGCGTCCATGGCGCGAGCGTGCGCCGCTTCCGCCGCGAGCTGCGCGCACTGGGCCCTTCCAAACCACGAGCGCACGAGCCGAGGATCGATCGCGAGCGCGGCATCGAAGGCGGCCGCGGCCTCGACGTAGCGCATCGGCGCGCCGGCCACCAGCATCAGCCCGATCTGCTCGTGCAGCGGCGCGCTCGACGGATCCTCGGCGACCGCCGCCTGCAATGCCGCAAGCGTCGCCTCGAGCCCCTGCTGCGCGGCGGCCGAGATCGCGGCGTTCATCCGTTCGTAGGCCGCGATCTTCCGGTACGGATCAGGCAGCTGCGACCAGTCGTCGGGCAGCGCGGCGCCGCTGCCATCGCCAGCCGCGTAGCCCAACGCCTCGAGTCGACGCCGATCGGCCTCCGACAAGGTCGCGGTCGCCCCGCGCGCCAACGGGCTCACCGCCGCGAGATGCGCCTGCAGCCGACGCGCCAGCGCGGTCGCGCGCGGCTCGCCTGGCGTGAAGAGGTTCTTCGACTCGGACGGATCGGAAAGGCGGTCGTAGAGCTCTTCCTGCGCGGAACGCAGGTACTTGAGCGATCCGAGCGTGCAGCCGAACTGCGGCGCCCAACCGAAGTTGAGCCACGCGAACATCGACTCGAGCATCAGCGCGCGCTCGGGCGGCGCGAGCTGAGGATCGGCGATCCACGGCAGCAGGTCGAGACCGTCGAAGGAGTCGGTCGTCGCGTCGATCCCCAGCACCGTCAACAGCGTCGGCACCACATCGACGATCGACGTCGGCACCGTCACCTGCCGCGCCGGCAGCGACGGATGGCGCAGGATCATCGGCACACGCACCGTGGCATCGAACAGGAAGAAGCCATGCGCCTGCTCGAGTCCGTCGCCGAGCCCCTCGCCATGGTCCGCCACCACCAGCACCACGAGTTCATCCATCAGCCGGCGCGCGGCGAGCTCGCGGAAGAGGCGGCCGAGCTCCGCGTCGAGATCGAAGATCTCCGCCTCGTAGAGAGCGCGCGCCACCTGCTGCGGATCGCGCGCCTGGTCGGCATCGATCTGCGGCTTCGACTTCGGGGTGTAGGGCGTATGCGGGTCGTAGAAGTGCGCCCACACGAAGAACGGCTTGCGCGTGCCGTCGGGCGGGCCGCCTCCGGGCGCGAGTTCGGAGACATCTTCGAGCACCCGATCGACGATGGCGGCGGCCGGCAGCTCCTCCTCCTTCGCGGGGGCACCGGGTCGCGAGACCCCCCGAGGCGGCGCGCGGTAGCGATCGAACCCCTGCGCCAGGCCGAAGATCGGATCGAGGACGAAGGCGGCGACGTCGGCGCGCGTCGCGTAGCCGGAGTCGCGCAGGATCTCGGCGAGCGTCCGCGCCGCCTCCGGCAGCTTGAAGCCGGAGTTGTAGCGCACGCCGTGCGCCGTGGGATAGAGGCCGGTGAAGAGCGACGCGTGCGCTGGCAGGGTCACCGGCACCGTCGTCACCGCATCCTCGAAGACGACCGAACGCGCGGCGAGGTAATCGAGATTCAGCGTGCGCGAGGGGTCGCGACCGTAGGCGCCGAGATGGTCGCGGCGGGTCGTGTCGAGCGTGATCACCATCACGTCGCGGCGCACCTTGCCCGCCGCAGCGGCTGGCGCGGCCGGGACCTGGAACGCGCGCGCCGGCGACCCGCCGGCCAGCAGGGCCATCAGCGCCAACGCCCACCCTGACATCGTCCGGCTCGTCATCGATTGCGGCTCCCGCGTCCTCGGCACGGCGACACCGTAGCACGCGTGCCCGCAGCGCGGGAGTCGACGTCGATCGCGAAAGCGATGCGCGTCCGCGGCGGCCTGCGCCAGACGCGGTAGGCTGCGCCCCATGTCGCTTCCCACCGTCAGTGTCGTGATCGCCTCCGGAGCAGGAGGCGACTTCCTGTGGCGCTTGCTCGATTCCCTGCGCGAACCGGCACAAGCCGAGCAGGCGCAGGTGCTGGTCGCGGACCGCATCGGCGGCGCCGTTCGCGAGCGGCTCGAGCGCGACTATCGCTGGCTCACCGTCGTGCCGGTGGCCGCCGGTGCCGACGGCCGCAAGCCGAGCGTTCCGCAGTTGCGCGCCACCGCGGCGGCGCAGGCGCGCGGCGACCTCGTGGTGGTCCTCGAAGAGCACTGCCGGCCGCCAGCCCATTGGCTGCGCTCGATCCGCGAGTCGTTCCAGCCCGGCGATGCGGCGATCGGCGGACCGATCCTCGATGACGCGGCCCATCCGCCCGGCTACGTCCGTTGCGATTGGGTCGTGCTGTTCAGCGAGTACCACAACTACCTGCAGCCGTGGCCCGACGCCGAGCGCGCGCTGCTGAACGGCGCCAACTGCGCCTACCGCCGCGATCTCCTGGCGAAGCACGCGGCGGCGCTCACCACCGGCTACTGGGAGATGGTGCTCCACCCGAAGCTCGCCGCCGACGGGAAGATGCGCGGGCTGCAGCGACTCGGCGTCCACACGATGGGGCCGTTCCGCTACCGCTACTACCTGCACCAGCGCTACCTGCTGGCGCGCGTCTGGGGTGCGATGCAGCGCGAAACGGCGCCGGCGGCGAAGCGCTGGTTCTATCTGCTCGCGGCGCCGCTCTTCCCGTTCCTGCTCCTGGCGCGCATCACGGCGCGCGTGCTGAAGAGCCCGTACCTCGGCCAGTACCTGCTGACGCTGCCGATGCTGCTGCCGGTCGCATTCACCTACGTGCTCGGCGAATGGAGCGGCTACGCCTTCGGCTTCGGCGACTCGCTCGAGGAGGTCGAATAGAGGTGGCCACCCCCGAACTCTCCGTCGTCGTCGGCCTCATCTCCGGCAAGCTCGCCGACCTTGAACGCTGCCTCACGGCGCTCGCCGCGCAACAAGGCGCGCCGCCCTTCGAGATCCTCGTCCCGTACGACGAGCCGTGCCGCGATGCGCTGACGTTGCAGTCGAAGTTTCCTGACGTGCGATTCCTGCCGCTCGACGGCGTCGACACGCGCGCCGCGCGCGCCGGCGGCAGCCGCGAGCACCACGACACGCTGCGCACGCTCGGCATGCGGGCGGCGCGAGGGCGCTTCGTCCTCCTCACCGAAGACCACGCCCACGCGCAACCGGGCTGGTGCGCGGGACTGCTGAAGGGACTCGCCGACCACCCGAAAGCGGGCTGCATCGGCGGCGCCGTCGAATGCGGCGGCGCCGGCCTGCTCGCCTTCGCGGTCTACCTGTGCGACTTCGGCCGTTACATGAACCCGCTCGCCGATGGCCCCGCCTGGTACGTGAGCGACAGCAATGTCTGCTATCGGCGGGGCGTCCTCGACGAGGTCGCCGAGGCGTGGCGCGGCGACTACCACGAGACGATCGTGCACGGCGCCATCGCCGCGAAGGGCCATGAGCTGCGCCTCACGCCGCGCGTCGTGGTCTGGCAGACGCGCTCGGGCCTCACGCTCGGCGAGGCGCTCCGCGAGCGCTACGTCTGGGGCCGCTCGTTCGCGGGCAGCCGCGTCGCCGGCGCCGGAATGGGGCCGCGCCTCGTCCGCGCCGCCCTGACGCCGCTGCTGCCGTTCGTGCTCACCGCGCGGCTCGTGAACGGAGTGCTGCAGAAGAAGCGCGCCATCGGTCGCATGATCGCCGCGCTGCCGCTCCTGTTCCTGCTGTCGACGGTCTGGTCGCTCGGCGAACTCGTCGGCTACCTCACAGGACGACCCCGATGAGAAGTGCGCTGCCGATTGCGCTCTTTGCCACCGTCGTGGCCGCCACGCTCGCCGCTCGCGCCGCGCCGCGCGGCGCGCAGGCGACGCCCCCCGAACCGGCGAGCGCTGCGCCAAGCAAGATGCCGCGCAAGCCCGACGTGCTGCTGATCACGCTCGACACCACGCGGCGCGACTACCTCGGCTGCTACGGCAGGAGCCCGTCGCCGACGCCGGTGCTCGACGAGTTCGCGCGCAGTGCGGTGATCTTCGACGATGCGCTGACCGTCGCGCCGCTGACCTTGCCGGCGCACGCCTCGCTGATGACCGGCCTCCACCCCTTCTCGCACGGCATCCACGACAACTCGCTCTACCGCCTTCCGGAGGCCGCGCACACGCTCGCCGAGATCCTCCACGAAGCGGGCTACGCCACCGGCGCCGCGATCGCATCGTTCGTCCTCGACCCCGTCTTCGGCCTCGCGCAGGGATTCGACCGCTACCAGGCGCCGCCGCGCGGCGTGTCGAGCAGCCGCTCGCTCCACTTCACCGAGCTGCCGGCTTCGACGCAGATCGATCGCGCGCTCGCGGACCTTTCGCAGCTCGGTCGTCCTGGCGAGCGACCGCCGTTCTTCTACTGGCTGCACCTGTTCGACGTGCACGCCCCCTACACCCCCAAGCAAGCGCCGCAGTTCACCTCCGCGCAGGCGCTCGAGCGCAAGGGCGCCTTGAAGGTGCTCTACGAAGCGGAGCTGCACGAGATGGACCACGAGCTCGCCCGCTTCTTCGGGGCGTGGCAGCACAACGGCGGCTTCGAGAACAGCATCGTCGTCGTCTGCGCCGACCACGGCGAAGGGCTCTCCGACGGCCCCGAAGAGACGCACGGCTACTTCGTCCACGACTCGACCATGCGCGTGCCGCTGATCTGGCGCGAGCCGGGACTCGCGCCGGCGCGCGTCGCGACGCCGGTGTCGCTGGTCGACGTCGCCCCCACGCTGCTGGCGCGAGCCGGCATCGATGCGAGCGCCGAGAGCTTCGACGGCCTCGACCTGTCGCCCTGGCTCGTGCAGCCGGAGCAGCCCGCGCCCGACCGCGTGCTGCCCTTCGAGAGCTGGTACGTCTGGCTCAACTTCGGCTTCGCGCCGTTCGAGGGCGCCACCAACGGCGCGCTCAAGTACGTCCGTTCCGCGCGCGAGCAGCTGCACGACCGCGTCGCCGACCCCCTCGAGCAGAACGACCTGTTCAGCCCCGACGACGCGCGCGCCATCGGCCTGCGCCGCCGCCTCGCCGCCGCGCAGGCCGCGGCACAACCGCTGTCGCGAGCGAATCCGGCGCTTTCGGAAGCCGATCGCGCCGCGCTGGCCGCGCTGGGCTACGCGCAAGGCGGAACGACCGCCGAGCTGCCGAGCGTCGACTGGTCCACTCTGCCGGATGCCTACACGAAGCAGGCCGCCATCACCGGCTTCGACGCGCTGAGCGGAGCGCTGGAGCGCTCCGACTGGAACGGCGCGTTGGCGTTGCTGAGAGAGCTCGTCGCCCGCGAGCCCACCAGCGCGATCTTCCACGAGCAGCTCGGAATGATGCTGATCAACCTCGGCCCGCAGAACGCGGACGATGCGATCCAGCAGCTGCAGCGCGCGATCGAGCTCGACCCGCGCCGCTCCCGCGTCTGGTTCGCGCTGGCGCGCGCCTTCGAGGCGAAGGCGACGGCGGCGCGCGTTCGGAAGGACGACGCCCGCCAACGCTCTCGCGGTCGCGAAGCCAAGCAGGCGGGCGAGGAAGAGCGCGCGTACCTCGCAAAGAGCCAGCACGCCGCCCGTGAATCCCTGCGACTCGAGCCGAACTACCCCGACGCGCTGCTTTTCCTCGGTCGCATGATGATGCTGGATGCCGAGAAAGCGTGGGCCGCTGGCGATCGAGCCACCGCGCGCCCCCTCTACGCCGAAGTCGCGGCGCTCTCCGATCGCTTCTTCGTCTCGGTCGGCGGCGAAGGACCCGACACCGTGCCCGCCGCCGCCGTGCGCGATCACGCCCGGAAGCGGCTCGCCGAGATCGACGCCCGCCGCTGACCGCGCGCCCCGCTTTTCGCCGCGTGCTGCGCCCCGCGCAGCCACGCGCCCCACCACCTCGCCGCTTGCGCCGCGCGCCGCTCCTGCGGCCGCGCGCCCCACCACCTCACCCCCGGTTGAGCCGCGAGCGCGCGTCAGCGCCGCTCGTCGGCTCCAACGCGCGAGAGGCGAGCTGCGCACCGCGCAGTCTCGCCGGCGCGGGCGTTCTGCTGCGGCGGCTGCGCCGCCGTCAGCAGCAACGCCCTATTCGTGCCGCAGCGCCTCCACCGGATCCATGGTCGCCGCGCGCCATGCCGGGTAGAGCCCGAACACGATCCCCACCACCACCGAGATCACGAACGAGAGCACGTAGCTCTCCTGCGTCGGCATCGGGTGGAGCTTCGGATTGATGGTCGGCACGAGGACGCAGATCACCCAACCGAGCGACATGCCCAGCACGCCGCCGCCGCCCGCGAGCACGACGGTCTCGACCAGGAACTGGGCGACGATGTGCTTGCGTTTGGCGCCAAGCGCGCGCCGGATGCCGATCTCGCGGGTGCGCTCGGTGACGGTGGCGAGCATCACGTTGGTGATGCCGATGCCGCCGATCAGCAGCGAGATGCCGGCGATCGCGCCGAGCACGCGGTTGAAATCCTTCTTGGTCTCCTCCGCGTCGCGAAGCAGCGACAGCGGCACCACGACCTCGTAGTCGGCCTTCGTCTTGTGCGACGCGGCCAGCATCTCCTTCAGGACCGCGGCGGTCGCCTCGACCTTCTTCACGTCGGTGACGCGCACCTGCAGCTGATGGAGCTCGACCTGCTCCATGTCGCGGCTTCCCGACGAGACCTTGACGATGATCTCGCCCCAATACTGGCGGACGGTCGTCAGCGGCGCGTAGACGTCGCGCGAGAGGTCCTCGATGGTGCCCTGGTCGTCGCCCGTCAATGCGGTGCGCGGCAGCATCACGCCGACGACGCGGAATGCCTGCGTGCCGAGCTTGATCAGCTTTCCAAGCGGTTCATCGAGCGGGAACAGTTCGCGCGCGACGGTCGCGCCGAGCACGCAGACCGGCGTGCGCGCCTGGAGGTCGACCTCCGTCACGAAGCGGCCTGACTCGAGCTTGAAGTCGTTGGTCTCGCCGAACCACGGCACCGTCCCGACGACCCGCGAGTCGGCGCGACGGTCGGCGTAGCGCGCGTCCTGGTAGATCGCGCGGACTGGAACGACGATCTGCGCGTTGGGCAGCGTCTGCTTCATCCGCTCGGCGTCCTGGTAGGTCAGTCCGTAGACCGACAGGCGCGAGCGCTCGGCTCCAGCGGAGTTGCTCTCCGGCGGCTTCAAGCTGCGCACCAGGATGTTGTTCGATCCGAGCGCCTGGATGCGCATCTGCACGTCGTGCGAAAGCCCTTCGCCGATGGCGAGCATGGCGATGACCGACGCGACGCCGAACAGCACGCCGAGGCTCGTCAGCAGCGAACGCAACCCGTGGCGGGCGACGCCGCGCAGACCGAGATGGAAGGTGCGCCACATCGCGGTGATCACGCGGTGGCTCCGGTCTCGACGCGCGCGCGTCCGCCGCGATCGACACGGTCGACCTTGCCGTCGAGGACGCGCAGCACCCATTCGGCGCGCGAGGCGACGCCGGGATCGTGAGTGACGAGGATGATCGTGCTGCCCTGCTGATGCAGCTCGTCGAAGAGGTCGAGGATCTCGCGCGCCGTCTTGCTGTCGAGGTTGCCGGTCGGCTCGTCGGCGAGCAGCACGATCGGCTGGTTGACCAGCGCGCGCGCGACCGCGGCACGCTGCTGCTGGCCACCCGAAAGTTCGTTCGGCCGGTGCGACACGCGATCGCCGAGCCCGACGCGCGCCAATGCCTGCCGCGCGCGCTCGCGGGAGACCGCCGGCGCCACCCCTTGATAGAAGAGCGGTACTTCGACGTTCTCCAGGATCGAGAGCTGCTGGATCAACTGGAACGACTGGAAGACGAATCCGAGCTTGCGGCTGCGCACATCGGAGAGCTGGTCATCGCTGAGCCTCGCGACGTCCTCGTCGCCCAGCACGTAGGCGCCCTTGGTCGGCCGATCGAGGCAGCCCAGCAGATTGAGCAGCGTCGACTTGCCCGAGCCCGACGGTCCCATGATCGCCCAGTACGAACCGCGCTCGATCTCGAAGCTGATGCCATCGAGCGCGCGCACGACGCTGTCGCCCATGACGTAGTGGCGCTCGACCTCGCGCATCGCGACGACGACTTCGCGCCCACCGGGCGTCACCGAGGGTTCGTGCGACGGCATGGTCAGCTGCGCTTCCGCTGCTGGCTGGCGACGAGGCGGCTCAAGTGCCCCCCTGCGCCTTCTCGCCGGCGCCGCCGCGTCCGCCTGCCGGCGGACCGCCCGCGCCACCGCCGAACTGCTTCATCCGCTCGTCCCACGCGGCCTTCTGCTCCGGCGTCATCTTGTCGAGCATCTCCTGCATCGCCTTCTTGCGCTCCTCCTCGCTCATGCCGCGCAGCTTGGAAAAGTCGAACGCGGGCGCGGCGCCGGCGGCCGGAGCCGCGGCTGCGGCGCCATCGCCTTCGGGACGCGCTCCCTTGGTCGGGATGGCGCCCGCCTGCTTGCGCAGATCCTCGACCGACGCGGCCGCTGCGACCTTCGCGGCCGCGGGGAAATCAGGCTGCGGCGCGCCTGGCGGCACCGAGAGGAAGACTCGCTCGCCCGGCGCCAGCCCATCGGCGATGGCGACGCGCGCGTCGTTGTGCATGCCGATCTTCACCTCGCGCACCAGCGGCTTTCCGGTGGCGTCGGAGATGTAGACGTAGTAGCGCTCGCCGCGCCGGTAGACCGCGTGGATGGGCAGGGCGATGGTGTCCTGAAGCTCGTCGACGACGATCTCGGCGCTCGCGCTCATGCCCGGACGCAGCCCGGTGGTCGCGCCGCCGATGGTGATCTCGCAGCGGTAGACCTTGAGGTCGGGATTGAGCCACTGGTTGGCGGAGTCGGGCAGCGGCGCGATGAAGGTCACGCGCCCGACGAAGGACTGCGCGCCGGCATCGATGGTCACGAGCGCCGGCTGGTCCACCTTCACCTTGTCGACCGCCGACTCGTGGACGCTGACCGAGACGATCATCTCGGTGGTGTCGGGGAGGCTGATCAGCAGCTGGTTCTCGCGAACGGCCGCGCCTTCCTCGACGCGGTCGCGATCGCTGCGGCCACCGCCCATGCCGCCGCCCTGGTTGACCGGATAGACGACGAGCCCGGCGGATGGCGCACGAATGGTCGTGTTGACCAACTGCGACTCGAGCAGCGCCAGCTTGTTCTGCTCGAGCTCGAAGGTCGCCTTCTTCGATTCGTAGTCGGCGACCTTCTGCGCGAAGTCAGCCTCGCAGCGCAGCTTCACGCGCTCGAGCTCGGCGCTCTTCTGCAGCACGTCGCTCTCGAGCACCTGCATCTGCCGCGGCCGCTCGAAGTCGGCGAGGATCCGCTGCTGCAGCTCCGACATCGACTTCTTCACGGTGGCGCGTTCGGCCGCGAGGCGATCGCTCTGCAGCTCGGTCTCGGCCGCGAAGTCGAGCGCCACGAGCTCGGCGGTGTCGTCGGCCTTCTGATTGGCCGCCTTCTCCTCCGACTCGGCGAGCTTCTTGTCGGAGGCGGCCTGCTTCTCCTTCAGCGGGAAGTCGCCGTCGATGTACTTGCGCTTGTCGGTCTCCGCCAACGCGAGGTCGACGGTCGCCTTCTGCGTGTCGCTGGCGTTCTTGCTCTCCTGGATCTCGCGCGCCTTCTCGGCCTGGATGAAGGCGGCCTTCGCATTCTGGAACTTGATCTTCTGAGCGGTGAGTTCGTCTTCGAGGTTGCTGGCGTCGAGCTTGACGAGGATGTCTCCCTCGTTGACGCGCACGCCCTCGTCGACGAGTTCGAGGATCGTCGCGCCCCCCTTCACCTTGCAGTAGATGTCGACCGACTTCGACGCCTTGAGCTGCCCGGACTCGACCACCGAGACGCGCAGCTTCTCGCGCGCGACCGTCGCGCTGAGCGCGAGCTCGGTGTCGACCTTGTCATCGCGCCGCCCCCACCAAAGGAAGCCGCCGACGGCGAGCCCCGCGACGACGACGAGCAGCCAGAGGATCGCCGCGCCACGGCGGCTGCGGTCGAGAGCAAGTCGATGGTCCATGTCAGCACTCCTTCGTCACGACCGCCGCGGCGGCCTCGAACTGCGTCCGTTCGGTCAACGTCCCTCGCCTGGCTCGGCGCTCGCGTCCGTGCCTGCATCCAGCCCTGCGTCCGGCCCTGAATCCGTGCCTGCATCCGTGCCCGCCGGCGGCTCGACCGCCGCGTCGGCGACCGGCGGCAGATCGTGCAGCGTGATGCCGCTTTCGTCGAGCTCGAGCAGCCCCATGTCGCGCCAGAGTTCGAGACGCGCGACTTCGTAGTCGACGAGCGCCTGCGTCAGCTGGTTCCTCGCGCGGTTCAAGGCATCGGTCGCATCGAGCGCGTCACGGATCTGGATGCGACCCATGCGGAGCGTCAGCGCGGTCGATTGCACGCGCCGCTGGGCGACGGCGACCGACTCGACCGCGATGCGATGCGTCTCCCGCAGCTGCGCGAGCCGGCGCAGGCCGTTGCGCACGTCCTGCTGCAGCGAGTCCGCGCTCAACGTGACCGTGCGCGACTGCACCTCGCGATCCAGCAGCGCGCGGCGGTAGGCGTTGCGCTCGGCGAGCTTGTCGACCGGGAGGTCGAGCGTGAGGCCGGCGCGCCAGGTCGCGTCGCCCGCCTGGGTATCGAACACGGTGTCGCGATCGGTCGGCACCGTGACGCCCGCCGACAGGTCGAGCGCGGCGCGCAGGTCGTCGGCGGCCACGTGGATGCGCCGGTCGGCGTCCTCGAGCTGTTCGACCGTGTTCAGGTGATCGAGGCGGTTGTCGAGCGCGACGGCGATCGCGCGCGTCTCGCTGAAGCGGATGGCGGGAAGTCCGGCCTCGCGCAGCCGCTCGAACTCGTCCGGCATCAGCCCCAGGTCGGCCTCGAGCGGCAACCCGAGCGTCAACTTGAAGGCGTCGATCGAGTCCTGGTAGCTGCGCTGCGCGACGATCCAGGAGTTGCGCGCGCTGAGCTCGCTCTGCACGGCCTGGTCGAGCTGGATCTGGCTGCGCCGGCCGCGCTCGGCGAGCGCCTCGGACTGCTCGCGGGAATCGATGAACTGCAGGTAGCTGCGCCGCGCGTTCTCGATCTGGTCGACCGATTGGAGCAGCCGGTAGTACTCGCTCGCCACGCGGACGGCGAACTCCTGGCGGAAGCGCTCGAACGCGCGCAGCGCGTAGACGGCGTCGCGCTCCGACTGCACCAGCGGCTCCTGCGCGATCTGCTTGCCGGCCCCCTGCAGCAACGGCTGGCTGAACGCGAGGTCGAAGAACGAGCTGGTCGAGTGGTTGGTCCCGTTGGTGAACTCGACGCCGGTGAAGCGGCGCAGCAGGTCATTGCTGAAGCGGAAGACCAGCAAGCCGCCGGAGGCGAGCTGCTGCGTGAGCGAGAACTCGGTGGCGAGCGTGCCATCGCGCTGGCGCTTGCTGCCGCCTGGCGCGCTGGTCCAGTCGTACGAGGAGGTGACGCCGAAGCGCGCCTCGAAGAGGTAGCGCTGGAACGTCACGTCGAGCGCGGCGAGGTAGACCTGCTCCTTCTGGCGCTGGAAGTCGCGGCTGTTCTCCGACGCGATCGCAAGGGCGTCCGTCAGCGAAAGCACCTTGCGCGGAAGCAACGGCGGGTCGGTGACCGAGAAAGCGACCATGTCGCTGGCGTGGCGCTGCTCCACCTGCTCGATGCGGACGGCGAGTTTCGCTCGCACGGCCTCCGTCGCATCGCTCGCTTCGCCGCTGCTGGCCGGCGCCGGCACCGGCGGAGGCATCACCTCACGCAGCTGGCGCTCCCGCTGCTCGTCCCGATGGGTGGCGAGTTCGGCCAACAACTGCTGGCGCAGGATGTCCTGCGCCTGCTCGACCGTAAAGCCCGACGCCTTGCCGAACAGGCGCTCTTCCTTGGCCTTGACGATGGCGTCGACTTCGAGGTCCGCCTCGCGCTGGTACTGCTCGGCACTGCACGCCGCGAGCGAGAGGCCGGCCATGGTCAGCCAACGCAACGAACGGAAGGAGAGCGCGGGACGCGTCATTCGCACAGCCTGAGGGGGCGAGGGGGTGCAGGATTCAAGCGCGACCGTACGAGAGCCGCACGGCGCAGTTCGTGTCATTTGAACGTCATCTCGAGCGCGGACCGAAGTCACGACCACGCCGCGCCGAAGTCAAGGGCGCGCGTTCGCGACCAACGCGAGGATCTCGCCCGGCTCGGGGAAGCGCTTCGTGGCGAGCTTCGAGTAGATCAGCTTGCCGTCGAGCGACACCTCGAAGCAGCCACCGTCGCTCGGAACGAGCCGCAGTTCGGAGATCTTGCGTTTGTGCGCGTTGAGGAGCTCAGCCGTCAGACCGACGGCACGCGGCTCGTAGTTTCAGGCGGTGCAGTAGCGGATCTGCAGCAGCATCGGAGCTCCAGGACGAGAGGGCGCCGGAAGGCGCGGGGCGCCTATTCATCCCGACGCGATGCCAAGAGGCAAGCTCCGAAATCGGCGGCCTTGGCGCAGAATGGCGCGATGCTCCGCGCCTTCGCCTGCCGCGTCGCCGAATCTTCCCCACCGACCGACGCGGTCGAGCGGGCGCTGCGCGACTATTCACCGGCGCAGCAGGCGTCCCTCGGCGGTGTCGCCATGGGACTCGGCCTGCTGCTCTGCTTCGCGGCGATGCGGCGCGCGCAAGGCTGGGTGGCGCGCCCGCCACCACCGCCATCGCCGCCGTCGATGGCGCAGCTGCCGGCGCATTGGCCGCCCGTTACGCGCGCGATTGCCGGCATCGCGGTGCGCCTGGGATTCGGGCCGCCCCGCTCCTTCACGCCGGCGTTCCTGCCGCTTTGCTTCCTGGTCTGGTTTGCCGCGACGCTGCTCGGCGCCTCGCTCACGCGCGACGCGGCGAGCAGCGGTGGCGCCGGACTCACGCCCGAACGGCTCCACGCCGCCGGCTTGACGTTCCTGCTGGTCGCGGGGGTGATGATCGGATTCGTGGCGCTCTGGACGCGCCTCTTCGGCGACGGACTCGCCGATGTCGGATTGCGCCGCGCGGGGTTGCCTGGCGCGCTGGCGTTCGCGCTGCTGCTCTTCGTCTGCTTCGTGCCCGTGCAGCTTGGCGCCGTCGCGCTCGAGAGCGGCGTGCGCGGGATGCTCGACCTGCCCGCGGAGGGGCAGGCCGCGGTCGCCACGTTCGCACGGTTCCCGGAGCTGCGCCGCGACCTCGTGGTGCTGGCCGGGATCACGCTCGCGGCTCCGCTGCACGAGGAGCTGCTCTTCCGCGGCGTCTTGTGGCGCTACCTCGCGCGCCTCTTCCCGCCGGCGGCGGCGTTGGTGCTGAACGGCGTGCTGTTCGCGTCGCTGCACGATGGCGGCCGCTTCGCCGTCTTCGTGCTGGGCGTGGCGCTGGCCTGGCTGATGCAACGCACCGGCCACCTCGCCGCGCCGCTCCTGTTCCACATGGTGCACAATGGCGTGACGCTCGCGGTCATTGCCGCGTCGGCCGGACACGGATGACGATCGACACGAGCACGGGGAAGACGACGATGGACTTCAAGCTCGAGAAGCGCGGCGACTACTACGTGGCGAACAATGCCGCGCTGATCCACCAGGTGACGATCGGCAAGGACTCGAGCATCTGGTACGGCTGCGTAGTGCGGGGCGACGTCGCTTCGATCACCATCGGCGCGCGCACCAACCTTCAGGACCTCACCATGGTCCATCCCGAACACGACGAGCCGGTCGTGATCGGCGACGACGTCACCGTCGGCCACCGGGCCATCCTCCACATGCGCACGCTCGGCTCGGGGACGCTGATCGGGATGGGCGCGATCCTGCTGGCTCACAGCCACATCGGCAAGCAGTGCATCATCGGAGCTGGCGCCCTGATCCCCGAAGGGCGCACGATCCCCGATCGCAGCGTCGTCATCGGCATGCCGGGCAAGATCGTGCGTCAGGTCAGCGACGAGGAGGCGGCCCATCTCGTGAAGCACGCCGCCGGCTACATCGAGACCGCGCGCCTGAACCTGCGCTGACGCCACCATGCAGGCGTCGCGCGTCGTCCTCCTCACCTTCGCACTGAACGCCGCGCTGTGCGTGGCGCACTTCGCCGTCTACTTCGCCACCGGCAGCCAGCTGGTGCTGGCGCAAGGCGCCGACTCGCTGATGGACCTCGCCGTCGGCGTCGTGCTGCTGGTGAGCGTGCGCGTGGCCATGCAGCCGCGCGACGAGGATCACCCGTTCGGCCATCAACGCGCCGAGCCGATCGGTGCGCTGGTGACCGCCGTCCTCGCCTTCGTGCTGGCCATCGAGGTCGCGCGCTCGGCGATCGGCCACCTGCTCGACGGCGAGCCGCCGCGACTCGACGCGGCCGTCGGCGGCGTCCTCTCCGCCAAGCTGCTGGTCAAGGTCGCGTGGCTCGCGATCGTGCTGCGCCGCCGCCACGACGGCGACGGGCAGGCGGTTTCGGCGACGCGGCTCGACACGCTGAACGACGTGTTGACCTGCAGTTCGTCGCTGGTCGGCTTCGGGCTCGCGCGCGTCGGCTACCCATCGTTCGACAGCTGGCTCGCGCTGCCGGTCGCGGCCTACATCGCGAAGGCGGGCGTCAGCCTCGCGCGCGAAAGCCTGCGCTACCTGATGGGCGAGGCGCCCTCCGCCGAAGTGCTCGAGCGGTTGCGAGCCGCCGCCGCCGCGATTCCGGGCGTGCTGGGCATCCCCAAGTTGCGCGCCCACTTCGTCGGCCAGACGCTCCACGTCGAGGCCACCGTCCTGATCCCCGCCGGAGCGAGCGCCGTGCAAGGCCACGACCTCGCGCTCGACGTGCAGGCCGCGCTCGAACGCGACCCGCTCGTCGGCGAGGTCTTCGTGCACCTCGACACCGGCGAAGGAAAAGACGGGAGCTGACGCGGGCCGGCGCGCCGGAGGCTTACTGCTTGCGCTCCGGCGGCCCTTCGAGCAGCTGCAGCAGATCGCTTTCGGTGGTCAGCACCAGCGAGGTCTCGCCACCGGCAAGGGACTTCTGCAGCGTCTCGAGCGATTTGGTGAAGGCGTAGAGATCGGGGTTCTTCTGGTAGGCGTCGGAGTAGGTGCGCGCGGCCGCGGCATCGGCCGTACCGCGCAGCACTTCGGCGTCGCGGTACGCCTCCGACAGGAGGCGCTTCTGGTCGCGCTCGAGTTCGCCGAGGATCCGGGCGCGCTCGCCCTGCCCTTCGGATCGGAACTGCTCCGCGATGCGCTGCCGCTCCGAGATCATGCGGCGGTAGACATCCTTCAGCACCAGGTCGACGAAGTTGACCCGAGTGATGCGCACGTCGAGCAGCGCGATGCCGAGCGGGGAGAGTCGCAGCGCCGCCTCGCGGGTGATGCGCGCCATCAGTTCCGGCCGGCCGACGGTCGGCTTGGCCGGCGCCTCGTCATCGATCGACTCGATGTCGGCGGCCATGTCGCGCTGCGTCGCGCGCACGGCGTCGATCAGCGACTGCGAGCTGATGGTGTCCTTCACCACGCCATCGATGATGTTGTCGAGCCGTGTCTGTGCGTTGCGCGCGTCGCCCACCGACTGCAGGAACAGCAGCGGATCGGAGATCCGCCAGCGCGCCATGGTGTCGACGAAGATGAACTTCTTCTCGCGCGTCGAGATCTCGCGCGGCTCGCCGTGCCAACGCAGCACGCGCTTCTCGAGCCGCCGCACGTCCTGCAGGAACGGCTTCTTCCAATGGAGTCCCGCCTCGGTGACGGGCGCGCCGACCGGACGGCCGAACTCGGTGATGATCACCTGCTCGGACTCGCTGACGGTGTAGACCGAGCCGCTCGCCAGCACCGCGCCGACGATCAGCAACAGCAGCAGGAGGCCGCGCATCATCGGGAGCCCTCCGGCTTCGGCATCGCGTCGAGCGAGAGGAGCGGCAGCACGCCCTTCAGGTCGCGATCGACGATCACCTTGCGTGACAGCTTCGGCAGCAGATCGCCCATCGCTTCCAGCCAGAGGCGTTGCCGCATCAGGTCGGGCGCATTGTCATGCTCGGTGGCCAGCGCGAGGAAGCGCTGCACTTCGCCGGTTGCGCGATTGACGCGCTCGGAGGCGTAGCCCTCCGCCTCCTGTCGCAGCCGCGCCGCTTCACCCAAGGCGAGCGGCATCTTGCGGTTGTACTCCTGGCGCGCCTCGTTGATGGTGCGCTGCTTCTCCTGCTCGGCCTGGTTCACGTCGTTGAACGACGCGCGCACCGATTCGGGCGGGTCGACGTTCTGCAGCTGCACCGTGTCGATCTCGAGCCCCATCTCGTACTGGTCGACCAGTTTCTGCAGCTCCTCGTGCGCCTCGGTGTTCACTTCGCGCCGACCCGCGGTCAGCACTTCGAGCACGCTGTGGTCGCCGACCACGAGGCTCATCACCGCCTGCGCGAGGTCGCGCAGCGTCTTCTCCGGATCGGCGACGTGGAACAGGAACTTCACCGGATCGTTGATCCGGTACTGCACGATCCATTCGACTTCGGCGGCGTTCAGGTCGCCGGTCAGCATCAGGCTCTCGTCGCCGAAACGGGCGTCGGAATAGCGCGTCCGCTCGCCGAGTTCGGCGCCGCGAGTGAACTCGGCGGTCCGGAAGCCGAACTCCATCTTGTGCACGTGCTTGGTCGCAACCTCGTTCGCCACCTCGATGCCGAACGGCAGCTTCCAGTGCAGGCCCGGCTCGACGGTTCGGTCGTAACGACCGAATCGCGTGACGACGCCCACCGCGGCCGGCTCGACCTGGAACCACGAGGTCAACGCCAGCGTCAGCAGCGCGCCGCCGCCGAGGATCAACACGAACCCCGCCAACGGCGGCAAACGCAACCGCCCCTCACGATCGCGCAACACTCGGATCTGGGCCAAAGGAAGCTCCTGACGCGCCCCTCAGCAGCCCGTCGGTGAAGTCGCCGCGAGTCCGGCGCATGGATTTCGAGTCGGAGCGAGGAGGAGGTTCGACGCCAACTCCAGGGGAGTTGTCGAGAAGCTCCGACGAAGTTCCGACTGGAAAGACACCACCCGACGACACGGAGAATTCGCCGACCGGCAGTCAGCGCGAGAAAAACGAGAGAGCGTTGTACAGCACGCGGATGGGTCCGCGGAACCCCAGGCGAAACGTCGGGCTCTCGCTGAAGAGCAGCACGCGACCGCGGCCGACCTGCGCCTCGACCAGCCAGAATCGTCCGCCGAGCTCCTCCACCACCTCGTCGCCGGCGAAGCCGGAGACACGGCCGCGCGGCACGAAGCGGCCCACCTTGATCCCGCCGCCGTGCAGCTCGAAACCCTGCGTGCCGGTCGCCAGCTGCGGGATCCGCTCGGGCAACCCGAACGCCAGCGGATGGTCGAGGTCGAGTTCGACTTCGAAGAAGGCGCCCGGCATGTTGGCGAGCGTCGCGTCGCGATCGCGCTGCGCCGATTTCTGCCAGCTCGGCTTGTCGTCCTTGGCGTCGGCCTCCTTCTCTGGCTTGGCGGTCACCTCGGTGAGCCCCGAGCGCTCCTTGGTGAACCAGAACGAGGCGCTGCCGAGCGCGATGACGGTGCCGCCGCCGCGCAGGAAGGCCGCGATCGGCTCCTTCGCGTCGTCGAGGCCGCGCACGCCATCGGGCGCGACGATCACGTTCCAGTCCGAAAGGCGTGCCTGCGCCAGCGCCGCCGGTTGAATGCACGAGAACGGGACCTGGAGTTCACGCTCCAGCAGCCAGCGCACCTCGCCGAACCCCGCGCCATTCGACGCCAACAGCACGATGCGTGGAGGCTTCAGCACCACCGCCTGCTCGCTGCCAAGGTCGGGACCTTGCTCGGTGAATCCGCTGGCGAGCGGCTCGAAGGTCACCCCGTAACGTGCGCCGAGCTCGCTCAACTGCGCGACGAGCGCCTGCCGTTCGACGGTCGCGGCGCGTGGCGGCGCCGCGATCACCACCGAGCCGGGCGGAAACGGCCGCGTCGCGTTCGAGAAGCCGCGCGGCAGGAAGCGGGTGCGAACTCCGGCGCCCAGCAGTTCCAGCAAGGCGGCCGGCGCGGCCGCGTCTTCCCACGGCAGCACGAACGCCACCGCTTGATCGGCGCCGTCACTCAAGACTCCGCCACGGCGTGCGAGCGGCATGCCGAGCCCGGCCACCGGCGTCGACTCGCTGGCCAGGCGCGTGCGGCCGACCTCGGCGTTCTGCTCGAGCCAGCACGCCGGCACGCCGAACGCATAGGGCAGCGACCAGGCGGAGATGTCATAGAACGTCGTGCGCTCGACGCCGGCGCGCGGTTCCAGCAGCGCCTTCGCCAGCCGCTTCTGCGGCTGCTGCATCGAGACGAGCAACGTCCCCTCGGGCAGCACGCGCTCCGCCGCATCGACGCCATCGAAGCCGTGCACGCCGCGCGCGACGAACGCCGCGCCGGCGACATCGACCTCGATGCCGTGGCGCAGCAGTAGGTTGGCGAGCGCCGCGCGCGTGGTGCGGTCGGCGTTGGGCAGCAGCGCGACCTCCCGCATCGGACCGGCGCGCCCCTCCGCAAGCGCTTCGACGTGGAAGCTGCGCCAGTGCGCCAGCAACTCGCGGCGACCGGCGCGCGCCGTCTCGACCGTGGCGAGCGAGGCGGTGAAGTGGTGGGCGATGCGATCGAAGAGCGTGAGCAGCGTGCCGTCGCTGCGCCGCCACGCGAGGCCGCCCGCCGAGTGGCCCGCCTGCTCGTAGGTCATCCCGATCGCGCCGCGCAGCGACGGGAAGCTGTCGCCATAGCCCGGATAGAGCAGGTCGAACTGCTCGCCCGTGTAGTAGCTCCAGCCAAACGAGTCGAACGCCGCCGCGTTGCCGCGCCCGAAGCGTTCGCCCCACTCGATCGTGGTCTCGGGCAGGTTCAGGTTGCGCGGCAGGTCGGCCGGGAAGAAGAAGTAGCTCGAGTCGGGGTACATCTCGTGGAAGTCGACATGGACCTGCGGCGGCAGACGCTGCAGCCATGCCAGTCGCGCGCGCGTCTCGTCCTGCGTCGCGAAGGCCCAGTCGCGATTGAGGTCGAAGTAGTAGTGGTTCACGCGGCCGCCCGGAGCCGGCTCATCGTGCTCGCGCGCAGCGGGCTCCGGATCCGGCACCGCGCCGACCACCGACTGGAACCAGTGCGCGTAGCGGTCGCGCCCATCGGGATTCAGGCACGGGTCGATCACGACCAGCAACTGCTCGCGCGTTCGCTGCGCCGCTTCGTCGTCGGCCGCCGCCAGATGCCACAGCGTCGCCAGCGCCGCTTCGGTCCCCGACGGCTCGTTGCCATGGACGTTGTAGGAGAGCCAGACGATCGCGACTTGATCCGCCATCTTGCGGTTCGCGATCGACTCGTCGGCGAGCGATCGCCCGTCGGCCAGACCCGCGAGCCCCGCCGCGATCTCCGACTTGCGCGCCAGGTTGCGCGGGTCGCTCACGAGCGCCAGCAGCAGCGGCCGCCCTTCTGGCGTCTTGCCGTACTCGACGAGTTCGACCCGATCGCTCGCGGCGTCGATCGCCGCGACCGCGCGGACGACGTCGCGATGCTCGCTGAACCGGCTGCCGTAGCCGTAGCCGAGCAGCGTCTCAGGCTTCGGGACGTCGCTGCGGTAGCGCGCCGCGGGCTCGAAGGTGAAGCCGTCGCCACGCGGGGTGGACGCCGTCTGAAACGGCATCGCGAGCGCGGCCGCGACGGGGATCGAGCGGGTCAACCAGAGCACGACAGACGTCAGGACCATGCGACACCTCGACGCACCGGGGAACGGGGCGGCGCAACTTACCCAGGCGCCGACCGCGGTCACCCGCTTGGCCGGAGGTCGACTCAGGCGGCACGGCGACGCCGGCCGATAGAGCGATCCTCATGGCTCGCTTCCAAGAACATCGCCGCCACGCCGCCGCCCCTTTCGCCGACCTCGCACCGCTCGTCAGCGGCCTAGCGCATCCCGGCGACCCGAGCGAACACGAGCCGACGCCCGCACGCGCCGTCGAGATGGTGAAGGAGCCGTGGCGGATCTTCCGCATCCTCTCGGAGTTCGTGGACGGCATCGACGCGATGCGCGACGTCAAGCCGGCGGTGTCGATCTTCGGCAGCGCACGCACGAAGCGGAACGACCGCTGGTATGGCGCGGCGCGGCGCATGGGACGCGAACTCGCGCGACGCGGCTTCTCGATCGTGACGGGCGGCGGCCCTGGAATCATGGAAGCGGCCAATCGCGGCGCGCAGGAAGGCGGCGGCCGCTCGATCGGCCTCAACATCCACCTGCAGAACGAGCAGGCGCCCAATCGCTACCAGGACCTCGAACTCCACTTCCGCTACTTCTTCGTGCGCAAGTTCCACTTCGTGAAGCACTCCTCCGCGTTCGTCAATTTTCCCGGCGGCTTCGGGACGATGGACGAGCTGTTCGAGGCGCTCACGCTGATCCAGACCGACAAGGTCCGCGCGATGCCCGTCGTGCTGATCGGCAAGGAGTACTGGCGCGGGTTGCTCCATTGGCTGCGCGGCACGATGGCGCGCGAGCGCAACATCCACCTCACCGACCTCGACCTCTTCCACGTCACGGATGACCTCGACGAAGCGGCCGAGCTCGTCGAGCGCTCCGTGCGCGCGCAGCTGCCGCTCGTCGAAGCGCTGCAGCAGGTGCGCAGCGAAGCGCGACTCCACCGCAGCCGCAAGCCGGCGCGGCGACCGAAGCGATCGCCGGCCACCGCGCGCTCGTAGCTAGCATCCGCACGCATCGCGCCGGGCCGATGGCGTGAAGGGAGCGGGAGGGGTGGCGTGCGAGCGGAAGCGAAGGCGGCGATCGTCTGCCTGCTCGGCAGCCTGCTGTGGTTCCTGCCGTGGCTGCTGCCCGGCAAGGCGCTGCTCGGCGTCCATCCGGGACTGCTGCGCCCCTATCAAGAGGGGCTCGATGCGGCGACGATCGCCGAGCTGAAGGAAGTCTCCCACCCGCTCTACCTCGACAAGCTGCTGCAGCACGATCCGGAAGTCCGCTTCAGCAACCAGGCCAGCGGTCCGGTGCCGAGCTGGAATCCATGGGTACTCGGCGGCGTGCCTCACATCGCGCAAGGGCTCGCGTCGCCGCTCTATCCGCCGTTGTGGCTGGCGCGCTTCATTCCGGCGCCACGCTGTTACGCGTGGATCGCCGCGTTGCAGATGGCGCTCGCCGGCTGGTTCACCTTTCGGATGCTGCTCGCGTTCGATGTCAGGACCGCGGGGGCGAGCGTCGGCGCCCTGCTCTTTGCGGCATCGGGCTGGATGTCGGTCCATCAGGAGTACTTCCAGCTCACGGCCGCAGCGACCTGGCTGCCGCTCGCGATCGGCGGCGCCAAGCGACTGCTCGACCGCAAAGGGGGCGTCCTCTCCCTTTCCATCGCGATCGCCTGCTCGTTCCTCTCCGGCTTCCCGCAGATCGGCGTCTACACGCTGCTGGTGCCCGCGCTGCTGGCCGTCACGACCGCGGCGCTGCGACTGGCGCGACGACAGGAGCGGCTCGGCAACACCGCTGGCCACGCGATCCGATTCGGCGTGTCGGCCCTGCTCGGGCTCGCGCTGGCGTCCCCGCAGCTCCTCGCCACGGCCGAGTTCCTCCCCTACTCGACGCGCCAGCCCTTCGACGCCACCCGCATCGACGAGCTGGCGCTGCCGCCGGCCGCGCTGCTCGGCGCCCTGCTGCCTGACGTGTTCACCCCGTCGTACACGCAGGCGGATCAGGAAGCGGAGGTCGCTCGCGCCGCGCGCGAAGAGCGTTCGCCCTGGATGGACACGCTTTGGGCCCGCGCCCTGCTCGACTCGCTCCGAGGCGAGCGGATGGTGAATCGCTTCGAGATCACCTTTGCGCTCGGCCCGACCGCGCTGCTGCTGGCGTTGCTCGGGCTTTGGCGCGGGCGACGCGGCACGCGAGCGTTCTTCGCGCTGCTGCTGCTGGCCGGCCTGGCGCTGGCGCTGCGTTCGCCACTGCTGCACGCGTTGGCGCACGTGCCGGGACTCAACGTCGGCGACCCCAAACGCGCGCTGTTGCTGGTCACGATGGCGCTCGTGGGCCTCGCCGCGCTTGGCAGCGAAGCGCTGTGGCACGAGCTTGAAACGCGCCGGCTCGCGCTGAGTCTGTTGCTGACGCAGGTGGCGCTGCTGCTGCTCGCGGCCGGCGCCACCGCGTTGATCCCGCTTGCGACCCTGCGCGACTTCGCGAGCGCACCGATCGCACGCAGCGTCGGCGTGCCCACCGCGGTCATCGCCGAGGCGCTGCGCGATTCGATCCTCGGTGGACAGCGTGCCGCGCTCGGCCGCGAGTTGCTCGTCGCGGCGATCTGGTCGGCGCTGGCATGGTGCGTCCTGGTGTGGCTCCATCGCGAACTGGGGCGACGCGCGATCGATGACGGCGCCATCGCCGACGTGCGCCCCGCGACGGGGCGTGGCCAGCTGCGCTCGGCGCTGCCGGCCGGCGCCTGCCTCACGGCACTCGCGCTGCCACTCGCCTGGTTGTGGGCCGATACCACGAGCCCGATTCCGACCGCCGGCCTCGACGCGCGCCCGTCCGTGGTCGGCCATTTCCAGCAGCATCGTCCCCACGGTCGCCTGCTGCGCTTCGGACCGCATGGCGAGATGCCGCCGTGGCCGCCGAAGCTGCCGATGCTGACCGGCGTGCGCGACGCACAGGGCTACGTCGCCGCGTACTCGCGCTACTGGCGCGACCTGTTCGAGGCGATCGAGCCGGGTTGCACCTTGGCCGTTGCCGTGCTGCCGATCGAAGGGGCCGACGCACTCACGTTGCCGCTGATCGACCTGCTCGACATCGAGTACGTGCTGGCGGCGCTGCCCGAATCGGCGAAGGTGCCGGGACTCGGGGGATTCGAGGTCGAGCCGCTCGACCCGCCGCCGCCGCCCGACGCCCCCGATCAGCTGACGCTGTGGCGCAACCTCGAGCCGTTCGGACGCGCGCGCATCCTCGACACCGTGTGCGTCGCGAAGAGCGACGCTGACGTCGTGGCCGCGCTGGCCGATCGCGGCTTTGCGCCGACGGAGCAGGCATGGATCGCCACCGCCGACGCCGCGCCGTTGCTGGCGGACCCGCAGTGGAGCCGCGCCGACAGCGGAAGCGACGGCGTGCTCACCCTGCGTTTCGCTTCGAGCGGGAGCGAGGGTGAAAGCGCTGCGGGGCCCGCCGAGTCGCGCATCGAATGGCTGCACGAAACGGGCAACGACCTGCGCCTGCGCGTCAATGGACGCGGCGGGCTGCTGGTGCAAAGCGACTGCTGGTACCCCGGCTGGACCGCGCGCGTCGATGGCCGCCCCGTCCCGCTGCTGCGCGTCGACCATGCGCTGCGGGGTTTCACCGTGCCGCCCGGTGAGCACGACGTGCAGATCCTCTACGTTCCGGGCCGGTTGCGGCTCGGCGTCTACGCAGTGCCGGTCGCCGCGGTGCTCCTGATCCTGGCGGCTGCCACGCTCGGTCGCCGCCGCGTCCTCGTGTAGCGGCACGCCTCGCGCGCGCCGCTATCGTCCGCTCGATGGCGAACCCCTTCCGACTGCTCACGACCGACAAGTGCGGCGCGCGACGCGGCGAACTCCGATTCACGCGCGGCACGGTCTCGACTCCGACCTTCATGCCGGTCGGCACCGCCGCCGCGGTGAAAGGGGTGACCGCGGCCCAGGTCGCCGAAACGAAGGCGGGCATCGTCCTCTCGAACACCTACCACCTCGCGCTGCAGCCAGGCTCCGACAAGATCGCCAAGCTCGGCGGGCTCCACGCCTTCATGGGCTGGAAAGGGCCGATGCTGACCGACAGCGGCGGCTTCCAGGTCTTCTCGCTGCCGAAGAAGTCGGTGAGCGAGGAGGGCGTCACCTTCGAGTTCGAGAAGGGCGGCGCGCCGATGAAGCTGTCGCCGGAACGCTCGATGGAGATCCAGGGCGAGCTCGGCAGCGACATCGCGATGGTCTTCGACGAATGCCTCGAATACCCGTGCAGCGAGGCGCGCGCCGCCGAGTCGATCGAGCGCACCGCCCGCTGGGAGCGGCGCAGCCAGGCGGCGCATCGCAAGATCGCGCGCGAGGGGCAGCTCCTGTTCGGGATCGTGCAGGGGTCGACCTTCCCCCACCTCCGCAAGAAGAGCGCGCAGCAGATCACCGAGCTCGGCTTCGATGGCTACGCGATCGGAGGCGTCAGCGTCGGCGAAGGCATCGAGCTGCTGAAGAAGATCACGGGCTGGACCGCGCCCTTCCTGCCGACCGACCAGGCGCGCTACTTGATGGGCGTCGGCTTGCCGGAGGACATCTTCGCGGCGGTCGAGCGCGGCATCGACATGTTCGACTGCGTGATCCCGACCCGCTACGCGCGCGGCGGCACGCTCTTCACCGCGCGCGGCCGGATCCGCATCGAGCACCGCAAGTACCGGCGCGACGGCTATCCGATCGACACCAGCTGCGACTGCTACACCTGCACCAGCGTGCCGCGCGCCTACCTGCACCATCTCTTCGAGATTCGCGAGCCGCTCGGCGAGACGCTCGCGAGCATCCACAACCTGCGCTTCTATCAGCGGATGATGGAGCGGATCCGGGAGGCGATCGAGCTTTGCCGCTTTGCGGAGCTGCGCGACGAGTTCCTCGGAGCACTCGAGCAGACCGAACCCGCCGATCGCTGAACGGCGCGCGCTGATTTGGCGTGCGCTGGCCCACGGCGCCCGCGGAGCAATCGTGCGCCGCGGGCACCGGAGCGGAGGCTATCGGTAGCCCTTGAAGTGCGCGCGATTGCGCTTCTGGCGCCGCGGATTGCACGCGCGCTTGCCGTGGTTCGCCTTCTTCGTCCGCCGACGCGGCTTGGCCATGACACCGATCTCCTTCATCCATCCCGCGCGGCGCCGCGAGGGCGCGGCGAAGCGACAAGCCAACGGCTCGCCCAGGGGGCGGACCGATCATTGGAAAAACGGCGCGAGAGGCTAGCGACTGCCGACCCAAAGCGCAGCCCGTCGCCTTCCGCCTCGCCGCGAAGGAGAGGAGATCGTCAGCTGGCCGCGTCGCTCCACGCGCCGGAGGCGGCTCCAGGGGCCGTCTCTTGCTGCAGCTCTTCGAGCAGCCCGTGGAGGCGCCCCGCCTCGCTGCCGACGACGTCGAGGAAGGCGGAACGGGTGCGCCGTCGCTCCAGGTCGAGGGCGCGGGCAAGCTCGCCGCCTCCGTGGGCCGGTTCGCCGGCGGCGCCCTGAGCGATCTCGCGGACCTGCGCCACCATGCGCCGCAACGCCCGCTCCGCCTCCTGGATGGCCGAGAGGTCGAAGACGAGGCGGGCCGTGCCGTTCACCCGACCGCCGGCGTCGCGCAGCGGCAGCATCGTCTGCAGGCAGGAGAGGATGGCGCCGTCCCGGCGGACGTACTTGAGGAGCGTGTCGCGGACCGTCGCGCCCGCGCTGACGTCGGAGAGATTCTGCGCGTCGACGGCGCGATGCTTCTCGTGCAGCAGTTCGGCGAGCGGCCGCCCGAGGATTTCGCGCTCGCGCCAGCCGAAGAGCGCCTGAGCGCCGCGACTCCAGCCGAGCAGACGGCCATCGAGCGCCGTGGTGATCAAAGCGTCCTGAGGACGCAGAGCAGCAGCGTCATCCATCTTCTTGGGCTCCTGAACGCGTAGATCGGTCGGCGCGCGGGCGATGCTCAAGTCCCCGGCGGCTGCCCCCGACACACTTCCAGCTACTCGCTAAGGTCGCGCCCCCCATGCTCCGCACGATCGCCCTCCTCGCCGTCCTGCACGCGGCGGCCGCGCCTCCCTCCGTCGCGCGCCACCACGACACCGACTCCTACGCCCACCTGAGCCTCGACGCCTCCGGCGCGGAGCTGCGCCTCGAGCTCGACACCGATTCGCTGATGGCCGAGGTCGAAGCGCTGCCGCCGCTGACCGAGGATTGGGAGGCGGCCGACGTCACCGCCGTGCTGCCGCGCATCGCCGAGTTCGTCGCCGATCACTGGCAGCTCGAACTCGACGGCGCGCCGGTCGCGTTGGCCGAGCACGGATTCGAGCTGCTGCGGACGTTCGATCCGATGCAGCGAGCCGAACGCAACGTGCGCGTCGTGTTGCGCCTCACCTTCACGCCGCCGCCGAGAAGCGCAGCAGCGACGCTTCGCCAGACGCTGTTCGCGGGCCGCGAGCTCGACCATCGCCACACGCTCCTGCTCGCGGTGGGCGACGACGAGCCGATCGAATGGCGCGTCCGCAACGGCACGCCCTTCCACTTCACCCTGCCCGACGTGGCGCCGGGCGCGCATCGGCGCGCGCTGCGCGACGCGTTGCATGGCGGCCTCTGGCACGCGACTCGTCAACCGTGGCTCGCCGCCTTCATGCTGGTGCTGCTGCTCGCGCCGCTCCCGCGTCGTGAGCGTGCGCGATCGATGGTGGCGGCTGCGGCCGCTGCCGCGCTGACCTGGTCCGCCACGCGCCTGGGCTGGATCGCACCGTCGCCATGGGCTGCGACCGCGGCTGCCGCGCTCGCCATCGCCTACGTCGCCGGCGAGAACTGCTTCGTCCGCGAACTCAAGTTGCGCACCGCCACCGCGGCGCTGTTCGGCGTGGTCGAGGGCATGGCGCTCGAAGCGCCGAGCCGCTCGCCCGCGACGGCCACCTTCGCGACCGGCGCCGCGTGGTGCCTCGGCGCGCTGCTCGCGGCCAGCGCAATCGGCGCGATGGCGACGCTGCTGCTGCAGCCGCTGTGTCGCCGCTTTCCGTGGCTGCGCCCCATCACCGCAGGAGCGCTGGTCACCTTGGGCGCGATCGGCCTGTTCCTGGCCGTGCGCGGCCGACCAGGCGCCTGATCGCCGCGCGTCACTGGTAGCCGAGCTTGCGCAGTTGCGCGGCCATCTCGGGACTGACGTTGCCTCCCTGCGCCGCCGCCACGGCGGTCGCGCGCACCCATTCGTCGAACGCCGCTTCGAGCGCGCGCGCGACATCGGCGTGGTCGGCGACGACGTCGTGCTGTTCGGCCGGGTCCGCTTCGAGGTTGAAGAGCTGGCGCGGAGTGCCTTCGCGAAGCACCAGCTTGAAGCGACCGGAGCGGATCACCGCCGCCTCCGGGTCACCGCCCGCCTTGCCTTCGAAGTGCGTGGGGAGCGTGGCGATCGCGTGGCGACTCCACTCGACCTCGGGCCCGGTTCCTGCCGCGGCCGCGATCAACGGCGTGCAATCGCGCCCCTCGACTTCGACGGGCAACAGCTCGCCGAGCGTCGCGAGCAGCGACGGCACCAGGTCGACGTGCTGCACGACCGGCTCGACGACGACTCCAGCCGGCACGCCGGGACCGCGCCAGAGCAGCGGCACGTGCAACGTCGACTCGTCGATGACCGGCGCATGGAAGCCGAGCGTGCTCCCCTCGAGGCTCTCCCCGTGGTCAGCGACCACGACGACGAGCGCCTGCTCCCACGCGCCCGCCGCTTCCAGGGCGCTGCGGATCTCTCCGAACCGAGCGTCGGTGAAAGCGACCGCTGCGTCGTAGCGATCGCGGTAGCGCGCCGCGAACTCGGGCGGAGCGGTCACCTCGCCGGTCCGCAGTTTCTCCATCGAACGGAAATCGTCCTGCAACGGACCGTCGTAGCGATGGGTGACGAAGCGCTGGTACTCGTCGGGGAAGTCGTGCGGCCCGTGCGGGATGAAGAGGTGGGTCCAGGCGAAGCGGCGCCGGCCGCGGGTCGCGGCCAGGAACTGGCGCAGGGTCCGAACGATGCGCTCGGCGCGTCGCCCCTGGTCGAAGCCGTAACCGTCGAATCCCTGGACGAGGTTGATCTCGGCGAAGTTGAAGGCATTGAAGAACGCGCCGGTCGCGAAGCCGAGCCCCTGGAAGCGCTCGGCCAGCGTCAGCAACGAGTCGCTCGCCTTCATGAAGTTGCTGGTGACGCCGTGCAGTCGCGGCGACAGGCCGGTGAAGAGCGCGGCGTGGGCAGGCGCGGTGCACGGCATCGGTGCCATCGCGTTGGCGAAGCGTGCCCCTTCGCGAGCGAGCCGGTCGAGGTTCGGCGTGAGTCCGCGCGGGTTCCCGTAGCAGCCGAGCCGGTCGGCGCGCAGCGTGTCGAGCGTGACCAGGATGATGTCCTGCGGCGCATTCGCGACCGTTGTCGCCGCTGGCGTCGGAGCGGACGCCGGGTCGCGCCGCTCGACTTCGTCGCCGCAGCTCGAAAGCTCGACGCAAAGCAGCAGCGCGAGGAGTCGCGACGCAAGCGAAGTTCGGTTCAGGACACTAGATGAGCCCATAGCGCTTGAGCCGGTTGTAGAAGGTGCGGCGCGGCAATCCGAGCAGTCGAGCGGCCTCGACCCGTTTCCCGTGCGCGACTTCGAGCGCCTGCCGAATCGCCTCTTTCTCGAGCTCCTCGAGCGTTCTTCCACCCAACGTGAACTGGTTCTGCTTGGTCCCTTCGCCGAGGCTGCGCAACATCCGCGCGTCGATCGTGTCGTTCGACAGGACGGCGAGCTTCAACATCTCGTTGCGCAGTTCGCGGACATTGCCGGGCCACGCGTACTGCACCAGCGCCGCAAGCGCCTCCTCGGTGAGGCGCGGCACCGGACGCGCGGTCTCCTTGGTCGCCTCCTGGAGGAAGTGGTCGACCAGGGCCGGGATGTCGCCGCGACGCTCGCGCAACGGCGGTACGCGCACGCACATCACCTTCAAGCGGAAGTAGAGATCTTCGCGGAAGCTGCCGTCCTCGAGCTTCTTCGCCAGATCGGCGTTGGTCGCCGAGAGGATTCGCACGTCGACCTTGATCGCCTCACGGCCGCCGACCTTGCGGAACTCCCCTTCCTGCAGGACGCGCAGCAGCTTGCGCTGCATGGAGAGGTCCATGTCGCCGATCTCGTCGAGGAAGAGCGTGCCGCCGTCGGCTTCCTCGAACAGCCCCTTCTTGTCGCGATCGGCTCCCGTGAAGGCACCCTTCGTGTAGCCGAAGAGCTCGGCCTCGAGGAGGTTCTCGGCGATCGCGGCGCAGTTCTCGGCGACGAATGCCTTTTCGCGCCGGCGACCGAGGCGATGGATCGCGCGCGCGACGACCTCCTTGCCGACGCCGCTCTCGCCGAGGATCAGGACCGGGTAATCGGTCTCCACCACGACGTCGAGCAGTCGCAGCAGATCGAGCATCGCCGGCGAACGGCCGATCAGCTCCGGATAGTCGTGGCGCGGCGGCGTCGCATCGGGTCGCTGACTGAGCGCGTCGCGCATCGACTGCAGCTCGACCTCCTGGACGGCGACCTTCTCGGAGAGCTTGCCATTCAGCTGCTCGAGCTCGCGACGCGCGGCGGCGTTCTGCGCCAGCAAGCGGGCGTTGTCGACCGCGACCGCCGCCTGGTCGCCGAAGAGCTCCATCAACTGCTGGTGCTCGTCGTTGAAGGTGCCGCGCTGGAAGCGGTTGTCGAGGTAGAGGCAGCCGACCGTGGCGCCGCGCACGCGCAACGGGACCGCGAGGATCGAGACGAGGCGCATGCCGCTGATCGACTCGGAGGGACCGAGCGCAGGATCATCCAGAGCGCTCTCGATCCGCTGGGTGACGCCGCTGTCGACCACCTTGTGGATGACGGTCTTGCTGACCTTGCTGACCGCCGCGCGGACCTCCTCGCGATCGACGTTGCGCGAGGCGGCCACCGCCGGCTCGCCAGCCCCGACCGTGCAGAGGATCAGGAAGGCGCGCTCGGCGCCGGTCAGCTCGATCGCGGCGTCGAGGATTTTGGCGTAGAGGCGCCCCGCATCGAGCTCGGCCGCCAGCGCTCGGTTGATCTCGAGGAGCCGGCGAACCTGCCCGGCGGCCGCCACCGCCCCATCGCCGCCGCCCAGCCCGAACCAGGCGGCCAAACCGCGACGTGGTTCCTCACGGCCGCTCATGCGCGAGCTCCAGAACCATCGCGCCACCAGCCGATCTTCCTGACCGCCATCGAGGTTGCTCTAATCGCGCGGCCTTCGGAACCCGTGGACCTCCCCATCAGGTTCGTCACGCTCCCGCTCGCGGGGGGCCGTGATCGCGCCGGATGATACGCCACGCCAACGTGAGCCTGACCGACGATGCCGCACTTCATCCATGACGTCTGCGTCGGCTGCACCCTGTGCGCGAAGAACTGTCCCACCGGCGCGATCTACGGAGAGAGCAAGAAGCTCTTCGTCATCCAGCCCGAGCTCTGCATCGACTGCTCCATCTGCGCGAACGTTTGCCCGGTGGCGTGCATCACCGACCAGCTCGGCAACACGCCTCCCAAGCAGAAGGTCCCGGAGAAGCCGAAGGCGCTGATCATCGAGTCGGGCTGCACCGGCTGCGAAGCGTGCATGCAGGTCTGCCCGGTCGAGGCGATCTACAAGCCGACCGCGGAGAGCGATCCCGACCTCGTCCAAGACACGTTCGGCGTCTTCTCGCTCTGCCGCGTCGACCCGGTCAAGTGCATCGGCTGCGAGCTCTGCTACAAGGTCTGCCCTTGGGACACGATCGAGATGGCCGCCAGCGACAAGGCCACCACCACCGCGTACAAGGAAGGTGGCTACGTCTCGCGTCAGGTGACCAGCTGATCGACTAGCAGAGGCGCGTCGGCGCTTCGAAGAGTTCCGTCGCCAGCAGGTCCGCCATCGTCTCGCGCCGCCGCACCAGTCGCGCGCGGCCACCGTCGATCAGCACCTCCGCGCCGCGCGGGCGCGAGTTGTACTGGCTCGACATCGACGTTCCGTACGCCCCGGCCGAGCCGATCGCCAGCAGATCACCCGGTTGCGGCAGCGGGAGCTGACGATCCTTGGCCAGGAAGTCGCCGCTTTCGCAGACCGGCCCGACCACGTCCACGTTCGCGAGCGGTCGCGACGCCGCGTCGGCCGCGACCATCGCCACCGGATGCCACGCGCCGTAGAGCGCCGGCCGCATGAGGTCGTTCATCGCCGCGTCGACGATGACGAAGAGGCGATCGGGCGACTCCTTCACGCCGATCACGCGCGTCAGCAACGATCCAGCCTCGGCGACCAGGAAGCGCCCCGGTTCGAGGAGCAGATCGACCCGGAGCGGCTCGAGGAACGGGCGCACCGCCGCGGCGACGGCGACGATCGCGGGCGGCGTCGCGTCGTAGCGCGCGGCGAATCCGCCGCCGAAGTTGAGCAGCTCGACCGCGAAACCGGCGGCTCGCGTCGCGGCGATGCGCTCCGCGACGATGGCGGCGGCGGCGGCGAAGCGGCTCGGGTCGGTGATCTGCGAGCCGATGTGGACATGGAAGCCGCGGAATCGCAGCGCCATCGTTCGCCGGTGGCGCTGCAGCGCCGCCAACGCCGTCTCGAACGGCATCCCGAACTTGTTGCGCCGGGTGCCGGTGGTCACGTACTCGTGCGTGCCGGCTTCGACGTCGGGATTCAGCCGCAGCGCGAACGGCGCGACCACGTTGCGCGCGAGCGCGAGCGCGGCGAGGCGGTCGAGTTCCGCGGCCGACTCGACGTCGAAGAGGCCGATGCCGAGGTCGAGCGCCGCGGCCAGTTCGGCGTCGCTCTTCCCGGCGCCAGCGAAGCCGATGCGTCGCGGATCGACCCCGACGCGCCGGCAGCGTTCGAGCTCACCCGCGGACACGACGTCGAAGCCCGCCCCTTCCGCTGCCAGCAGCGCCAGCAGCGCGAGGCCGGAGTTCGCCTTGACCGAGTAGTGGACTTCGTGCAGCAGGCCCGCGAAGGCGGCGCGCAGCTCGGCAAGGCGAGCGCGCACCACGTCACCGTCCATCACCCACAACGGAGTCCCGTGCTCGCGCGCGAGGAGCTCGAAGTCGCGCGCCCGCGGGTCGGGCGCGCCGCTCACGTCTCGACCGCCAGCTTTCGATGGAGTCGCAGCAGGAGGCGGCTGTGCAGCTGGCAGACGCGCGACTCGGAGACACCGAGGCGTCGGCCGATCTTGCGCATGGTCAGCCCTTCGCCATAGCGCATGCGCACGAGGTCGCGCTCGACGTCGGAAAGCGTGTCGTCGATCAGCCGCAGCAGGTCATTGCGCTGCGCCGCCTCGTGCGGCGCGCCCTGCTCGTCGACGAGGTCGTCGCCGAGGAGCTGCGGCTCGTCCCCATCCGAATCGTCGCCGGTCGCGAGGTCGAGCGAGAGGACGTTGCGGGTCGCGGCCACGGCCATGATCCGCTCGATCGCCTGCGGGGCCATCGATAGCCGCTGCGAAAGCTCGTGATGCGTCGGCTCGCGGCCGAGTTCCTGACGCAGCCGCGTCCGCGCGCCGACCACTGCGCGCGCCCGCTCGCGAGCGTCGCGGGACAGGCGGTCGTTGCTGCGCAGTTCGTCGAGCATCGCGCCGCGGATGCGCACGCGGCAGAAGGTGCCGAACTTCACGTTGCGCGCCGGATCGAACCCTTCGATCGCCTGCAGCAGGCCGAAGACGCCGACCGAGATGAGGTCGTCCGGATCGACGCTCCGTGGCACGCGCGCGACGACCTCTTCGGCGAGGATGCGGACGAGCGGCAGGTACGACTCCGCCAATTCGTTGCGCAGGCGGCGCCGGCGCGTGTCGAGGAATCGCTTCCAGAGCGACTCGCGCAGCGATTCGTTGGCGCGGATCACCGCTCGCCTCCACGCTTCGCGGCGTCGATCAGGAGTTCCTTGATCTCGAGCAGCGTCTTCGAATCGCGCAGCGACTTGATGCGATCGAGGCGCTCGAAGGTCGCCTCGTCGTAGAGGCGGTGACCGGTCGGCGTCCGGCGGGCCGGCTCGATCAATCCGAGCATCGTGTAGTTGTGCAGCGTCTGGCGCGACAGCCCGCTGCGCTCGATGAGCTCGCCGATCTTGTAGAGCTTGCGGCGCTCGGATTCGGCCATCACGCGAGATCCACGGTCACCGTCTGGCTTCGGCAAGGCACACGCCCACCATCCATGGGGTCGGCGCAAGACTGTAGCGCCACCGGCTGCGTAAGTTGCACTTTGTACTTTGCATTTTATGAATCGTTCGAGTTCAGAACTGTGCCGCCAACCTCTCGATGCGCCGCCGATCACTGACCGGCAGGCGCGGCGACGTACCCCTCGACGCGACGATCGGCGACGGCATGCACGCGCCCGGTCGCGCCATCGCGCTCGATCGAGTGGGCGTCGCCCTGCCACGATTGCTTGGGCACCTCCACCACGTGGCCGAGCGCCGCCAGCGCTGCGGCGACCTCCGCATCGAGCGCCGCCTCGTGACGCAACGCGTCGGGGAACCAAGCGTGATGCTGGCGCGGCCGCGCGACCGCAACCGCGAGCGGTGTCCCGAGTTCGAGCACATCGAAGACGATCTGCGTCACGGTGCTGATGATCGTCCGCCCGCCGGGACTGCCGGTGACGAGGATCACCTGTCCGTCGCGGCGCACGATGCATGGCGTCATCGACGACAGCGGCCGACGTCCGCCGCGCACCAGGTTCGGCTCGGTGCCGATCTGCCCTTCGCGCGTCGTGCGACCTCGCAGCGGATTGAAATCCTGCAGCTCGTTGTTGAGCAGGAATCCGGTCCCGGGGGCGATCAGCTTGCTGCCGAAGCGCTCCTCGAGCGTGTAGGTGTTGGCCACCGCATTGCCGGCCGCATCGACGATGCTGAAGTGGGTCGTCGACGAGCCGCCCGCCGGCGGCGGGTTCGCTTCCGTGAGCGGCGGCCCGAAGTTGCTGCTGTGACTCGCCTGCTTCGGATCGATGGACGCGCGCAGAGGGGCGAGGTGCGCCTCGTCGAGGAGCATGGCCACCGGGATGGGCGTGGCTTCCGGATCGCCGAGGAAACGGGCGCGATCGGCGAACGCGCGGCGCGACGCCTCGGCGAAGAGATGGCGCGCGCGTGGCGTGAAGTCGCCTTCGCTGCGCAATTCGAACGGCTCGAGGAGGTGGAGGATCTGCGTCAGCGCGATGCCGCCCGAAGAGGGCGGCGGCATCAGCAACAGCTCGCAGCCGCGGTAGCGGGTGACGAGCGCCTCGCGAACGATCGGGCGGTACGCCGCCAGATCACGCGCGTCGAGCAGCGCACCGGCCCGTTCCATCTCGGCGGCGATCAAGGCCGCGATCGGGCCCTCGTAGAACGCGGTCGCGCCGCCCTGCGCGATCCAGCGCAGCGAGTTCGCAAGGTCGGCCTGCACGAGCGTTTCGCCCGCCTCGTACGGCGTCCCATCGGCGTGGAGGAATTGCGCTGCGCTCGCGGGGAAGGCGGCGAGGTCATGCGCGTACTCGGCGAGGCCGGCCGCCAGCGCCGGTTGCACCGCGATTCCATCGGCAGCGAGCCGAAGCGCCGGTTCGACCAGTTCCGCGAAGGGCAGCGTTCCGAAGCGGCGATGCGCCTCGGCGAGCCCGGCGACGGTCCCCGGCACCCCCACCGCCGAGTGGCCGAATTCGCGACGCGCGGCGTCGACGACTCCATCCGCGTCGAGGAACAGACGCTCGTCCGCGCGACGCGGCGCCACCTCGCGGTAGTCGATCGCCGCGCTGCGGCCATCCGCCAGGGCGACCATCATGAAGCCGCCACCTCCGAGATTGCCCGCCTCGGGGTAGGTGACGGCCAGCGCAAAGGCGACCGCAACGGCGGCGTCGATCGCGTTGCCACCGCGCGCGAGGACCGATGCCCCCACCTCGGCCGCGCGCCGCTCGACGCAGGCGACGGCACCTCGATCCGAAGTCAGCTCGGTGCCACCGACCAGTCGATCGGATGCGCGCGCAGCGGCGACCGCTGGCGCTTCCTGGGCCGGAAGCGTCGACGTTGCAGCGAGGAGAGCTGCGAGCCGCAACGCGCTCGAACGGACGAATGGCGTCCGCAGCGGTCGTCGCACCAGGGAGGTCGCCCACATGATGCGCGGCGATGGTAGCGCTGCGCGTCAAAACGACGAATCGGCTTCAGCGACCGCGCATCGCTCGCAGTCGCGCCGCCGCGGCGAGCAGCGGGTTGTCGGGTGGCGCCGCGGCGGAGGCGGTCACCAAGGCGGGCTCCTCTGCCGGACGCGGCGCGCTCTCGATCGCGACCTTCGGCATGGGTGGCAACGCTTCACCGCGCTGCATCGCTCGCAGCCGCGCCGCCGCCGCGAGCAGCGGTGACACGGGCGGTGCCGCTTCGACCGCGGGCGCGCTTTCGGCGGCAGTCGATGAGGGAGAGGTGGTGGCCGTCGTCGGAGCCAGCGGCTCCGACGCTGGCGCGAATTGCACCTCAGGCTCGCGCGCGGGCTCGTCCACCAACTCCGCGGCCGGCTCGGAGGAGCCTTCTTGCGCCGCGGCTTCGGGAGCGGCCGCTTCCGCCTCGAAACCGAGGTGCTCCGTCATCACGGTCGCGAATGCGTTGGAGACGAGCGTGAAGTCGGCGCTGTCGTCGACCTCGTCGATCAGCCGCTTCTTCGGCGCGGTCGGTTCGACCGTACCTGGCTCCGACGCCTCGACCGGGTCGGACGAGTTCGCGGTCGGCGCCACGGCATGGTCGGCGACCGGCCCGGCGTCCGCGACGAAGGTCAGCGGATAGGGCACGCGGTTCACCCAGGAGGTGACCTTCGGATCGAGCATCGACAGCTGCGCTTCGCACAGGACGCGCACTTCGGTCAGGCTCGGCGCACGGAACAGTCGCTTGCCGGAGCGCATCATCGGCACGAGGAGCGGCGCCGAACCGGACGGCGGGGCCTGCGTGTCGGGCTGGATCGTGTCGCCTTTGAACTGGCCCGATTCGCGGCGGCGCCAGACGGCTCGCATGCCCGCGCCCCCATCCCGGCGACCGACCGCGCGCAGCCCGTTGCGGGAGGTGCGCTCGACCAGTTCGACCAGGAGATCCTCGTGGAAGAGATGGCGCCCCGCGAGCAGCGCGGTGCCCGCGACGAAACCGTCGATCGGTGCGCCTCCGTTGGCGAGCGCGCCGACGCGCAGTTCGTCGCACACGCCTCCCGCCAGCAACCGCGTGGCGGCGAAGCCCATCTCATCGAGGCGCGCGCGCAGCGAGCGCAACTCGTCATCGAGCAGTCCCGACTTCCCGGCATCGACCACCAGCGCGCGGGGCGCTTCCGCCAAGGCCGCGAGCGCGGCGCCTGGATTGCGGCGCGCCTTTCCATCGATGATCACGCCGCAATGCGCGATCCCTCGCAACGCGCCGCTCATCTCGACGAGCGCAGTGAACGGGATCAACGGCAGCGCCGGCAGCGCGTAGGCCGCGGCCGCGAACGGATGCGTCGTGCCGATGGCGCCGCCCACCTGCGCGGCCCGCGCGATCAACAGCGCTTCATCGCGCGTGACCTGTTCGCCGGCCGCTTCGTAGATCGGCTTGCCTTTCGCCGCGAGGCGCAACCGCGCCACCTGCGTCGCGATCGCGGTCTGGGTACGCACGATTCCGGCCAACGCCCCGACGACGGCCGCCATCTCGGCGGCGGGAGCGCGCACGCGCAACAGCGGCTCGCCGGCGAAGACGACCGTCCCTTCCGGTACGGCCTCGACGTCGCCGTGGAAGCGCATGGCGCCGACGCGAGCCAGCGCGTCCGCATCGAGGCTCGGATCGATCCGTTGCGGCCCCGGCTCGGCATGCAGCAGCGCGAGGTCCGTGGCGGCCTGCGCAAGATCTTCGAGCAGCGACAATGCCTGCTCGAGTCCCGCGGCGATCAGGAACGGCTGGCGCGCACCTTCGGCCGTCAGCGCGATCTCGTAGGTCCAGGTCTCGGCGTCCGCCTTCTCGGCGAGGCGGCTCGAGAGGAGGAGTTCCGGGAAGCCGAAGGAGTACGACGACGACAAGGCGACGCTCCGCGCGACGCCGGCGAAACCCGTTGGCCCCGCCGCACGCCAGCGCTGGTCATCGACCAGTCATGCGTCGCGACCGCGGTGCGAGCGCGGCGATCGGAAGAGATCTCGCGTGATTCCGGCCGCGCGCAGCGACTTGCGTTCGGCGGCACGCATCTTCTTCTGATCGGCGGGCGCGTGGTCGTCGAAGCCGAGCAGGTGCAGCACCCCGTGAACCACGTAGAGCAGCAGCTCGTCCTGCGGTCGCACCCCCCGCTCCTTCGCCTCGCGCGCGGCGGTGTCCGCCGACGCGACCACCTCGCCCAGCAGCCCGCCGGCCGCACCGTGCAGCGGGAACGAGAGCACGTCGGTCGCCGAATCGAGTCCCATGTGGTCGAGATGGAGCCGGCGAATCGCGCGATCGCCGACCAGCGCGATCGAGAGCGCTCCGGCGCGCCGCGGTTTGAGCGCCAGCGCGGCCGCGACCGCGCGCTCGATCGCGCGCGGCGGCAGGCGAACGCGGCGCTGCCGATCGTTGACCTCCAGCGGCGGTGCGGCGGCGGGTTCCCGCGCAGGATCAGAACGGCGAACGCGGCGGGCGACCATTCGCTTCATCGATCGCCGCTCAGGCGCCGCCGCCATGCGTCCGCGGCGGTGCGCTCACCGCGTCCGGAGCGCGGCCCGACTCGATCTCGGGCACCAGTTCGACTTCGGCGAGCGGTACCGCGAGGCGGCCGGTCGGATCGCGCGGATAGGCCGGACGCCGATGGTGGATGCCGCCCAGCACCAGCACGAACGCCTCCTTGATGCGCGTCAGCTCGCGCATGGTGAGCATGCACTCGTCGAGCTGGTGGTCGTCCATCTTCATGCGCGTGATGTCATCGACGAGCTGCTCGAGACGCGCCGCGGTGACGTCCTGGAGCGTTCGCGACGCCGCTTCGACCGAATCGGCGACCATGACGATCGCCGTCTCCTTCGTCTGCGGTCGCGGCCCTGCGTAGCGATAGCTGTCCTTCGGCACCTCCTCCTCGGAGCGCTGCTTGACCGCCATTCGCCAGAAGTACTCGACGGCGGTGGTGCCGTGGTGCTCCTCGATGAAGGACTGGATCGGGCGCGGGATGCCGTGCAGCTGCGCGAGCTCGATCCCGTCCTTCGGATGCGCGGTGATGATCAGCTTGCTCATGTCGGGGCTGAGCCGACCGTGCAGCGAACGCGCATCGGTCGAGTTCTCGGAGAAGTACTCCGACTTGTTCATCTTGCCGATGTCGTGGAAGTAGGCGCCGACGCGGCACAGGAGCCCGTTGGCGCCGATTGCCTCGGCCGCCGCTTCGGCGAGCGTGCCGACCAGGAACGAGTGGTGGTGCGTGCCGGGCGCCTCGACCTGCAGTCGACGCAGCACCGGCTGCTCGTTCTGGTTGCTGTACTCGAGCAGGGTCAGGTCGGAGAGGCGATCGAGCAGCTTCTCGAACAGCGGCATCAGGCCCAGCACCAGGAAGCCGCTGGCCAATCCGTGCGCCAACGCCAGCAGCAATCGACGCAACAGCAGCGCGTCCGCCGGCTGCTCGTCGCGCACAAGCGCGGCGGCGGCCAACACGAGGAGCTGCGTCACGCCGACGATCGCCCCGATGCCGATCAGGCGCGAGGGACGCCGGACGCGGAACGAATAGAGCGCCCCCGACAGCGAGCCGGCCGACAGCATCAGCAGTGCCGGCAGGAGTTCGTGCGCGCCCCAAGCGACCAGCGTCACCAGGCCGAGCGCCAGCGCCGCGAAGGCGACCGCAAAACGCGGGGTGAGCAGCAACGCCAGGATCACGGTGATGGTCGGCAGCGGCAGCCACAGCAGCGAGGGCTGTCCGGTGGCGCGATGCGTGCGAGCCATCAACAGCAGCAGCAGGAGCAACGCCGAAAGGGCGACGACCCGCCGCAGGCTGCTGACCGCCTCCGCCTCGAACTTGAGGAAGTAGCGGCAGGCGAGGAAGACGACGCCGCCGAGCACGACCGCGAGGCCGGCCAAACGCGCGATGTCGGCGCCCGGGTCGAGGGTCGTCGCCATCGCGCACAGCGTGAAGAGCGCCATCGTCAGCGCGCGTTCCGCCGGACGATGGGCGAAGTTCGGCTCCTTCCCGGCGCGCGGCAGCGGACGCACGAGCTCGGGCGCGACTCGGCGCGGCTGGCGTCGGAAGATCCCGCTCATCCCGTGGAGCCATCCCGCCGCGGAGCACCCGGGCCAGCGCGCTCGTAGGCGTCGACGATGCGCTGCACGACCGGATGGCGGACGATGTCGCCGCGCGCCATGCGGACGATGCCGATCCCGTCGACGCCTTCGAGGATGCGCGTCGCCTCGATCAGCCCGCTCTGGTGGCCCGGCGGGAGATCGATCTGCGTCACGTCGCCGGTCACCACGATCCGGGAGTGGAGCCCCATGCGAGTGAGGAACATCTGCATCTGCTTGGGAGTCGTGTTCTGCGCCTCATCGAGGATGACGAAGGCGCTCTCGAGCGTGCGGCCGCGCATGTAGGCGAGCGGCGCGATCTCGATCACGTCGTGGTCGATGTAGCGGCGCACCTGCGGCGCGTCGAGCAGCGCGAAGAGCGCGTCGTAGAGCGGACGCAGGTAGGGATTGACCTTCGCTTCGATGTCCCCCGGCAGGAAGCCGAGCCGCTCGCCCGCCTCGACGGCGGGACGACACAACACGAGCTTGCGGAAGTTGCCGCGCTTCAGCTCGGCGACGGCGTGCGCGGCGGCGAGGAAGGTCTTGCCGGTGCCGGCCGGGCCGATGGCGAAGGTGATCGCGTTCTGCTGCATCGCCGCGATGTAGACGTCCTGGCCCTTGGTGCGCCCGTGGACGCCGCTCGGCAGCGGCCCGCCCCCGCCGCCGCCAACGCCTTGCATCCCGCCGTCACCATTGCGCTCGGGTGCAGCCTCGCGTTCGGTCACGGCGCCCGCTTCGTCGAGGACGCGGCGCATCCCCTCCTCGGTCAGCTGACCGTCGCGGCGCCAGATGCCAATGGCGCGCTTGATCGCGTGCGTCGCATCCTCGACCGCGCCCGCATCACCGACGAGCTTCAGCCCCTCGCTGCGCACGACGAGGTCGATGCCGAAACGTTGTCGCAGCCGCCGCAGGTGACGATCGCTGGGACCGAACAGGGCGCGAAGCAGAGCCTCGTCGCCGATCGGGATCACCTGCTCCATGCGGCGCTGACCACCTCCTCGCCGCGAAAAGGCGGCAAGGGAATGGTAGCACGCGCGGAACGCGCCGCCGGTCGCGCGACCACTTCGGCAGCCTCAGCCGGGCTAGCCGTCCAGCAATCGCAGGAGCGCGTAGCCCGCCGGGACCGACAGGAACAGCGAATCGACGAGGTCGAGCGCCCCGCCGAACTCCGGCAGCAGTCGCCCCGAATCCTTCACCCCGGCCGCGCGCTTCCACATCGACTCGAACAGATCACCGACGTGGCCGGCGACGAAGAGGACCAGACCGACCGCAAGCCGCTCCCCAAGCGAGAAGCGTCCCGGCGCGAACTGCCCGAGCAGCCAGACGGTGACCAGCAGCGAAGCGACGATCCCGCCAAGCGCCCCTTCGATCGTCTTGCCGGGGGAGATGTGAGGGATCAGCTTGTGACGGCCGAGCGACTTCCCGACCAGGTAGGCCCCCATGTCCCCCGCTTTCGCACCGAGGACGAGAGCGAAGAGCGGGCCGCTGCCAAGTTCGTAGACGACATCGATCATCGTCGCCGACAGCTGCGTGAACAGCAGCACGAGAGCGACCCCGCCCGCGCGGCGAGCACCGCTCGCCACGTCGCGGTCGCGCAGAAGCACGATCGCGAGCGCGATGACGACGCCGACGAACAGCGCCGCGTTCCACGCCTCGGCGCGCGCGAGCTGATGGAAGGCGATGTGGACTCGCCCGAGCAGCAGCAACGCCGCGCCGCCGATCAACGGAGCGCGCGGCAGCGGACAGCCGGCGCCGGTCAGCATCGTGACGAGCTCGCGCACCGACACCAGCGCGAAGAGGGTCGCCAGCAGCGGAGCCCACAGCGGCCGCGAGCCTGCCGCGACGCGGGAAGCGTCGAGCCACAGCCCGCCGCCGATCAAAGCGATCAGCAGCGCGCCGAACCCGAGTCGCTTCGCGAGGCGAGCGCTCAACGGAAGATCGTCTGGTCGCGCGCCGGGCCCACCGAGAGGATGGTGGCGCGCACCCGCAGGTAGTTCTCGACGAAATCGACGTACTCGCGCGCGGCGAGCGGCAGATCGGCGAAGCGCCGGATCCCGGTCAGCGGCTCGCTCCAGCCGGCGACCTTCTCGTAGCGCGGCTTCACTCGATCGAGCGGCGTCAGCCCGACCGGGAAGCGGTCGGTCAGCTGGCCGTCGATCTCGTACGCCGTGCACACCTGCAGCGACTCGTAGCCCGACAGCGTGTCGAGCTTGGTCAGCGCCAGTGAATCGACGCCGTTCACCTGCACCGCGAAGCGCGCGGCCACGCCGTCGAACCACCCGCATCGGCGCGGTCGACCGGTGGTGGCACCGTACTCCTCGCCCCGTTTGCGCAACGCCTCCGCCTCGGCGGGCGGCATCTCGGTCGGGAACGGCCCTTCGCCGACGCGAGTCGTGTACGCCTTCGCGACGGCGAGCACCTCGCCGACGCGTTTCGGCGGGATGCCCGTGCCCGCGGAGATGCCGAGCGCGGAGGAGTTGCTCGAGGTCACGAACGGATAGGTGCCGAAGTCGACGTCGAGCAGGATCCCCTGCGCGCCCTCGATGAAGACGTACTGGCCGGCGTCGAGGCAGTCGCGCAACAGGTGGAAGGTGTCGGCGACATAGGGCTTCAGGCGGACGGCGTAAGCGCGGAACTCGGCGAGGATCGCATCGAAGTCGAGCGTCGGCGCGTGGTAGAGCGCTTCGAGGATGCGATTCTTCTCGATCACGTTGGCCCGCAGCCGCTCGGCGAAGCGCTTCTCGTCGAAGAGGTCGCCGACGCGCAAACCGGTGCGCGAGATCTTGTCGGCGTAGGCCGGCCCGATGCCGCGGCCGGTGGTGCCGATCTTGGTGCCGCCCTTCACTCCTTCCGAGGCGCGGTCGAGCGCCTTGTGATACGGGAAGACGAGGTGCGCGGCCGCCGAGACGAAGAGGCGGCCGTCGATGGCGATGCCGCGCTGAGAGAAACCGTCGATCTCTTCGAGGAGTTGCCCCGCATCGAGGACGACGCCCGAGGCGATCACGTTGCGTTTGCCGGGGTGGAGGATGCCCGACGGCAGCAGATGGAAGACGAACTTCTCGGTCCCCACGACGACCGTGTGCCCGGCGTTTGCGCCGCCCTGGTAGCGCACGACGACATCGGCTCGCTCGGCGATCAGGTCGAGGATCTTCCCCTTGCCTTCATCGCCCCACTGGGCCCCGATCACGCTCAGAACGGGCATCTTGCGTCTTCCCGGCAGAGGCTCGCGACGCCGCGACCGCGATGGGTCGGGCCGCCACGGGCCAAAAGGGCGGCGATGCTAGGAGCACATCCGCCGTTTTCCATCGGCGAGCCCGCGACCGCCGCGGGGCACGCCACTCGGTCCGGGCGCCGCCTGAACGCGAACCCTTTTCCATCTGCGGGCCCGAGGGGCCTCCGCATCCCTGCGACGATCAAGCCGCGTCGGCACGCGGTTCGATGGGAGCGGCAACTCCTTGGATCAAGGTGCTGCCATGGCCGACGATCAACCTCTCCGTCCCGCGAAACCAGCTTTACGATCCACCGCGAAGCCGGTGGCGCCCGCCGCTCCGAAGCCAACCGCGACCGTCACATCGTCGAAGGCGGCCGCGAAGCCGGCGGCCAACGCGCCACCGGCATCCGCCGACGACGATGATCGTCGGAAGGCGACGCGGCTGCGCTCGCGGATGCTCGCCGATGGATTGATCCAATCGAGCACTCAGACCGGCGCCGCGTTCCTCGGCTCCACCGTGAACCTCTCGCTCGGGGGCGCGCTCGTGCGCACCTATGAGACGCTCGAAGCGGGGATGAAGCTGGCCCTTCACTTCCGCCTGCCGGAAGGCGACCTCGCCGCGGTCGGCGTCGTCCAGCACGTCGCGGTCGATCCGATCGGGTGCCGTCTCGCCGGCGTTCGTTTCGACCCGCTGCCCGATGCGAGCCTGACGCTCCTCTCCGCCCACCTCCACAGCGTGGAGCCCGCGGCGGAGAGCGGAGTCGGTGAGATGGCGAAACTCGGCAACGGGCTGCTGGCCGTTTCCGGCCGCATCCAGGGCGGAAGCGCCAAGTAACGCCATCGGCCGAGGCAGCGCGCGCTCGAGCGGCGCGCGGCCTCGGCGTCGAACGGCTCACGCGGAGAAGGACTTCCCGCAGCCGCAACCGCCGCTGGCGTTGGGGTTCTTCACCGTGAAGCCCGACTGGCCGGTCATGCTCTCGACCCAGTCGATCTGCACGCCATTCAGGTAGGGCATGCTCATCGGGTCGATGACCACCTCGAAGTCACGTAGCGGGGTGACTTCATCGCCCGGCTGCTTCTCGGAGAAGGTAAAGCCGTACTGGAACCCGGAGCAGCCGCCGCCCTGGACGAAGACGCGCAGCGCCTTGCCCTTGAGCTGCTGATCCTGCTCGATGAATCCCTTGACGGCCTTCTGTGCATTGTCGGAGAGGGTCACCATGAAGGGACCTCCGTCGGGTTGCGTCGCCGGTCGATCGAAGTCTGCCGTTCGACCTTGCGTCTGGTGGTTTGGATGGCGTCTTTCTAGGGACGCGCGGAGGAGCCTGCAAGCGGAGCGGCCTGGGGCACCGCTCCCGCCTCGGGCGCCCGATTGGCGAGCGGCTCCACCGGGGCGCACGTCCGCTGGATCGCGGTTCGGATCGAGTCGAGGGAAAACGGCTTGTTCAGCACCGAGTTGCCATCTTGCTGCGCGACGCGCACCACCTCGTTCGACAACGAATCGCCGGTGAGGAAGACCACGCGGCCGCGGTAGTCGGCGCGCCGCTCGACGAGCTGCTCGTAGAGCTCGGCGCCGCCCTGCCCGGGCATCCGCCAGTCGGAGAAGACGAGGTCGAAGTCCTCGCGCTCCACTTCGGCGAGCGCGTCGACGACGTTCGTGGCAGTGACCACCGTGTGGCCGTCGCTGCGCAGGAAGCTCTGCATCAGCTCGAGGATGATCGGCTCGTCATCGACGACCAGGATCCGCGAGTGGGCGATCGGCAGCGCCTTGGTCGCCTCGGTGATGATCGCCGCGCTCCCGGCGGGCTGCGCGACGATCGGGAGGTCGAACCGGAAGGTCGTCCCCTCGCCGGGACGACTGGTTGCGGCGAGCGTGCCGCCATGCTCGCGCACGATGCCGTAGCTGAGGGAGAGCCCGAGCCCCGTCCCTTTGCCGACTCCCTTGGTCGTGAAGAACGGGTCGAAGATGCGGCGCAGCACGTGCTCCGGCATCCCGCAGCCGTTGTCCTCGACTTCGAGCACGAGCCGGCCGCTCTCGCAGCGCGATCGCAGCTTCACGACGCCGGGTCGTTTGGATTCGCCGATCGCGTGCTGCGCGTTGGTCAGCAGGTTGATCAGGACCTGCTGCAGCTGGAACGAGTCCATCATCGAGTCGGGCAACGCGGGATCGAGTTCGGTGTCGACGCGCACGTTCGCCAAGCGCATCTGGTAGCCGAGCAGGTCGACGGTCGACTGCACCACTTCGTTCAAGTTGGCGCGCACGCGTTCGGCCTGGTGGCGGCGCGCGAACTTGAGCAGACCATCGATGATCCGCTTGCAGCGCTGCGCATGCGTGAAGATGTGGCGCACCTCCTCCTTCTGCTCTTCGGGGAGGTTCTCGCTCAAGAGGAGCTGCGCGAAGCCGAAGACGGCGGTGAGCGGGTTGTTGAGCTCGTGCGCGACGCCCGACACGAGTTCCCCGATCGCGGAGAGCTTCTCGTTCTGCGCCACCTGCGTTTCGAGCCGCTTGAGCTCCGTCACGTCGCGGACCACGACCACGGTGCCGAGCAGCCGATCGTCGAGCGCGCGGATCGGCGACAACGCCAGCGTGACCACGCGCTCCTGGCCGTCGCGGCCGCGCAGCTTCGATTCGGCATCCCAGGGCATGAACTCGCGCAGCGCGCGCACGAACGACTCGCGGCCGGCCTCCTCGGCGAACGGCAGCACCTCGCCGTCGATCGGGGTCGGCCCGTCCTGCAGCGGGCCGAACATCGCCTCGGCGGAGCGATTGCGATGGCGCAGCTCGCCGCGCAGCCCGAGCGTCAGCACCGGATCGACGACGCTGTTCACCACGTCGTGGAGGAGGCTCGCGCGATCCTCCGACTCGGCATGCGCCGAGACGTCACGGATCTGCTGCAGGAGCTTCCCCGAGAAGCCGCGCGGGCCGAACAGCGGGAACGTCGTCACCTCGTAGCGCCGCGCGCCGCGTTCGTCGCGGACGAGCTCGAACCGCGGCTTGCGCTTGTTCCACGCCTGCGTGACCGTGCAAGCGGCGCACTCCTGGTGGCCGAGGTAGGCCTCGCAGCAGGTGCGGCCGAGGATCGTGTCGCCGAACGCCTGGATGGCGGCGCGATTGGCGGCGACCACGCGACGCCCCTCGCCGATCACCACCAGCGGATCGGGCATCGACTCGAAGAAGCTCTCGAGGTACTCCTCCGAGCTCTCCAACAGGTCGAAGACCTTGCGCCGCTCCATGCGGTCGATCGCGAACAGCATCATCACGGTGCCGATCGTCTTCAGCATCAGTTCGGGAACGACGTCGGAGTGGAACAGGCCGAGCAGGCAGCCGCCGGCGCCGGCCAGCAGCAGCACCGAACCGAGCAGAAGGAGCGGGTGGTTCGAATCGAGCGTCCGCGCCCGGACTCGCTGTACCGCGAAGCTGATGATGCCGGCGACGGTGATGATGTTCAGCGTCACCTCGGCGAGACGCGCGTGGTGCTGCGCGAAGAGGCTCTCGAACGCGAGCCCCGCGAGGAACATCAGCGGCAGCGAGATCGCGCTCCAGCCGTCGTGTTCAGGACGCAGCAGCGGCCGCAGTCGGCCCGGGTGGGCGCGCAGCTTCAGCGCGATCTCGTGGCCTTGTTCGGTGGTTCGCGCGCGGTCCGCCATCCTGCCCATCCCCTCGCGAGCATTTCGCTCGCTCGCGGGAACGCTTCGGACGCGCGTCGAAACGACTTGACGCGAGTCGGCGGACGGGGCGCGCCGCGGCGCGGATGGGAACTCTCTTCCGGCCGGAACCGCTTCCCGAGCCGCGGGCGCGTGCTCAGGGCGACCGCTCGACGCGCGGCAGAGTCGTCGACACGACACGGGCATCGAGGTCGTAGGTGAGCACCCGGCCGCAGATCTCGTCGAGCAGGATCCCCTCGACCACGACGTCCGAGCCGAGGTCGACCCAGCACACCGGCGGATCCTCGGAGGCATCGAACTCGCGACGCGACATCGGCGCGATCAGCGCGAGTTCGAGCAGGCCGTCGTGCTCGGTCACGTCGACGTAGCACTGCTGGCGCAGCACCTTTCCGCGGATCGTCTCCTCGATCAGACCGGTCTCGATCTTCCCGGCCTTCGCATCGATGTGGATCCTGGTGCCGCCGTAGTGCGACACCACGACTTCGCGGCAGCTGCCGAACACGAGGTCACGATCGACGTCGGAAAAGGTGACCCGTTTCCACGACAGCTCGGGCGCGCAGCGGCAGCCCGCCAGCAGCACCATCACCGCGCACGTCGCGATCGCAGCCGGGACTCCAGCCGGGACTCTCCGATCGACCTGCGCCATGGACACGCTCCAGCGTCAAACCTCGACGTAGAGGGTCGTCCCTTCGACGCTGGTCGGGTAGCTCGCGACGCAGACGGCCGGATTGCGCGTCGACTTGCCGGTGGTGCAGTCGAACTGCCAACCGTGCCACGGACAGGTCACCGTCGTCCCCATCAGCGGACCGTCGGCGAGCGGACCGCCGCGATGCGGGCAGCTGTTGTCGATGGCGAGGAACGTGCCGTCGATCTGGAACAGGGCGATCGCACGGCCCTCCACTTCGACCGCACGTCCGCGACCTGCCGTGAATTCAGAGACATCTGCGACCGCGTGGCGGCTGGCCATGAGAGGATCCTGTGGCTGAGTCGGCGCCCGATGCGGGCGTCGCGGCGCAGAGGTCTAGCAATCGGTCACCGCAGGGCGAAGAGGCGACGCAGCGCGGCCACCACCGCGCGCGGGCCATCGCCGGACAGGCACTCACGCGCGGCGGCACGCGCCGCGGCGCTCGAATCGGGCGCGGCCAACGAATGGCCGGCGCCCCGCAGCAGTTCGACGTCGTTGTTGTCGTCCCCGACCGCGACGATCGCCGAGGCGTCGATGGCGGCGCGCTGCGCGACCCAGGCGACTCCGCTCCATTTGTCCGCGCTGCGCGCAAGGAACTCGGCGCGATGGCCGTCGACCGCCAGTTCCTCCTGCACGAAGCCGCGCACGGCGCCGCGCTGCTCGTTCTCCACGGTGCGCACCAGCTGCAGCAGGTCGGACTCGCGGCCGTGCGTCACGACGCGGAGCACCGCCTCGGCGCCGGCGGCCAGCGGTGGCCGCATCGTCTGGCAATGGCCGGCGGCGTAGCGCGCATACCAGCCGAGAAAACCGGTCGGATCGGGAGCGCCGACCGCCCAGACGATCTCGCGCGGCCCGGGCGGCGCATCGGTGAAGAGGACCGGAGCGAAGCCGTGCAGCTCGAGCCGATCGATCAAGGCGCTCACGCATGGAGGCGCCAACGCCTGCAGCGCGAGCGTCGTCGAGCTCGCGATGTCGGCGATCTGACCGCCGTTGTGGACCACGCAGGCGCCGGAAAGGCGGGCGCGCCGCAAGTGCGGCAATGCGCTCTGCAGACGGCGTCCGGTGGCCGCGACCACGAGGACGCCGCTCTCGGCGAGCGCGTGCAGGAAGGCGGCGCTTTCGGCGGCGAGCTGTCCGTCCGCCTCGAGCAGCGTCCCGTCGAGATCGAATGCGAGCATGCGGTAGGGCGCGACCATCGAGGCGAGCCTATCATCCGGCCCGCTTCGACCGACCGGACACGCGCACTCGCCAGGAGTCCGACATGCCTCTTCGCCCGCTGCTTGCGACGTTCCTCGCGCTTGGTAGCGCACCGTTGTCGCCGTCCATCCTGGCGCCGCTGCCGATCGCCCTGCATGGCGCGTCACCGCAGTGGATCGCCATCGAGCCGGTCCGCAACGAGGATGAGGTGCAGCTGCTCGCGCGGCAGTTCGATCTGCGCGGCTGCTTCCAGGGCCTCGCGCTGGCGCTCGGCGATGCCAGCGACCTGGCGCGCGCTCGCACCAGCTACCCCGGCAGCCGCTCGCTCGGAGCGTTCGCGGCGGACGAACGGCTCTTCGCGTTGACGCTGCTCCCGGGCGAGTCGCTGCGACCCGTCGCCGGCCTGCGAGTGCTCGACCTGCAGGCGACTCAGGCGCTGATCGCGGTGCCGGCGCCGCTTGGCGTCGATCTCTGCGACCTCGTGCTGAACCGGACACGCGAGCCGTTCCACGACGGCGTCATCGCGGTGCCGACGCGGCGAATGAGCCCCGCCCGCGGCTCACGCCACGCGCCGTCGCCGACGACCCGCCGCGCGCCCGCCGTCGCCGACCCGCGCGTCACGGCGCTGGTCAACGGCGTCACGCAGGCCAATCTCGACGCGGACGTGAACTACTACTCGAACAACTTCCACACGCGCCGATCCGATCAGACCGGCGGCACCAACGCGCAGAACGATCTGCTCGCGCGCTTGCAGGCGCTCGGGCTCGCGGCCTCGCTGCACAGCTTCGATGGCAACGCCGACAACGTCATCGCGGATCTGCCCGGCGCGCTCGAACCCGCGAAAGTCGTGATCGTCGGCGCGCACTACGACACGATCAACTACGCCGGCCCGGCCACTCGCGCTCCCGGCGCCGACGACAACGGATCGGGCACCGCTGCCGTGCTGGAGCTGGCGCGGATCTTCGCGGCCTCGGGACAGCAGTTCCGCTACACAGTGCGCTTCTGCCTCTTCTCGTCCGAAGAGTTCGGGCTCGTCGGCAGCGACGCCTATTCGCAAGACCTGGTGAACCAGGGCGTCGAAGTCATCGCGATGCTGAACACCGACATGAACGCGTATCGCGACCCGACCGACACGCTCGACCTCGACTTCGTGACCAACGACACGACCACTTGGCTCACTGACGATCTCGAGCAGATCTCGCTGCTCTACGTGCCGACGCTGCCGGTCGTGAAGAAGTCGCTCGGCGGCGGCACCAGCGACCACAAGAGCTTCTATTACGACGGCTACCCGGCGGCTTTCTACTTCGAGGATGTCGACCACTATTCGCCCTACATCCATGGGTCCGGCGACACCTACGGCGTGAGCGCGAACGACTTCGTGCTGGCCGAGCTGATCGTGAAGTCGGTCGCCGCAGGGCTCGGGACCTACGCCGAGCCGATCGACATGACCGTCGTTCATGCGCCGATCGCCGGCAGCGCCGATTCGTGGAACCCCTACGCCGCTCGCGCCACCGTCACCTCGAACACCAGCGCGGCGCCGACTTCGTGCGAGCTGCAGTGGGATGCGGGCGCCGGCCTCGTCGTCACGCCGATGACCCCGACCGCGCTTGCGGATGAGTGGGTCGGCGAGATCGCGGCGCAACCGGCCGGCACCACCATCCGCTACGCCCTGCTCGCCACCGACAGCAGCGGCAACACCGAACGCCTTCCGAGCCTCGGCGACTTCACCTTCCAGGTCGGACAGCCGCAGCGCTTCTACTTCGAGGACTTCGAGAGCGGCGCCACCGGCTGGACGCACGGCAGCACCAACGACGACTGGCAGCTCGGCACTCCAGCCGGCAAGAGCACCGATCCGAACGCCGCCTACGCGGGCACGAAAGCGTACGGCACCGACCTCGGCGGCAGCGGCTTCAACGGCGAGTACCGCGCCAACGCCAACTGCTACCTGCTCTCCCCCACCATCGATGCCAGCGCACAGGACCATGTTCACCTGCGCTACGCGCGCTGGCTCGGCGTCGAGGATGGCGTCTACGACCAGGCCGAGATCCGCGTCAACGGCGTGCTGCAGTGGAGCAATCCGGTCGGCGGCGGCAGCGATCACCTGATCGACGACGCGTGGTCGCTGCAGAATCTCGACGTCTCTTCGATCGCCGATGGGAACGCCGCCGTCGCGGTCCGGTTCAAGATGGTGAGCGATGGCGGCTTGCAGTTCGGCGGCTGGAACGTCGACGACCTCGAGCTCTACAGCCTGGCCGCCGGCACCGAACCGGAGCTCTGGCGCGACACCGGCTACCTGTCGCTGGCCGCCGGCGGCACTTCGCAGCTGCAGCTCAACCTCGGCGCCGGCTTCGCGAACCGCAACTACGTCGTCCTCGCTGGCGTCTCCGGCACCGCGCCCGGCTTCCAGTTCGGCAAGGTGCATGTCGACCTCAACTACGACGCGATCACCCAACTCGCGCTCGGTCTGCTGCCCTTCCTTCCAGGCTTCCTCGGCACGCTCGACGCGAACGGTCGCGCCAACGCGACCGTCGACCTCGATCCGGGCACCGACCCCGCCTTCGCGGGCATGACGCTGAACCTGGTGGCGGTCACGCTCGCCAAGAGCGACCACGCGACGACGCCGATCGCCATCGAGCTCGTTCCGTGACGGAGAGCGGCGACCACCACTCGCCGATGCTCCAGCAGTACTTCGGTGTCAAGCGGCAGTACCCCGACGCGCTGCTCTTCTTCCGGATGGGCGACTTCTTCGAGCTCTTCTTCGAAGACGCCAAGGTGGCCGCGCGCGTGCTGGGAATCACGCTCACCTCGCGCAGCAAGGAGCAGGACCTGCCGATGGCCGGGGTGCCGGTGCGCACCGTCGACACCCACCTGCGCCGGTTGATCCAGGCGGGCCATACCGTCGTGGTGTGCGACCAGGTCGAGGACCCCAAGCAGGCGAAGGGGCTGGTCGAGCGCGCCGTCACCCGCGTCGTCACCGCCGGCACCCTCCTCGAGGAGGCGTTGCTCGACAGCGGTCGGCACAACTTCCTGGCGGCGCTCGCGCTCGACCGGCGCGGCGCCGAGCCCGCCTTCGCGCTCGCCTGGCTCGACCTTTCGACTGGCCACTTCGAGGCCGCGAGCTTCGTTGCCGAGCGGCTGCGCGACGAGCTGCATCGCCTCGCGCCGGCCGAACTCCTGCTGCCGCTCGCCTGGAAGGAGAAGGCGCCGCCGGCCGCCGCCTACCTGCTTGCCGCTGGCGTTGAGGGCCCTGCGCTCGCGTGGCGCCCCGATCACGACTTCGCCGCCGACCTCGGCCGCAAGCTGCTGTGCGAGCAGTTCGCCGTCGGCGACCTCGCCGGCTTCGGCCTCGAGCAGGACGATCCGGTCATCGGACCGGCGGCGGCGCTGGTCGCCTACGCGCGCGACACGCAGCGCGGCGCCATCGACCACCTGCTGCCGCCACGGCGACGCGCCGACGACGGCACCATGCGTCTCGACCGCGCCGCGATCCAGGCGCTCGAGCTGTTCGAGACGACGCGCGAGCGGCGACGCGAAGGCTCGCTGCTGGCCGTGGTCGACCGCACGCGAACCGCGGCGGGCGCGCGGCTCCTGCGCGACTGGCTCGCCGCGCCGCTGTGCGACCCGGCGGCGATCGACGCGCGCCTCGCCGCCGTCGATGAGCTCGCCACGGCCGATGGCCGCCGCGGCGCGCTGCGCGATCAGCTCGAAGGCATCTTCGACCTCGAGCGCATCGTGGCACGCCTCGCCGCGCGACGCGGCAGCCCGCGCGACCTCGCGCAGTTGCGCGACACATTGCGCCGGTTGCCGGCGCTGCGCACTGCGCTCGCGGACGTTCGCTCGGCGAAGCTGAACGCGCTGCAGTTCCGGCTGGTGGCGCCGCCCGCGCTGCAGGAACTGCTGGAACGGGCGATCGACGATGCCCCGCCGCTTTCCACCAAGGAAGGCGGCTTCATCCGCGCCGGTTTCCACGCCGAACTCGACGAGCTGCGTCGATTGCGCTTCGACGTGCAGGCGATCCTCGCCGATCTGCAGCGCCGCGAAGTCGAGCGCACGCAGATCCCGACGCTGAAGGTCGGCTTCAACAGCGTCTTCGGCTACTACCTCGAGATCACCCACGCCCAGCGCGATCGGGTGCCCGCCGACTACATCCGCAAGCAGACGCTGAAGAACGCCGAGCGCTACATCACGCCGGAACTGAAGGAGCTCGAAGGGCGCGTGCTCTCCGCCGAGGAGCGCTCGGTGCGCCTCGAACTCGAACTCTTCGAGCAGGTGCGCGCCGATGCGTCGACCTCGACGCGCGCGCTGCAGGAGCTCGCCGCCGCGCTCGCCGAGCTCGACGCGCTGCAGGGCTTCGCGGCGGCCGCGCGCGAGCACGCCTTCGTCCGCCCGCAAGTCGACGCCTCACGTCGTCTGGAGATCGACGAGGGGCGCCACCCGGTGCTCGCCGCGGCGCTCCCACCCGGCGCCTTCGTCGCGAACGACACGCGGCTGGGCGGCGACGGGGCGTGCTTCGCCCTGATCACCGGTCCGAACATGGCCGGCAAGTCGACCTACCTGCGACAGAACGCGCTGATCGTGCTGCTGGCGCAGGCAGGCAGCTTCGTCCCGGCGAAGCGCGCCTCGATCGGCGTGGTCGACCGCATCTTCACGCGCGTCGGCGCCAGCGACGATCTGGCTCGCGGCGCCTCGACCTTCATGGTCGAAATGGCGGAAACGGCCAACGTCCTCCACCACGCCACCGATCAGAGCCTCGTGATCCTCGACGAAGTCGGCCGCGGCACGGGCACCTTCGACGGCATGTCGCTCGCGCGCGCCCTCGCCGAGCACCTCGCCGGCACCATCCGTTGCCGAACGTTCTTCGCGACCCACTACCACCAGCTCACTCAGCTCGCCGAGGAGCTGCCAGCGGTGGTGAACCTCTCCGTCGCGGTGCGCGAATGGGGCGACGAGATCCTCTTCCTGCATCGAATCGTCGCGGGCGGTACGGACCGCAGCTACGGACTCCATGTCGCTCGCCTCGCCGGAATCCCGCCGACGGTGATCGAGCGCGCCAAGGTGCTGCTTGCCGATCTCGAGCGACTGACGCCCGAGGTGGAGCGCCGCACGAAGATGGCGGCGCCGGCGGGCACCACGCTGCCCGAGCCGGCCGCGGGTGCGGTCGGGATCGCCGATCGAATCGCGCGCGAGCTGCGCCGGCTCGACGTCGATCGGCTGACGCCGCTGCAGGCGCTCGCGCGGCTCGCCGAGTTGAAGCAGCTGGCGCAAGGCGAGATCGTGAATGTGAAGCGACGCGCCGAGAAGAGCGGTGACGCCTCCCCCACGCTCTTCGGTCACGGCACCGGCGCCTGAAGTTCGCGGCGCCGGCAGGCCGCTGCTCAGCGCACTCTTACAGCGCACTTTTTCAGCGGACTCGCTCAGCGCACGGCGTCGATCAGCGCGAGCCGCTGCGCGCCCGCTGGACGCCCGACGCGAGGCCGAGCGCACGGAAGGCGACGATCGTCCACCAACCGACGTCGATCTCGGCAGGCTTGCGGCCGATGCGAGCATCCGACGGGTCGTCGTGGTGGTTGCGATGCCAGTTCTCGCCCTGCATGAAGTGGAACGGCGCGAGCCACCAGACGTTCTTGCTGCTGCCGCCGACCGAATCGGCGTCGCCGAGGTGGCAGATGCTGTTGATGGTGCACTGCAGATGGAGCGCCACCAGCAGGCGCGCCGGACCGAGCCAGAACCAGGCCGTCGGCGAAATCAGCATCGGGCCGAAGAAGGACAACGCGAGCAGCGGAATCTGCAGGTGCGTCCAGACGCTGTAGCGCGATTTCGACATCAGAGGGCCGCAATAGCGCGCGACCGGAGCCTGTCCGGCCTGCCAGAGCCACCGCAGATGCGCCCACCAGAATCCGCCCTGCGACGGCGAGGAGATGTCCTCGATCGAATCGCTGGTGGCGTGGTGGAGTCGATGATTCGCGGCCCAGGTCAGCGGCGTGCCCGATCCGTTCAGGGCGGCGAAGAAGATCAGCGGCTGTTCGACGAGCCAATGGAGCTTGACGGCGCCGTGGGCAAGCCCGCGATGGTAGGCCACCGTCGTTCCGAGGCCACCGAGCATGGTGAGGACGTAGGTCGTGACCAGCAGCCCCAGCGAGGGCCGCTCCGTGATGAAGGGCGCCACCAACAGCGAGCCGTGCAGGAGGACAATCCACCCGAGCGTGGGGATGTCACCCCTCGAGCACCACCACCACGGGCGGCGCCAAGGCTCGGCGACTTCACAGTGGCGCGGACGCGCGACCGGCTTCGACTCGACGACAGGAGCTGCAGCGGGAGGGCTCGCGAGCACGAAAGCTCCAGGTTCCTAGAGGGTCGCCAGGTCCGAGTGAGGGCGGCAACTTTAGCGGCCGTCCCGCCGTCGGCACTCCCGAAATCAGGGGTCGGAGCAGTCGCGAATGAAGCCACAACGGGGGCAGACCACCTTGCAGTGACGGTCGAGCTGCGGTTCACCGCAAAGTTCGCAACGCGCGTCGTCGGGGGCGAAACGACGGCCAAGCGACCCTTCCGGCAACCCCTCATCGGCGATTCGCCGCACCGGCTGCTTCTCTTCTTCCGCCCCCGTGGTCACCGGCCGCCCGCCCCCTGCGGGGCATCGAGGTGGCCTCGATCGGAGTCGCCGGCCGCCATCCCGCGGGGAAAGTACTCCGCCCAGCGGCGATCGACGGTGGCACGGGTCACCGGGTCGCAGAAGAGCTCGTCGGGAAGATGTCCCTTCATTCGGGCATCGATCACCAGCGGCGGCCGCCGGACGAGTTGCCGCTCCACCAGGGTCTCCTCCGCCGCGAAGAGGTCGCGCGCGGGATCGAATCGAGTGAACGTGGTCCACAGGAAGTTGACGCTGCTGGCCGTCGCGCGAGCCACGTCATCCGTCAGCACCACGAGCGGCCAGGAGCCAAGCGACCGGTCGGCGGCAAGTCGCTCCGCGAAGCCGGGATCCGCCGTGTGGAGCGGCCCCTCGACCACGAGGCATCCCGCGCAGAACGGCGCGAGCGCACGGACCCCCGCCGGCGCCGCTCCCGAGAACTCCGTGGGCAGCGTTCGGACCGGCTCCCCGAGCCCGAGCAGGACCCCCTTGCTGCCTTGGTTCAGCTTGGCTCCTGCGTAGTCGAGCGTGTCCATCGAGAGGTTCGGGAAGACGAACAGGTCGGTTTCGATCCGGGTGCGCGCCAGCACGTGGACCAGCAGCTTCTTGAAGTCGTGCAGGTCGATTTGCTGATCGGTCAGCAGCAGGAACTTGGTGAGCGACAGCTGCCCTTCGCCAAGGATCCGGAACGCGCTGACCATTGCCTCGCGCTTGTAGCGGTCGCGAACGACCGCCGCGGCGAGCGCGTGGTAACCCGTCTCGCCGTAGGACCAGAGGTCGACGACGCTCGGCATCGCCAACGGGAACAGCGGTGCCAGCAGCCCCTGCAGGAAGTCGCCGAGGAAGAAGTCCTCCTGGCGCGGCTTGCCGACGACGGTCGCTGGCAGGATCGCATCGCGTCGGCGGAAGCGCTGCTCGACCTCGAAGACTGGGAAGTCGTGCGTCAGCGAGTAGTAGCCGTAGTGGTCGCCAAATGGCCCTTCGGGTCGCCGCACCCCGGCGCGCACCTTTCCGACCAGCGCGAACTCCGCATCGGCAAGCAGCGCATGCGGCGCGCGCGCGTCATGCACCAGCGGCAGCCGACGACCGAGCAGCAACGACGCGAGGAGCAGCTCGGGGACGTTCTCCGGCAGCGGCGCCAGCGCGGCGGCCAGCGCGGCCGGAGGGCCGCCGAAGAAGACGGTCGTCGGCAGGTCGAGGCCACGAGCTTCCGCCGCGTGATGGTGGAAGCCGCCGCCCTTGGCGATCTGCCAATGCATGCCGGTGGCGCGATCGCCGTGGCGCTGCATGCGATAGATGCCGAGGTTCCCCGGCCCGCCCGGTCGCCCGTCGGCGTCGAGCGCCTCGGTGTACACCAGCGGAAGCGTCGCGAAGCAGCCGCCATCTTGCGACCACGACTGCGTGAGCGGCAGTTCGTCGAGGCGCGGGGCCTCGACCACTTCGGTGATCGGCGCACGCGACGAACGACGCATGCCGACGCGGGCCAGGCGAGCCAGCAGCCCGCGCGCGCGCCAGAACTTCCCAAGCGACGGCGGCGGCAGCTCCTGCGCGAATCGAACCAGATCGGCGACGAACTCGTGCGGTCGGCCAAACGCGATCTCGACCCTCCGCGCGTTGCCGAACAGGTTGGTCACCAGACGGAACGGGCTGCTTTTCACCCGCCGGAACAGGAGCGCTGGTCCGCCGGCCGCGATGACGCGACGATGGATCTCGGCCACTTCGAGACGCGAGTCGACCTCGACATCGACTTCGACGAGCTCGCCGTTCGCCGCGAGGCGGGCGAGGAGTTCACGCAGATCGGCGGGAGGCAGAGGCGCGGGGCGAGCCATCGTCACCTCAATCGTGGCGCAGCGTCTCGACCGGATCGAGGCGCGCGACACGCAGGGAGGCGAGGAAGGCGAAGAGCAGCGTCACCGCGAAGGTGGCCGCCACCGCCAGGCCGATCAGCTCCGGCTGGAAGGCGACCGGAATGCGCTCGAAGAAATAGACGCCGGCGTCCCACAGCCGTTTGCCGGTCCAGCGCGAGATCCCGTCGTGGAGCGCATTGATGTTCTGCGCGATCAGCGCGCCCGAGACCAGCCCGAGCAGGGCGCCGATCACCGTGACCAGGGTCCCCAGCGCGGTGAAGATCGACGCGATCCCCAGGGCCGAGCCGCCGAGCGCCGCCAGCGTGCCGACGTCGCGGAGCTTCTCGCTCACCAGCAGATGGATCGAGACCAGCAGATTGAAGCCGGCGACGATGACGATGAAGAACAGGCAGAGGTCGAGCACCTGCCGCTGATTGTCGATCGCGTGGAGGATCTCGGCCGCCTTCATCTCCCAGGTCAGGATCGGCGTCTCGAAGTCGTCACGGAGACGGTAGGGAGCCAGGCGCGCTTCGAGCCGCGCGCACATCTCGACGAGGTCGACGCCTGCCGCGGCCTTCACGGCAATCTCGGTCGAGGCCGCCAGCGTGCCGGCGAAACGCTGCAACTGCGCCCGCGGCGCGTAGGCCCGCGTCAGGTCCTCGATGAAGGACTCGGTCTGGAAGGTGCCCACGACCTCGAACAGGGCCGCTTGCGCCTCGACCCCGTGCTCGCGCGTCGTCGCGTCGTCCATGTCGGGAATCGTCATCAGCTCGATCAGCGCGCCGCGCTCGAGTCGCAGCGCCTGCGCGCAGCGCTCGCCGATCAGCAGCGGGATCGCGGGCGAACTCGACGGCGGCAGATCGCCTCGATCGAACGGACGGGCGAGATCGGGCACCCGATTCGGCGCCGGAGCGCGCGCGAGGAAGCTCATGAAATCGCCGACCGAGGCCTCCGCCGCGGGATCGACTCCGATCACGTCGAGCACCGAGCGTCGCGAGATCGAGCCGATCGCGATCACCTCCGGGAGCTTCATCCCGGGCGGCAGGATGCACGGCCGGCGCAAGCGCGGCGCCGCGCCCACCACGTGATCCGTCGCGAGGATCGTGCGGACCATCGCATCGGTCGGCAGCGTCGCGCCCGACTCGCCGCGCTGGATCACCGTCGTCTGCACGGTGATGTCGGAAGCGCTGCCGCGCCAGATGCGCGACAGCTCCTGCGTGACGCCATTGAAGATCGAATCGACCACCAGGATCGAGGCGACGCCCAGAAGGACGCCAACCACCGAAACCCAGAGGATCGGCAGGCTCTTCAGCCAGCGCCAGGCGATCACCCAGCGGTACATGATTCAGGCTCGAGCAGGGCCGCGCCGCCGCGGCGGCTGCTTCAGCCGCGTCCGACCATCGGTGGCACGTCGCGCTTGTCGGCGCCGCAGTAGATCTGGCGCGGGCGAGCGATCTTCGTCTCCGGATCGCGCATCTGCTCTTCCCACTGCGCGAGCCAGCCGGCCGTGCGCGGGATGGCGAACAGCACCGAGAACATCTCGGTCGGGAACCCCATCGCCTGGTAGATGAGGCCCGAATAGAAGTCGACGTTGGGGTAGAGCTTGCGATCGACGAAGTAGGAATCCTGCAACGCGATGCGCTCGAGCTCGAGTGCGATCTCAAGCAGCGGATTCTTGCCGGTGACCTCGAAGACCTTGTACGCGCACTCCTTGATGATGCGCGCGCGCGGGTCGTAGTTCTTGTAGACGCGGTGGCCGAACCCCATCAGGCGCCGCTCGCCGGTCTTCACCGACTTGATGAAGTCGGGGACCTTCGCGACCGAACCGATCTCGCTCAGCATCCGCAGCACCGCTTCGTTGGCGCCGCCATGGAGCGGTCCATAGAGCGCGGCGGTCGCCGCAGCGACGCCGGAGAAGGGATCGACCTGCGAGCTGGTCACCGCGCGCATCGCGTTGGTGGAGCAGTTCTGCTCGTGGTCGGCGTGCAGGATGAAGAGCACCTCGAGCGTCTTCTCGAGCACCGGATGCGGCTGCCAGCCGCCGCCACCGACGTCGAACAGCATGCGCAGGAAGTTGCCGGTGTAGGTCGCGCGGTTGTCGGGATAGGTGACGCGCTGCCCGAGACTGTGGCGATAGGCGAAGGCCGCGATGGTCGGCATCTTGCCGAGCAGCCGCACCATCTGCAGGCGGCGCAACTGCGGGTTCTTCACGTCCGACGCGTCCTTGTAGAGCGTCGAGAGCGCAGCCGCGACGCCGATCAAGATGCCCATCGGATGGGCGTCGTAGCGGAACGCGTCGATGATCTGCTTGACGTTCTCGTGGATCAGCGTGTGATGGCCGACCTCTTTCTCCCACCCTTCGAGTTGCGACTTGTTCGGCAGTTCGCCGAACACCAGCAGCCAGGCGACCTCGAGGAACGTGCACTTCTCGGCGAGCTGCTCGATCGGGTAGCCGCGGTAGCGCAGGATCCCGGCGTCACCGTCGAGGTAGGTCACGGAAGAACGACACGACGCCGTATTCATGAACGCGGGGTCGTAGGCCATCAAGCCGAAGTCGTCCGCGCCCGTCTTGATCTGTCGCAAGTCGAGCGCGCGGATCGCGCCGTCGACGATCGGGAGCAGGTAGGTCTTGCCGGTGCGTTCGTCGGTGATCTTGAGCTGGTCGGTGTTGGTGCGCTGATCCATGGTCGCGAGCGGCCTTCCTCGAGTTCCCACCGATCTCGACGCGCTTTCCGCGATCGCCCGTCGCGTCCGTCATCGAGACTCGGAGAGGGGTCGCGAGGATAGCGCGCGCGCGCGCGTTCGCCGCGGCTGCGTATCCTGCGCGCCATGACGCGCCAGGACGCCGCCACCCGTACTTGGACCGAGCTCACCCGCGGCTGCCGGGTCTTCGCGCTGGCCACCGCTTCGGCGAGCGGCAGTTGGAGCACGCCGCTCTTCTTCGCGGCCGCCCCCTCGGGCTTCACCCTCTACTTCATCACCTCGCCCGCCAGCCGCCACTCCCGCGAGGCGCGGCGTGACCCGCGCGGCGCCGGCTCGGTCTGGAGGGTGCCTCGCGAGCTGAACGCCCTGCACGGCGCGCAGTTTCAGGGGCGGATCGTGGCGCTGCGCGGCATCTCCGCGACCGCCGCGCGCGACTGCTACTTGCGCCGCCATCCCGCCGCGGCCCGCCACCTCGCCGCCGCGACCCGCGAACGCTTCTTCGCGTTCGAGATCGACTGGGTGAAGGTCACCGACAACCGCCTCGGCTTTGGCTGGAAGGAGGTGCTGCGCCGGCCGATCGACACCCCGCCGGCCCCTCCCGCTCAGCCCGCGAAGAAACGGAAGACGTGAGGCACGTAGGTGCCGCCGAACCACCAGCCGATGACGACTCCCCCGGCACCGGCAGCCCCCCAGAGGAGCATCTCCCCCGCGGCCGGAGCGAGCGGCGCGTCGGCCGGCTGATGCGGCAGCGAGAAGCCGTCGTAGACCGCTGCCGGCCCGTTGCCCGCCACGAAGTGGAGCGGGGTCGCCGCAACATCGATCAGGTGGAACGCCGCGAGTCCCGTCTGCAGCACGCAGTCGCCGACGAACAGCAGCGGCACCCAGCCGCGGGAGTGGTCCGGCCCATCGGTGAAGTTCCACGCGTCGCGCGCGGCAACCCAGGGCACCTGCAGCGGCGCGGTCACCACCACGAACAGGTCCTGCCCGAGACGGCGCGCGGATTCGGCGGGTGCCGGAAACGCGGCGCAGCCCTGAAACGCCAGCGCGGCCAGCAGGCCGACCACGCAGTCGCGCACCGGGAGAGTCACAGCGAGGCGGGCTCGCGCCACGCTTCGCTCAGTTGCCGGCGGCCGTCGACTTGGCCGGATCGCGTCGCACGAAGGTGAGCGAGTCAGCGTTCCAGAAGTCGGTCACGGCGTTCTCGTCGGCCAGCGTCAAGCGCGCCTTCTGCAGCTTGATGCGACGCGACTGCGACTCGCAGTTGTAGAGGAACTTCATCAACTGATCGCGGTGCTTGGGCTTGTCCTTCTTGAAGTCGACCACGAAGCTCTGGTCGACGAAGCCGCCCTTGCTGTTCTTCTCCGGATCACGCGGCTTGAACAGGTAGTCGGACGAGGGGTTGAACTGGCTGCGCTGCGCCTGCGCGCTGAAGTAGCTCAGGATCCCCGCCTTGTCGGCGGAGTCGAGCGGCGCCTTGTCGTTCTTCTTCTCGTCCTCGAGCAGCTTGATGTCCTTCGCGACCTCGCCGACTTCGCGGCAGATCGTGCTGGTGGAGACGATGTCGCGCTCGAGCGCGGTGATCTTGCGCCCGAACCAGAGCCAGCCGCCAAAGAACGCCACGATCAGCAGACCCGCCAACCAGAGCGTCAACTTGACGAAATCGACTTCCTTCACGGCGTGCCTCCCTTCGACGACGACCGTGGATCGAAGCCGATCACCAGGTCGATCTCGAGGTTGCTGACCTGCAGGCGACCGTCCTTCGTGCCTGAAGTCGACGGCTCCTGCACGGACGCCACGGCCGGACAGTCGCGGATCGCCCGCACCAGCGCGTCGACGCTCTCCGGCGAGGTGAGGATCCCGCTCAGCTTGAGCGAGGGCTTGTCCTTGCCGACGTCGAGATCGATGGCGGTCAACTGCAGGCGGCCGATCTTCTTCAGATCGCGATCGATCGCGCCAACCACGGCGTTCAAGTAGTCGAGGCCCGAAGGCAGCCGCGGGATCGAGCTCGAGCGACCAAGTTCCGAGGCGAGGTCGTCCTTGGAGCGCTTGAGCTCCGCGAGCGCCTTGCGGACGGCGTCGATAGGAGCGACCTTGCCGCCGTTCACCTGTTCGTAGAGTTCGGTCGAAGCGGCGTGCGTCGAATGCTCGGCGAGTACGGCTGTCGCCGCGGCGAAGAGCTCGAATTCGCGCTGACGATGCAGCTTGATCCGCTCGATGCACAACAGCGCAACGCAGACCAGCAGGACGATCGCCAGCGACGCCAGCGCCACCTTGACCTGGTCGAAGCGGCGGGCGTAGCGAACCTCCTCCTGCCGGAACTCGATCGTGCTGCCACCGATGGCGCCGAGGAGTCGCAGGCCCAGGCCGAGCGCCGCCACCCCTTCCGCGTTGGCGGTTTCGAGTTCCTCCGCGTTCAGGCTGTGGGCGACGCGGTCGTAGGGGCGCACCACTTCGACCGGCAGTCGCAGCGACGATTCGACGTGCGCGACGAACTCGGGCGAACGGACCGCGGTGCCCATCAACAGCACCTTCTGCGCCTCGGCCACGGACGGGCCGAGCTTGAAGAGGGTGCGGGTCACTTCACGGCGCAGGCGCGAGAAGTAGTCGAGTCCGTGACGGCGCGTGGCGCGGGTCGCGTCCTCGGCGAGGTCGTCGACCACGACCATCGTTTCGTCGCTGTCGGCGCGTGGAGCTGATTCCTTGCCCGGGGTCGCCGCCGACTCGGCGGCACCGGCTGGCAGCGCCGCCATCGGCACCGGCGCCGGCGTGACCCCGAAGCGGAGCACGCGCGCGGCCAGCAGCGTGTCGCCGCGCATGACCAGCAGATGCGTCAGGTCGCCGTCGCACTCGAGCGCGACGACCGTCTGACCGACCGGCTCCGATCCGGGCGGCCCGTCCACCGCGGCCGGCGGCGGCGGCTCGACGTAGCCGGTCGCGCGCAGCGCGCCGTAGAGCGAGGTGAGGTGGAGGTCGGCCGTCTGCGGATCGACGCCGATGGTGCCGAGGTCAGCGAGCGCGCCGCGGATCGACTCCTTCGGGCACGCGGCGATGAGCAGGCGCGAGCCGCCACGGCCATCGCGATTGAACAGCTGATAGCTGACGACGACGGAGTCGATCTCGACGAGCTGCAGGTGGCTCTCGGCCTCGAACTTCACCACCTTGTCGATCTGCTCGGCGGAGGTGAATGGCAGGTCGAGCTCGCGGAAGGTGCAGTCGAGCGAGGCGATCGCGACGCCGGCGGGGTCCTTCTGCAAGCGGCGTTGCGAGGCGATCGCGCGCAGCGCTTCGGCGTAAGCCGCGCGCGCTGGCGCGATGCCCTCCGCAGGTGGAGCTGCGGCGACGACGTCGGCCGCGCTGAAGCTCTTCACCTTGGGGTTCTTGGCCGTGCCGTCGATTTCGACGGCGCGTGCACGGACGTGAGTGAGGTCGACGGCGAGTTGGGTCGGCATGGCGGCGCGATTGTAGTCCCGGAGTTGCTACTTCGACTCGGCGCCAATCCCTTGCGCTCGCCAGTGGCGAGCCTGCTCGGGGGTCAGAAGCGCCTCGATCTCTCGATCCGCGGCCGCGGCCGTCGCGTTGACCGAGTCCTGCCAGGCACCTTCCTTGGCGACCAGATCGCTGCGCCAACGCTCGGCAATGGCGGCCAGCGCCGCCTTCTGCGCCTCGCTCAAGTCGAGCGTGGTCATCCGCCGCGAGGCCTGATCGGCCAGATCGGAGAGGGACGGGGTCTTGCGACCGAAACGCTCCGCCGCGACCACCGCGCCGGCCCCCACCGCCGCCCACAGCAGCGCGTGGAGCACCATCCACCCCGCCATTCGCTGACCCATCGTTCGCTCCGTCCCCGGGTCCGGTCCGCCTCGTCGCTCGCGCTGAGCTGCCCGTCAACGCGGGTCGGAGAGCACCATCTCGAAGTAACTCGGCGGTGCCGACCACCCCTTCTGCCAGCGCTCGAGCACCCGGCGCAACGCCGGATCGGCTCGCTCGAGCGCGCTGGGAGTGACCGTTGCGCTGGCCTGCTGCGGCCCCCACACCACCCCGCCCACACCTAGGAGGAGCAGGATCCCCGCCGCCACCGCGGCGCTGCGACGCACCCAGCGCATCACCGGCGCGATCGGAAGGTCGCCATCCCGGTCGGAGGCAGTGTGGGAAGGTGCCGCCTCCATCTTGATGCGCGCCATGATCCGCTCGTCGAGCCCGACCGGCGGCCGGCGCGCCGCGAGCGCCGCCTCTTCGCGCAGCAGCCCGCGCATCGATCGCCACTCGACCGCCACCCGGGCGCAACGAGGGCAGCCGTCGATGTGGTCGGCCAACAGGATCTGCTCGCGTTCGGGGAGTTCGCCGTCGAGCGAGCGGCTGAGCCACTGCAAGACGTCGTCGTGCGACGCGTTCGTTTCAGAGTGTTCCATGCTTCTTCACGCCTCATCCGGGAGCAGGTCGGCAGCACCTTCCGCCCCGAGTTTCTCGATCAACCAATCGCGCATCCGCGCCCGCGCTCGAAACAACCGCGACTCGACGGTCCCTTTCGGGATCTGCAGTGCTTGCGCGAGCTCGTCGTAGCTCAGGTCGCCGAACTCGCGCATCACGAGGATCGACTTGAACGGCTCCGGCAACGCGTCGACCGCCGCTCGAACCCAGGCGATCGCTTCGCCCCGCTGCGGTCCGGCCGCCGGCGGCGCCGAACTCGACGGCAGGCTCTCCGCAAAGGTCGAGTCGCCGGCATCGAGCGAGACCGCCGACTGCCGGCGGCGCCGCTTCGCGACGTCGACCGCGGCGTTCACCGCGATGCGATACAGCCAGGTGAAGAGCGCCGCGTCGAACTGGAAGCCGGCCAGGTTCCGCCAAGCGCGGAGGAACGTCTCCTGGACCACCTCTTCTGCATCGGCCCGCTCGCGCACGATGCGCAGCACCACTTCATGGAGGCGCGCGCTATGGCGTTCGACGATCGCGCGAAAGGCCTCTTGCGAGCCTGCGCGAGCGGCGAGAACCAGTGCGTGTTCCTCATTCGGTGCTGTCATCGTGGCATTCAAGCGCTCCCTTGGACGCGGACGGTGGCCGCCTCTTCCCCTCGGCAGCGGCGGGAAAAAAGCGGGCTAACATCCTCCCCCGTCGCGCACAAGGAAGGCCATGTCCGTCCACCCATCATCGACCGCCGATCGCGGCTCGTCTCCAGCCCCCGTCGCGCCCCGGGGCGTGAAGGCCTCGGCGCGCCGCGCGATCCTCGGCGCGAGCGCGCTGATCGTGCTGGCCGCAGCGTGCGCGGAGTCGCCGGCGGTCGGGCCGCGATCCCCAGCGCCGGCCGCCGGCCTGCAACGGCTGCTGCCGGGGGTGGCGAGCGCAGGCGCTTCCTGGAGCGTCGATTCCGCCTGGCACCGCAGCAGCCTGCCCGTGCTTGCCCCCGAGCGCACCGTCGCCCCGAGCTTCGCCTGCGACTTCGACGAACCGGTGCGGCCGGCGGATGCGCATTGGCTGACGGCGCCCGAATTCGGCGCGCTGGTGCGCGGCAACGTCGATCCCGCGACGGTCGCGACCGCGCAACGAAGCTCTGGTCGCCTGCAACTGCCTCAACGCGAGAGCGTCGCCGTCGTCGTGCTCCCGGCAAGTCCCATCACGCCCTACGTCGTCACCTTTCGCATGGCGGGCGCAACGCAGCGGAACGAGTCGCGCCTCTTCGTGCTCGACTTGGCGGAAGACCTCTCCACCATCGAACAACCGCTCCCGCTGCTCGCACGCATCCGCGGCAGCAAGCAGGTCGAGGCTGTGCGCGAGGCGGCGGTGCGCGACGCGCCGCCAAGCGACCCGACGCAGCGCCAGCTTGCGCTTGAACCCGAGGTCACGCAGGTCGACGCCGACGGGACGACGACGTGGCGCATCGCCTTCAGCAGTTTCTGGCGCACGCGCGCGCTCGCCTTCGCCATCTGCGGCAGCAGCGCCGGCGCGACGTCGATCGACGACTTCCGCGTGCACGAGCTGCCGGCTCGTGCCCTGCTCGCGCTGCCGCCCGGATCGGCGTCATCGTTCGACCTGCCGCGACCGTTCGAGAGCCTCGATCCGGTGCTGCGCACCACCAAGGTGCGCATCGATTGGGAGACGCGCCGCGCGCTGCTGCTTCCGCGCGGAGCGACGGCTCGTTGCCGCTTCGACGCGCCCGAAGGCGCCGCTGGCGGCCGGCTCACTTTCGCCCTCGCGATCGTGCGCGAGGAGCGCCTCTGCGTGCGCGGACCGCGGCGCGAGCGGGTACGCATCGACTTTGCCGGCACGACGCAGGAGGTCGAAGTCGAACTCGCGTTCGAGCAGCCGAGCGGCTGGCGCGAAGTCGAGCTGCGGTTGCCGGCCGAAGGCACGGCGCGCGAACTGCAGATCACCGTGCTGGGCGATGACGATCCGTCGGGGCCGTTGATCGCGGTCAGCGATCCGCTGCTGCATCCGCGCGATCCGACGGCACGGCGCGCGGGCGGTGGCCCCTTGAACGTCGTGGTGATCTCGCTCGACACGCTGCGCGCGGATCGGCTGGGCAAGCGAGTCGGCGGCCATTCGCTGACGCCGCGCCTCGATGAGCTCGCGGCGCGATCGCTCACCTGCAACAGCGCGCTCGCCAACGCCTCCTACACGCTGCCGTCCCACGTCTCGCTCTTCACCTCGCAACGGCCTGGCGACCACGGCGTGCTCAGCGTCAACGATCGTTTCTCGCCGGAACGCTCGACCACGTTCACGCGCCTCGTCGCGCGGCACGGCTATGCCACCGCGGCGTTCACTTCTGGCGGGATGCTGAACGCCGAGTTCTGCGGCATCGATCTCGGTTTCGATCAGTTCGGCGAGATCGATGCGCTGCTGACTCCCGACGACACGCTGCGCGCTACCGCGCCTCTGCAGCAACGCGTCGCCTACAACCGCGAGCTCGCGCGAAGGCAGCGTCTCGACGCGGCGCCCTTCGCCTGGCTCGCCGGCCATCGTGGCGAGCCGTTCTTCCTCTTCCTGCACAGCTACCTGACGCACAACTACCAGGCCGACCCGGAGCTGCGCGCCGCATTCACGCGCGGCTTGCCGCCCACGCCGCTGCGACTGCACGGCCCGATCCCCTACAAGCAGCTGCTCTGCGCGCGCTACCTCGCGGAAGAAGGGCGCAACGACCCGCGCTTCGAATTCGTCGGCGAAGGCGCTCACGAGTTCGTGCCGGAGCGGGATCTGCCGTGGATCGAGGCGCTCTACGACGCGACCGTCGCGCAGGCGGATCGCGACGTCGGGCGCGTGCTCGACGAGCTCGAGCGCCAGGGACTCACCGATTCCACCATCGTCGTGGTGACCTCCGACCATGGTGAGGAGTTCCTCGAACATGGCGACCTGTCGCACGCCCGTTCGCTGTTCGACGAGATCCTGCGCGTGCCGCTGCTGATCCACGTTCCGGGCAGCGTGGCGCGCCGGATCGACGAACCCGTCGAGCACATCGACGTGGTCCCGACGCTGCTCGCTCGGATGGGCCTCCCGCGCGATCCGAGGATGATCGGCAGCGACCTGCTTGCACCAGGGTTCGAGGCGCGCGCGATCACCGTGCACGAGGGCACCGAAGGTTCCGCGAGCGGCATGACGTTGCGAGCGGCGCGGACGCGCGGCGGCAAGCTGATCGTCGAGACGCCGCTTGCACCACCGCAGCTGCCTCCCTCCGCGAGCGCGCTCGAACAGCTGAAAGCGCTCGGCTACGTCGGTGGCGCCGGAGTGACCGGCGGCTACTACGACCTGCGCCTCGATCCGCGCGAACTGCGCGACCTCTCCGCGGACGACGCGCGGACGCCGCAGCAGTCGGCGCAGATGGAGGCGTTGGCGCGCCACCTGTTCGAGAGTCCGCGCGCCGATGGAACGGAACGATGAAGCGCGGGGCCGGCCTCGTCCCAGCACTCATGACGTCGACGCTGCTGGCGTTGGCGATCCTCGCGGCGACGCTGTGGCGGGGACGCGCTCCTGCGCCCATGCCACCCATTCGGCTGTTCGAGCGAGCGCTCGCGGATCCGAGCACGGCGCACTTCGAGTTCGCAACCGCGGAACGACCGCCGCGCGCCGTGCAGCGCTGGCAGTTCAGCGGCAGCAGAGCAGGATGGATCGAGCTCGATGAACGCGGGGCGCTAGCGACCGCCAATGGCGGCAGCGAGCGCTCCCAATCGATCGATCGATCCGACGGCGCGGCGGTGCTTCGCTTCGCGGCTGCGCGCGGCGGTCTCATCCACGCAATCCCGATGGCGCCGCAACGACTGCTGCGCGTGGTCGCCACCGTGACGCGTGCGAAGGTGCCGGGCGGTGGCCCCGTGGTCGGCAACGCGGCCCCGCGGGTGTTCGCGCAGCCGACCCTGCGACCGCTGCAGCTTGCGACCGAACTCGCCAGCCGCAGCTACCTCGAACTCGCGCTCGACCGAACCGTCCTCCTCACGACCGAACCGCTGCTGGGTTCAGCGAGCGCGCCCGCCGACGGACAGCGCCACGAACTCGCGGTAACGCTGGTGACGCCCGCCGAGACGCAAGGCCTCACCTTGCTGTTCGCTGCGGGCGACGGGAGTGTCGCGGGCGAAGTCGACCTCGAGGAGGTGCGCGTCGAGGAGGTGCCGTTGCGCGATTGGCTCGCGCTCGGTGGCAGCAGCGAGGCGGCGCCGTCGGCCGCGGACGCAGCGCTCTCCCTCGTCGCCCCATTTTCGCCGCGCGAGATCGGGGTCCTCGATCCGCCCGTCGCCGCGTTGCCAGCGCTGCGCAAGGTGGAGCATCTGCTCGAACAGCGCGACTCGGTGCTGCTGCCGCCGCCGGCGCTCGCGGCATTCGAATGCGACCTGCCCGCAGGCTCTTGGCGACTCGAGTACGGCGTCGCTCGGCTCTTCGAGTCGCGCAAGAACTTCGGCCGCGCGAAGCTCGCGGTGGAGTTGCGCGTCGTCGCGCCAGGCCGCGCGGCCTGGCATCAGCGCACGAACCTCGAGCCGCACGAAACAGCCGGCTGGATCGATCGCACCCTCGACTTGAACGACCATGTCGGCGGCCGGATCCGCGTCGAGTTCGAGTGCAACGCGGAGACGAAGAGCGCCGATCTCGCCGTCGTCGGTGCGCCGATCCTGCGACGTCTCGGCGCAATCGACCCGCGCTGGAACGTCATCCTCGTCTCGCTCGACACCGTTCGTGCCGACCACTTGAGCGTGAATGGCTACCCGCGGCCGACCACTCCGAACCTCGACGAACTGGCGCGCCAATCGGCCTGGTTTCGCGCCGCGTCGAGCACCTCTTCGTACACGCTGCCAGCGCACGCCTCGCTCTTCACCGGACAACTGCCGTCGCGCCATGGCGCCCATTCGGAGAGCCCGGGACGCAACCGGCTCTGGAGCGACCGTTCCGACCTGTTGGCCGACCGTTTTCGCGAGGAGGGGTGGCTGACGGCGGCGTTCACCGGCGGCGTCTACCTGCGGGCGAGCTTCGGCTTCGACCAAGGCTTCGATCGCTACGACGCCACCGACCTCGCGTTGCCGCTCGACACCGAACGGGCGCGCAAGCTGCCCTTCCACGGAGAACCCGAGCGCAACGCCGCCTACCGCAAAGGCCGTCCGTTCGGCCACGCGCTCGAGTGGATCCGCGCCCACGCCGATGCGCCGTTCTTCCTCTTCCTCCACACCTACCTCGCGCATGAGTACGTCGCCGGGCCGGCCAACGAAGCGCGTTTCCTCGGCAGCACGCAGAGCACGCTCGCGCGCGGCGACCTCAAGTTCATCCGCGACCGGACACTCACGGAGTCGCCCACGCCCGGCGATCTGCAGCGCTACGTCGACGCCTACGACGCAACGCTGCGCGAAGCGGATGACCACGTCGGCGCGCTGCTCGCGCTCCTCGATGACCTGCAGCTCGACGATCGCACGATCGTCATCGTGGTCTCCGATCACGGCGAGGAGTTCCTCGACCACGGCAGCGTCAACCACGGACGAACGCTCTACGAAGAGATGGTTCACGTGCCGCTGCTGATGCGAGTGCCCGGCGCGGCGGCGCGAGAGATCGACCTGCCGGTGTCGCTGCTCGATGTCGCGCCGACGCTGATCGAGCTGTGCGGCCTGACGAGTCGACATGCGCAGGACGGCCGATCGCTCGTCGAGTTGCTGCGCGGCGGGACGCTGCCTTCCGTTCCGATCGAAGCGGAGCTCGACCTCATTCGCGAGAACCGCTGGTTCATGCGGCGCCTCGACGGCGACAAGTCGATCGAAGTGCGCGACGAGCGGAGCGCTGCACGCGTCGCGGAAGATGCGCGCGCGCGTGCAGCGCCGCGTCGAATGGACTTCGCGGTGGGCCTCGATCCGAACGAGACCCGCGATCGCGCGCACGCGACGCCCGAGGAAGAGGCGCTCGCGGCCGAGCGATTCGAGCAGCTCGCCGAGCAACGCGATGCGGCGCGCGAGCGGCGCGCCGCCGCGAAGCGAGACGAACGCGCGACCCCAAGCTCAGCGGATCAGTTCGACGTCAGCAAGATCGGCGGCTACGTCGAGCATCGACCCGAGGACGATGCCGAGGACGCCGAGAGCGACGGCGGCTGAGCGAAGCGCTGCGAGCGTGGATCCGAGTCGCGAACGCGAGTCGCCTACCAGTCGCAGCCGCCGCCCCATCGGCCGTCGTAGCCGCCGTACCAGCGCCACGGTGACGTCAACAGCGCGAGCCCGGCTCCGATCGCAGCGCCACGGCCGCGGTGGTGGTACTGGTGACCGATGATCGCGCCGACACCGGTGTAGACGGCGGTGCGTGCGAGCGTCGATTCCCACGGCTCGTAGTCGTAACGACGCGCGTAGCGCACGGGGCGAACGTCGTGGTAGACGACGCGCTCGACGACGCGCCGCGCCGGCAACGGCGCCGGTGCGTAGGTGCGAGGCGCGCCGACGAGGGATCGGAAGGAGGCGTCGCGCTCCGCTTCGGTGAGCGCGCGGACGGACGGACGGTGCTCGACCGGCGGAAGGTTGCCGGAAGCGGGGGGCACGCTCGGCGCTGCCGGCGTCGTCGCGGGCGGTGGCAAGACAACTTGCGCCGGCGCGAGCGGCGCCACCGTCGGCGGCGCCACCATCACCTGCGGAGCGGGCGGGGGCAACGGCATCGGCGCCGGCGTGAGCGTCCGGGCGGGCGGATCCACTCGCGTGGTTGCCGGCGACTGACACGCAGCGGTCGCGAAGCCGGCCGCAACGGCGAGGGCACGAAGGGTCGTGAACGACATGGCGATCTCCTCGAGCTCCACGGGACCGCAGCGCGCGGCTCAGTGCTCCGCCGACTTCGCCGTCTTCACCTCGACATGGAACCGCGTGGCACCGCGCGCAATCGACTCGCGCGCGACGTCCTTGGTCTGGCCGCCGGCGACGAGCACGTGCTCGAATGGAGAGGTCGGTTCGACGGCGAAGCCGGTGTCGTCCTTGAAGGTCCACGCCATCTGCACGTGCTGATCCTTCGGCGTCTTGTTGACGAAGCGCAGCTGTGCGCGCAGACGACCGTCCGGCAGCAGTTGCTCGCGATGGTCGATCAGTTCGAGCGACCACTTCACTTCGTCGTCCATCACCACGAGCGCGGTCGCGTCGGCGGTGGCGACCCGATCGGGTGCCTTCTCATGCGCTTGGAACGGCGGACCGCCACAGGCTGCGAGGAGCAGGAGAGCGCAGGTCGCGAGTGTCTTCATCGGCGAATCCTCATCGAAGGACGCGCTGGTAGACCAGCACGTCGCCTTGCGGCGGAACCACGACGACCTGCGTCGTCGGCCCAGCGATCCGCCATCCCGCGGACGGCCGGATCTCGATCTCATGGCTCCCTGGAGGGAGCTCGAAGCGCAACAGTTGGACTTCGTTCGGGAGGCTCGTCCAATGCCGGGTATCGGCTTCCGCCCGCACGGCGAACGAGGTCAGCAGCAGCGCCGCTCCGGCGACGAGCGCTCCGGCCTGGTACTTCTTCGGCAGATCGTCGGCGACGAGCAACGCCCCCACTCCCGCGACCTTCGACCCGGTCTTGACCGCCGACTTGGCGTTCAGCACGGAGTCGAAGTCGCGTCCTCCGCGAGTGGTCGCTTGGAAGTAGACATCGCCCGCCTTCGCCGCTGAACCGACGCTCGCGCCATCGACCAGGACATCGATCGCGGACGGAGTGGAGCCATCGGCGATGAAGCGGGTCTGCTCGCCATGCTCGCCGACGTTGATCTTGGTGGGACCCCGCCCGACATCGACCACGACCACGACGTTGCCTTGATTCGACGCGGCCATCGCGGCGCACTGAGGCACAAGATTGCGAGCGCTGGTGTAGCTGCGCTCGGCCATCCCAGGATCGGAGAGCTGCTCGTAGCAGAATCCTTCGAGGAAGAGCGCGGGAGCGAAGTCGCAGTCGTACGCCTCTTCGCCTTGGCCCGAATCGACGAAGATCGCGTTCTTGAACCCAGCCAACGCGTTGTCGGTCACGCCGAGCAACAAGTTCACGATCCCGAGGTAGTACGAGTTCATCGCCCGTTCGTGCGGATCGCCGCGCCACTGCTTCGACGCCTCGGATCCAAGGATTGCGCCCACCGCGTCCGAACCGCTCCCGCCAAAGCCCCCCATGATCTGCGCCGCCTCGCTGAAGAGACGGAGAGCCTCTGCGAGACCGCGCCGTTCGAGTGCAAGGACCCCAAGCTCGTTCAGGTAGAGCGCGCGCCCCTCGGCGTCGTCCTCGATCTGCGACTCGAGCTGCGATTTCGCCCGATCGCGGTCGCCGGCGTACCAGGCACGGCCCGCCGAAGCGGAGCCTGGTGACGCGCACGCCGCGCTGCCCAGCAGCAGAACAAGCGAGGTAGCGACACGCGCCCGCATCGGAAGAGCTCCGCTTTGCCCAGGCTCCCGATCAGCGATAGAGCACGCCGCGCTCGCCGACCTTCTTCCATTCGTTGTCATCCTGCCAGAGGATCGCGCCCGTCTCGGCGTCGGTGAGGCGGAAGGTCGCGACGATGTAGTCGGACTCCGCGTCTCCGTTCGTCTTGCTCAGCGACTTCAGCGTGCTGAGCAGGAAGTAGTCCGAGCCGAGCGGCGCCGCCGCGAGGTTGGGCTGGCCCTGTGCGTCGGTCGGAACGCTGACGGCGCCGCTGCGCTTGAGCGCGCGCTCGCGCTGGATGACTTCCCAGTTCTCGCGATCAACGAACTGCACGCGACCGCCCGAGTTCTGGATGAGCAGCGTCATGATGCGGTCGACGATCATCGAGTCGTTGATCTGGAACCGCGTCTCGTTCTTCGGATCTTGAACCACGACGTACGGAGTGCCGCGGGTGTAGAGCCGATCCATCGCGAGGATCGACCGCGCGATCTTGTCGGCGGTCGCTCGGATGTCTCCGGAGTCGATGCCGGTGCCACCGAGTGCGTCGTCTTGATCGGGATCGACGCGCTGGGTCGGCGAACTGCACGCCGCAAGCGAGCACATCAGCGTCGCCGCCAACCACCAAGCCTTGACCATCGCCGCATCTCCTTTGGTGCCGCCGCGCATCGCTCGAGCCTGGGGCATCCCGTGCCGAAGGCCACCCGATCGTCCTCGCTTCCAGGCACGGAAGCAAGCGCCACTACGACGGAGCGCCTTCATCGGACAAGCGTTGGAAGCGGTTTGCGAAGCCCGCGGGAGCTCGTCGCCCGCTTCGGGAAATGAAACAGGGGGCGGCGCCGAAGCACCGCCCCCTGCCAAATATCAGCTTGCTCCTCCTTGCGGAGGCTCAAACCCGATCGTGAAGCCTGTTCAGCTCCAGTCGATCTTCATCATCCAGTTCGCAGTCGTGAACTGGACGGCCGGCGTGGAGAAGCCATTCGCAGTGAAGTAGCTGCTCGTCGTCGGGATGCTCGTGCAAGAACCGGTCGGGTTGGCGTCATCGTCCGCACCATCCGTGTCCGACCCGATCCACACGCAGGTGTCGCCCGTCGCCCACTTCATCGCGACGACGCCGTTGGCGAGGTTCGCGAGGGTGGAGTTCGAGGAGACATTCACGTCCGGGAAGTCGTAGACGGTGGCCGGGTAGCTGAAGTCAGCCGCATTGGAGGCCATCGACAGCGTGGTCGCCGAAGCAACCGTCGCGGCCGGGGCGCCCGGGCTCGCCGTGTTCTCTTCGTAGAGGCCGACCGAACCCCAAGACGGGCCAGTCGACGCGCCACAGAAGTCCCACGAAGCCGCTTCGACAGCGGTGACCGTGGTCACGGGGCACGGGTTACCGAGCGGATCGGTGAGGCCACCGACCGTAACGGTGAAGTAGTCCTTCGAGCTCGCCGGGTTCTGGACCTTCCAGATGTTGCCGTCGAGCGAACCGTCATCACGCTGACCGAAGCAGACGCACGGGTTGCAGTCGGCCAGGGACGGGGTCACGTTGACCGTGACCGCGTTCGTCGCCTTGACCTTCGGCTTGCCGTTCTTCTTCAGGTCGCAGTTGTCGAGGTAGAAGCCCGACACCGTGAACTGAACGCCGGCCGGAATGCAGGGGCCGGAGGACGGATCGGACAGGAAGCCGCCGATCGTGCCCTGAGACTGGTCCGCGATCGAGGTGCTGTTCTCGTAGCCCGTCGACAGGACGAACGGGGGCACCTGGAAGAACGGATAGCCCGGGATCGTGACGCCCTGGATGTAGGCCGTCGGCTGAATCGCGCACTGCGACCACAGGGTCGCGGCGATGAAGCCGGTCTGCGCAACATCAACGACACCCGTCGCATTATTGACGGTCATGTACGCCGAGCCGCTGCCGACGTTGCCCTTGCCGATCACGCGAACCATGAGGTCGTGACCGGTGAGGATCGTCGCCGTCGAAGAATAGTTGCTGGACGTGAAGTAGCTGCGGCCGTCGGAGTTCGACGCGTCCGAGCAGAGCCACGTGCCCGAGTCACCCGTGAGGCAGGTGGTGACAGCGTGCAGGCCACCGGTGCCGACAGTGACGTTCGGCAGGTCGTAGCCCACGAAGCCCGGGCAGAAGCCCGAAGCCACGCCCGGGTTACCCGTGATCGTCACCGAGCCGCTGAGCGATCCGAGGATCGAGAGCGGAGCGTTGGTGTCAGGGGTCGTGCCGGTCGTGTCGATCGCGTTGTCACCGGCGAGCATCACGTACTTGATGCCGATGGTGCCGGTCGAGGTGGACTGCCAGGTGTTGAGAGCAACACCGTCGACATTCATCCCGCCCGCCATCTGGTCGAAGTCGACGTTGAACGCGTCGCCTGCGCCCGTCGGGTTGAACACCTTCCAAGACGTCTCCGCACCACCGTCGTCGAACAGGATCGACATCGACTGGCCGAGACCACCCACCGGCGGGACCGGGATCGTCTGCGCGGTAGCAACCGCAGAGAGACCCAGGACCGCGAGGGAAGCGAACCACTTCCGCATGCGAAAATCCTCCTGAGAAGAACGAACCTATGTCTTGGGCACCGGCTTACTTGGTTTCAGCTGGGATCCCGAGGGTGACCACGCAGGACAGTCTCGAGAGACCGAAGCGCGCGCCATCCTTGGGTGATTTTCATGTTGTCGTTGCGTCGCGGTCCGAGGACGGCAGGCCGAAGTTCGCCGCACCGTTCCGACCATCGTGGTGAGTTGGTTGGGACAACTCGACCCAGGCCGTTCGAATGTAGCTCGGCTTTCGGTGTCGTCAACTCGTCGGATCGAAACTTTTTTGTGCCTCGCCCAGGGCGCTGCACCTCTCAGCTCGATCAGACCGTTAGCGCAGGTTTCGACTCAAAATGTCCCAATCGTGTTCCTCGTGCGGTTCGAAGCGCGAATAATTCCGCGACCTACGTCCGCCGGACCGCCCTGATGATCGACCTCCGCACGCCAGGTCTAGTTCGGATCAGGCTCCATCCGTACGGCGACGACCGCGCATCGAGGGTCGCGCGACTTGCCCGGGCCGAGAAGCGGGTTAGAACGTGGAACCTTCTTGGAGGTTGCCACCTCTAAGAAGCGCTCTTAAGCCTGCTCGCTCGCAGGCTTGCCGGTACCCAAGTCGACGAAGCCACACTTAGTTCTATTTCCGCACCTTGCCTTGCGGGAGTCGAACTGCCGATGGTCGATCCACACGCCAGCGGCGATGGATCACGGTGTGGCCGTCAACGCAGGAAATCTTCCTGCGGCGATCGCCGGACTCGCGCTTCCCTCCCTTCCGCTTGGCGCGGAAGACCCGTTCACCAACGAGGGAAGTCGATGATTTCGTCGAGCCGTTCGAACTCTCGCCGCGGCCACGCCCTGCTGTTCGCGATCCTGCTGATCGTGGCTGTGGTCGGCGCGGCCGTCGCTCTGTTTGTCCTGCGCAAGGACGCCGAGCGGCCGGCCGTCACCCCAGTCGACCGGTCAAGTCACGCCCCGAGCGAAGCGCCGACGACGCCCGCCGACGACATGAGCGCTTCGATCAAGAGCGGCGGCCGCGAACCAAAGCGCTCGGAGAAGGGGATCAACTTCAGCGTCGTCTGCCTCGGCCCAGGTGGTGCAGAGGAACCGCTCAAGGACCTCGAAGTCGTCGCGATCCCGGCCACGACCGGTGGAATCGCGCTCGAGCACCAGGTGTCTGCGCGGACTGACGCGAAAGGCACGGTGCAGTTCACGAACCTGCCCTACACGGTCTACGAGGTGCGAGCGGCCCCGGCCGGCTTCGTGCCACTCAATGTGCGCGGCGGCAGGGACGGCAAGCGCGTCGAATTCCTGTTTCAGCGCGGCGCGGTCGCCTCCGGCTCGATCCTGAATGCCGAGACCGGCGAGCCGATCGCCGACGCCTACGTGCAGATCCGTTGCGACTTCGGCAACTCATTGACGACCCAGCGCATCCAGATGGCGCTGCGCCAAGGCGTCGACCCGCGCGACATCGAGGGCTACGACCTGCTCGAGAACCCCCGCCCGTCGTTCCGCGCGGAAGCGACCAGCGGCCCCGACGGCAAGTACACCATCGCCAGCGCTCCGTACGACCTCAACCTGCTGCTGTCCGTGGAGCATGACTCGTACTGCGCGTTCGAGGAGGTCTTTCCTGCCAACGCGGGTGAGCCCATCACGCGCGATGTGCGCCTGTTCCCGCGCGTCGACATCTTCGGCAAGGTCGTCGCCGATGATTCCGGCGATCCGATTCCCGGCGTCAAGGTCCAGGCGGCCGAAGGCGGGATTCCGCTGAGCGTGATGATCATGCTCGGCCGCGGCAGCGGCGTGATCGTCGACTCGGTCACCGACGCCAACGGCAGCTACCGGTTGAAGAACATGCCGCGCGGCAAGCAGTTCGTTTCGGTGACGTATCCGGGCTACGAAGAGTTCAACGGCGCATTCGAGATCAAGACCAACGATCCCGAGTTCCTGTACGAGATTCACCTGAAGCGCTCCGCTTCGCTCTCGGGCCGAGTGGTCGACAACGCCAACCAGCCGATCGAGGGGGTGTCGATCTACTACGCGACCTCCGAGACGCAGGTGATGGGCAGCAAGGGACTCCCTGCCGAGCCCCACGCGCGCACGGGTCCGGACGGCTCCTTCCAGCTCCGCGCCGTCCCGGTCGCGCGCACGTTCAACGTCCTCGCCCGTCATCCGGACTACGTGAACACGCAGCAGGACCACTTCGTCCTGCAAGCGGGCGAAGAGATGACCGGCGTCGAGTTGATGATGAGCCACGGCGGCTCGATCACCGGCGAAGTGGTCGACGCGCTGCGGCAACCGCTTGCTGGTGCGTCGATCGTCGCCACTCCGGTCAAGCCGGTCGGCGCACCGCTGCGCGCCGTCGTGAGCGCCGCCGACGGTTCTTGGGTGATCAACAACACGCAGCCGGCGATCTTCGAACTCGCCTGCGAGGCTCCGGGCTACTGCAAGTCGACGCTCAACAACGTGCGCGACGTGGCAACCGGCGTGCAGTTCGTGCTGGTCAAGGAAGCGATCTACTCCGGCCGCTTCCTCACCGGCGACGGCCAGCCGATCCCGCGCTTCAAGGTGCGCCTGCGGATGTCGAACGCGCCGAAGGACAGCGAGGCGCGCGTCGAAGCCGTGCGTGATCGTGACGGCAAGTTCGAGCTCAAGGGCCTGGCGCCCGGTCTCTGGGACTTCGAGTTCACTGCGGAGAAGCTCACGCCGTTGCTCGTCTCGCGTGTCGCGCTGCGCGAAGCGGAGCGCATCGACGGTCAGGAACTCAAGGTACTCGAGGGCGGCCGCGTCGGCGGAATCGTGAAGTCGCTCGCTGGCAAGCCGGTGCAGGCAGCGCTCATTCGAATGGACTTCCTCGAGTCGTTCTCGTCGACCGACAAGACGTTCACGACGCTGCAGGCCTCTTCGAACTCGAACGGCGAGTTCGAGATCAAGAACCTGCTGCCAGGCCGTTACCTGATCTGGGCCTCGCATCCTTCATTCGCGCCCGTCCCTGAGCGCGAGATCGTCGTCGACATGGGGCCGCGGCAAGAGATCGAGTTCTCGCTGCCGAAGCCGGCGTCGTTGCGTGTCGTCGTTCGTGACGAAGAGGGCAACACGGTCCCCGGCGCGAGCGTCTGGCTCTTCCAAGGCGATTCGCCGACCGATTCGGCCAAGAAGCTCGTCGGCCCCAACGGCATGGTCGGTCTGCAAGTCCCGAAGAACGACGGCGAGCGCAGCGGGATCGCGTCGGCGTCCGAGCAGATGCAAGGCACCGGCCCGAAGGTGCAGGTCGGCGAGACCGGCGAAGTGTCGTTCTCGCGCAAGGAGCCGGGCAAGTGGACGCTCTGGGTGACGGGCGGCGGCTACTACAAGTATTCCGCGCGCCTCAACCTCGAAGCGGGCAAGGAGTCGGTCCACGAAGCCGCGCTGAAGAAACTCCAGGCGGGCGTTTCTCAGCAGGACGCGTACGACGACAACAAGGCCGCGCTCGCGCAACGCAACGAGCGCAAGAATCCTGGTGTCGATGACGCTGAAGGCGCGGGCGTTCGAGAACTCACGCCGGAACAGCGTCTCGTCCTCGACATGCAGCGCGACGGCGAAGAGCTGAACGCCGAGCAGATGGAGACGCTCAAGGAAGCGCGGCGCATCCTCAAGCGTGCGCAGAGCGGCCACGACAAGAAAGAGGGCGGCGACGACGGCAAGTCGACCTCGAAGGAGGATCGCGCCAGCCGCCGCAAGGCGAGCGCCGACACCGACGGCGATGGCAAGGTCTCACCGGAGGAGCGCGAAGCGCAGAAGCAGCGCGCGGAGAAGCGCAAAGAGAAGAAGGCGGACGGCGAAGGCAGCGAGGGCGCCAAGGAAGGCGGCGGGCGCTGAACGAGCCGCTCCGATCTGAAGCGCAACGAGGAAGACGATGAAGCAGTCGATGCGGTCCTCTTCGCCGTGGTGGGCGGCCTTGCTGCTCGCCACGGCGAACGTGTCAGCGACAGCGCAAACGCCCCAGACTGCGCCGCCGGCGAACGGTGGCCGTGGCGCGAACAACGGCGCCGACGGCAAGCAGGTCGCAAAAACGCCACTGAGCATGCAGCCGTTCGCGCCGAACAAGTCGACGTGGGCGCGGTTCAGCGAGCACAAGATCCGAGCCGATCGCGTCGAGCCATCGGAAACGGAGCTCGCGGCGCGCTTCGGACTCGAACGCGTCGGGCCCCGCGCCCTCGATCAGGTCGTCGAGTACCGCCACCCGAAGAACGGGATGCTCTTCGTGTTCATTCCCGGCGGCACCTTCCGCATGGGATCGAATCACGGCGACATCTACTCGAACCGGATGGTCCTCGACTCCGGGCGCCGAGGGAAGGTCGACGAAGCGTACTTCGGCCAGGAACAGCCGCAGTTCGAGATCTACGTCTCGCCGTTCTTCATCGGCGTCTACGAGGTCACCAACGCCGAGTATCGGACGTTCCTCGAAGAAATGCGGGCGGGCAAGGTGCCGGTCGAATGCGAGTGGCCGATCCTGTTCGGCCGCCCGGATCACGTCCCGTATCTGCAAGGAGATCCTCGACGCGCCCCCTTTGATGGCGATCGGCAGCCCATCGCCGGTATTTCGTGGCTCGACGCCTGGGCGTTCTCGAGCTGGATGGGTGGCCGCCTCCCGACCGAGGCCGAATGGGAGAAGACGGCGCGTGGCACCGATGGCCGCACGTTTCCGTGGGGCAACCAGTTCGATGCGATGCGCCTCAACGTCGCGGAGAGCCAGAATCACAAGTCGCTCGCCGTCGGCACGTTTCCAGGCGGACGCAGTCCCTACGGCTGCTTCGACATGGGTGGCAACGTCTCCGAGTACTGCGTCGACGCCTTCGAAGAGACCCTCTTTCGCGTGCTGCCGTTGAGCAACCCTTGTCTCCTGGAACGCTACCCGCCCCGCGATCAGCGCGCTCAGCGCGGCGGCAACTGGAACCGCTTCGGGCTTCTCTACAAGGCGCGCGGCAGCGCCCGTGCATGGAGCAAGATGACGCCGGCCTACCCCGATCCACACAAGGAGTCGATGGACACCTTTCCGGTGACGGAGTACCTCTACAGCGGAATGCGTGTCTGTTTGCCGACCTCGGTCGACGTCTTCCCGGACGGAGCCAAAGAACAGCTGATGGCGCAGGCCAAGGCGGTTCGCGATCAACGCATCGAGGCGCTGCGCAAGAAGCAGGAAGCGACCGGCAAGCGCGAAGGCGCGCCGAACGTGCCGGGATTGCCGGGCACGGTGCCGGCCCCCGAGTCCGGCACGGACCCGGACGATGACGGCGGCGGTGGATCGCGGCGCGATCGCTGAAGCTCGCGTCCTGACCTCGACTTTCGCAGCACCGTTCGAGGCGCGACGTCGCTGGCGACCCGCCGGCGATCAGCTCGACAGGTTGCGCAGATCGTGGCCGAGCTTGTCGCGCTTGGTGCGCAGGTAGTCGCGGTTCAGATCGTTGGCGACCGTTTCGAGCGGCACGCGCTCGACGATCTCGAGGTCGTAACCACGAATCGCGTGGTACTTGCGCGGGTTGTTGGTGAGCAGGCGCAGGCGCAGGATCCCTAGATCCCGCAGGATCTGCGCGCCGATCCCGTAATGGCGCACGTCGTCGGGCAGCCCGAGCGCTCGGTTCGCCTCCACCGTGTCGAGCCCCTGGCCCATCTGCAGCGCGTAGGCCCGCAGCTTGTTCTCGAGTCCGATCCCGCGCCCCTCCTGCTGCATGTAGAGCAGAGCACCAGTTCCGACCCGAGCGATCTGGGCGAGCGCGGAATGGAGCTGAGCGCCGCAATCGCAGCGCAGCGACTCGATCAGGTCACCCGTGAAGCACGACGAGTGCACGCGCACCAGGATGGGCTCGGCAAGCGGGCCGGTTCGGACGGCAGGATCGGGGATCCCCATGGTCAGCGCCACGTGCGGATCGCGGTCCACGAGCGAGCGATAGAGGTGGACGTCGAACTCGCCGTAGCGCGTCGGCAGCTTGATCGACACGGTGCGTTCGATCAGCCGTTCGTGGGCGCGGCGCCACTCGATGATCTCGGCGATCGAGGTCATCTTGAGCCCGTGGGTCGCGCAAAACACCTCGAGGTCGGGGACGCGCGCCATCGTGCCATCGTCGTTCAGGATCTCGCAGACGACGCCGGCTGGCTGCAGGCCGCTCATCTTGCAGAGATCGACGATCCCTTCGGTGTGGCCGGTGCGGACCAGGACGCCGCCCGGTTCCGCACGCAGCGGCGGGATATGGCCGGGCCGGACCAGCTCTTCGGGCCGGCAGTCGGGTCGCGCGGCGGTCCGGATGGTGAGCGCGCGATCCGCCGCCGAGATGCCCGTGGTGATCCCGAATCGCGCGTCGATCATGACCGTGAATGCCGTGCCGTGGCGTGCCGTGTTCTGCCGCGCCTGCGGCTCGAGGCCGAGCCGGTCGATGCGCTCGGCCGCCATCGGCATGCAGATCAACCCACGCCCCATGCGCGCCATGAAGTTGATCGCCTCAGGCGTGGCGAGCTCCGCCGCCATGCAGAGGTCGCCCTCGTTCTCGCGATCCTCGTCGTCCACGACGACGATCATTCGCCCGGCGCGCAGCTCGTCGAGGATCTCGTTCATTGGCGACAAGGACATCGGCGGCTCCGCAGCGAGGCTCGATCGGGACCGGGGAGCAGCGTAGCCGGCCTCGCGGCGAGGACGAGGCGTCAGGGATAGGTGACGTCGAGGCGCAGCACGTCGAGGTGCAGCGTGCGCAGCGGAGGCGAACGCGACCCGGGAAGTGGCAGAGCGCTGACCCGCAGCCGCACCTCGAGGGTGAGCGGGTCGAGGTAGTCGCTCGGGGGCGACAGGGTCAGGCTCTTGGCCACGTCGTCGATGCCGACCGCGTCGAAGTCGAGGACCTCGTAGCGGCCGAGCGACACATTCCAGGCCTCGATCTGCTGCGGGACCCCCGAGGTGGAGTAGCTCGACTCGACCTCGGCGACCAGCGCGGTCGGATTCGCGGCGTTCAGGGCGAAGGTCGCCCCAACCCGCAGCGGCCGCGGCCGGCGCCCCGTCGTGACGTCGACGATCGAGTAGTCGACGTCGTCGCTCGCTTCCGCCCCCGAAGGCGCGCCGCTCTCGGTGGTGCCCGGCTCGAACGACCACTTCACCGGATCGACTTCATCGGTGACCGGTCGCACGCGGATCACCCGCTGTCCGGTGTGGTCGACCAGATAGAGGTAGCCGTCCGGACCGAGCTGCGCGTCGGTGACGACGCCGAAGCTCTTCCCCCACAGCAGCGAATCGCGCTCGACCGAGTCATCGGCGACCTGATCGGCAAGGCCGCCCGACAGGACGAAGGAGTGACGCGCCGCGTCCAGCTTCGCCGCGTAGAGCTGCTTCAGGTTGTTGTCCGCGAAGACGCAGACGTTGGCGAGGTCGTGCGGAAAGAGCTTCGACGTCAGGAAGGTGATCGCCGTGATCCCGACCGGCTTCTTGAACGAGTAGACCGGGTCGAGATAGGCCGAGTTCTGCAGCACGACGAGATCGGACTCGTCATATGCGACGAAGCCATTCTCGAAGTAGGTCGCATCGCGCGCGTCGGGCCCCATGAGCTTGAGCCAACCGCTGTTCATCCCTCTCGGCACCCGGCAGATCTCGTCGTAGTTGCTCGAGCCGTTCTCGGTGTTCCACAGCTCGCCGGTCACCGGATCGAAGCAGAGGCCGAATCCGTTGCGCAGCCCGTAGCTCCACCACAGGTGCAACGCCGTGTCGGACTCGCCGACGAAGGGATTGTCGCTCGGAATGGTGCCGTCGGGGCGAATGCGGAAGATGCCGCCGACCGAGGCGCTGCCGCTCGCCGCCGTGTTCTGCTCGACGCGCTCCTTGCCGCCGAAGCGGCCGCGATTGAGGTCGCCGGTCTGCCCGTAGAGCATCCCGTCGGGGCCAAAGCGCATCACGCCGCCGTCGTGGTTGGGTCCGTTGCCCTGCGCGGCATCGCTGGGGAATGCGACCAGCGGTCCGAAGACGCTGCCCAGCGTGGTGCCGTTCCACGTGTAGCGTTCGACGCGATTGTCGGCCCAGCTCGCGTTCACGTTGGTGTCGCCGCCGGTCGTGCTCTTCGAGTAGTAGACGTAGACGTAGCCGTTGTGAACGAAGTCGGGGTCGGCGACGATGCCAAGCCCGCCGCGCTCCTGGTCGATGTTGACGGGGAGGTCGAGCGCGTCGCCGACGATGACCCCGTTCTTGACCCAGCGCACCTTCCCATCGTGCTTCTGGAAGAGCAGCATCTCGCCGGCGCCGATCCACGCGAACGTGGTCGGGTTGCTCGAGAATCCGCTGGCCCAGACGGAGAGCCGAAGGCGCGGATCGACCAGCGTCTGCGCGCGCGCGCTGACGGGCGACGCCCCCACGATCAGGAGAGTGCACAGCCACTTCGACATCGCGGAAACCCCCAAGAAGTTCGATCCGAACCGAGCGACGGGCCTCGCTCAGCTCATGCGGCGCACGCTGCCGTCGGCTCGCGACCCAACGAGGACGAAGTCGACGAGGTCGACGAAGATCCCGTGCTCGACCAGGCCCGGGATCGCGTCGAGCGCGTGAGCCAGCGCCACCGGATCGGGGATCGAAGGGAACTTCGCGTCGACGACGAGGTTGCCGTGGTCGGTCACGACCGGCCCATCCTTGCCGCCGCCCTTGCGCAACTGCGGCGTCGCGCCGAGCGCCAGCAGCGCCCGCTCGACCGTGCGCAACGCGATGGACAGCACCTCGAGCGGCACGGCCCACTTGACCCCCAGCACGTCGACGAGCTTGCCGTCGTCGACCAGCACGACGAAGCGAGTCGCGGCCGTGGCGACGATCTTCTCCTGCGTGTGCGCCGCGCCGCCGCCCTTGATCAGCGCAAGTTGCGGCGACACCTCGTCGGCGCCATCGAGCGCGAGATCGATGCGATCGACGTCGTTCAGCGCGCGCACGTCGAGCCCGGCGTGGCGCGCCAACTCGAGTGCCGACCACGAGGTCGGCACGCCGACCATCGAGAGCCCTTCCTCGCGCCGTCGGCGCCCGAGCTCCGCGATGGCGAAGGCGGCGGTCGACCCGGTGCCAAGCCCTACCACCATCCCCGATTCGACCAACGCGGCCGCCGCGAGTCCGACCTTGCGACGCGCCTCGAGCTCGATCGGATTGGCGCTCTTCTGCACGCTCACGGGTAGGTGACGTCGAGCCGGAGCATGTCGATGAAGAGCGTCTGCCGCTTGGCGCTGAACGGCACGCGCCACGGCTTGAGCGGCAACGCGGAGATCCGCGTCAGGACGGTGAGCGTCGTCGGATCGACGTAGTCGGCCGGAGTCGCGAGGACCAGGCTCTTCGCCTTGTCCGTGTTGCCGATGACATCGAGGTCGAGCTTGACCCAGCGCGCCTGCACGACGTTCCATGCCTCGATCAGCTGCGTGACGCCCACTCCCTTGCGGCCGAAGCGCGTCTCGACCTGCAACGTGATCGCCGTCGGCGTCGCGCTGTTGAGCACGCATTCGGTTCGCACGGTCAGGCGGGTGGGGAAGGGCGTCAGCGTGGCGTCGGAGAAGGAGTAGGTCTTGTCGTCGCTGGTCTCAGCGTTCTCCGGCGTGCCCGCGATGATCAGCCCCGGGTCTGGCAGCCAACGACTCGGATCGACCTGGTCCGTGACCGGGCGCACGCGCACGATCCGGTTGCCGGCCAGGTTCACCACGTAGAGGTAGCCGTCCAAGCCGATCTGCGCGTCGGTCACGACGCCCCAACTGCTGCCCCAGAGCAACTTGTTGCGCTCGGTGGTGGTGTCAGCAACCTTGTCGGTGAGGCCGCTCGGCAGTTTGAACTCGGTCCGCGAGCTCTTCATCTCGGCGAAGAAGAGGCTGCCGGTGTTGTTGTCGCCGAAGATGCAGTGGTTCACGAGATCGTCGGGGAAGAGCTTCGATCCGAGGAACGCGATGGCGGTGATGCCGATCGGCGTCTTGAGCGAGAAGACCGGATCGAGGTAGGCCGAGTTCGTCAACGCGACGAGGTCCGATTCGTCGTACGGCATGTTGCCGTTCTCGCCGTAGGTCGCGTTGCGGGAGTCCGGGCCCATGATCTTGAGCCAGCCGCTGTTCATCCCCTTCGGCACCCGGCAGACCTCGTCGTAGAGGTTCGGGCCGTTCTCGGTGTTCCACAACTCGCCGTTCACGGGATCGAAGGTCATCCCGAAACCGTTGCGCAGCCCGTAGCTCCACCAGAGGTGCAGCGACGTGTCGGCCTCGCCGACGAAGGGGTTGTCGCTCGGGATCGTGCCGTCGGTGTTGAGACGGAAGAGGCCGCCGACGATGGCGCTCCCGCTGGTCGCCGTGTTCTGCTCGACGCGCTCGTTGCCGCCGCCGAAGCGACCGCGATTCAGGTCGCCGGTCTGGCCGTAGAGCTTGCCGTCCGGCCCGATGCGGATGACGCCACCATCGTGATTGTCGCCGTTGCTCTGCATCGAGTCGAACGGGAACGCCACCAGCGGCCCGAACACGCTGCCGAGCGTGCTGCCATTCCACGTGTAGCGCTCGACACGGTTGTCGGCCCAGCTTCCGCTCGCCGACGTGTCGCCCGACGTGGTGCTCGCCGAGTAGTAGATGTAGACGAAGCCGTTGTTCGCGAAGTCGGCGTCGGCGGCGATGCCGAGCCCGCCGCGCTCGCTCGAGTTGTTCACGGCAAGGTCGAGCGCGGTGCCGAGGATCGCTCCGTCCTTCACCCAGCGCACCTTGCCGTCGTTCTTCTGGATGACCAGCATCTCGCCCGGACCGATCCAGGTGAACGTGGTCGGGCTCGAAAGGCCGGTCACCCAGTTCGCCAGACGCAGGCGCGTGTCGACCAAGGTCTGCGCCGGAGCGATCGCCGGCAGCGCCGCGATCCAGACGAAGGAACGAACGAGGTGACGCATCACGATGCTCCAGCGGCGAGGTCGAGGGGCGAACGCCCGGCAGGGCGCCCTTCCTAGCGCAACCCCGCCGATTTGGGAAGCGACGCACTTTCGGTGCCGAGGTCGTCCGCTCCGCCGCGTTCAGCTCGTCGTCGTTGGCGGCTCCGGTGCTGGCTCCGTCGGCGGGAGTTCCGCCGGCTCACCGCCATCGGCGTCGTCGTGCACGAGTCGTCCGACCGAGGCGACCTGATCGGCGTCGCTCTTGAAGCGGACCAGGCGAACGCCCTGCGTGTTGCGCCCGAGCGTGGAGATGCCGCGCACCGGAGTGCGCACCACCAATCCCTGCTGCGTCGCGACCAGCAAATCGTCCTCGTCGGTCACATCGAGCACGCCGACGACCGCGCCGTTCCGCTCCGTGGTCTTGATGTTGATGATCCCGAATCCGCCGCGCCCCTGGACGCGATACTCCTCCAGCGGGGTGCGCTTGCCGAAGCCGTTGGCACAAACGGTGAGCACGGTCGCGTTGGGCGGCGCGAGGATCAGGCTCACGACCGCGTCCTCTTCGCGCAGGTTCATGCCGCGGACGCCGGTGGCGGGCCGCCCCATCGCGCGCACGTCCTCGAGTTCGAAGCAGATCGCCTGCCCGTCGCGCGAGGCGAGCATCACGCGATCGCCTTCGCGAGCCACGCGAACTCCGACCAGCGCGTCGCCCTCGTTCAAGCCGATGGCGATGATCCCGCCCCGCATCGGCCGCGAGAACGCCGACAGTTCGGTTCGTTTGATGACGCCGCGGCGCGTGGCCATCACGAGGTAGCCGGTCGTGAACGTGCGGACCGGGATCACGCGCGTGATCTTCTCTTCGCCCTGCAGTTGCAGCAGGTTCGCGATCGCGCGGCCACGCGAATAGCGCGACAGCAGCGGGAGCTGGTACACCTTGAGCCAGTGCACGCGCCCGCTGTCGGTGAAGAGCAGCAGGTAGTCGTGGTTGTTGGCGATGAAGACCTGCTCGACGAAGTCCTCATCCTGCGCGTCGGTGCCGATGATCCCCTTGCCGCCGCGCCGCTGCGCGCGGTACTCGCCGGAAGAGAGGCGCTTCACGTAGCCCTTGCGGCTGATCGTGACCGTCATCTCCTCGTCGGGGATCAGGTCCTCGGGCACGGTGTCGTCGAGCGGCTCGCCGATGTCGGTGCGGCGCGCGTCGCCGAATTCCCGCGCGGTCTTCTCGACCTCTTCCTTGACGATGCGGTCGACCTCCTTGGGGTCGCCGAGGATCTTGCGGTAGCCAGCGACTTCGGCGGTGACCTCGCGATGCTCCTGCTCGATCTTCTCGCGCTCGAGCGCGGTCAGGCGATGCAGGCGCAGGTCGACGATGGCATCGGCCTGCCGCTCGGACAGGGCGAACTTCGCCATCAGGTTGGTCTTGGCGTCGTCGCGGTCGGCCGAGGCGCGGATGGTCTTGATGACCTCGTCCATCTGCGACAGGACGATCAGGAACCCTTCGAGGATGTGCAGGCGATCGAGCGCCTTGCCGAGCAGGAAGCGCGTGCGTCGCGTGACGACGATGCGCCGATAGGCGACGAACTCGACCAGCAGGTCCTTGAGCGACAGCGTGCGCGGCCGGCCGTTGACCAGCGCGATGTTGATGATCGAGAACTTGTCCTGGAGCTGCGTGTACTCGTAGAGACGGTTGAGGACGACCTTCGCGTCTTCGCCGGCGCGGCACTCGACGCAGATGCGGATGCCGTCCTTGTCGCTCTCGTCGCGGACTTCGTTGGCGCCTTCGAGGCGACCATCCTTGATCAGCTCGGCGATCTTCTCGATCAGGACGGTCTTGTTGACCTGGTAGGGGATCTCGGTGATGACGATGCGCTGGCGATTGCCCTTGGCGCCGAACTCCTCGAAGACCGCCTTGCCACGCACAACGACGTAGCCGCGACCGGTGCGATACGCCTCGCGCACGCCGTAGGTGCCGCACAGGATCCCGCCGGTCGGGAAGTCGGGCCCCTTCACCAGCTCCATCAACTCATCGACCGTGATCTCGGGGCGATCGACGACTGCGGTCAGCGCCGCGCACACCTCGGTGAGGTTGTGCGGCGGCATCGAAGTCGCCATGCCGACGGCGATGCCGTTGCTGCCGTTCACCAGCAGGTTCGGGAAGCGGCTCGGGAGGACGGTCGGTTCCTGGCGCGTCCCCTCGTAGTTGGGGACGAAGTCGACCGTGTCGAGCTCGAGGTCCTCCATGATCGCCGCGGTGGCGGCGGTCATGCGCGCCTCGGTGTAACGCATCGCGGCCGGCGGATCGCCATCGATCGAGCCGAAGTTCCCTTGGCCCTGCACCAGCGGGTAGCGCATGTTGAACGGCTGCGCCATGCGGACCAGCGTCGGATAGATGACCGACTCGCCGTGCGGGTGGTAGTTGCCCGACGTGTCGCCGGCGATCTTGGCGCACTTGCGCTGCTTGCTGCGCGGACCGAGGTTCAGGTCGTTCATCGCGACGAGGATTCGTCGCTGCGAGGGCTTCAGGCCGTCGCGCACGTCGGGCAGCGCGCGGCTGACGATGACCGACATCGCGTAGGACAGGTAGCTGTCCTTCATCTCCTGCTCAAGCAGGAGCGGGCGTTCGTTCGAGGGCAGGTCGGCGACAGGCAGATCAGGAGTATCGGGCACGGATCCTCGGCCTCCCCAGAGCGGTCGGACCTGCCACGGCCCGCCAAAAGCGCCGGCGCAGGAAGGCGGGGATTATCTCAGGTTGCGCCCGCAAACGAGCGCCCGAGAAACGGGCTCAGAACCATCCGTTCAGCAGGAGCAGCGCGCCGCCAGCCGCCACGAAATAGGCCGCCAGCCCGCGCAGCTCTCGGCGCAGTCGAATCGGAAAGGGCGCCGCCACCCGCCGCGCGAGCCCGGGCGCATCGTCCCCAAGCGAGCGGGCGTCAGCCGGGAGCGGCTCGGCCGCCTCGGGGTGGGGCCGGCGCAGCAGGACTCCGCTCGCCGCGAGGGAGAGGAGTGCGACCGCGATCTGTGCGCCGGTGCCAAGCACCAGGATCCGCCACGCCACGAGCGCGAGGCCGAACAACGCACCGAGCAGCCCGAAGACGCGCCCCCCTTCGCCTCCTTCCACCCGCCCGCGGAAGAGCTCGACGAAGGGCAGGCTCGGCGCTCCGGCGCGGCCGCCCACCAGGGCGAAGGTCGACGCCAGCAACCCGACCGCGCCCGCCGCGAAGCCGAACGCGACGCCGCGGGCGTGAATCAGCAGCGCCATGACGACGACGGCCAGCGGCAGCGCGACGCTGTACCACAACGCCTTGCGCGCGCCCCCCTCCAGCGAGCGGCTGCGCGCAACGCCCAGGAAGCGCAGCAGGAACCCACCCGTCGGCGAATCGCTGTAGCGCAACAGCAGGCAAGAGAGCGCGAGCACAAGCGCCGGAAGCTGCGCGAACAACAGCGCGAAGAGGCCGCCGTCGTCCTGCCCGCTTCCCATCGCCAGGAACAGCAGCGGATAGGCGAGCAGCGGCAGCGCCTGCAGCCGGAAGCTCCGCTCGCGACGCAGCAGCCGCAGCGCCAGCCGAAACGTCGGGCGCTCAGCGACCGTCACGGCGAAGCGCTCGAAGGCGCGCCGCCACGGCGGCGGCGCATCGGCACGCCGAGTCGGAGGGGTCGCCGCCAGCTCTTCGAGCAGCGGCAGGTAGCCGCGCGCTGCCGCCAGCAGCGCCAAAGCGACGGCCGCGCACGCCAGCGGCACCAGCCAGGCAAGGCCAGCGACCGCGGGTTCGCCGTCGGCAAGGAAGAGGGCGGCGTCACTGAACCACGCGCTCGGCAGGAGCGGCAGGCGACTGCCTTGCGCCAGCGCGCGCGCCGACGAAGCGGGCATCGCGAGCCACCCTCCGGTCGCCACGACGAGCAGCAACGCACGCACCCAAGCGAGCGTCTCGCGCAAATGCGCGCGCGGCAGTGCCCGGCGCAACCAGAGCAATCCGAGGATCGCGCCCCCCGCGATCGTCGCGGCGAACAGCAGGAAGAGCAGCGCGAAGGTGATCGCACGCGCGAACGCGCCATGCACCAGGAGCGCCGCGCAGCTCGGCAGGATCAGGGCGAACGCCTTCGCCGACACCGGCAATGCGAGCGCGCCGAGTCGAGCGTGGGCGTAGGCGACGGGTGCGATGGGATAGCTGCGCAGCAGCTGCAGATCCCGCGGATCGAGCCAGGCGCTTGCGACATCCCCGACCGCGTCGACCAGCGCGAAGAGCCCGAGCAACGCGAAGCAGAGGCCCGCTGCGGCGCGCCCTTCCTCGGCCGCCGCGATGCCGGCCACCAGCGCCCCCACGAGCGTCGAGAAGAGGATCCCGGACAGCAGTGTCGCGCTGCCGAGCCCGGCCGCCTCGACCACGTCGAGGCGCAGGCAGTGCAGCAGGAGCGCCCGCGTGCTTCGGCGCATCGCGAAACGGCGTCTAGCCGCCGCTCGCCGGCGGCTGGTCCTTGGCGGGATCGATGTTGCGGCGTCGAAGGGCGGCGTTCGGATCGCCGATGGCGGCGATGTCGTCCGGCCCGAACTGGGTCGGCGTCGGCAGCTGCAGTCCGGGCGGCAACACGCGGCGGAAGCGATCCTGTGCCGTGCGCACGCGAGCGCTGCCCTTGATGGCCGCGATGTTCAGCGCCTTCAAGTTCGGCCCCGCCGGATAGCGCAAGACGACTGCGGTCGCGCGGTAGACGTCGTGCCATGGAACATTGGTCGAGCGCGTCACCCGATCGGCCATCAGGATGTACGCGGCCTGTTTGTTGTAGATCGGCCCGGTGATGTCGCCCTGCTCGAGCTCGAAGAGCGCCTTCGCGAATGGATAGAGGTAGAGCAACCCGCCGCGCTCGTCCTCGAGCGTGAGGCCGTCGACGCTGCGCGAAGTCTCGTCCTCGCTGTGCGTGCGGACGACGTCCCGCATCGGCGCGCCCGCCTTCAGCTTCGCGATCGCAGCGGCGGCCCGCTTCTCCACATCGGGGAGGTCGTCGCGATAGTGCAGCAGCATCGCCTTCTGCTCGACGATCTCCGAGAGCACGACGGTGACGAACATCGACTCGTCGCCCGACGGAGCGACGCGCGTGAGCGACCCGTAGAACTCGTCCCACTCCGCATCGGTCACCGGCAGCACGGAGACGATCGTCGACGTCACCGCGCGCGTCTGACCTGGGTGGTCGGGATCGGGCTCGTCGCGAATCAGCGTGCGCGGCTCTTGCCCCTCGAGCCACACTTCGAAGGCCGTCCCTTCGGCCACTGGATCGAACTGAGTGCGACGCCCATCCGGAGTCGCCGCCACATCGAAGAACTTCAGCGTCGCCAGATTGGCGCCGAGCGTCGTGTTGTCGACGAAACGCTGGGGCGGCGGCGGCGGCTTGCTCGCGTCTTCCGGCCGCTTCCGTTCCCGGCGACGCTTCTCGTCGCGGCGCTTCTCGTCGCGCGACTTCTCTTCTTTGGGCTGCGGCGGCTCCTCTTGAAACGCCGGGAGCGCTCCCGCCAGCAGGAAGAGGGCGAGGGCGCTGCCGAAGCGCGCCGCCAAGCGACGATCAGGACGTGGCAAAGGCGATCTCCGCGAAGGCCGGACCGGCCGGCCGAGGGGCGTCAGGGGGCGTCACGGGGTCAGACGAGAACTAGCGAGGAAACGTTCCGCCCGCGCTTCGACGTCGGCGTCGAAGGTGAGCTGCCTGAAGAGTTGCTCCAGAGAACGCTCGGGGCGACCGCGCAAGAGCGCCTCGGGCGCCCCATCGGCAACGATTTCACCTTCGTGGAGGATCAGTACCCGGGTGGCGACGCTCTCGGCGACATCGAGCAGGTGGGAACTGTAGAGCACCGCGACGCCGCGCTGCGACAGTCGCCGCAGGATCTCCTTCACCTGCAGCACGGTCGGCGCGTCGAGGCCAAACAGCGGCTCATCGAGCAGCACCAGCGCCGGTTCCACCATGAAGGCGGCCGCCAGCGCCGTGCGTTGCCGATTGCCGCGCGAACAGGCCGCGAGGGGAACGTCGACCAGGTCGTCGAGCCCCAAGGAACCGAGCAGCTCGGGAATGCGCTTGGCCGCAGTCGCGTCGTCGAGCTCGTGGAGGCCGGCCACCAGCTCGAGCTGCTCCCGCGGCGTCAACGCGTCGTAGAGCGGCGCCGTGTCGGGGACGAAGGCGATCTGGCGACGAATCGCGTCGGCCTCGGTGGCCGGGTCACGGCCCAGCACGCGCACGCTGCCGCCGTCGCGCGGGAGCTGTCCGGTGAGGATGCGGATCGTGGTCGACTTGCCCGCTCCGTTGGGGCCGAGGAAGGCGACCACTTCGCCGGGCGCGATCGTGAACGAGACGTCCTTCAGCACGCGGCGCGCGCCAAACGACTTGCTGAGTCCCGTGACTTCGATCGCCGCCGCGCCGCTCACGCCTCGCTCCTGCTGCCCGCCGATGGAACGCCCCGGAACGGGTCACGACATCGTATCGAGCAGCGCCGTCCGCGGCGCCGCGCGCGCCGCATGGCGACCGGGCAACCAACCTGCCAACCACCCCGTCGCCGTCGCCGCCACCAGCGTCAAGAGCGCCGTCTGGAGCGACGGCGCTGGCGTCACGGCGAACCCCATCTCCTCGAGCGAGAGGATGCGCAAGGCGACGCTGGCGGCCGCGCCACCGAATGCGAGCCCGAGCAGTCCGCCCATGAAACCGAGCAGCGCCCCCTCGGTCCGAAGCATGCGCGCGACCAGCGAGAGAGGAGCCCCCAGCGCGCGCAAGAGCGCCAACTCGCGACGGCGCAGCAGCACCGACACCAGCAGCGCGTGCAGCGTGCCGAGGAACGCGACGAGCACCGCCAGCCCTTCCTGCGCCAGCAGCAGCGTCCAGTAGCGCTCGACGATGCCCATCACGTTGTGCTGCACCGTCGCGGCATCGGCGACCAACGCAGTCGGCTGACCCGTCATGACCCGCTCCACGTCGCTCTTGACGTCGGCGATCGGCCGCGTCCCATCGAGCGTCAGCGCGAACTCCTGCACCGCGTCATCGTGGAAGGCTCGCCGATAGAAGTCGTCGTCGATCCAGATCGAGCCGCGCGGCCAGAGGTAGTCCTCCACCACCGCCAGCACGCGCAGTCCGAGCGGGCCATCGGGGCTGGCCAGCACCACGCTCGCCCCGCGCGCCTTGCCGAAGCGGTGGGCGAAGCCCTCGCTGACGAAGCACCCCTCGCCACGCGCCAATGCCGCTTCGTCGCGATCGTCGCCCGCCACGTATTCAGGGTCACCGGCCTCCGCTGGCCCACCCGCGTCGTAGGCGAACAGCAGCACCCGTTCGCCCTGGTAAGGCAGGCGCGAGAAGCGCAGTCCGTGGCTGTGCAGCACGCCGGGAATCGCGGCGAGTTCGCCATTCAGGCGCCACTCGAAGTCGCAACCGACCATGCCCGAACCGACGAAGTCCTGCCCCATCACCAGCAGGTCTTCGCCGACGTTCGCCGCGAACCAGCGGTTGAGCATGCGCACGTAGCTCTTCACCAGCACGTCCGTCGAAAAGACCAGCCCGAAGCCGAGCGCGATGGCCACGACCGTCAACGCCGTCTGTCCCGCGGCGCGCGCGCAATGGTCGCGAGCGAGTCGCGCCGCGACGCCCCCCGAGCGCAGCAGCCACGGGCCGCTCACGCGCAGCGCCAGCGTCAGCAACGGCTTCGCCCCGACGGCGAGCGCGCCGATCAGCAGCGCGATGACCAGGTAGCCGCCGTGTGGCAATCGACGCCCGTCGACGAAACAGAGCGCCATCGCCAGTCCAACGAGCAGCGCCGCCATCGTCGCCGCGCGCTTCGAGCCATGGTCGGCCCCGCGCGACTCCCCGCGCGCCGCGACCAACGCGGCGACCGGTGCCGCTCGCGCCGCCGCCAACGCGGGTGGCACCACCGCCAGCAACGCTGCCACGACGCCCGCCGCCAATCCCGCCAGCGCTTCGCCCAGCGAGGGCGTTCGCGCCACGACTTCGACGCGATCGAAGGTCTGTCCGACGGTCGACCAGAAGAGCGATCCCATCGTCCGCGCCAGCAACTGCCCCAGCAGCAGACCGGCCAGCCCGCCCAGCGCTCCGATCGCCGCCGCCTCCGCGAACAGCAGCACCTTCAAGCGCGCCGCGGTCAGTCCGAGGCAGCGCACGATGGCCAGCTCGCGGCGCCGCTCGGCGAGCGCCATCGACAGCGTGCTGTGCACGAGGAAGGCCGCGATCACCAGCGACAGCCACGCAACGAAGCGCAAGGCGAGCCGAAAGCTGCCGAGCGTCGCGTCGAACTCATGCGCCTGCGAGGCGGGATCCTCGAGTTCGGCGCGACCGGCAAGAACACCGCGCAGCGCGCGCTCGACCCCTTCGCGATCGGCCGCGGCGTCGCGCCACACCTGGATCGTGTCGACTCGCTGCTTGAGCCCTGCCAGTCGCATCGCGTCCTCGAGTGGCGCGCCGACCGCGACCTGCAGCGAGCCGTCGAGGAGTCCGGCGGCGTCGAACGTCGCCGCGACGCGCGCCGCCTGCGATCCCGATGGCGTCACGACGAAGAGCTCGTCGCCCGGCTCGACCCCCCACTCGGCCGCAACGCGAGTCGGCAGATAGAGAGGAACAGCGCCGCCGAACAGCACCGCCAGTGGACTCGCCAAAGCGCGGAACGCTGGTCGCGGCAACCCCGGCGTCCCCTCGGGCAAGGTGGCGGGGTCGATCCCGACGACCAGGACATTCCAGTGCTCGATCGTTGCGCCGCGCCCCATCGCGAACGGCCGGATCACCATCGGCGCCGCGGCGCGCACGCCGGCCACGGTGCGCAGCTCATTCGCCAGCTCGAGCGGCACCCCGGCGCGTCCGACGCGGACGGTCCAGTCGGCTCCCGCCGCACGCGCGCGCGCCGTCTGCGCGAAGGAGTCGAGCACGCCGCGATTGAGCGCGGCCATGGCGAGGAACGCCCCGACGCCAAGCGCCACCGACCCGAGCGCCAGCAGCGTGCGCAGCGCATGGCGCCGGAAATGGCGCAGCGAGAGGAGCCTCAGGACCGCGAGCAGATTCACGAGCGCGCCACGCGATCGGGCGGTGCCAGTCGTCCGTCGCGCAACAACAGCACGCGATCCGCGAAAGGCAGCGCCGCCGGATCGTGCGTCACGACCACCACGGTTCGCTGCTCGTCATGCGCGAGCCCGCGCAGCAGCGTGAAGATCTCCTGGCCGCGCGCCGAGTCGAGGCTGCCGGTCGGCTCATCGCACAAGAGCACCGAAGGATCGGCGATCAGCGCGCGCGCGATGGCGACGCGCTGTCGCTCACCACCCGAAAGCTGATCGGGCAGATGGTCGGCGCGAGCGGCCAGTCCGACCTGGAAGAGGCGCTTTGCGGCGGCGACGTGCGCTTGCGCCTCGCTGACCCCATCGAGCAGCAGCGGCAACAGGACGTTCTCCTGCGCCGTCAGCGTCGGCAGCAGATGGAACTCCTGGAAGACGAAGCCGAGATGGCGACGGCGCAGTTCGGCCAGCTGCTCGTCCCCAAGCTGCGCGAGATCCAGCGGGGGTGCGCCCGCCTTGAAGTGGAGCTGCACCGCGCCGGCGCTCGGCCGCTCGAGTCCACCCAGCAGATGGAGCAGCGTGCTCTTGCCCGACCCCGACGGCCCCATCACCAGCAACAGCTCGCCCCGCGCCACGTCGAGGTCGACCCCCGCGAGCGCCGCGACGACTTCCCCGCCACGCTCGAAGTGCCGCGTCACGCCCCGCAGCGTGAAGATCACATCCGCCGAAGCCGTCGTACCCATCCCGGCAACTTAGCCGCACGACTTCAATCGCCTCGAAACCTCGCGCCCTCGCCCGCCGCCGCAGATGCCTCCCCGCCGCACGCTCCTCCCGAAGGCACCTCGCCTCGGTTTCGCCTGCGCGCCGACGCGGTCCAAAGTCTGGCTCCGCCAGGAGCCGACCCTGCTTCCTCGACAAAGCAGATCCCCCCGCGCCGCACTCTCCGTGGGGCGCAGCGCCGAGGGTTCGGCTGCTAGGAGGAGTGCCCGAAGCTGTGTCCGCAGGACACTGCGATGGGCGCCCCGACGTCTCGCGTACCCGCGAGCGTCTGTAGCAGATGCCGCCCCGCCGCAAGCCCCGTTGGGCGCAGCGCCGAGGGTTTGGCTGCTAGGAGGAGCGCCCGAAGCTGTGTCCGAAAGGACACTGCGATGGGCGCTTCGACGCCGCAGACGAGCCCTCGCCGCAAGCCCCTACAGGATGCGACGGCCGAAGGCGGAGAGGACCAACCCCACCGCGAACTCTGCCGTCCGGTTGCGCGTGTCGAGCACGGGGTTCAGCTCGACGACCTCCATCGACAGCATCTTCTTGCTGTCGGCGGCGAGTTCCATCAGCAGGTGCGTTTCGCGGAAGTTGAGGCCACCGTTGACCGCGGTGGCGACACCGGGCGCAACCATCGGATCGATGCCGTCGAGGTCGACCGACAGGTGGAAGCCGGCGGTGCCATAGGTGACGCGTTCCAGCGCGCGGCGCGCCACTTCGCTCATGCCGAACTGATCGACCTCTTTCATCGTGAAGACCAGCGCGCCCGACTTCTTGATCAGGTCCTTCTCGCCCGTGTCGAGATCGCGAATGCCGATCAGAACGGTGTGCTCCGGCTTCACCTTCGGCGCGAAGCCGCCGAGCTTGACGAGCTCCGGACTTCCGTAGCCGAGCAGCACTCCGAGCGGCATCCCGTGGACGTTGCCGGTCGGGCTGGTGTCGGGCGAGTTCATGTCGCCGTGCGCGTCGACCCAGATCAGCCCGATCGATTCGCCCTTCGCGTGGAAGTGGCCGGCCACGCCAGCGACCGTTCCCATCGCGATCGAATGGTCGCCGCCCAGCACGATCGGCCGGCGGCCCTTGGCGACGCTCGCCTGCACCTTCTTGCGCAGCTGTTCGCAGCAGCGGGCGATCTCCTTGGCGAACTTCGCCTTCGAGTCGCCGACCTTGGTCGTCTCGCGCGACTCGACGTGCAGATCGCCGCCATCGCGCACGTCGTAGCCAAGCTGCTCGAGCTTCTCCTCGAGGCCGGCAATACGGATGGCGCTCGGCCCCATGTCGGTGCCGCGGCGCGCGCCGCCGAGGTCCATCGGCACGCCGAGCACATCGATCAAGTGGCGCGGCGCGGCCTTGCTCGTGCTCTTGAGCGTGCTCTTGTGGCTGGTCTTGGCGACAGGTTTGGTGGTGGTCTTCACGGCGCTCTTCTCGTCGTTTCGGGGCTTTGGATGGTAGCCCCGGCCTGCGCCGCGGAGTCGCGCGGGACGGAATATCGCCACGGCGGGATATTCATGCCGAACGGCCGCGGCGGACCGTTCCTTCACGGCATGAATTCGCGCGCGCGGACCGATCCAATCCGCCGCGCACCCGCTGCCGCAGGGCTCACGCGATCGAACGCCCGCCATCGACCGCGATCACCGCGCCGGTGATGAACTCGGGTCCGTTGGCGAGGAACGCGACCGTGCGCGCCACGTCGTCGGGAGTGCCGACGCGCTTCAGCAACGTCGCGGCGATGGCACGTTCACGCTGCGTCGAATCGAACTCCTCGGGCAGCAGCACCGGTCCGGGAGCGACCGCATTCACCCGCACCCGCGGCGCCAGCGCCCGCGCCAATCCATGCGTCAGCGACAAGAGGCCCGCCTTGGCGGCGCTGTAGGGCAGGTAGGCCGGGTAGGGACGCGTCGCCGCGGCATCGAGGACGTTCACGATCTGCCCTCGTCCCGACGCCGCCAGCAGCGGAGCCGCGAACTGCGCGCAGAAGAAGGGGGCCTTCAGATTCGACGCCAGCAGCTCGTCCCACTCCTCCTCGCTGACCGAGGCGAACGGCGTGGCGTAGAACGAGGAGGCGTTGTTCACCAGCAGGTCCAGGCGTCCGACCAGCTCGGCAACGACCCCGAAAAGCCCCTCGATCTCGGCGACCGCCGAGAGGTCGGCACGCACCAGCCAGCTGCGCCCCCCGAGGGCCTCGACTTCGCGCGCGGTCTCCTCCGCCTCCGCTCGCGAGCGGCGCCAATGGACGACGACGTCGAAACCGCCGCGAGCCAGATCGAGGGCGATGGCGCGCCCGACCCGCCTTGCGGCGCCGGTGACCAGCGCGATTCGCCGCTCGCCGGCGGCCGGCACGGCCGCGACTTCCGACTTCCTTCGGGTCGCTGGCTTGATCGCCCTGCCTCGCTTGCTCAACTCACCCTCCATGCCATGGAACAAGGTCACCACCGTCCGCGACATTCCTCAAGGTAGCCGCAAGCACGTCACCCTTGCCGGCCACGAGTACATGCTCCTCCATACGAAGGAGGGGATCTGGTGCATCGACCATCGCTGCCCGCATGCCGACGGCGCGGTGGGCGACGGGATGATCCTCGGCCAGAACATCACCTGCCCGCTGCACAAGTGGCGCTTCGACCTCTGCGACGGCTCGCACGCCCACAAGGGAACGAAGAACCTCGGCGTCTACGCGGTGAAGGTCGAGGGCGAGGACGTGCTGATCGAGACGGGCTGAGCGGGAGCCGGCCGTTCCTCAGAACGGCAGCTCCTCGTCGGGATCGAGCGGTGGCGACTCGCGACCGGCGGCAGAGTCGCCCGCGGCCGGCTCCTCCTTCTTGCGGCGTTTCCGTTTGCGCGGTGCGGCGTCTTCTCCCGCTTCGTCGGCGCCGCCTTCCGCCGCTTCGGCCGCGGCGTCATCGTCATCGAGGTCCTTCAGCACTTCGACGACGCGCGCCTCGGTCGCCTTCAATTTGGCGCGGCACACCTTGAGCAGCGCGACGGCCCGCTCCACTTTCAGGGCAAGCTCGTCGACGTCGACCTCGTCGCGATCGATCGAGGCGAGCAACTGCTCGATCTCCTCGACGGCCGCGGCGTAACGCACCGCATCGGGCTCGTCGCCCGCCGCATCCTTCGCATCGCGTCCCTGTCCCATCACGATCGCTCCTCGCGGCGCGCACCCGCGCCATCGGTCGTTTCGCCCGCCGTGCTCTTCACCACCGTCGCGGCCACCTGCCCACGCGCCAGCTGCGCGTGCAGCATCGCGCCGGGAGCGAGCTGCGCCGCCTCGCGAATCGTCTGCCCCAACGCATCGCGCACGATCGCAAAGCCGCGCCGCAAGGTGGCCTGCGGATGGAGCGACGCCGCGCGCAGCTCCAGATCGGCAAGTCGAGCGGAGCGGCGCTGCAAGGTGGCGCGCAGCCGCGCCGGCTCGAAGCGCTCGATCAGCTTGGTCAACAGGGACGCCCGCAGCCGACCTTGAGCGCGCGTGAGCTCGCCCAGCCGGACGCGCGCATCGGCCAACGCGGTCCGCGCGCTGCGCACTCCCGACTGCAGCGCCGGCGCCAGCCGCGCACGCGCCGCGGCCAGCCGCTCGCGCGCACCACGACCGGCGGCATGCGCCCCGGCGGCGACGGCGGCGGCGACTCGGCGCAACCGCTCGCGCTCAGCGGGCAGCACACGGCCGAGCGCCTCGCGCAACGCCGCGCCGCCTTGCGCCAGGAGCTGCTCGTAGGCGGCGACCCGCGCCACGATCGCGGCGGCGGCGGCGGTCGGCGTCTTCTCGCTGTGCGCGATCAGGTCGACCACCGAGACGTCGCGTTGATGGCCGATGCCGGAGATCACCTTGAGCGGCGACGTCGCCACGGCGAGCGCTACCTGCAAGGCATCGAACCCCATCAAGTCGGTCTTCGCGCCGCCGCCGCGGACGATCGCGACGACGTCGAACGCGTCGAGATGCGTGTCGAACCAGGCCAATGCCGCTGCCAGTCCGCGTTCCAGCCCGGCGCCCTGCACGCGCGTGTCGATGGCGGTGATGACGAAGGCGTAGCCGCTGCGCGAGAGTTCGTTGACGAAGTCGTTGTAGGCATCCGAGCCGGCGCTGGTGATCAGGCCGACGCGCAGCGGCACCAGCGGCCACGGCAGCGCACGATTGCGCTCGCGCAGGCCGCGGCGATCGAGCTCGGCCAGCACCTTGGCGCGATCCTGCGCCAGCTTCCCGAGCGTGTGGATCGGATCGACGTCCTCGACGACGAGCTGGTAGCTCCCCTTCGGGGCGTAGAGCTCGACGCGCACGGCGAGACGCACTTCGAGGCCATCCTTCAGCTCGAACGGTGCATCGGCGGCGGCCAGCTTCTTCTCGATCTCGCGGCGCGCGTTGGCGAAGAGGACGGCGGCGACGGTGGCACGCACCATGCCCCCTTCGCCATCCGTCGCTTTCTCGATCAGCTCGAACCAGACGTGCGGCCGGTGGCGGCTGCGCTCGAAGCCGGCGATCTCGCCGACCACCCACAGTCGCTGCGGGAACGCGGCGAGCAGCACCTGCTGCACGCGACTGTTGAGCGCGGAGACGGTCCACGATTCGGGCGGCGCGATCGCGGCGGCGGCGGCCGCGGTCGCGGGTGGCGCGTCGGCGAAGAGCGCAGCCACCGCAGCGCGCGGCGCCGCCGGCGCCACGATCCCCTCGGCGAGCGTCTGCGTCCCGCCACGCGCCGCGTACGCCTCGCGCGCCGCCGCGGCCACTGCGAAGCCGTGCGGCACCAGCAGATCGACCACCTCGACCACGCTCTCGACGGGCGCGCTCCAGCAGCGGTTCAGCTTGTCGAAGCTGCGGCGCGACAGCCCGCGCACCACATCGACGAGCGTCGGGTGGTACGGAAAGCGGATGACGACCTTCGCGTCACCTTCGAGCTCGATCGAACGTCCCGTCACTTCGGCTCCTCGCGTCTCGGCGCCGCGGGTGCGGCAGGCTTCGCAGGATAGAAGTCCTCTGGATCGGTCCCCAGCGCGTCGGCGACGCGATTGATGTAGTTGAAGTAGGCGATCACCTGCACCGCGTCGTGGATCGCGCGATCGGAGAGGCCCGCCGCCCGCAGCGCTTCGACGTCGTCGCGGCCGCACGCGGCCGGTTCGCGCGTGAGTTTCTCGGCGTACCCGCACAGCGCCTGATCGAGCGGCGCGAGGCCGGCCCCGCGCCAGTCGACCTTCGCCGCCGCCACCAGCGCGTCGGCCGCGGCTGCCCCCACCGTCTTCTCCGCCTCCGACCGGAGGTCGTGCGAGTGTGCCTCGGTTCAGTAGTGGCAGCCGTTCGTGCGCGACACGACCACGGCCAGCAGCTCGCGTTGCACGCGCGAGAGCGGCGAGGCGCCATGCATCGCGACGCCGTAGTGGCGCATCGAGGCATCGAGGAGCGGCGGATTGGGGCTCATCGTCTTGACGATGTTCCAGACGCGGCCGGCGCGGCCGATGGCGGCGTCGTACTGCGCCTTCAGCGACCCCGTCGCCTCATGCACTTCCACCAGGCGGATGTGGGCCATCGTTGCGCTCCCCTCTTCGCCGACCCCGCTACCATCGCGGCCATGAACGAGCGGCGACGCTACTCGGTGATCCGGGACCCCGTCCACGGCGACCTCTACCTCACCGACGAGGAGATGGCGCTGCTCGACACCGCGGCGATGCAGCGGCTGCGCGGCGTGCGGCAGCTCGGCACCGCCTACCTCGTCTACCCCGGCGCGCAGCACACCCGTTTCGAGCACTCGCTCGGCACGCTCCACGTCGCCAGCCGGCTCATCGCCGCGATCAACCGCAACCGCGAGCTGCGGCCGGAGGGACTGCTCGGCATCGCGGCCGACGAGGAGCGCATCGTGCGCGCCGCCGCGCTGCTGCACGACGTCACCCACATCCCGTCCGGCCACAACATCGAGGACGTGCGCGGCATCCTCGATCGCCACGACTCGGCGCCGCGCTACCTCGCGCTCCTCGGCGAAGGGAGCGAGCTCGGGACGCTGCTGTCGCGCATGGGGATCCGGCGCGAGGTGCTGGCCGTGCTGCTGCCGGAAGGGACGCCCGGCTGGCCCGAAGTCCCGGCTTGCTGGCGTGAACTGCTCTCCGACACGATCTGCGCCGACCTGCTCGACTACCTGAAGCGCGACGCCTACTTCACCGGGCTCAACCTCGCCTACGACGAGCGCGTGCTCTCCTACTTCATGGTCGATCGCGCCAGCGGCCATCTCTTCGTCGACGTCGAGAAGCGCGGCCTCTTGCGCGAGGACATCCTCTCGGAGCTGCTGCGCGTCCTCGAAGCGCGCTACTTCTTCAGCGAGCGCGTCTACTACCACCACGCGAAAGTCGCGGCCGGCGCCATGGTGGCGCAGGTGGTCGAGACCGCGCTGCTGCACGGCGGCCTGCAGAAAGAGCAGCTCTTCACGCTGACCGACGCCGAGCTCCTGCCGCTGCTCGAGCGCCATGTCGCCGCCCCGACGCCGACGGGCCGCTCGGAGAATTCCGGCGGCGAGCTCTTCGCCGCGGTGCGCAGCGACGTCGCCGACGAACTCGCGCGCGCACGCGAACTGGCGACGCGGCTGCGTTCGCGCCGCCTGCTGAAGCGCGCCTGCGTCTATCCGCTCTACGCCAACCGCGGCGTGCAGCAGGAGCTGCTCGATCGTTTCTTCGCGCCGGGCCGCCATGGCGAACGGCAATCCTTCGAGCGCGACGTGCGCGAGCAGCTTCGTCGCGCCGGCCACGAGCCGGTCTTGATCCAGCTCTATTGCCCGTCGCGCAAGATGCAGCTGAAGGAAGCCGCGACCCACGTGCGCTACCCGGGCGCCGCCGCCATCGCGCCGCTGTCGACGTTCGCCGACAAGCTGCCGCGACTCGCCGACCTCGAACGCTCCTATCGCGACCTCTGGAAGCTCTACCTCTTCGCCGGCAGCGACGACCCGCGCGTCCTCGCCGAGATCGGCCGCATCGCCGCGCGCCTGCTGCCCGGCGCCGTCAACGTCTACCAGCCGACTGCGGAGCGCTGAGTCCTGAGAGCTGCGCGTTGAGCGTCAAGCTGCGCGGAACTTTGAGAGCTCGCGGAGGGCGCAGCCGTCAGCGCCACGTCGTCACCTCACCCGAGGCTCGCCGTCGCTCTCCCGCGCCGCGCCGCCGCCACCCGCGACGCACGGTCTCCTCCCCGCATCCGGCGGCGCCCCCCTCCCACCTCACCTACCACCTCGGTTGGGTTTCAGCTGCGAAGCGCGCGCAGCGCCGCTTCGTCTGCTGCAAACCCCGCGCGATGAGCCGCGCACCGCGCGGTCTCGTCGCCGCGCGCGTTGAGCTGCGGGCCTGGTCCGAATGCTGGCGAGCCCTCGCCGCGTTTCTCCAGGGGTGGAGCCGAGCGGAGACAGCGGGCTCGCCAGTGCTCGATCCGGTCGGAATGATGTCGGCCATCGCGGTAGCCATCGTCGGAGCGATCCATGAGCCGTTCCATCGTCCGCCTCGGCGTGATCTCGGCGATCTCCGTCGCCTTCATCGCTGTCGAATCCGCATCACGAGCCGCGGTCCGCGTGGCCCCGCGCGCGAACCAACCTCCGATCATCACTGTCGAGCTGCCGCCGAACCCAGGCTACTTCTACGACGGCAACGTCGTGCGCATGACCGTGCGCGTGATCGACCCCGACGGCGACCTTGTCACTGCCGTCATGGATGGCGCAATCGAGGTCGAGGGGTTCCGGCCGATCGTCGCCGCGCCGTCGGGCACGAGCCGTGAGATCGTCTGGTACACGAGTTCCGCGCTTGCCGGCCACAACGAGCTGGTGATCACCGCGTGGGACGACGCGGAGCCAGCGGTCCACGTCCGCCACCGCGAATCGCTGCTCGTACTCGGGACCGATCGGGGCCGTCGCATCGCGTTCCACGATCTCGACGGCGACGGTGACGACGAGCTTTTCGCCGCCGCCTACAACGGTGACGTCATTCCCGTCCACAACGCCGGCGCGATCGCGCTGTTCGATCAATACGGCGTCCGCGGACCGGGCATGCGGCCGAGTCTGCTCACCGCGGCGACGCCGGCCAGTTCCGGGCAGGTCGGCTGGTCGATCGGTGGCGGCATCCAGATCGCCGATGTCACGGGCGACGGCCGCCCCGACCTGATCGCCCGTGATGCGACGGCGCTGCTGGTCTGGAGCGCGCCCGATCCGGCCGCCTCGTTCACCGGCGCGAGCGCGACGTTGAAGTGCAGTGATCCGACGAGCGGCTTCTACGGCGGCGCGACGGACTGGATCGTCGTCGACGTGACCAACGACGGCGTCGCCGACGTCATCGCGGTCGCGTCGGGCGCCGACGTCAACGGCGTGGTCGACGCGGGCGAGATCTGCGTGTTCGCCGGCGGGCCGGGGATGACCGGAACTCCCGCGCCGATGGCCACGCTGCACCTCCCGAACGCGGTCGCCGGCGATCAGCTCGGCCTCGTGCGGATCGGGTGGTACGCGCAGGGGCTGCTGATTGGCGACGTGACGGGTGACGGCGTGGCCGACGTCGTCGCCTGCGCATCCCAGGCCGATCGTCCCGGCTTCATCAACTGCGGTCGTCTCTTCGTCTGGGAGGGCGGCGCGGCGCTGACCGGCTCGCCCGCTCCGACGGCGACCCTCGACGCGCTCAGCACCAAAGGCGGGGACATGCTCGGCTACGACGGCACCGGCGAGGGGGTCTTCCTCGTCGACGTGACCGGCGATGGCGTGCGCGACGTCGTCGCGGCGTGCCCGGAGGTGGGCGCTGGCGGCAGCCTCTTCCTGTGGCATGGCGGCGCGACTCTCGCCGGGTCGATCGACGCGACGGCACAGCTGCGCCAGGCGACTCCGCAAGCGGGCGATGGCGTCGGCCGGACCGGCGCGTGGGGCGAGGGGATCCAGTTCGTCGACCTGAATAGCGACGGGATCCAGGACGTGCTCGCGTGCGCGACTTTCGCGGACGTCAACGGCCAGAAAAACGCCGGCGCGCTTTTCTATTGGCCGGGCGGCAATCTCAGCGGACTCGTCTTCCAGTCCGCGATCCTGCAGCGGGCAGTTCCCGTGAAGCACGACGACCTCGCCCAGAGCCGTTGCGGTCTCCAGTTCGCCGACGTCACGGGCGACGGCCAGCTCGACGTCGTGACGATCAGCCCGAACGCCGACGGCGCTGCGATCGACAGCGGCGTGATCGACGTCTGGCAGGGCGGCGCAGGCTTCAGCGGCACCGTGACACCGACTGCCGAGCTGCAGGTGAGCGGCGCCGTCGCGTCGGACCTGCTCGGCGTGGCAAACGGAAAGTACGCGGTCGGCGCGTGCGGCATGCTGCTCGTCGACGTGACCGGCGACGGCGTGAACGACGTGATCGCGGTCGGCTCTCAGGTCGACGTCGGTGGCGTCAGCGATGCGGGCGCCGCGTATGTGTGGGCTGGCGGCGCGGGCCTTACGGGTGGCGCGATCGTTGCGCCGAGCGCTCGCCTTTCCGATCCGGCGCCGGTGAAAGACGAACTGCTCGGCTACCGGACGCAGAACGGTTGCGCCGTCCACGCAGGCGACGTCGACGGCGACGGCGTGCTCGACGTCGTCCTGCTCGCGACGAGCGATCCGAGTTACCGCAATCCACCGGCAAGCGTGCGCGCGAAGGTCTTCACCTTCGCCGGTGGCGCGGCGATGGCCGGCAATCCGGCGCCGAGCCTGACCGGCACGTCGCCGCAGGATTGGGATGGCATGGGCAACTTCGGCGAGGAGTGCTTCCTCGCCGACGTGAACTGCGACTTCAAAGCTGACGTGGTCACACACGTCCCGGCTCACGAGCGCTTCGTCCACGGCGCGCAAGCGATCGGCGCGATCTACGTGTTCTTCGGCCGATCGACAGGAGTCGTGCAGCCGATGATCTTCCGGAACTCGATCGCCGCGATCGCCGACGGCGACGACAGCTGGATCCCGCCGCCGGAGGACATCGACGGCGACAGCCGGATCGACCTCGTCATCGTCCAGCCGTTTGCCGACTCGGGGACGATCCGCGACGTCGGCCAACTGTTGCTGTGGCGCGATCCCCTGCGAGGGAACGGCAACGGCAGGGGTTTCGTCTCGCTGCCGCCGGGCGGGTTCGGGCCAGCGCCGCAGACCGATCCTGAAATCGCGACGCCGGAGCTCCGGCTCGGGACCTACGCCAACCTGGGGCGGTGACGCGCGAGTCCTTCAGCGCGGCTCCGGCGAGCTCAATGAACCCCGCCGGCGCGAGGAGATCCCCGCTGCGATCGGCGGGCGCGCCAGCAACGGCGTGCCACTCACAACGAGTGCAGGTGATCCTCTCGAGTCACGGACGGCCGGCTCGGGCCAGCGCGCAGAGCGGTTCGCTGCGAAGGGCTCCTCGCGGGGCGGCCCGCCGCGCTACGGCGAGTTCGTCGGGAACTGTGGTCGCGTTTTGGGACCCCGTTGCCCGGCCCGCGCCGCCGACCGCTTCAGCTACCGCTCGCGGACTTCCCAGCCGCTTCCGGCTCACAGCAATCGTCGGCGGCGGGGAACACGTAGCACTTCAGCTCCGACGGCTCGAGCGCCGTCGCGCCCTCGACCGCGAGCCACGCGCGATCCAGCGCGACTCCGGCGAAGCGCGACACCGTCCCCGAACCCGGCCAGCGCACTTCGACGGCGGTGATCGCCGTCGCATCGCCAAGCCCAAGCTCGAGCTGCAACGACGAGCTGCCGAAGCTGCCGCCGGTGCCGACCACCTGATGGATCGAGCGCGCGCCACGCGGCGTGGCAACCTCGACGCGCACGCGCGCGCCCTGCGCCGCGCGATTCGCCTGCACACCGCGGAAGCGCAGCGTCACCCAGTGGTTGCCGTGGCCCGGGTTGGCGAAGACGACGGTCGGGTAGTAGTCGCCAGTCAGCGCGCCGCCCGCTTCGAGGTAGACGTCCTGGTCACCGTCACCGTCGAGGTCGGCCCAGGCGACGCCGTGCCCCTTCTGGATGTGACCGAAGCCGCCGGCCGTCGTGACATCCTGGAAGGTGCCGTCGCCGGCGTTGCGGAACATGCGATTGGGCAGCAGCGCGCGCAGGCTCGGCGCGCCGTTGCCGAGGTAGAAGTCGGTGAAGCCGTCGTTGTCGAGGTCGCCGAAGTTGCTGCCCATGGTCAGCACGGCGCGATCGACGCCGGCCGCCTTGGCCACGTCGTTGAACTTGCCGCCCCCCTCGTTGTGGTAGAGGCGCGGCACCGAGGCGAGCTCCTTGCCGAACAGCAGGTTGCCCACCTCGCTGATCGAGTCGCTGGTGAACAGTCCGTTGCCGGCGACGAAGAGGTCGAGGCGGCCGTCGTTGTCGTAGTCGAAGAACCAGGTCGGGAAGCTCATCGCCGGCTCGGCGACGCCAGCCGACGCCGTGACGTCGACGAAGTGGATTCCCTCGTCGCCGCCCGCCACGTTCTTCAGCAGGACGTTCGCCTCCTCGCGCCGCGAGTAGTAGAGGTCGACGCGCCCGTCGTCGTCGAAGTCGCCGGCCGCGACCCCCTTCACCCAGCCGACGATGTCGGCGCCCACTTCCTCGGACACCTCGCGGAAGGTGCCGTCACGATTGCTGAGCCAGAGCTCGCTCGGCTGCGCCTTCGCGTCGGGCTGCGTCTCGTTGCCGATGATCAAGTCGAGCCAGCCGTCGTTGTTCAGGTCGGCCCACTGCGCCGCCTGCGTCGCGTGGTAGGCGAGGACGCCCGCCTCCTCGGTCACGTCCTCGAAGGTGCCGTCGCCGCGGTTGCGCAGCAGCGAGTTGGGCATCCGGCCGATCTCGCCCATCCAGGCGCCGCGCAGCACCAGGACGTCGGCGTCGCCGTCGTTGTCGTAGTCGGCGTGGCAGCAATTGAGGCCACCGGTCAGCCCCTCGAGCCCCGCCTCGCGAGTGCGTTCGACGAAGCGACCGACGCCTTTGTCGTCGACGCGCGCGACGAAGAAGCGCGCCGGGTCCTCGAGCCCGATCGCGGTGCAGAAAACGTCGATCAGGCCGTCGCCGTCGAAGTCCTCGAGGCAGACGCCGCCCGAACGGGTCGCGATGCCGAGCCCGAGCGCCGGCGCGACGTCGGGGAAGCGGCCGCAGTCGTAGCTCGACGCCAGCGCCTCGGGCTCCAGGCGCCACCGCTCGGGCACGCCGTCGGGCCAGCGGCCGAGCGTCATCGCCGCGAGGTTCAGCAGCCAGCGCGACTCGATGTCGTCGGGGAACTCCTCGCAAAGCTCGAGGTAGAGCTTGAACGCCTGCTCCGACCCCTCGCGCTCGACGTGCTGGCCGCCCGGCGCGATCGGCGCGATGCACGACGCGCACGCGTGGTGGCCGATGCAGTTCTCGAGCTCGCCGAGCCGCAGCCAGGTGATGGCGCGCCAGCGCTTCAGGTCGGCCTGGAACTCGGCGTCCGGCTTGCCGAACCGCTCGAGCCACGTCTTCTCGGCGAGGTCGAACTCGGCCAGCGCGCCGGCGGCGTCGTTCATCTGCACCAGCTCGCGGGCGAGCAGGCGGTGCTTGCGCGGCTCGTCGTCGCTGCCGCGCGAGTCTTCGAGCTGCTCGAGCCGCCACTGGAGGCGCTCGGCGTTGAGCATGTAGCCCTCGGGCCGCTTGTAGTCGATCTCCTCGCGGATCTCGGCCAGTTCGTCGACCATCCACAACGTGCCGGAGCTGCGCGGGTCGCCTGGCTGCGGCACGGGGCGTCGTGAATCGAGCCACCAGGCCACTCCGGCGCCGACGCCGACCAGCGGCAGCAGGATGAGGACGAGATCACGCGACTTCATGGCGAGGCGATCCGTGAACGTGGAGGAGACCTGGCAAACGGGGCCGCGATCTTACGGCGACTTTCCGTCGGGCGCGGCCGGCGGGCAGCAATCCGGCGCTTCGCCGAAGCGGAACGGGCGCAGCGCCACCGGCTGCAGCGTCGCCTCCCCTTCGATCGCAAGCCAGGCGCGCTCCATCGGCACGTCCGTGAAACGGGAGAGCGTGCCGGAGCCCGGCCAGCGCACGTCGATCGAGCGGATCGCGGTCGCGTCGCCGAGTCCAAGTTCCATCCGCAGCGAGCTCGAACCGAAGCTGCCACCGGTGCTCACCACCTGATGCAGGGTGCGTGGACCACCTGGCGTGTCGAGCACGACGGTCACGCGCGCGCCGATGGCGCTGCGATTCGCCTTCACCCCGCGCAGGTGGAGCGCGACCCAACGGTGGGCATGGCCGGGATTCTCGTAGAGGACGTTGGGGTAGACGTCGCCGTCGAAGAAACCGCCGACCTCGAGGAAAAGGTCGACGTCGCCATCGTCGTCGACGTCGCCCATCGCGACCGCGTGCCCCTTCTGCAGATGGCCGGTGCCGGAGGCGAAGGTGACATCGACGAAGCGCTTGCCGCCGTCGTTCTTGTAGAGGCGATTGGGCAGGAGCGCGTCGAGCGGCGGCGAGCCGTTGCCGAGGTAGATCTCATCGAACCCGTCACCATCGAGGTCCGCGAAGTTGGAGCCCATCGACAGGATCGCGCGGTCGAGGCCAGCCGCGGCGCCGAGCTCGACGAAGCGGCCGCCGTCGTTGTGGAAGAGTCGGGTCGGCGCGAGCGGCATCAGGCCACTCATGACCTTTCCGATGTCGAACGCGTGCTCGTTGGCCAGCGGCGCATTGGTCGAGACGAAGAGGTCGTCGCGCCCATCCTGGTCGTAGTCGAAGAACCAGCTCGGGAAGCTCATCTTCGTGCCTTCGTCGATCCCCGCAATCGCCGTCACATCCTCGAAGCGGAAGCCGGGCGCGTGGTCGGAGGCGACGTTGCGAAGCAGTTGGTTCCGGCCGTTGCGCTTCGAGACGTACAGGTCGACGCGATCGTCACCATCGAAGTCGCCGACGGCCAGCGACTTGTTCCAGCCGATCGAGGTGGCGCCGACCTGTTCGGCCACCTCCTCGAACGTGCCGTCACGGCGGTTCCAGTAGAGCTCGCAAGGATGCGGATGTTGGGGATCCTGCGTCTCGTTGCCGATCGCGAGGTCGAGCCAGCCGTCGCCGTCGAAGTCGCGCCACTGTCCCGTCTGCGTCGGATGGAACGAGAGCAGTCCCGCCGCCTCGGTCACGTCCTCGAAGTGGCCTTCTCCCGTGTTGCGGAGCAGCGAGTTGGGCAGGCGCCCTTGCTCGCCCCACCACGCGCCGCGCAGGACCAGCACGTCGGCGTCGCCATCGTTGTCGTAGTCGGCGTGCACGAGGTTGAGCCCGCCCATCAGCCCGGCAAGCCCCGCCTCCTTCGCGCGATCGACGAAGGTGCCATCGCCCTGGTTCACGTAGAAGTGGAGCGGCTCGTGCAGGCCGATCGAGCTGGTGAACAGGTCGAGACGTCCATCGCCATCGAAATCCTCCATGCAGGCGCCGCCCGACAAGGATGAGTCGGCGATGCCGGCCTGCGGCGCGACGTTGCGCATCCGCGGGAAGGGGACTTCCGACTCGAAGGTCGAAGGCGGCAGCCGGAAGCGCTCCGGCACCGCGTCGGGCCAGTGACCGAGCGTCATCGCCGCGAGGTTCAGCAGCCAGCGCGCATCGAGGTCGTCGGGACGCCGCTCGAGGAGTTGCCCGTACAGCACGAGCGCCTGCTCGGAGCCACGTCGCTCGACATGCTGAGCCGCCGCGGCGATCGGCAAGACGCACGACTGGCAGCCGTGGTGCTCGAGGCAGTTCTCGATCTCGCCGAGGCGCAGCCACGAGATCGCCTTCCAGCGCAGGAAATCGACGGCGACCGCCTCCGCGTCCGCCGCGTTCGCGCCGAAGTCACGCGCGTAGGCGCGCTCGGAGGCCTCGAACTCGGGCAGCGCCTCGAGCGGCGAGCCGCGGTGAAGCAGTTCCTTCGCCAGCTGGAGCCGCTGCTTCCACTCGTTGCTCTTGCCCTCGGCGGCTTCCACCTGCTTGCGCCGCCATGGGACCCGCAGCTCATTCCAGCAGTAGGCGTCCTTCCCCTTCAGATCTCGATCCTCGGCCCAATCGGCGAGGCGCTCGATCATCACGAGCGTGCTCAAGCTGCGCGGATCGCCCGGCTCGCGGACGGGGCCGCGCGGCCACGCGATCCAAGCGGCGAGCGCCGCGAGCGCCGCCGCGGCCATCAAGAGCGGAGCGCGAGCGACTCGACCGCGATCACGAGCGCCAATCGGCGCGACGCGCGAGGTGCTGGCGTTGGAGGTCGGAAGGGAAGTCAAAGTTGCCTTGTCGCCGAGCGTGGCGCCCGGCCGAGAATCCGAAAGCGCCCGGCTGTACGCGTTCCGTTGGGACCTCTTACCTCTTCGAAGCAAAGCGACCGGACGATGAGTCCGATTTTTCGGCAGCCTCCGGGCGGCCGCGTCGACTCGACTTCCCTCTGGCAAGCCGCGCGCCGCGGCGCTTCAATGGCGGCCGCTTTGCCGGCCCCGGACGCTCGCGCCCGAGGCCCTCACGACGCACTCGATGCAGGGGTGTAGCTCAATTGGCAGAGCGGATGATTCCAAATCATCAGGTTGCGGGTTCGATTCCTGCCGCCCCTGCCATTTGTAAACCACGCTGAACGCTGCACTTGCGGCGTACCCGACCGGCCAGGTCGGTGCGGCGAGCTGAACATCGGTCGGAAGAACGTTCCCGCCGACCGCCTGCAGCGCTCCTCACCGCGACATCGAGTTCCGCGGCGGGCGCGTGGTATTCCGCCGCGAGATGCGCGGGTGAGCGCGGCTGCCGCGACCGAATCGCGAGAGGGGCGTGGCTACCGCAGCCCGGTCCCGTTGCACCAATGGCAGGTCTCGATGGTGCCCGAGCGATGGACGGTGCCCATGACCCAACCACCGCGGCTGTCGCTGCCGCCGGTCGCGCTCCAGATCATCTCCTGCGACGCGCTGCCCGCGACGTAGAGCGAGCCGGTGCCGTCGCAGCGAAGACACCAGCCGTCGAACGCCGGGTAGTCGTCCGATGACTCGACTTCGACGGGCTCCGCGTCTGCCTCTCGCTGCCGCGCCTCGCTCGCGAGACGCTCTTCCTGGAACCGCCGCGCCGCCTCGGCGCGTTCGCTGTTCTGCGCGAGTCGCTCCAAGTCGGTCTTCGTCTTCAAGAGGCTCACGCGGTCGTACTCGACGGTGACGCCATTGCGACGGTCGAAGTACTCGATGCAATCGCCGGCTTCGCAACGGACCTCGCTGCGCTCGTTCGCGAAGGAACCGGTCGCGTCGAACGTCTCGACCCGCTCGCCCGCGGAGTAGACCTCGGTGTGGCCGTCGCTCGTCAGGTAGGCGCCCTCTTCGGGTCGGCCGCCAAGAAACTGCCCGACGAAGTAGCCGCGTTCGGGTCGGAACAGCAGTCCGTAGCCATGCGGGAGCAGGCGTTCACCATCGCGCACCGCGGTCCCGATGTAGGCGGAGCCGTCGACGTACTTCGCCGCCACCCGGACCTCGCCGTCGTCGAGTTGCGCGTGCACCGTCTCCTGAATGGTGACGGTCGCCCGCTCGAGCGGGATGCCGAAACGACAGGGGCCAACGGTCGCCGGGCGCTCCGCTGACAAGTAGAGCCCGCGGCCGACCAGCGAGTCGGCGCCGATGAAGAGATCGCCATTGGCGAAGAGCAGCGCGACGTCCGGCGCGATGGCGACGTCGTGCAGCACCATGCAGCGCCGCCACGGGTCGAACGTGGGTTCAGGGCGAGTCCCATCGACGCGAACGGTGACGGCAGCGCCGTCGGCGCAGCGAATCGTCGCCATGGCGCCGTCGCGCTCGATCGTCACGCCTTTCGCGCTCGCCAGGACGCCAGGGAATACGACGTCGGCCGGGAAGGTGAAGTCGCCGAGTTCCTTCGCCACGCGCGCGGCCCGATCGGCCGCGACCGCTTCCTTCGCGGCGGCGAGCTGCGCCTCGAATTCGAGCGCCAGCGGGACCGCGCGTCCCTCGATCTGCTGCAGCTTTCGCGCCACCACCTCGAAGTGTCCCGCCGCCAACAGCGCTCGTGCCTGGCGCAGCAGCCCGGAAGTCGCAACGGCGGGACGATCCCCGAGGAGCGCCTTCTCCGTCCCGAAGCGGTAGCACAACGCCGCCTGTTGGTGGCCTCCCTCCTCATTCCAGCGGTCGCCGAGGACGAGCCACGCTGACGCAAGAGCCGCCTCATTTCCGCTGTCCCCGAGCGCTAACACCTTTGCTTCGAGATCGGCCTTCGTCGGCGCTCCGTTCGTGAACCGGCCGTGCTCCGCCATCAGTCGCGTCCACGCCTGCTTCGCGTCGGGGTCGCTCGACTCGAACGACGCGTCGTTCCAGTAGTCGATCGCGCGATCGATCTTGCCGATCCGCTCGCAGGCGGTCGCAGCACGAACGTGAAACCATGCCCGCTCGGCATCGGTGCTGAAGGCGCAGTCGACCTGGTCCGCGAGGTCAGCGACTCTGGCGAAGTTCTGCTCACTCCAGGCGAGCCTGAAATCAGGAAGCAGCTTCGAGGCCGCGTCACGCCTGGCCGCCTTCCCGGCCTCGTACTCGGCCATCTCAGCGTCGCGGGCGAACGCCCCGAAGATCTCACCGGTTCCGCTGCAGCAGCCGCAGCCAGCAAGGAACAGCGACGCGAGCAAGCTCAGGAAGCGCATCGGCGGGATCCTCGCCATGGGAGTGACCAGACCCGCGCGCGCTGCGCGATCGGACGCATCATCGGCGCATCCGGCAGGAAGCGGCAAGCCCGCTCCGCACCGCGCCGTTCGGGACTTTCGGTTCGACCGCTCGGCACGGCGACGGCACCCGCGCCGGCACGCCGCGTCTCCCCCGAGCCCTTACCGCAGCGGAATCTGGAGGGACGGAGCCCATGCGCCGCCTCCGGATCGATGACCATCGCTTGGACCCACTGGTCCAGAAGACTGTCAACCCGACCAACTCGCCGAAGCCAGGCGGGCCGAGAGCGCACCGCCGTCCGGAGCCCCAGCAGCGATCGATCGGGCGCTCGGGTCGCTTGCGCCGATCCTTCCCGGGCCCGCGCAACGTCGGCACCGCAATGTTGTTGATCTTCGTGTCCGGCCCATCGCGCCCCGCCTCGACGAACGTCGACGGGATCCGACTGCGCACCGCGCCGGACCAACGGAGGAACGCCATGGAGTCTTCGAGGAAGCTGCTCGCCCGGATCAAGGCGAGGTTGGTGCGACGCTTTTGCACGATCGCTCCCCTGCCGCTCGGGCTCGTGCTGGTCGCCATCACCGCGCCCGGCGCGCTCGCCACCGATCGCTGGGTCCCCACGAAATACACGTCAATTCAGGCGGCGATCAACGCCAGCGTCGATGGTGACAACGTCTGGGTGAGGCCGGGCACGTATCACGAGAACATCAACCTGCTCGGCAAGAGCATCACCGTCCAGTCCGAGTACTCCCAGCGCGCCACCATCGATGGCGACCAGCGCGGCGCGTGTGTCACGCTCGACAGCGGCAAGGCGTCGGCGAGCCTGTATGGGTTCCGGTTGGTCGATGGTTCGGGGCAATACGACAAGAAAACCGGGCAGACGTTCGGCGGCGGGATCTGCCAGACGGCGGGCTATCTCATGATCGCCGACTGCGTCGTCACGGGATGCCAGGCGACCTGGGGCGGTGCGCTCTTCGCGGGGAGCGGAGCGATCGCCGAAGTGGACAACTGTCTGCTCGAACGCTGCAACACGAAGACCGCCTACAACTTCGGCGGCGCCATCGCGGTCACCGACTCGACCCTGAATTTCGACGGCTCCACGATCCAGGACTGCGGGACGACCAGCTACACCTCCGGCGGCGGCGGAATCTATGCCGCTCGCAGCGGTGTCTACTGTTTCGACGCTCTCATCACTCGTAACAAGGCCAGCTCGGGCGGCGGCCTGTGGCTCCAAGACAGCGATTTCAACGTGGCCGCGGAGATCAGCGGCAACATCGCGAAGGGATCGGGCGGAGGTGCCGCGGTCTACCAGTGCCACAAGCAATCGCGGTTCGAGCTCTGCCAGTTCACCTACAACGCCGCCGACCGCACCAGCGCCAGCGAGGGTGGCGGCCTCTGGCTCGTCGACTCCGTGGTCGATCTGCACAATTGCGACTTCCTCTACAACCGCAGCAAGGCGGGGGGCGCTCTCGCGACTGTGCTCGGGAGCGTCTCGACGATCGACTATTGCAGCTTCCGCGGAAACTCGGCTCGCGCCGGCGGCGGGATCTACGTGAACGAGGCCGACTTCACCGCCTCCAACTCGATCATCGCCGGGAACAACGCCCTCTTCTCGCCAGCGATGACCTACGACGGTGGTGGCGGGATCTTCAGCTTCAACGGTGCCTTCAACCTCCACCTCTGCACGGTCACCGAAAACCGGGCGCTCGTCAATGCCAGTGGCATCTTCCACAGTGGTACACGCGGGACGTTTCCGGTGTTGATGGGCACCATCGTCTGGGGCAACGGCGGTCCCGGCCTCGCACGCAACATCGACGACCGCAGCGCCTCCCAGCCCATGTTCCTGCAGGAGTGCGACTACGAGGTCGGTGACGACCCCCATCCGAACCTCAACTTCCAGGTCGACCCGCGTTTCGACCCCGCCTCGTTCGTCTACGACCTGCTGCCGAGTTCGCCACTGATCGACGTCGTCCAGTCGGGAAGCCTCAGCACCAGCGCCTACGACTTCGACGGCGACCCGCGACGGCGCGACGGCAATGGCGACGGTGTGACGTGGTACGACTGCGGGACGCAGGAGTATTGAGAGGCTGAGATGAATCCGGAAAGCGGGGAGCAGATCCCTCGCGCTGCCAGGGCCTAACACTTCGTTCGCCGCCCTGGCAGCGCCACTCCCCGGCCCATCAACGGCGCGGCTCGGGGAGGTGGTGCTAGCG
>JANNXA010000052.1:0-58807 GCA_031409275.1 Planctomycetota bacterium
CTGCAGCCGCTGCGAAGCCTGCAGCCGCTGCGAAGCCTGCAGCCGCTGCGAAGCCTGCAGCCGCTGCGAAGCCTGCAGCCGCTGCGAAGCCTGCGGCAGCTGCGAAGCCTGCAGCCGCTGCGAAGCCTGCGGCGGCTGCGAAGCCTGCAGCCGCTGCGAAGCCTGCGGCGGCTGCGAAGGCTGCCGCTGCAGTGAAGCCGAAGAGCGACGGAGCCGCTGCGCCCAAGAGCGAGGCCTTCAAGGCCGCGCTCGCGCAGGCGCTGCGTGACAAACAGGCCGCGCGTGAAAAACAGGGGCTCGGCGACAAGCCGGGCGCGAAGCAGAAGTCCGCCGGCGAATCCCAGAGTCCAAAGCAACCGCCGTCGAAGTCCTCTAAGAACCGCCCGGAGAAGCTCAACGTGAAGGATGGCGGCGCGGAGGAAAAGGGCGCAGGCGGCGCGAAGGCGAAGGGCAAGTCCGCCAGCAAGGTCGCAAAAGCGCCGAAAGCCCCGGAAGTGCCGGCCGAGCCGCCGCGCAAGATCCAGGTGATGCAAGTCTCCACGCTGAAGGCTGGAGCGAAGGGCAGCCGCGCGACCATCGTGCGCGCTGAGGCGGTCGTCGACGACAAGCCGGCCGTCGTGAACGCTGACGCCGGCGGGAAGAAGCGCCGTTCGGCCGAGCTGACCATCCAGCAGCTCGACCACTTCCGCGAACTGCTGCAGCAGCGCCGCGTGCGGCTCGCTTCCGACCTCAACATGATGCAGGACGAGGCGCTCAAGGTGACCGCGCAGGACAACTCGTCCGACAGCGTCGCCGACACCGGCACCGACAACTACGAGCAGGACTTCACGCTCGGCCTGATCGAGACCGAAGCGGAGCTGGCGCGCGAAGTGGACGACGCGCTGATCCGTTGCGATCAGGGCGCGTTCGGCATCTGCGAAACGTGCCAGACCCCGATCCCGCTCGCTCGGCTCGAGATCCTGCCGTTCGCTCGCCTTTGCGTGAACTGCCAGCAGACGCACGAAGGGGCGAGCTGAGTCGCCAGTGGCGGCCGCGGAACCGATGGCCGCCGCGACGCCACCCCCGGCTTCGGATGTCGATGCCGCTCCGCGTGGCGGTACCTGGCGTTCCAGCCTGTTCTGGATGACGGCGCTGCTGATCGTGGTGCTCGATCTCTGGTCGAAGCACGCGGTCTTTGCCTGGCTCGAAGTCGATCCGTTGCGCTACGCGACGATCGAGGACTTCTGGCGACTGGCGCCGCGCCGAAAAGAGCCGATCGCGGGCGAGTGGCTCCGATTCGTCACCATGCTCAACCCCGGGATGATGTGGGGCGCGTTCCAGGACTACCCGCACGTGCTCAAGGTGGTGCGTCCGCTCGCCGTCCTGGTGATCTTCTTCCTGCTGAGCAGCCTCCCCGCCGAGCAACGCGGCGCGCGCGTCGCGCTGGGCGCGATCCTGGGCGGCGCGGTGGGCAACATCTGGGACTCCTTCCGCTACCTCGGCGTGCGCGACTTCATCGAAGTGCACCTGAACGGTGTTCCGCTCTGCCAACCCTTCCCGGCCTTCAACGTCGCCGACTCGGCCATCTGCGTCGGCGTAGCCGTGCTCGCGCTTGGCATGATGCGCGGCGGAAAGGCGTCGAGCTCGCCGACGGCGGCGACCTGACGCCCGGCGAGGGAGCGATCGAGTGGCCACGCTCGGGACGGCGGTCGGTGGGCTTTCACTCGCGAATCCGCTTTGGTCCGCTTCGGGCACGTTCGGCCACGAAGACGAGATGGCGAGCTGGATCGACCTGCGCGAGCCGGGCGCGGTGGTGCTGAAGACCGTCACCCTGCACCCACGGCGTGGCAATCCTCCGCCGCGCATCGTCGAAGTCGCGGGCGGGATCTTGAATTCGATCGGGCTGCCCAACGAAGGCATCGATCACCTGGTCGCCGTCACCTTGCCGCGCTTGCGCGGACGCACCACCGCGCTGGTGGTCAACGTCGCGGGCGAGCGCGTCCCCGAGTTCGAAGTGATCGGCGCGAAGCTCGCCGCGGCGCTGCAGACGGACCCCACCGCTTTTCAGGCGGTCGAGCTGAACCTCAGCTGCCCCAACGTCGAGTCGGGCTTCCCGTTCGCCAAGAGCCCGGAACTCGCCGAGCAGTGCGTTCGCTTCGTTCGCCGCCAGGTCGCGCTGCCGCTCTTCGCGAAGCTCGCCCCCAACGTCGCCGACATCGCCGAGATCGCGCTCGCCTGCAAGGCGGGCGGCGCCGACGGCTTGACGCTCTCCAACACGGCGCTCGGACTCGCGCTCGACTGGCGCACCGGCAAGCCGCGGCTCGGTGGCGGCCATGGCGGTTTCTCCGGACCGGCGCTCAAGCCGCAGGCGATGTACCTCGTCTACACGGCGTACCGCAAGACGGGGTTGCCGATCGTCGCCGCCGGCGGCATCGAGTGCGCCGAGGACGTCATGGAGTTCCTCGCCGCTGGTGCGCGCGCCGTTCAGGTCGGCACCGCCACGTTCCGCAATCCGTTCGCCTTGCGCGACATCGCGGCGCGCCTGCCCGCACTGCTCGACGAGGCGGGCGCCGCATCGCCAGCCGACCACGTCGGCCGTGCTCATCGCGTCGCGAGCGGGGCGAAGGCGTGAAGCTCTCCGAGTTTCCAGCCTCGGCGGTGAAGCGTGCGATCGAGATCTACCTCGAAGTGGCGTGGGGGAAGTCGGAAGTCGCGGCGCGCATGCCGAGGTTGCCGCCGATCGAGGGGCGGTCGGTCGAAGTGCTGCTCGCGCCGGAGCTCGGCCTCTTCAAGCACGAACCGCCCAAGCGCGTCGAGCCACTCGACCCCGATCTTCCGCCGGAGAAGCAGAAGACGCAGCCGCTCGAGCGTCTGGTCGACCAGTACCTGCTGCAGCTTGGCAACCCGCGATTCCCGCTGATGAAGCTCGTGCTCGGTGAGCAGCTGATCATGGGCGAGTACTTCCTGCAGGTCGACACGCACGAGTGGATGTTCGAACCCGATCCGCGCGATCGCGACGAAGTGCGCCAGTTCGCCGAGCTGCAGGCTTACAACGCGAAGTTGAAGCAGCAGATCGAGGAGCGCTGGAACGGCGAGGGGTTGCCGACGTTGCTCGACCTCGTCACGCACCTGACCGAGGGACAGCGCTGCGCGGTCCGGCGCCGCGAGAAGCGGATCCTGGTCGTCGACGATGACCGCTTCGCGGGCGAGACGCTCGCCGCCTTCCTCGGCTCGCGCGGCTTCGATGTCGACCTCGAGCGTGATGGGGAGGCGGGCCTCGTCGCCGCCGATCCCGATCGCCACCAACTCATCATCCTCGACTGCGACATGCCGAAGCTCACCGGGCAGCAGGTGTGCGCCCGGCTTCAGCTCGATCCGCGCCGGTCGGCGATCCCGGTCCTTTTGTCCAGCTTGCGGCCTCTGGGCGACAAACCGCCGGCGGGGGCGAAGGCGTTCCTCATCAAGCCGTTCCAGGCCGACGTGCTGCTCTACTTCATCGAGGCGTTGGTGCGCTGATTGCTGGCGAGCGGCGTTGCGCCGAGTTGACGCTCTCGCGCAGCGGCGTTAACACTCGCGATCCAAATTGCGCCGCCCCTGCAGCTCGCGGGGCGACGCCGGCCGCTTCCACCCCCCGGAGCCGCGCCGGACCCGGCGGGAGGCAGGACGGCCCATGGGCGACACCGACAAAGTCAGCAAGGACGTCGAGTTCATCGAGCGTTTCGGACGCTGGGTCGGCGAGAAGTTCGAGGTCCTCGGTGAGCGTTCCGGCGGCGTGCTGCGCAAGGTGTTTCGTTCGCGCAACTCGCGGCTGCTCGACAGCTACCGCGCCACGGTGAAGCGCGTCGATGCGATCGCCCCGACGGTCGAGGCGCGCTCGCAGGCGGAGATGCAGGCGCAGACCGCCGCCTGGAAGGCGCGCCTCAAGGACAAGCCGCGCGAGGAGCAGGCGAAGATCCTGGGCGAGATCCTGCCGGAGGCGTTCGCGCAGGTTCGCGAGGCCTCGAAGCGCACGATCGGGCTGCGCCACTTCGACGTCCAGCTGATCGGCGGTGTCGTCCTCCACGAAGGTCGCATCGCCGAGATGTCGACCGGCGAAGGCAAGACGCTGGTCTCGACCTGCCCGGCCTACCTGAACGCGCTGGCCGGCCGCGGCTGCTACATCGTCACCGTCAACGACTACCTCGCGCGCCGCGACTCCGACTGGATGCGGCCGGTGCACGCCTACCTCGGGTTGACGGTGGGCTGCATCCAGAGCCAGATGGATCCGACCGCGCGTCTGGCCGAGTACGCCTGCGACATCGTCTACGGCACCAACAGCGAGTTCGGCTTCGATTACCTGCGCGACCACATGAAGTCGCGCGCCGAGCTGCAGGTCCAGAAGCAGCTGAACTACGCGATCATCGACGAAGTCGACTCGATCCTCGTCGACGAGGCGCGCACGCCGCTGATCATCTCCGGCATGCCGGAGCAGTCGACCCGCAAGTACTACATCGCGGACGGGGTCGCGCGCCGGCTGAAGAAGGACACCCACTTCGAGGTGAAGGAGAAGGAGCACGGCGTCATCCTGACCGATGACGGAATCGAGGAGGCGCAGCGCCTCGTCGGCGTGCCGACCTTCTACGACGGGCCGCACATGGACTGGCCGCACCACATCGAGTGCGCGCTCAAGGCCCACAACCTCTACAAGCTCGACGTGCACTACGTGAAGCGGCCAGGCGAAGACGGCGCGCTCGAGATCGTCATCGTCGACGAGTTCACCGGCCGCATGCAGCAGGGGCGGCGCTGGTCGGACGGCCTGCATCAGGCGGTGGAGGCGAAGGAAGGGATCCGCATCCGCGAGGAGAACCAGACCCTCGCGACGATCACCTACCAGAACTACTTCAAGCTCTACTCGAAGATCGCCGGCATGACCGGCACCGCCATCACCGAGGCGGCCGAGTTCAGCAAGATCTACAACCTCGACGTCGTCCAGATCCCGACCAACCGCAAGAACGTCCGCGTCGACAACGACGACATCATCTATCGCTCGCAGAAGGAGAAGTTCCCCTACGTCGTCGCCGAGATCGTCGAGCAGCATCGCCTCGGTCGCCCTGCGCTGGTCGGCACCGTCAGCATCGAGAAGTCGGAGCTGCTGTCGCGCTACCTCTCCGACCCGCAGCTGATGGCCGATGTCGTGCTGCGTCGCGCCAAGCACGCCGAGAGCGCGCTTCCCAAGGCGAAGCTGCCCGAGGACTTCAAGCAGGAGCTCACGAAGGCGCTGGCCCAGCCCGCGCGACTCGATGGCAAGGCGGCTCGCGAACTCGCCGACAAGGTGATGGAGCTGGCGCCGAAGGCGGACCTCGCGTTCTGGATCGAAGGCGTCGCCAAGGCCGCCGACTCGCGTGACGCGATCAAGGCGGGCGTCCCGCACAACGTGTTGAACGCGAAGTTCCACGAGCGCGAGGCCGAGATCATCGCGCAGGCCGGCCGCTTCGGCGCGGTGACCATCGCCACCAACATGGCGGGCCGCGGCACCGACATCCTGCTCGGCGGCAATCCCGAGTACCTCGCGCGCACCGAAGTGCGCAAGATCGGCGCGCCCGAGCGCTACGAAGAGCTGCTCACGCAGTTCAAGCAGCAGTGCGAGACGGAGAAGCAGCGAGTCATCGCCGCGGGCGGCCTGCACGTGCTCGGCACCGAGCGCCACGAGGCGCGCCGCATCGACAACCAGCTGCGCGGCCGTTGCGCGCGCCAGGGCGATCCCGGCAGCTCGCGCTTCTACTTGTCGCTCGAAGACGACTTGATGCGCGTGTTCGCCAGCGACCGCGTGCAGCGCATCCTCGAACTGGTCGGCATGACCGAGGATGTCGACATCCAGAGCGGCATGGTGTCGCGCTCGATTCGCCGCGCTCAGAAGCGCATCGAGGGCCGCAACTTCGACATCCGCAAGAACCTCCTCGATTACGACGAGGTGATGGACAAGCAGCGGCGCACTGTCTACGGCCTGCGCCAGGAGGTGCTCGAAGGAGCGAACTGCCGCGAGCGGGTGCTCGAGATGGCGGGGGAGTGCATCGGGCGCACCGTGGCGACCTACATCGGCGAGAAGCCCGAGGCCGCGCAGTACGCCGATGCAGCGCAGGCGATCAACTCGAAGATCGGCACCAAGGTCGACGGAGCCGCCTTCTTCGGCCGCGAACGCGAGGAGCTCGAGGAGTCGCTCGTCGAGGCGGCCAATCGCCTCTACGACGAGCGCGAGGCGGAGCTCACGCCCGACATGATGCGGCGGCTCGAGCGCTACCTGCTGCTGAACGTGATCGACACCAAGTGGAAGGACCACTTGATCAACCTTGATGCGCTGCGTTCGGGCATCGGGCTGCGCAGCTACGGGCAGATCGACCCGAAGAACGAATACAAGAAGGAGAGCTTCCGGATGTTCGAGGAGATGCTCGCCTCCATTGGAGACGAGGTCCTCACGCTCCTCTATCGACTGAAGCCCGCGGCTGCGCCCGAAGCCGCGCCCGCCGGCGCGCGCACGGTGACCGCGGGTGCGGTGGCGAGTCCCGCCGCGAGCGCTCCGGGTCTGATGGCGCCGCCGTCCGGCTCGCCTGCTGGGACGCCGCCTGCTGCCGCGCCAGCCGCGACGCCGGCGAGCGCCTCGCCCGCGGCTCCGCGCTTCAACGTGCCACCCGAGCTCGGCCGTCCCGCCATCGTGCCGCAGCGCGCGCTGGCCATGCCGCCGAGCCCGACCCCGGGTGGCGGTCCGGCGAAGGCGCCGCCGAAGCCTGCTGCCGCACGCAATCCCGCCTACGCCAACGTCGGTCGCAACGATGCCTGCCCGTGCGGGAGCGGTCAGAAGTTCAAGAAGTGCCACGGCGCCGGCGCGTGAGCACGGCCGCCCCGCGGTGAGTGTCGCGCGCCGCTCGCCGCTGTTCCTGTTCCTGCTGCACGCGCTCTACGACGGGCTGTTCCTGCTGTTCCTGCTCGTCACGGCGCCGTGGTTTGCGCTGCGCGCCTTCAAGGATCGCGGCCTGCGCGAATCGATCGCGGGACGCTTCGGCTTCGGGCCGCGCCGCGAAGGCGCGCGACCGTGCGTGTGGATCCACGGCGTCTCGGTCGGCGAGATCAAGGCGGCGCGTCTGCTCGTGCTGCGGTTGGAGGCGGCGCGCCCCGACCATGAGATCGTGGTGAGCTCCACGACCTCGGCGGGATTCGCGTTGGCGAAGCAGCTGTTCCCGCAGTTGTTGGTGATCCAGTTCCCGCTCGACCCGCGCTGGATCGTCCGGCGCGTGCTCGATCGCCTGCGCCCCGCGCTGATCGTCCTGGTGGAACTGGAGATCTGGCCGAACCTGATGGCCGAGGCGCATCGGCGCTCGATTCCCGTCGCGGTCGTGAACGGCCGGGTCTCGTCGCGCTCGTTCCGCGGCTATCGGCTCCTGTCGCGGCTGCTGCCGCAGTTCGAGCTGATCCGTCGCTACGCGGTCCAGAACGAGGAGTACGCGCAGCGACTGCGCGCGCTCGGAGTTCCCGACGCGCAGGTCGAGGTGACCGGCAACCTGAAGTACGACACGCTGCGGACCGAGCTGCCGTCCGAACTGCTGGCGACGACGCGCCGCTCGCTCGGGATCGCGGACGGAACTCCGCTGGTCGTAGCGGGAAGCACTCATGCGGGCGAGGAGGAGTTGTTCCTCCAGGAACTGCCGGCGTGGGAGCGCGCCGTGCCCGGCACTCGCCTGCTGCTGGCGCCGCGGCACGTCGAGCGCATTGGCGAGGTGGTGCGTGCCATCGAGCGCGCCGGCCGCCGGCCGGCCCGCCTGACCGAGTTGCGGCTGAACGCGACGCCGCCGCCGACCGACGCGATCCTGGTTGCCGACACCATCGGCGAGCTCGAACTCTTCTACGCTCTGGCGCGGGTGGCCTTCGTCGGCGGCAGCCTGGTTCCGCGCGGTGGCCACAACATGCTCGAACCGGCGGCGCTCGGCGTGGCGACGCTCTACGGCCCGTCGACCGAGAACTTCCGCGCCGAGGTCGAGTTGCTGACCCGCCATGCAGGCGGCGAGCGAGTTGCGGGCCGGGTCGAACTGGCGGCGGCGGTGCAGCGTCTCCTCGTCGATCGCGCCGCGGCGCAGGCGTTGGGCGAGCGCGGGCGTCAGGCGGTGGCGTCGATCCGTGGCGGGACCGCGCGCTGCCTCGATGTGCTGCTCGGGCTGCTGTCCACAGGCTGACCCCAGGTCGAGGCGTTTCTGCCTTCAACGCGGCGCGACGGACGGCAGAATCTCGCCCCTTCGAAATCCCCAGTCCTGTCCGACAGGCGCGATTCCTGCGGCGGGCGCTAACGAGAGATCCTGATCCTCCATGGCAAAGCGGACGCTCTTCACGTCGGAATCGGTGGCGATGGGCCACCCCGACAAGCTCGCCGACCAGATCTCCGACTCGATCCTCGACGCCTGCCTTGCGCAGGATCCCTACTCGCGCGTGGCGTGCGAGACGTTGCTGACGACCGGACAGGTCGTCGTCGCCGGCGAACTCACGACGTCGGCGAAGGTCGACTACATGGAGGTCGCGCGCGAGACGCTGAAGAAGGTCGGCTACACCAACGAGGCGTACGGCATCAGCGGTGACACCTGTGGCGTCCTCATCGCGATCCACAACCAATCGCCCGACATCGCGCAGGGCGTCGCGAAGGACCGCAAGGTGCACCTCGAGCAGGGCGCCGGCGATCAGGGGCTGATGTTCGGATTCGCGTGCGATGAGACGCCCGAGCTGATGCCGCTGCCGATCATGCTGGCGCATCGACTGATCGCGCGCCTCGCCGAGTTGCGCTTCTCGAAGAAGCTCAAGTACCTGCGCCCCGACGCGAAGAGCCAGGTGACGGTCGAGTACGACGGCAACACTCCGGTGCGGGTCGAGGCGGTCGTGATCTCCACCCAGCACGATCCCGACGTCGACGCCGACCGCATCCGCGCCGACATGATCAAGCACGTGATCAAGGCGGAGATCCCGAAGGCGCTGCTCGACGCGCAGACCAAGATCCACGTCAACCCGACCGGCCGCTTCGTCATCGGTGGTCCGCAGGGCGACACCGGCGTCACCGGCCGCAAGATCATCGTCGACAGCTACGGCGGCATGGGGCGCCACGGTGGCGGCGCCTTCTCGGGCAAGGACCCGAGCAAGGTCGACCGCTCGGCCGCCTACGCGGCGCGCTGGGTGGCGAAGAACGTCGTCGCCGCCGGACTGGCGAGCCGCTGCGAAGTGCAGGTCGCCTACGCGATCGGCGTGGCGAAGCCCGTGTCGGTGCGCGTCGATACGTTTGGCACCGCCAAGGTCGATGAGGCGCAGATCGAGAAGGCCGTGGCCAAGCACTTCGATCTGCGGCCGGGCGCGATCATCCGCGACCTCGATCTGCTGAAGCCGATCTACTTCGAGACCGCGCGCCACGGCCACTTCGGGCGCAGCGAGTTCTCGTGGGAGAAGACCAACAAGGCGGCGGCGCTGCGCAAAGAGTGCGGGTTGTGAGCGAAGTCGCCCTCTAGAACCGCTCGCTGCGGTTACCGAGGGCGGCTAGCTCGGTATCGGAACCGGTGGATGGGCGGTAGCTTCCCGACCCGATCGTCCACTCGACCGCGTCGCCACCGCGGTCGTTCGCCGCCGCGAGGAGTTGCCATGACGTCGACCTCCGAACGCTCGATCCGTCGCGCGCGCCGCCATGGCGGATTCACGCTGGTCGAGTTGCTCGCCGCGATGGCGATCCTGAGTCTGCTGGTCGGCCTGTCGCTGACGCTGGTGTCGAAGGCGAGGGCGACTGCGAACGAGAACGCCTGCCAGCAGCAGCTGCGCGACATCGCGGGCGTCCTCCAGGGGTACGTCGACAATCGTTGCGCCGGCAAGTGGCCCAAGGAGCGCGGCGTCAAGTTCCTGCTCACCCCGGTGAAGGCGGGCTACATCGAGGGCGAGGCGCTCAAGAAGTACGTCTGCCCAGGCACCGATGACGAGACCTTCGACCCGGCCGATCCGACCAAGAAGATCGGCTCCGGCCTCACCGATTGGGACAACCTGAATCTCGACTGCATCTCCTACGCCGGCCGTGACAACATCAGCTTCCCGCTGAACAAGGCGAAACTCGACAATGAGGTGATCGCGTCCGACGACAACTGGGCGACCACGGGCGGTCGGCCCAACCACGGCGACATCGTCAACATCGTCTACGCCGACATGCACATCAGCGTGAAGAAGAACGCCGACTACAAGGATCTGCTGCCCGAGGGACAGGAGTGGCTTCCGGTCGGCCCCGATTCGCCCGACGAGGACCTGAAGAAGCTCGCGTTCGACTGACCGCGCTCGATGGCGGCGGGCGCCCGCCCGCTCGCCTTGACACCGACGACCGTTGCCGGCGTAATCCGGCGCCTCCGGATGGTCACCTCTGGCCCCGGACATCTGCGAAAGCCCTGAAGGAACGAGAGCCCATGCGATTCGCCCTGGTCTTCGCTTTCCTCGCGTTCATGACGGCGCCGTTGCGCGCCGAGGTCCGTTGGCAGCTCGACTGCAAGCCGGCGCAGATCGGCAGCGTGACGCTGCGCGGCGCCGAAGGAGCCGGCAACTACGGCTTCATGACCTTCACGCTCGAGAATCACACGGGACGCGAAGTTCCGGTGAGCCTGGGCGTCTGGGCCAACACCGACGTCGCGGGGCGCACCTATCGCGGGACGCTCGACCCGGCCGTCAAGGCGATGGTCGAGCGCAACAGCGGCAAGAGCTACAAGACGCTCACCGAGATTCGCGGCGAGATGCTCGCGGATGGCGCGTCGATCGACGTGCTGGTCAGCTTCGGCAAGCTCGATCCGAACGTCGACCTGCTCGACATCCACGTGCTCGGCTTGTGCGACCGCGTCTTCCGCGACAAGGGGCGCACCTACGTCGAGGACCGCGCGCTGGTCCTCGAGGCGGCGCGGCCGGGCGACGAGTACGCCCGCCAGTACGACCTGATCCGCCTGAAGAAGGCGAAGTGGGTCGCGCTCGAGCCGGCGAAGGAACTGAAGCGCAGCTGACGCGCGCGGCGACTTGCCCGCGCGGCCGGCCGCTCGATGCCCGTGCAGAAGCCGGGGCCCTCGCGGGCTCCGGCTTCTTCCGTTCCCGGCGGCGTTGCGAGGTGGTCTCGCGCGCCTTACCATCCCCCCGCTCATTTTCGGGATCGGGGCGCATCAGAACCCCGCCAGCACGGCTTTTCACGACACGGTCCTTCCACGACAGGGAGCCTCAAGCCATGGGCCACACGGTGACCCTCATCCGCGGCGACGGCATCGGTCCGGAGGTCGCAGCGGCGACCAAGCGCGTCGTCGACGCCACCGGCGTCAAGATCGACTGGGACATCCAGGACGCCGGCGTCGACGTGCATGCGCGCGAAGGCACGCCGCTGCCGGAACGGGTGAAGGAGTCGATGAAGCGGACCAAGGTCTGCTTGAAAGCGCCGATCACGACGCCGGTCGGCACCGGCTTCCGCTCGGTGAACGTCGAGCTGCGCAAGATCTTCGACCTCTACGCCTGCTTGCGGCCGTGCCGCACCTTCCAGGGCGTGCGCTCGCGCTACGACAAGATCGATCTCGTCATCGTGCGCGAGAACACGGAAGACCTCTACGCCGGCATCGAGTTCAAGCGCGATACGCCCGAGGCGGCGCGCGTGATCGAGGTGATCAAGGAGCTGCAGCCGGCCGCGCGCATTCGCGAGCATGCGGGCATCTCGATCAAGCCGATCTCGGTCGAAGGGTCGCGGCGCATCGTCGAGTTCGCCTTCGACTTCGCCGAGAAGAACGGGCGCAAGAAGGTGACGGCCGTCCACAAGGCCAACATCATGAAGCACACCGACGGCCTCTTCCTCGAGGTCGCGCGTGAAGTCGCGACGAAGCACCCGAAGATCGAGTTCGAGGACCGCATCGTCGACAACATGTGCATGCAGCTCGTGCAGTACCCAGAGAAGTACGACATGTTGGTGCTGCCCAACCTCTACGGCGACATCGTCTCGGACCTCTGCGCCGGCCTGATCGGCGGCCTCGGCGTCGCACCGGGCGCGAACATCGGCGTCGCGGGCGCGATGTTCGAAGCGGTCCACGGCAGCGCGCCGAAGTACGCCAACCAGAACAAGGTGAACCCGACCGCGCTGATCCTGTCGGGCGCGCTGATGCTCGAGTACCTCGGCGAGAAGACGGCGTGCGAGCGCGTGCAGAAGGCGTGCGCCGCCGTCATCGCCGATGGCACGAACGTGACCTACGACATGCGCAGTCCAGGCGATTCGCGCAAGCCGGTCGGTACCCAGGAGATGGCGGACGCGATCATCGCCCGCCTCTGAGATCGCAACGCTTCGATCGAATCACCAGGAGCATTCCATGGCGAAAGTGACCGTCGTCGGCTCGGGCTTCGTGGGCATGACCACCGCCCAGCGCATCGTCGAAGACAACCTCGCGGACGTCTGCCTGATCGACATCGTCGAAGGCAAACCGCAGGGAATCGCGCTCGACCTCATGCAGTCGGGCCCGGTGCGCGGCTACTCGAGCCGCATCGTCGGCACCAATGATCCGAAGGACACCTACGGATCGGACCTCGTGATCGTCACCGCCGGCCTGCCGCGCAAGCCCGGCATGGATCGCAGCGATCTGCTCGGCGTGAACGGGAAGATCGTGCAGGCGGTCGCGGACTACGTGAAGGCGGGCTCGCCCAACGCGACCGTCCTCGTGGTCACCAACCCGCTCGACACGATGGTCTACCTGATGCGCGCGATGCTCGGCTTCAAGTCGGAGCGCGTGATCGGCATGGCCGGCGTGCTCGACTCGGCGCGCTTCCGAGCCTTCATCGCGATGGAGCTGAACGTCAGCTTCGAGTGCGTCCACGCCATGGTGCTCGGCGGCCACGGCGACTCGATGGTGCCGGTGCCCAAGTACAGCACCGTCTCCGGCATCTCGATCGAGGAGTTGATGACGCCCGAGCAGATCAAGCGGATCTCCGATCGCACGCGCAACGGCGGCGCCGAGATCGTCAACCTGCTGAAGACCGGTTCCGCCTACTACGCGCCCGCCGCGAGCGTGGTCGAGATGGCCCACTCGGTCTTGCGCGATCAGAAGCGGCTGCTGCCGTGCGCCGCGCTTCTGACCGGCCAGTACGGGCTGAACGACATCTACATGGGCGTGCCGTGCGTGCTCGGCAAGGGCGGCGTCGAGCGCATCATCGAGCTCAAGCTGAACGACGCCGATCGCGCCTCGCTGCAGAAGTCGGCGGATGCGATCCGCAAGGACCTCGACGTGCTCCGCAAGCAGGGGCTGCTCAAGTAGCCCGACGCGAGCTTCGCGCCGTGCTCGTCCCGTTCTCGACCCGCTCTCGCTCTCCTTCAGAAGGATCGAAACCTTGAAGATCCACGAGTTCCAGGCCAAGGAGCTGCTCGCCAAGTTCGGCGTGCCGGTGCTCCGCGGCCAGCTCGCGCTCGACGCCGACGCGACCGCGAAGGCGTACACGACGCTCGGCGCGAAGGTCGCCGTGGTGAAGGCGCAGGTGCATGCCGGTGGCCGCGGCAAGGCGGGCGGCGTCAAGCTCGTCAAATCGGCGGACGAGGCGCGCAAGGCCGCGGCCGGCATGTTCGCCAAGCCGCTGGTCACTCATCAGACCGGGCCCGAGGGCGCCAAGGTGCGCAAGGTCTGGGTCGAGGAGGGCTGCGAGATCGCTCGCGAGCTCTACGTCGGCGTGGTGCTCGATCGCGCCGCGCGCCGGCCGGTGCTGATGGTCAGCTCGGAAGGCGGCGTCGAGATCGAAGAGGTCGCCGCGCGCAATCCCGAGAAGATCCTGCGCGAGTGGTTCGATCCGCTGCAGGGGCTCGCTGGCTACCAGGCGCGTCGCATCGCGCTCAAGGTCGGCCTCGCGGGCGATGCGTTCAAGGCAGCGGTGCCGCTGCTGCAGGCGCTCTGCAAGTGCTTCCTCGACAAGGACTGCTCGATGGTCGAGGTCAACCCGCTGGTGGTGACCCGGCAGGGCGGTCTGATCGCGCTCGACGCGAAGGTCGCCTTCGACAGCAACGGCCTGTTCCGCCACAAGGACGTGCAGGTCTATCGCGACAAGGACGAGGAGGACGCCCGCGAGTCGGCGGCCTCCGAGTACGGCCTGTCGTGGGTGTCGCTCGATGGCAACGTCGGCTGCATGGTGAACGGCGCCGGATTGGCGATGGCGACCATGGACGCCATCAAGCTCGCCGGCGGCTTCCCCGCCAACTTCCTCGATGTCGGCGGCGGCGCGACCAAGGACCAGGTCTGCGCGGCCTTCAAGCTGATCCTGAAGGACCCGAAGGTGAAGGCCGTGCTGGTCAACATCTTCGGCGGCATCGCCAAGTGCGACGTGATCGCTGCCGGCATCCTCGCGGCCGCGAAAGAGATCCACCTCACGGTCCCGCTGATCGTGCGACTGGAAGGGACCAACGTCGAGATCGGCCGCAAGATGCTCGACGAGAGCGGGATGAAGATCGTGACCGCGACGACCATCGACACGGCGGCGAAGGCCGTCGTCAAGGCCGCGCAGGGAGGCAAGGCATGAGCATCCTCGTCGGCAAGTCGACGCGCGTCCTTTGTCAGGGAATCACCGGCGAGGCCGGGAAGTTCCACACGCTGAAGGCGATCGAGTACGGCACGCAGATGGTCGGCGGCGTGACGCCGGGCAAGGGCGGGACCTCGATCGAGCTCGGCGAAAGCAGCCTGCCGGTCTTCGATTCGGTGGCGCAGGCGGTCGAGAAGACCGGCGCGAACGCCACCGTCATCTACGTCCCGGCCGCCTTCGCGGCGGATGCGATCCTCGAGGCGATCGATGCCAAGGTCCCGCTGGTGATCTGCATCACCGAAGGGATCCCGGTGAACGACATGGCGAAGGTGCATCGCGTGCTCGCCGGCAGCGCCACCCGACTCATCGGCCCCAACTGCCCCGGCGTCATCACGCCGGGCGCGTTCGAGGCGGGCCAGCACAAGACCGGCTGCAAGATCGGGATCATGCCGGGCTACATCCATCGGCCGGGCACGATCGGCGTGGTGTCGCGCAGCGGCACGCTCACCTACGAGGCCGTCTGGCAGCTCACGCAACTCGGGCTCGGGCAGTCGACCTGCGTCGGGATCGGCGGCGATCCGCTGCCGGGCACCAACTTCGTCGTCGTGCTGAAGCTGTTCCAGGACGACCCCGCGACCGGGGGGTTCGTGATGATCGGCGAGATCGGCGGCACGGCCGAGGAAGACGCGGCGAGCTTCATCGCGGCCCATGTCACCAAACCGGTGGTGGGCTTCATCGCGGGCCAGTCGGCTCCCGAGGGCAAGCGCATGGGCCACGCCGGCGCGATCATCGCCGGCGGCAAGGGGACCGCCGCCGAGAAGATGAAGGCATTGAAGAAGGCCGGCGTACGCCTCGTCCAGAACCCGGCCAAGCTCGGTCTCACGATGAAGGAGCTGCTCGGAGCGTAGGCGCGGCCGCGGGGCGCGTTCCAGCGGGCGTTGAGGGAGAGCCCACCCTCGCGCCGGGAGCGGCGCGCCGTATCATCCGCCACCAGTCCCTGCGCCCCGCCACCGCCTGCCGCGGGTGGCCGCTCCGCCAGCGAGGTGAACGTGCGACTGCTCTTCCTTCCGAACCTCGGCTTCAAAGAACTGCTGATCATCGCGTTCATCGCCCTGCTCTTCTTCGGCACGCGCCTCCCGACGATGATGCGCAACCTCGGCAAGGGCGTGACCAGCTTCAAGAAGGGGCTGAAGGAAGGGGCGGACGAGGAAGACGACGCTGACGCGGCCGGCGGCAAGAAGAGCTGACGTGCCCCTGGTGCGCGATCTCCTCGTCGTCCTGGCCGGCGGCCGTTCGAGCCGCTTCGGCCGTGACAAGGCGTGCGAGCCGTTCGGCTCGCGCCGTGAGCCGCTGGCGCTGAGAGTGCTGCGTCGACTCGCCCCGCTGGCCGCCACGCGCGTGCTGGTTCGAGCGGCACCCCTCGCGGACCTGCCGACCGACGTGGTCGCGTTCGCCGATCCGCTGCCGGGCAGCGGGCCGGCGCAGGCGCTCGTCGCCGCGTTCGCCGCCCATCCGGCCGCGCGCTGGTTCGTGGCGCCGTGCGATCTGCCGTGGCTCGACGTCGCCGCCTACCGCTTGCTGCAGTCGGCGATGGGGTCCGCACCGGTCGCGGTCGCGCGCAGCGAGCGCGGCGTCGAACCGCTCGTTTCGATGTGGACGCCTCGCGCCGCCGCGGCGCTCGCGGACCGGCTCCATGCGCGGCCCGGACTGGCGCTGCACGAGTTTCTCGATGAGATCGGCGCGGCGTTCGTGGACGGCTTGCGACCGTCCTGCTTCGTCAACGTGAACACGCCCGCTGACTTCGCGGTCGCTTGCGGCGCAGTGGAGGAGGAGTGATGAGCGCCTCGGCCCGTTCTGCCGCGTCCGCGCGGCTCGATCCCAAGGCGCTGCTCGCGCCGCTGCAGCAGGATCTGATGCGGGTCGACGCCGCGTACCACCGCGCGCTGGCATCGGAGTCGCCGCACGTCCAGAAGCTGGTCGAGCACGCCGCGCTGTTCCGCGGCAAGCAGCTGCGGCCGGCGCTGGTGCTGCTGGCCGGCCGCGCCAGCGGAACCGAGACGGACGCCCACGTCGTCGTCGGCGCGATCGTCGAGATGATCCATACGGCGACGCTGCTCCACGACGATGTGCTCGACCACGCGACGACGCGGCGCAACCTGCCGAGCGTCAACGCGCTGCACGGCAACGAAGTGCCGATCCTGCTCGGCGACTTCATCTACGCCCAGGCCTTCGCGCTGGCCAATACGCTCGACGATCGCACGGCCGCCATCCATCTGGCGAAGACGACGCGGCGGCTCTGCACCGGCGAGATCGACCAGAACTGCAACCGCGGCCGCTTCGACCTCACCATCGCCGAGTACCTGCGCATCATCGAGGACAAGACGGCGTCGCTCTACGCGGCAAGCGCGCGACTCGGCGCCTGGTACGCGGGCGCATCGCCCGAGCACGTCACGGCGCTCGAGGAGTACGGCCGGCTGCTCGGCATCGCCTTCCAGATCATCGATGATTGCCTCGACCTCGCGGGCGACGAGCGCAGCGTCGGCAAGTCGCTCGGGACCGACCTTTCCGAGCGCAAGATGACGTTGCCGCTGCTGCGCCTGCTCGAGCGAGTTCCCGCAGCGACCGCGGTCGAGGTGCGGCGGATGCTCGGCGACGGCGCGATCGGCGACCCGCGCGCCGCACTGCGCGCCATCGTCGATTTCGCGCCGGACGTGGAGAGCGCGCAGGCCACGGCCGAGCAGTTCGTCCGCGACGCTCGCGCCAAGGTGCAACCGCTGCCGCAGAGCGCGGCGCGCCAGACGTTGCTCGACCTCGCGGACTTTGTGCTCGAGCGCGATCGCTGAGGCTTCGCCCGCTCACCCCAGCGCGGGGTCGATCGGCAGCCCTTGCTGCAGTCGCGCGGCCAGCACGCAGTTGTGGACCAGCATCGCCACCGTGACCGGGCCGACGCCGCCCGGCACCGGCGTGATCCAGTTTGCGACCGCGGCCACCGAGTCGAAGTCGGCATCGCCGCAGAGGCGTTGCAGCGGCAGACCGTCCTGCCCCAAGAGCGGCTGTCCGTCCGCGCCCAGTTGCGGCACCTGACGGATGCCGATGTCGATCACGATGCAGCCCGGTTTCACCATCGAGCCGGTGAGCAGGCCCGGCTTGCCGACCGCGCTGAAGATCACATCGGCGTGGCGCGTCTTGACCGCGAGGTCTTGCGTGGCGACGTGGCAGACCGTGCAGGTCGCGAACTCGTTCAGCATCATGAACGCGATCGGCTTGCCGACCACTTCGCTGTGGCCGATCATCACGACGTCCGCGCCGCGCAGCGAGAAACCGGTCGACTTGAGGCAGCGCACCGCGGCCAGCGCGGTGCACGGCACGAGCTTGGGCACGCCGTAGACGATCGAGCCGATGTTGGCCGGGTTCAGCCCCTCGACGTCCTTGTCGGGGTGGATCTTCGCCTGCACGCGCATCTGGCGCAGGTGGGGCGGGAGTGGACGCTGCAGCAGGATGCCGGTGACGCTCTCATCGCCGTTCAACTGGTGCAGGTGGTCGACGAGTTCGTTCTCGGTGGTGGCGGCCGGGAGGTGGTCGAGATCGAAGCGGATCTCCATCCGCTCGCAGGCGCGCCGCTGGTTGCGGATGTAGACCGCGGACGCGACGTCATCGCCGACGTAGACCGAGACCAGCCGCAGCTCGTGCCGATGCAGCGCCGTGCGCTGGAGGCGGACTCGTTCGAGGATGCCGGCGGCTAGCGCCTTGCCGTCGATCAATCGTGCGCCCATCGTCGCTCCCTGCCGCCGGGTCGTTCGCGGTCGGCCTAACATACCGGCCTGCCGCTAGCCGAAAGCGCCTGCAGACGAGGAGAGGTCGATGGCGTACCGCCGCGAGTGGGACGAAGACGATGGGGCGCCGAACGGGCCGAGCGGGCCGGGATGGCGCGCGACGCTCGCGGCCGCCCCCATCTCGAGCGCGTTGCTGCTCGGCGCCGTGGCGGTGACGCTCGTCAGCATGTTGACGGCGGCAAGCGGCGCGAGCGGCCGCGACTGGCCGGCCTGGTGGCTTGGCCTGCGGCTCGGGAATGCGCCGTTCGTCATTCCCTTCTTCACCTACGTGCTGCCGCACGATCCGCGCGAGCTGATGCACCTCGTGCTCAACATGCTGGTGCTCTGGTTCCTCGGCCGCGAGCTCGAGCAGCGCCTCGGCCGTGGCCCCTACCTCACCCTCTTCTTCGGCGCCGCATTGGTCGGCGCCCTTGCGCACCTCATCGTGTCCGCGCAGCTCGGCAGCAGCGGACCGCTGATCGGCGCCTCGGGAGGGCTCTTCGGGCTGATCTTCTTCATCGCGCGCGAGACACCGGATCGGCCGTTCCTCTTCTATTTCTTCCGCGTGCCGGCGAAGGTGCTGGCGTGGTTGCTCGTCGCCTTCTCGCTCCACCCGCTGCTGCTCGAGGGGTTCGGCGGCGGCGTCGCGCATCTCTGTCACCTCGGCGGCGCGGCGTTCGGTTTCTTCTGGTGCCGCCACCGCGTCGATGCGTTGTCGTGGTGGGGCGCGTTGCGCGAGCAGCGGGCGAGCAGTCGCGCTGAGGCGACCGCTCGAACCGAGGCGGCCGGCGACGCCGAGATGGACCGGTTGCTGGCCAAGATCCACGCCGACGGGATGCAGAGCCTGACCGAGCGCGAACGACGCTTCCTGCGGGCGCGCAGCGAGTCGCTCAAGGGTGGACCGCGCTGAGCGCCGGGCGCGGCGTCGCTCGAGTTGACACCCTTTTCCGGCGCTCCTAGCTTCCGAAGCCGTCGGGACTTACGGCGGCGCCGTTCGTGGCGCGCCGCCGCTCCTTCCCGCGCCCGGAGACCGCGCCCATGCGTGCCCTGCTCTGCCTGCTCACCCTCGCCTGCTGGATGTCGTCGGCGCCAGCTCAGCAGCTCTCCAATCGCCAGCAGGAGTTCATGGCCTCCTACAAGAGCCTGGTCGACCTCCAGGACTTCCGCGGCATCAACCGCCTCGTCAGCCGCGATGCACTGCTGACCGAAGAGGTGCTGCTGCAGTACACCTTCAAGTTCGTCTACGGCGACGGCGCCGCGCTCGATGAGGTCGCCCTGCTGGCGACGGCGGCCGACGAATCCGAACAGGGCAAGCGCTACACGCAGCGTCTCGCGCGCCTCAAGGAGGCGGACGCCGACGGGCGTCAGGCGTGGATGACGGCGTGGAACGCGTGGGCGAAGGCGTCGACGACGTTCGCGGAGGCCAACCAGAAGCGCGAGCAGTCCGACTTCCGCCGCGCGCTCGTCGAGCTGATCGACGCCGTCACCGCGGCGCAGGCGGCGAAGGACCCCGAGATCAGCAGCATCGCGCGCTACCACGTCGGCTACACCCATGAGCAGCTCGGCGAGTACGAAGACGTCGTCAAGGTCTACGACGCGGCGATGGACGAGTGGCTCGCGGCCGGACGCCCGAAGGAGGCCATGTACCAGCACATGGTCGACAAACGGCGTGAGCTGATCGAGAAGGGGCACGACCCGCTCGAGAAGGGCAAGGAAGGCACCACCGGCCCGAAGCGAAACTCGACCACCTCCTATCGCGAGGGCTCCGAGTGGCAGGAGTGGGCCACCGAATACCGCGAGATGAAGGACCCCAACCAGATCCCCTCGACGTCGCCGTGGGGATGCGACCACCTGTTGCTGTGGCGCGAGTTCGGCTGGTCGGACGGCGTCCATCAGTTCGGGACGCTCGTCTCCGCCGCGCCGTTCGGCAAGCCGCTGTCGATCCTGCGCGCTGGCTCGAAGGGCTACTTCGACTTCGACGGCAATGGCAAGGAGAGCAAGGGGGACGCGCCGCTGAAGGTGATCGACGGCAAGCCGACGCTGAACAGCTTCAAGTCGGGCGACGCCAAGGACGCCGACAGCTACGCCTTCTTCATGCTCTCCGGCGGGCAGGGACAGACGTGGTTCCAGTCGCCGGTGAACTACACCGGCAGCGGCCGTTATCGCATCGGTTGCTACCGCGAGGGGAAGATCCTCGACGACACGATCCTGCTGGTCGACGACAACTGCAGCGGGAGCATCGGTGACCCGAGCGACCAGGGCGACAACCTGCTGCGCGGCAACCCGCGTTTCATCGACGACGACGGGATCGTGATCGGCAAGAACCGGCCGCAGCCGTGGTCCGACGTCGTGCAGGTCGCCGGCAAGTGGTACCACTTCAAGCCGGTCGATCCGCTGGCCAAGAAGCTGCGGACTCGCGAACTCGACATCGCGACCGGCAACGTGGTCATGAAATGGAACGGGCCGGTCGCGCCGAAGATGCTGGTGGTCGGCGAGACCAAGGAGTTCAAAGGCTCGTTCTTCGACGTCGCCGGCGGCAAGCCGGTGGCGGTCCCGGCGGGGCGCTACGAGATCGCCTACGGCCGCATCGAGACCGGGAAGGCTGCGCAGGGCAAGCAGGCGTGGATCTTCAAGGGCGACAGCCCGGCCTTCGAGGTCAAGGAGGGGGAGACGATCACGCTCGACCTCGGCGGTCCCTACACGGTCGATTTCAAGTCGAAGGACCAGGGCGATGTCCTGACCGTGGAAGGCAAGTCGCTGATCGTGAAGGAGAAGACGGGGGCGATCGTCGGGCGCATCTACGACGAGATCCCGTTCTTCGAGGTGGCGGCGCGCCGCAAGGGCGCGGGCCCCGTCGGCAAGCCGAAGGCGATGGCGAAGATCTCGACCGAGACGTTCAACAGCGACAACGTGGCGGCGTGGTTCCCGGCTGACTTCGTCATCGAGAAAGCGAAGTCCGTCGAGCTCGAGGTGCAGCTCACGCTGAAGAAGCACGCGCTGCTCGGCGGGCCGTTCACCTCCGAGTGGAAGTGATCCGCGTCGTCAGCAGGCGCGCGCCGCGGCGGCCAGGAGCGGGCGGCTAAGCTGCCGCGCCCTTTGGCGGCCTGTCGTCCTGGCCGCGACCTTGGCTTGGCGCCCGCGGGCGGCGCTGCGTGAGGAATCGATGCTCGACATCAAGTTCGTGCGAGACAACGCTGACGCGATCAAGGCGGCGGCGAAGAAGAAGCGGATGACGGTCGACGTCGACGCGGTGCTCGCGCTCGATGCGCGTCGGCGCGAGCTGATGCTTCGTGTCGAGAGCGATCGCGCCGAGCAGAACCGCCTCTCGAAGACGATCGGCGCACTGCCGGCCGACCAGCGCGCGAAGGCCGCCGAAGAGGTGAAGTCGCTGAAGACGCGCCTCAAGGAGGCGGAGGAGCAGGAGCGCGCGCTCGACGCGGAGCTGCGCCAGGCGATGCTCCGGTTGCCGAACGTGCCGTCGCCCGAAGTGCCCGACGGCCTGAGCGACGCCGACAACGTCGAGATCAAGCGAGTCGGCACGCCGCGCAAGTTCGACTTCAAGCCGCTCGACCACTCCGAGCTCGGCACGAACCTCGGCATCCTCGACCAGGAGCGCGCCGGCCGCATCTCGGGCGCTCGCCAGTACATGCTCTTCGGCGACGGTTGCCTGCTCGAGCACGCGGTGCTGCGGCTCGCGCTCGACCACATGATCGAGGCAGGCTTCACGCCGGTGCAGGTCCCGTTGATGGTCCGCTACGAAGCGATGGAGGGGACCGCCTACTTCCCCGGCGGTGAAGAGCAGGCCTACAAGATGGCCAAGGACGAGCTCTTCCTGATCGGGACGGCCGAGGTGCCGCTCACTTCGATCCACTCGGGCGAGATCCTCGAGGAAGCCGAGCTGCCCAAGCGCTACGTCGCCTGCACGCCTTGCTTCCGCCGCGAGGCCGGCGCCTACGGCAAGGACACGAAGGGGCTCTATCGCATCCACCAGTTCTGGAAGGTGGAGCAGGTGGTCATCGACCGCGCCGACGAGGCGCTGAGCATCGCGCATCACCAGGCGATCCTCGACAACTCCGAGCGCCTCCTGCAGAAGCTCGAGTTGCCCTATCGCGTGGTGAACGTCTGCGGTGGCGACCTCGGCCAGTCGCAGGTCCAGAAGTTCGACATCGAGACGTGGATGCCCTCGCGCGGCAACTACGGCGAAACGCACAGCGCATCACGCTTCCACGAGTTCCAGGCGCGCCGACTCGACCTGCGCTACCGCGGCAAGGATGGCAAGGTCCGCTTCTGCCACACGCTGAACAACACGGTCGTCGCGTCGCCCCGCGTCCTCATCCCGCTGCTCGAGAATCACCAGCAAGCCGACGGCTCGATCGCGATTCCGCCGGTGCTGCGCCCCTACCTCGGCGGCAAGTCGGCCCTGACGCGTCGGAGCTGACGCGCCGTAGGAATCGAGCGGCCGCGCGCCGCCGGGAGATCCGGTGTCGCGCGGCCTCGAGGGATGGGTTCGGGGCGAAGGAGCGTTCGAGAGGATCTCAGCCGCCGCCGGGCGGTTGCCGGCCGCTGCCGCCGCCGCCGCCGCCACCATTTCCGCCGCCGCCGCCACCGTTGCCGCCGCTCCCGCCTTTGCCGCCGCCAGCGCCGGTCTGGAAGCGGTTGCGGTAGTCGTTCAGGTACTCGTCGAGCCGCGCTTCGTCGGAGGCGGAGAGCTGGCCATCACCGCCGATCGAGATATCGAGGCCGTCGCGGGCGCTGAGGTCGATGTCGAACTGCGACTTGTCTCCCGGCATGCCGCCGCCTTCCATCATGTCCATCAGCGAGTTGCCGCCGCCGCGGCGCATCTCTTCTTTCGTGTCAGCGCTCGAGTCGCCCATGCCCGCCTTCGTGTCGCCCTTGCCCTTGCCGCCGCCACCGCCGGCCCCGCTGTCATTGCGGGACGTGATGGTCACCGGGAGGTAGGGGCGCACCGACAAGGCCAGCGACTGGTCGTCGGCGAAGGCGACCACGCGCGTGTAGCGGTAGATCTTCTGCTCTTCCGCCTCGTATTCGACGAAGCCACCGACGAGTTCCGGCGAGGCCTGCAGCTCGAGGTCGATGCGCACGGCGCCGGGCAGGCGCTTCTTCTCGGTCATGTCCCAATCGCTCGACTCTTCGGCCTTGTCGCCGAGGTGGTCGAGCCAGGTGACCTCGAAGCGCGTGACGCGATCGTGGATCTTCTCGAAGTTGCCGCCGTCGAACGGCTCCTCGTCGACGTAGAGGTCCTCACGGCGCCACAGCTCGAGGAAGTCGGGCGACAAGGAGCTGGTTCGCAGCCAGTAGCCGACCTCGTTCAGATCGCTCGCGACGTCGGCGTCCGATTCGACCTCTTCGGCGCCATCACCGAGGCGGCGCGCGGAGTCGTTGGTGCAGACCCAGTCGATCCGGTCGCCGCGCAGGCCGCCCGGCGAACGCCGCTCGCCCTTCAGGACGGCGCCGTCCTTCAAGTTGTAGACGTGCAGCGAGCGCAGGTCGCGCTCGATCATGTCGAGGATGCGCGGACCATCGCGGACGCTGGCGATCTCGATCTCGGCCTCGTCGCGGGCCTGCACGGTGCCCTGGATCGTCCCGAGCAGCGCGGTCATGACGAGCGCCATGATCGCGATGGCGACCATCAGCTCGACGAGGGTGAAACCGGTACGGTCGGTGCGGCGCATGGAAACCTCTCTGCGGCGGCGGGCGAAGGGACGGGCGGGCGAAGCGGTCAACTCAGGCGCCTTTTCCTTTGTTCGGCGGGACGACATCGCGTCCGTTCTCGCGCTTGAGCTCTTCGGCGGTGGGGAGCGGCGGGGCATAGGTCTCGAGCACGAAGTTGCGCTCCTCGCCATCCTCGAGCTTGTACGTGCAGGTGAGCTTCATGTAGCGCACGCGGAAGCGGGTGTCGATGGCGGCATCTTCTTCCTCGTCTTCTTTGCGCTTCTCGCGCTCCTCCTGCTGGCTCTTGCGATCCTCCTTGTCCTCCTCGGACTCCCCGGCGATGGGCGCGACGTCCATCGACAGGTCGATCGAGGCGCACTGCCACTCGTAACGGATGTCGGCGAAGGCGAAGCGCTCGTCGAATCCCTCTTCGTCGGTCATGGTGCTGAAGTCGCCGGCCCCGCTCGATCCCGGCTTGGCGCTGCGTGACAGCTCGGACAGGAGCGAGCGCATCCGTCCGGCGCAAAGCGTGGCGAACTTGGCGTCGAAGGTGTCCTTCTCGGCGCGCTCGACGAGGAGCAGCATCGGGAAGATCGCCAGCGCCACGATCGCGAGCGCGGCGAGCACTTCGACGAGCGTGAAGCCCGAGCGCGCGCAGCGCGGCGAGCGTCGAATCGCAGGATGGGCGCGCAAGGAATTCACTGGAAGGCGTCCTCGCGCAGGAACTCGGGCTCGACGTAGCGGTTCAGCACGCGCGGCTGGCCGAGCAGTCCGGCGACCTGGACGCACGCCCAGCCGGAGGCCTTCGCGTTGTTCGGGTCGAGTTCCGGTGCGACGAGGCGCACGAGGAAGGTCGGCAGCGTGCCGTCGGGCCGGATCGGGATCGAGATGACGCCGTCGGTCAGCGGCTCCTTCTCGCCGATCATCACCGCGTCGATCCGCACGCCGCGCGGCAGCTCCTTCCACTCCTTCACGGTGAGCAGGAACTCGTCGTCTTCCGCTTCCTTCTCGCGGCCCGGCTGCGGCTCGCGGATGGAGCGGAAGTACTGCTTCGCGCCGCTGGTCTCGCCGAGCTGGAACTCGAAGAAGACGATTCGCCCGCAGACGATCGCGTCGCTGCGCGCATCGGAGATCGCGGCCGCGATCTCGGCGCAGGAGGAGTTGAGCTCGCTCTCGGGGCCGAGCATTTCGCCCATGCTCACCGCGACCACCATCGTCACTGCGAGGATCATGACGACGATCAGCAGCTCGATGAGGCTGAAGCCAGCCTCCGATCGGCGGTCGCGAAGCGAGGTGGGCAGGACGATCACGGGTTCTCGTCGCCGTTCAGCGGCCGACTGCTCGACAGGTCGCGGTCATAGCCGAGCTCCATCCCGAAGCCGTTCTCCTGGCCATCGCCACCGTAGGAGATCAGCTCGAACTCGCCGGCGCGATCGCCGCGCTTGATGACGATCGTGTTGCCCCAGGTGTCCTTGATGTCGTCCTCGGCGAGCCACGGGCGATTGCCGTTCAGCGGATCCTCTTCGATCAGCTTGGTGAGGTCGTCGGGGATGTCGTTGTGCTTGCGGCGGTACGACATCACGGTGTTCTTCAACGAGTCGAGCTTCGCCTTGGTGCCGGTCTGCTTGGCGTCGTCGACGTTGTCCCACAGCGTCGTGATGACGACGGTGCCGAGGATCCCCAGGATCGCGATGGCGACGAGGAGCTCGATCAGGGTGAAGCCGCCGCGGCGGCGAGAGGCGCGTGCGAACCGAGCCATGGCAAATCCTCACGTTTCGTTGCGATGAACCGTCGGCCAGCGGCGCGAGGCGGTTCGAACGTCCCCGGGGCGCTCCCCGAAGACGGACGACGGTTGGACAGGCTAACGCCCGATCGACTTCCCTAGGACTTCCCGATCGACTTGCCGACCTGAAGCATCGGCAGGATCACGGCGAGGACGATGAAGGCGACGATCACGGCGATCGAGACGATCAGGATCGGTTCCAGCACCGCCGTCATCCGCTGCGTCGCGACGTCGACCTCTTCGTCGTAGGAGTCGGCGAGCTGCGAGAGGATCTCGTCGAGCTGACCCGACTGTTCGCCGATGGCGATCATGTGGCCGACGACCGCCGGGAACATCTTGCTCTTCTTCAACGGCGAGGCGATGTCGGTGCCTTCGACGATGCGGTCGTGGATGACGCCGATGATCTCGGCGAGCACCGTGTTGTCGACGACGTTCTTGACGATCTTCAGGCCGTCGAGCACCGGCAAGCCGCTCTTCAGCAGCGTGGAGAGCGTCACCGCGAAGCGCGAGATCGCCTGCTTGCGGAAGAGGTCGCCCATGATCGGCATCTGCAGCTTGAAGCGGTCGAGCACCTTGCGGCCCTTCTCGGTGCTGCGCGCCGAGATGTAGCCCACGTACAGCGCGACGAGTCCGAGCACCAGCAGCAGCCAGTAGTCGGCGACGAAGCCCGAGACGTTCTTCAGGATGAGCGTCGGCATCGGCAGATGCTGCGAGCGGGCGGTGACGAGCGCGAGGATCTTCGGCACCACGAAGCGCATCAGCACGATGACGACGAGGGTGCCGACCGTGACCATGATCACCGGGTAGGTGAGCGCCGCCGCCACCTTGTTCTTCAGGCGCGCCTGGCGCTGGAGGAAGACGCCGACCCGTTGCAGCACGACGTCGAGCTGGCCGGAAGCCTCGCCCGCGCGCACCATGTTGACGTAGAGCTCGTTGAAGACCGAGCGGTGGTTCGAGAGCGCGTCCGCGAGCGTGTCGCCGCCCGTCACGCGCTCGCGCACGTCGCGCAGGATCGCCTCGAAGCGGCGGCCCGCGGCCTGTTCGATCAGCACCTGCAGGCACTCGGCGAGCGGCGTGCCGGCGTGCAGCAGCGTCGAGAACTGGCGCGTGAAGTTCGACAGGTCGCTGGTGGAGATCCGTGTCTTGCGCTGCAGGAATCGCGGCAGCCGGATCTCGCGCTTCAGCCCCTTGCCGCTCGACGCGGCCACCTCGCCGCCCGCAAGCTCGTTGGCCACGCGGATCGCAGTGACGTGGACCTTGTCCTTGCGCAGCTTGTCCCGCGCGGCGCGCGCCGTGTCGGCGTCGAGGATTCCGGTCTTGGTCTGGCCGCTCTCAGTGAGCGCGGTGTACTCGTAGATCGGCATCGCGCGGCCTCGCTCCGGCTTCGTTACGTTTCGATCGGTCGGATCAGTCCTGCTGAGTGACGCGCAAGACCTCGTCGATGGTCGTCACGCCCCGCAGCACCTTCTGGATGCCGTCCATGCGCAGCGTGCGCAGTCGCCCGCGCTCGATCGCCGACTTCTTGATGGTGGTCGCGTTGGCGCGATCCATCACCTGCTCCTTCACGACGTCGTCGATCTCGAGCATCTCGTAGATGGCGATGCGCTCGACGAAGCCCGATCCGAAGCAGAAGTCGCAGCCGGCGCCCTGGGTCACCTTGCCATCCGGGAAGACGTCGGGGACGAGCCCGCACGCCTTCAGCTTCTTCTCGGTGGCCTTGTCGGGCACGACGGCGGTCCGGCAGCGCGGGCAGATGCGGCGCAGCAGGCGCTGGGCGATCACGAGCAGCAGCGACGACGACACGAGGTAGGGCTCGATGCCGATGTCGAGGAGGCGGGTCACGGTCGAAGCGGCGTCGTTGGTGTGGACGGTGGAGAAGACGAGGTGTCCGGTGAGCGCGGCGCGGATCGCGATGTCCGCGGTGTCGCGGTCGCGCACTTCGCCGACCATCATCACGTCGGGGTCCTGGCGCAGGAACGAGCGCAGGCCGGTGGCGAACGTGAGCCCCTTCTTCTCGTTCACCTGCACCTGCGAGATGCCCTCGAGGTTGTACTCGATGGGGTCCTCGATGGTGAGGATGTTGAGTTTTTTGCTGTCCATGCGCGACAGCGAGCCGTAGAGCGTCGTCGTCTTGCCGGAGCCGGTCGGGCCGGTGAGGAAGATCATCCCGTGCGTGTACTGCAGGTACTTCGAGATGATCGTCAGGTGGTCCTCGTCGAGGCCGATCTCCTCGAGCTTCAGCACGCGCATCGTCTTGTCGAGCAAGCGCATGACGATGCGCTCGCCGTAGCTGGTCGGCACGGTGGAGATGCGCACGTCGACGTCGCCCTGGCCGACGCGCAGCGTGGCGCGACCGTCCTGCGGCAGGCGCCGCTCGGCGATGTCCATCTTCCCCATGACCTTGATGCGGCTGACGATCGCGTCGTGCACCTTCTTCGGTGCCGCCTCCATGTCGTAGAGGATGCCGTCGACGCGGTAGCGGATCTGGACGCGGTCGGCGTACGGGTGGATGTGGATGTCCGAGGCGCGCATCTTGAGCGCCTGGAACAGCACCATGTTGACCAGCTTGATGATCGGTGCCTTGTGGGCAACGTCGAGCAGGTCCTCGCCTTCCTCGATCTCCGCGGAGAGCGAGACGATGTCCTCGTCGTCGAGCCGGTCGAGCGCCTCGTCGACGAGGTCGCCCTGGTGCTTGTACGAGCGGTTGATGAGCGTCGTGATCTCGGCGCGCGGCGCCAGGATCGGTTCGACTTCACCGCCGACCATCGCGGCGAGGTCGTCCATCGGATGGACGTCCATCGGCGAGCAGGTCGCGATCTGCAGCACGCCATCCTCGCGGCCGATCGCGCACAGGTTGTAGCTGCGCGCGAACTGCACCGGGACCTGCTTCATGAAGTCGGGCGGCACGACCTCGACGCGCAGCTCCGGCCGGAACTCGTAGCCGAGGTACTCGCCGAAGAGGCGCAGCACCGCCGCCTCGTCGAGGTAGCCCTTCTGCAGCAGGATCTTGTCGAGCCCCTGTCCCGTTTCGCGTTGCAGGCGGAGGCAGTCGTCGACTCGTTCCTGGTCGAGGCCGCCGACGCGCTTCAGCAGCTCAGGCAGCGTGGCGGACATCGTTTCAGCGCTCCGTCGCTGCGTCGGTGGCGGTCGGGACCGCGCGGTCAGCGACGCTCGCGTAGGCCGGCATCTCGAAGTAGCGCTCGAGCATCGCCTCGCTCACCTTCTGCACGTTCGGGTCTTCGCTCGAGAAGAAGCGGTTCAGCATCTCGACCTTGCCGCCGAGCTTCTGCGCCTCCGCCTTGTGCTTGGCGGTCAGGTCGTCGAGCGTGGCGAAGTCGTCGGCGATGATGTGCGGCGTCAGGAAGAAGTAGAGGTTCGTCTTCTTCGAGGAGTCGTTCGAGTTGCGGAAGAGGAAGCCGATCAGCGGCAGGTCGCCGAGGATCGGGATCTTGTCTTCCTGGCTGCGCTGGTCATCCGTGATCACGCCGCCGAAGACCATCGTGTGGCCGTCGGGAATCGTGACGTTCGTCTTGATCTCGCGGGTGAGCGTCGGCGGCGGGACGGTCGGGTCGTCGGAGGTGCCGGAGAAAGCCGAGACGTTCAGCTCGATGTTGAGCCGCAGGTAGCCGCCGGCGCTGATCGTCGGGCTGATCTTCAGCGTGATGCCGGCGTCCTTGTCGCCGCCGTAGCTGGTCGAGTCGGAGTTCTGTCCCTGGTTGGTCGAGGTGTACGGCACCGAGTCCTGCGCCGTGATCGTCGCCTCTTCGTTGTCGTTGGTCAGCACCGACGGCAGCGAGAGGATGTTCGAGTTGCCGCTGGTCGCCACCGCCTGCAGGACGAACGGCAGGGCGAAGTCGGTCGGGTCGAAGATGCCGCCGGTGAGCCCCTTGCCGAGCGGGTCGTTCAGCGCGCGCGAATCGGGGAATCCGTCGCCGTCGGTGTCGACGAGCGAAGTGATGCCGAAGCTCGAGATGCCGAATCCGGTCTTGCTGGAGGCGTTCACGTCGACGCCGGCGAGCTCGACGCCGAGGATCTCGTTCAACGAGTCGGTGATCTCGATCAGCGCCGCCTGGATCAGCACCTGGTGGGGGCGCACGTCGAGCTTCTTCATGATCTCGAGCATCTGCGCGTAGCGCGTCTTGCTGGCGGTGATCACGAGCGAGTTGGTGTCGACGTCGGGGACGATCACGACCGGCTGCTCGCCCGTGCCGGAGCTGCTGCCGGAGGCGCCCGGCGCGCTGCCGGCGCCACCCTGCGCGCCGCCGCCGCGGCCGGCGCCGCTGCCGCGGCCGCTGCTGCGATCGCCGTCGACGACCGACTGCAGCACTTCGGCGAGGTCTTGCGCCTTCGCGTTGCGCAGGCGGTAGACGTGAGTGTCGCCGCGCGGATCGACTTCGATGTCGAGCTGATCGATCCAGAGCAGGACCTTTTCCATCGTCTTCGGCCCGGCGGTCAGGAACAGCGTGTTCGAGCGCGCCTCGGCGATCACCGTCGGTTCCGGCTCGATGCCGGGGGAATTGGCGTTGCGGCCGCGCGCGCCGCCCTGTCCGCCGCCACCGCCACCGCCGCCGCCGCCGCGGTTGCCCATGTAGGCGTCGATCAGCTCCTTCAGGACCGGTTGGATCTCATCGGCGACGGCGTGGTCGAGCTTGCGCTTCGCGACGCGCGGGTAGAAATCGTCCGGCTCCTTGTCGATCTCGCTCAGCAGCCGGACGATCCCCTGGAGGTTGTTGGCGAACCCCGTCATCAGGATCGTGTCGGTCCCTTCGATGTTGCGGATGCTCTCGGTCGCGCTGTCGGCGAAGTAGAGGTTCAGCGTCGTGACGGCTTCGCGCGCCGGCAGGTACTTCGTGGTGATCGAGGTCGTGACGAGGAGGCCGGGGTTGTCGGCGAGCTTCGAGAGCTCGGACGGCAGCACGATCTGCGCCTGTGTCTTAAGCGCCTGCTGGCCACGCGCCTGCTGCCCGAGCTTGCGCAGCGCGAGGAAGCCGGCGTCTTCCGGCCCGAACTGCACGATCAGGTAGTCGAGGTTGCGCAGGACGGCGCCGAAGTAGACGTCGAGCCGATCCCTCGGCACCCGCTTGCTGCCGAGCTGAAAGATCTTCGAGTCCTTGATGTCCTTTTCTTCGTAGTGGATCACCTTGTCGGTGATGCGCTGGTAGCTCGCGATGAAGTCTGCGAGGTCGGTGCCCGTCGTTTCGTCGAACGAGATGGTGAAGACGTCGTCCTTCTCGGTGATGGCCTGTGCCGAAGCGCTGGGCGCGACGTACGTCGCGAACGCTCCGCCGAGGACGAACGTCGACATCAGACTGGCTGCCGCGTAACGCACTCCGCCCCTCCTTCCGCATCGTCCCCGCGCTCCACGGGACCCACGCGCGCGTGAGCCTGCCGTCGAGCGTGCTTCCGACCGCGTCCTTTGCGACCTTCGCCGAAGGTTGCAAGACGGCGTCGAGCGATTGCCTGGATCGTGACCTAACCTAAGAAAATGCAAGGTGTTAGGCGACGAAGGCGGCGCATTGTAACGGCGTGCTCCGTGCCTTTCCATGTGCGAGCCTCGGGCGGTTGGACCCGGCGAGCTCGGCCGTATTCCCCGACGAGTCGCCGCGCTTGCTCGTCGCTTGCGCCGCTTTGGAGGCGTCCTTATCGTCCCCGCCCTTTCGCCTCTCCGCTCACCCCGCCTTCCCACGCGAAACCTCACTGATCCATGCGTCTCTCGGCCGTCCTACCAGAGTCTGCGATCGTCGTCGGCCTCGACGGCATCGACAAGTGGGGCGTGATCGAGAAGTTGACCGATCTGCTCGTCGTGTCGGGGCAGGCTCAGCCGGGATGGCGCGACGCGCTCTTGCGCGGCCTGACCGAGCGGGAGAAGCAGTCGAGCACGGGCATGCAGGACGGTTTCGCCATCCCGCACTCGCGGATGGATGAGCCGATCCAGACCACGCTCGTCAGCCTCGCGGTCCTCGCCAAAGGCATGGACTTCGATGCAATCGACGGACAGCCGACTCGGACGGTGGTTTGTCTGATCACCCCGCGCAAGCAAAGCCGAGAACACCTTCGTGTCCTCGCCGGGATCGCGCAGCTGTTTGCGCGTGCCGAGTTCCGTGCGGCGCTACTGGAGGCGCGCTCGGCCCCCGAAGTGCTGGCGGTCATCCGAGCCGAGGAAGAGAAGATCCCGGCGTGAACCGGCCGCGAGCGCGGCGTTCATGCTCCAGTGGCGATGCGATTCAAACGATCGAGGAAAGACGGTTCCGGGCCCGACCGCAGAAGCAAAGAGGCCCACCCCTAAGCCCGCCGACAAGGCAGTGCCGTTCATTCGACCTGGAGACCCATGATCCGAGTGCAACCGAAGGAGGGCGAGCCGCTCGAGAAGACGCTCCGCCGCCTGCGAAAGATCTGCAACAACGAAGGCGTCACCAAGGCGGTCAAGCGCCACAGCCACTACGAGAAGCCGAGCGTCCGCGAGCGGCGCCGGGTGCGTGAACGGCTGAAGACCATTCGCCTCGCCTCCAAGCTCCAGGGCGGTTCGACGATGTGATCGGCCAGCGGCGATGCGCAAGCGTCGCCGCGGCTGCTCGCGGTCCCGTTGAATTCCACGGTGTCACCGTCGTGTGGCGCCGTTGACGCTATTTGCTGGCGATTTCCGACTGGCCGCTCGGTCGCCCGCCTGCCGTGGCCCCCTGGACCTGGCCTCCTGGAGATGGCCTCCTGGAGATGGCCTCCTAGGCAGCGCCTCCTAGACGAGGTCAGGCAGGCGTTCGCCAAGGCACCGCTCGATCTCTTCGAGGCAGCGTCGATAAGCGCGCGGCCCGCCGCCGATCGGATCGGCGATGTCGCGCCCCGTCGGGTCGAGCAGCTGCGCCTTGCCGGACCACTCCGGCGCGATCTGTCGCAGCGCGCGCAGATGCGATGTGGTCATCGTGAAGAGGTCGTCCGCCTGCTTCAGCAGTTCGACGGTGACCGGGCGCGAACGGTGGCGCCGCAGGTCGATCTTGCGTTCGGCAAGCATCTCGACCGCTTCATCGCTCGCTTCCATGCCCGGTTCCGCACCGGTGCCGGCGCTGCCGACCACGCCTCCGTGGCTCAGAAGCTGATCCGCGGGGATTCCAAGTCGCTGGGTCCACTTCGTCCGCAGCAGCGCTTCGGCCATCGGGCTGCGACAGGTGTTGCCGGAGCAGACGAACAGGACGTAGCGAGCCGCCGTACGCAGCAGCATCGCGCGATCGATCAAACCCTCGCGGTGAATCACGGCGCGCTCGCCGATGAAGGAGACGACGGTACTTGCCTGTCCGAGCTGCGCGGGCCCGCCATCGACGATCCACGGAATGCGCCCGCCGAGCGCGGCCGCGACTTCGGACGCATCCTTGGCATCCGGCTCCCCCGAACGATTGGCGCTGGTCAAGAGCAGCGGTTCGCCAAGGAGCTTGAGCAGCTCCAGCGCGAACGGGTGGCCGGGAACGCGGACGCCGAGCGTTTCAGCGCCGGTTCCATCGCGTCGCGGCGCGACCAGCGTCAGCGGGCCCGGCCAGTAGCGCGCGACGAGTTTTCGCGCGCCGCGTCCGGTGAGGTCGATCAGCGCCGCGGCCGATTCCCGATTCGCGACCGCCCAGGTGAACGGCTTGCCCTCATCGCGTCCCTTCGCGCCGCGCAGGGCCGCTTCCGCGGACGGCAGCGCAGCGAGGCCGTAGACCGTCTCGGTCGGCACGGCAACGACTTCACCGCGGCGCAGCGCTGCGACGGCGGTCGCCACGGCAGCGCGCATCGAGTCGGCATCGCGGGCAAGCAGGATCGCTGTGTTCATCGGGGCCTTCGAGCCGGCACAATGCTCGGCATGAGCGGTGGCGAAAACAAGAGCAGGCAGTCGCGGCTCGCCTTCCTCGGAACGCTCGCGAGCGGGCTCGCCCACGAGATCAAGAACCCGCTTTCGGCGATGTCGGTCCACCTCCAGATGTTGCGCGAGGACCTCGAGACGGCCGGGCCGCCGACGCCGCGCGAGCAACGCCTGCAGAAGCGCGTGTCGGTCCTCGAGCGCGAAGTCGCGCGACTCGAAGAGATCCTCGAGGGCTTCCTTCGTTTCGCGCGCGGCTACCAGCTGAAGCCGGTCGCGCAGTCGCTGAACACCTTGTTGCGCGAGACGGTGGAATTCTGGGCCGCGAAGGCCGCCGCCGCCGGAGTCGATGTCCAGCTCGTGCTCGAGCCTGACCTCCCCGACGTGAGCATCGATTCGACCTACCTGAAGCAGGCGCTGCTCAACCTTTTGAACAACGCGCTCGACGCATTGACGCAACGGCCGGCCGAAGAAAAGAGCGGTCGCGAGCAGATCCTCGTCTGCAGCCGACGCGGCAAGGCCGGGGTCGAGTTGCTCGTGATCGACAACGGGCCAGGAATCCCGCCCGAGGCTCGCGAGCAGATCTTCGATCCGTACTTCTCGACCAAAGCGGGTGGCAGCGGGTTGGGGCTGCCGACGGTACGCCGCATCGTCGAAGAGCTCGGCGGCACCGTGACCTGCGACACCGAGGTGGGGCGTGGAACGTCGTTCCGCGTGACCTTGCGGGAAGCCTCTGCCGGCGAGTCGGAGCCGCTCCCTCCCTGACCCCACCGCGGTCCACGACAGAATGGCGCAGCCGCGCCAGCGCGGATTCAAGGGGTGTCAACCTGTCTTGTTCCCCCGGCGGGCGGCCGGGCGCCGATGGGCACGCGATTTGGTTCGTTTCCGGCGATTCGCCTACACCCTCGCCCTTCGCGGTGGGGCCCGGCAACTGCCACGGAGAACTCGAATGTCGGCTAGCTCGAAGGTCATCGGCATCGACCTCGGGACCACGAACTCGGTCGTCGCGATCATGGAAGGCGGCCAGCCCGTGGTGATCGCCAACGCCGAAGGGGGACGCCTCACGCCCTCCGTCGTCGGCTTCCAGGACAACGGCGAGCGCATCGTCGGCCAGGCGGCGCGTCGCCAGGCGGTCACGAATGCGAAGAACACCGTCTACTCGATCAAGCGCTTCATGGGGCGCCGCCACAGCGAAGTGGCGAACGAAGAGAAGATGGTCCCCTACAAGGTCGTCGGCGGCGCCGAAGAGCTCGTCAAGGTCGACGTGCGCGGCAAGCAGTACACGCCGCCCGAGATCTCCGCGATGATCCTGACCTCGCTCAAGGAGGCCGCTGAGACCTACCTCGGCCAGAAGGTGACGCGCGCCGTCATCACGGTGCCGGCCTACTTCAACGACTCGCAGCGGCAGGCGACCAAGGATGCCGGCGTCATCGCCGGTCTCACCGTCGAGCGCATCCTGAACGAGCCGACGGCGGCCGCGCTCGCCTACGGTCTCGACAAGAAGAAGCAGGGCCGCGTCGCCGTCTTCGACCTCGGTGGCGGCACCTTCGACGTCAGCATCCTCGACATCGGCGACGGCGTCTTCGAAGTGCTCTCCACCAATGGTGACACCCACCTCGGCGGCGACGACTTCGACCAGGCGCTGATCAACTGGGTGGCGGACGAGTTCAAGAAGGAGCACAAGCTCGACCTGCGCCAGGACGTGATGGCGCTGCAGCGTCTCCGCGACGCGTGCGAGCGCGCGAAGTGCGACCTCTCGCAGTCGATGCAGGCGCAGATCAACCTGCCCTTCATCACCGCCGACTCGAACGGTCCGAAGCACCTGCAGATGAACGTCACGCGCGCCAAGTTCGAGCAGCTGATCGACAGCCTGCTCGAGCGCTGCAAGCAGCCCTGCCAGAGCGCGCTGCGCGACGCCAAGCTCAAGCCGAGCGACGTCGATGAAGTGATCCTGGTGGGCGGTTCGACGCGCGTCCCGGCCGTCCAGGCCATGGTGAAGGAGATCTTCGCCAAGGAGCCCAATCGCACGGTCAACCCCGACGACGTCGTCGCGGTCGGCGCTGCGATCCAGGCAGCGGTCCTCACCGGCGAGGCAGCGGACCTCGTCCTGCTCGACGTCACCCCGCTCTCGGTCGGCATCGAGACGAAGGGCGGGATCCTGACCAAGCTGATCGAGCGCAACACGACGATCCCGACCGAGCGCAAGGAGACCTTCTCCACCGCCTCGCACAATCAGACCCAGGTCGAGATCCACGTCCTCCAGGGCGAGCGCGACTTCGCCGCGGACAACCGCACCCTCGGCCGCTTCAAGCTCGACGGCATTCCGCCGGCGCCGATGGGCGTGCCGCAGATCGAGGTCACCTTCAAGATCGACGCCAACGGCATCATGAACGTGGTCGCCCGCGACCTCGGCACCAAGCGCGAACAGTCGATCAAGATCGAGTCGTCGTCCGGCCTCTCGAAGGACGAGGTCGAGCGCATGCGCCGTGACGCCGAGAAGTTCTCCGCCGACGACAAGAAGCGCCGCGAGCTCGTCGAGCTGCAGAACAAGGCGGAGTCGGCGGTGATCGAAGCCGACCGCGCCATGAAGGAGCACGGCGACAAGATCCCCGAGGACGTGAAGAAGACGATCCAGGAGAAGCGTGACGCGCTCGAAGGCGTCGCCAAGGCGGCCGATCCGGCGGCCATCCAGAGCGCACTCGAGGCGCTGCAGCAGGCCGTCTACAAGATCTCCGAGCAGCTCTATCAGCAGGCCAACGCAGCGGGGGGCGGCAACCCTGCCGGCGGCCCCGCGGCGGGCGCGCCGCCGCCGGGTGGCGGCGCCAAGGCCGGCAAGGGCGGCAAGGATGATGAGAACGTCGTCGACGCCGAGTTCGAGGTGAAGTGAACACGCGGCGAGGCTGAGCCCTCTCGCTCCGCCGATGGCGGGGCGAGACCGCCTCCGGAGACGGAACGCGATTCGCAAACAGGTACGCCGCGCGCTCCCACCAGCGGGGGCGCGCGGCGTCGTTCCGGGGCGGCTTCATCGATCGGCAAGTCATTGCAGTTGCTTGACTTGCGGCGTGCGGAGCGGAACATCGCCGCCCGTTTCGAGAAGGCTGACGAGAGGCGCGCGGTCGCTGTGATCTCTGTTCGAAACCTCACGAAGCGCTACGGCGACGTGCTCGCCGTCCACGACGTCTCCTTCGAAGTCGCCGAGGGCGAGGTCATGGGCTTCCTCGGGCCCAACGGCGCCGGCAAGTCGACCACGATCCGCATCCTCACCGGCTACACCCCTGCCACGTCGGGCACGGTGCAGATCGCCGGACTCGACGTGCTCTCGGAATCGCTCGCGATCCGACAGCAGCTCGGCTACCTGCCGGAGAACGTTCCGCTCTATCCCGAGCTGCGCGTCGAGGAGTACCTGCGGTTCCGCGCGCGGCTGAAGGGCGTCTCCGCGCGCGACGCTCGCGCGGCGGTCGAGCGGGCGATGGCGCAATGCGGCCTGATGCACATGCGCCAGCGCATCGTCGGCCAGCTCTCCAAGGGCTACCGGCAACGCGTCGGCCTCGCCGATGCGCTCGTCGCTCGCCCGCGCCTGCTGATCCTCGATGAGCCGACCGGCGGCCTCGACCCGCACCAGCGCAAGGAGGTGCTCGACCTCATCAAGGGACTCGCGCACGAGCACACGGTGCTGCTGTCATCGCACATCCTCGCCGAGATCGAGAGCATCTCCACGCGCGTCATGATCATCCAGAAGGGGCGATTGCTCGCGAACGGCAAGTTCGCCGACCTCGCCACGCACCTCGACGACGCGCCTTCGATTCGCGTCGAGGCGAAGGGGCGCCGCGATGCGATCCTGCAGGCGCTGGCGCCGCTGTTGCGCGAATGCGCCGAGTCGAGCGATGCGACGGAACTCGCGGACGACTGGGTGGCCGTGACGCTGCGTCCGCGCGCCGGCCGCGATCCGCGCGAGGGAATCGCTGCGGCGCTGCGCGCTGCCAACCTGCCCCTGCGCGAATTGGTCCGCCATCAGCGGACGCTCGAGGAGATCTTCCTGCGCATCACCGCCCAGGCCGCGATCCGCACCGGCGAGACGGTGGCCGCCGCCCCCGAAACGGGAGCGCCGGCATGAGGATGCTGCGCCAGCTCTCGATCCTGCTTGCGCGCGAAGTCGAGTCGCTCTACTTCACGCCGATCCACTACGCGGTCATCACCGTCGCGCTCGTCTTCAACGGCTGGTCCTTCTGGTTCGCGCTGCAGGTGAGCGCCGGGAACGTCGAGGATGCCGTTCGCCTCTTCTTCGGCGAATCGCCGCTCGTGTGGCTGGTCATGGTGCTGGTGCCACCGCTGCTCACCATGCGCCTCTTCGCCGAGGAGCGGCGCAGCGGAACGCTCGAGATGCTGCTCACCGCGCCGGTCGGCGAGGTCGAGGTCGTGCTGGCCAAGTTCCTGGCGGGGCTCGCGTTCTACCTGTCGATGTGGGTGCCCTCGCTGCTCTACCTCGCGATCGCCAAGTCCTACGGAGCGATCCCCGACATCGGCCCGCTCGCGACGAGCTACCTCGGCATCACCTTGCTCGGCGCGCTGTTCACGGCCGCCGGTCTCTTCGCTTCGAGCCTCACGCAGACGCAGGTCCTCGCCGCCGTCCTCGCCACGGTCTTCAACCTCCTCCTGCTGCTGGTGCCGCTGGTGTCGCGCTTCATCGGCATCGAGTCGGTCGAGCGCTTCTTCGTCGAGCTCTCGATCGTGCGCCACTTCGGCGACTCGTTCGCGAAGGGGCTGATCGACACGGCGCACGTGAGCTTCTACGTGGTCCTGACCGGCGTCTTCCTGTTCTGGACCATGCGCAGCGTGGAGTCGCAGCGGTGGCGATGAACCGCAGGATCACGTTCACCCGCGGCCGCAAATGGGCGATCGGCCTGAACGTGCTGGTCGCCTCGCTGCTGGCGCCGCTGGCCGGCGGGCTGCTGATCTACCTCGCCTTCCGGCCCGAGGCGCGTCGTCGCATCGACCTCACCTCGCGCCAGACCTTCACGCTGTCGGAGCGGACGCAGAAGCTGCTCGACAGCATCGCCGAGCCGATCGACGTCTACACCTGCTTCCGGCCGACGACGATCAACGCCAGCGGCGGCTTTTCGCCCGGCATGGACGAGGTGATCGCGGCGATCGCCACCCACTGCAACGACCTCTTGCGCGAGTTCGAGCTGCGTTCCGCCGGCAAGGTGCGACTGCACGCCTACGACCCCAATCAGACCGGCCACCTCGTCCGCATCACCGAGCTCACGCGAGCGATCGGCGAAACGGCGCTGAACGTGGCCGTCGTCGAGCGCGGGGCGCGCCGCCGCGTGCTGCGGCTCGCCGACCTCGCAGCCTTCGACGAAGGCACGCGCACGGCGCAGCAGTTCACGCGCTCGCAGCTGCACGGCTTCCGCGACGAGGAGGCGCTGGCGAAGGCGCTCCTCTCGGTGACCGAGAAGCGGCGCGCACGCATCGGCTTCCTCAAGGGCCACGGCGAACGCAATCCAACCGAGGCGGGCTACAGCGAGTCGGGCAGCGTCGGCATGGGGGCGTTTGGGACGTCGCTGCTGGCGCAGAACTACGAGCTCGCCGTCGTCGACCTTTCGAGCGGCAAGCCGCTGGCGCGCGAGGAGCTCGACGTCCTGGTGGTCGCCGATCCGCTCGAAGCGTTGACGGACGCGGAGGTCGAGACGGTCACGCGCTACGCCGGCAGCGGCGGGCGCCTGCTCGTGATGCTCTCGCCCAACGCGGCCAACTCGCTCGATTTCCCGTTGCTCGATCAGCTCTACGGGCTGGCGCGCACGCCGCATCCGGTCTGCCAGGAGACGAAGCTCGGCGAGCTCAAGTCGGAGCCCGACTCGTTCTTCACCGACGTCTGGTCGCCCGACCATCCGATCGTCCAGCCGCTTCGCACGAAGCAGTTGCGCCTGCATTGGGAGCAGGCGGGGCCGCTCAAGGCGCTCGGACGGGTCGAGCAGTCGGACGTGGTCGTGGTGCCGCTGGCGTGGACCGGCAAGGACGCCTGGACCGACCTGCTCGGCGCCGATCGCCGCCGCAATCGCGCCTTCGATCCGGGCATCGAGGAGAAGGCGGGACCCTACACGCTCGCCGTCGCGATCGAGCGGCGCGGCGAGGGCGGTCGCGCGGTGGTGGTGGGCACGGCCAGCGTCTTCGACAACAACAACCTCGCGGCCGGCACCGCCAATCGCGACTTCGCGCTGAACGCGGTCGACTGGCTGACTTCGCGCGAGCAGCTCATTTCCATCGCGCCGCGGCCCTTCGAGGTGGCGCGCGTCGACCTGACCGGCGCCGAGTTCCGCACGATCTTCCTCTACGTGGTCGTCGGCATCCCAGCGCTCGCCCTGCTGCTGGGCGTGGCGGTGTTCTGGGCGCGGCGCAACTGAACGGCGCGATGCAGCGGCGGCGCGCCAGCGAAGGATCTCGATGAAGCTGCGGACGACGCTGGCGGTGGTGGTGCTCGGCCTGCTGGCCTGGGTCGCGATCAAGCTGCTCGGCGACCCGCCGGCGCCGCCGGCCGCGCGCGCGCCGCTGATCGAGGCGGCGCTGCTGAATGAGTGGGAGCAGCTCGACGTGATGCTGCTGTCGGGGTCGCAGTTCCGGCTCGAGCGTCGTCCCGGCGGGGGCGTGATGATCCGCTTCGGTTCCGACGGCGAGGATGGGCTGCACCTCGACTTCACGGATGCGGCCGACCTCGACCGGACCAAGGAGCTCCTGCAGGCGCTTCGCGACGGTTGGCGCGAGCCGCTGGTTGGAACCGCCGACGACCAGATGCGCGCCGGCGTCCTCGCGCCGCGCACGGCGATCACGGTGCGCGGTGGCGGGCGCGAAGTGTCGCTGCGTTTCGGGAACGACGATCCGGCCGGCAACGGGATCCTCGCCTACGACAGCACGACGCAGTCGCTGTTTCGCACCGGGCGCCAGGTGGCCAACCTCTTCGACGCGAACCTGAAGGTCTGGCGCGATCGCGCCGTCTTCCCCTTCGACCCGTTCGGCATCACCGAGATCGAGTTGCGGCGCGATCCGCCCGACCCCGAGCTGCCGGCGGAATTGATCACCGCGGTGCGCGGCGGCGGGTTGCGCGATTGGCGGCTGGTGCAGCCGCGCTCGCTGATCGCCGACCCCGAGGCGTGCCGCGCGATCGCGCAGCAGTGCTCGCTGCTGCGCATCCAGAACTTCATCTCGCAGAAGTGGCGCAAGGACGTCCATGACGTCAGCGGATTGCCCGACCACCCGATCTTCACGCTCACCCTCTCGGCCGGTGACGCGCTGGTGCAGGTGAAGATCGGCAAGTACATGGATGGTCCGGGGTACCCGGCGGTCTGCGAGCAGCGCGATCCCAACCTCTGCTTCACCATCGAGAAGGAGGGGGTCGAGCGCCTCCTCGCCGTCACCGTCGACTCGCTGCGTCCGCGCCGATTGTTCCCGCGCATGGAGTCGATGCTGGTCGGGTTGCGCTGCGACCTCGCCGACGGAACTGCGAAGTGGCGCGTCGAGCGCGAAGCGCTGCACCCGGCCGGTCGCTGGAACATCGCGGTGCCGTTCGTCGGCCCCGCCAATCCGGCGCGCGGCAGCGACTCCTTCGGCCAGGTCGTGGCCGATCTCGATCGCGTCGAGGTGGCGTCCTTCCTTCCGGCCGACACCCCCTTCACGCCGGAGGCGCGCATCACGCTGCAGTGGAAGGCCGATCCGGTGCTGCCGGTCGCCTCCTTCGAGATCGCTCGCGACGGGGAGCGCACCTTGCTGCGCGATCCCAAGCAGCCCAGTGAACTCTTCGCGGTCGGCCCTTGGCTTGGGACGCTGATCGACCTCGACCTGCAGCGCTGCCGCGAGCTCGTCTTCTGGCCGCGAGACGAGTGGTCGCCGCGGTTGCTGCACTGGCGCCTCGTGGTGGCTGGGCGCGACACGATCGAGGCGATCCGCCCCGATACGAACACGCCGGTCGCTGCGGGACCGACCACTCCGCCGCTCGCCGTTCCCGACCTGACGTCAGCGACCGAGGAGCTGCTGGGTAAGCCGTGCGTGCGCTACGTGCGCGCCAGCGAGGTGATGGCCACCAAGGACGCGGTCGACCCGTTCCGAACTCTCGCTTTCGAGCTGTGGCTCGACACGGTGGATCGCTCCGAGCGGCTGCTGGTCAGCAGCGGCGCGGAGGCGCCCGAGGGCGGCCTCTACTGCAAGCTGTCACCGCGCCTGCCGGACGACGTCTGGATGGTGATGCCGCGCGCGGCGCTCGAGCGCCTGTTGCGGTTGGCGGCCAAGTAACCCCAGCGGGCGGCACCGCCGACTCGGCATCACTTCTCGAGCAACGCCGTCGCGAGCGGGGCCGCGATTGGAGCGATGGGGCCGCTCGCGAGCGCTTCGGTGTCGTCGATCCCGGCATGGCGCAGCTCGAGCGCCACCTGCCCGAACCCGAATTCGCGCGTGACTCGCAGCGGCAGCCGGCGCGCGTCGGACGAGATCGCCACCTCGTAGAAGCCGACGACGGGGCCGGGCACCGCCGTTTCGCCGAGCTCTTCGTAGGGCCGTACCTCGACTCGCCACATCAGCGCCTGCGCGAAGTCGCCGGCTCCCACCGCGAGATCGGCGCGTCCGAGATAGCGCACGCGATAGCAGAACGAGCGCAGCGTCATCGCCACTTCGAAGTCGCGTGCGGCTTCGGTGGGCGCCAAGGCGCGCAACTCCTGCAGCAGCGACAGTGGATCGTTCGGGCGCCGATACTGCGTGAGCTCGCTCACCCAGCTCGTGTCGTCCGCGGGTCGGTACCACAAGGTGGGGACCTCGTCGTAGGCGAGCGAGCGGCTGCTGCGGGAGCCATCTTCGTCGACCCAGAGTTCGAACGACCGCGCGCTGCCGTCGCTGCGTTGGCGGGTCGTCGCCGCGCCGCGCACGGCGCAGAACCAGTCGACGAGCGCGTTGGTGCCACCCTCGAGCGCGAAGCACCAGCCGTCCGCGCTGTTGCGTGCCGAGAGCGCGGCCGACCCGATCGGCAGTCCGGCGAGCGCCACGCCGTACTCGAGGCGCTCTCCCGAGCAAGGCGTGAGGGCCGGGGGCGTCGCGCTCGCGGTGACGTCCGTCTCACGCGTGATCTCGGGGCGGCTGGTGCATGACGCGACCAGCAGCGAGACGGCTGACAGGTGAAGCAGGCGAAGCGCCATCGGGAAGCCTCCAGCGGACTCCCAGCGCTTCGTCCGCTGCTCACCCACCTCTTGAGGCGGCACGTGGCGATGCGGACGAAGTTGCCTGTCACCGCGCGCGCCGCGCCTCGTCCAGCCGGCGCGTGCACGCGGTTGCGGTTGCGATAGCCTGCGCGCCATGACGGAGCCCGAGTACGTGCCCGACGCCGCGCCGACGACCGCCTGGCCCGCCGACCTGCCGCAACCAGTGGCAGTCGATGAGGGCGAGTGCGTGCGCTACCAGACGACCTTCGAGGCGACGTGGCGCCACGGTCCCTGGACGATGGGCGAGGTGCAGCGCCGCTCCGGCGCGCCGCTCGCGCTCCTGGCGAAGGCGCGCGACGCGATCGCGTTCGATTGGTCGCGCGCGCTCTTCCTCGACCTCGAGGTGGGCACTCATCCGCGCGGCGGAGCGTGCCTCTACCTCGCCGGTACCGCGCGCTTCATCGATGGCGCGCTGGTGCTCACGCAACGGCTCGCCCGCGATGCCGATGGCGAGCGGGCGCTGCTGATCGCGTTGGCCGCCGAACTCGCGCAGGCCGGCGAACTGGTCACCTACGCCGGCAAGAGCTTCGACGCCCCGACCCTGGTCGCTCGCGCGGCCGCGCATCAGGTCGAGCTTTCGTTGCCGCCTCGCCATTTCGACCTCTACCGCATGGCCGGGAAGCTGCTGCGAAAGCGCTACGGCGACCAGAAGCTCGTGACCTTCGAGCGCGAACTGCTGCGCTTCGATCGCGGCGAGGACCTGCCCGGTTCGGCACTGCCGCTCGCGTGGCACGACCTCTTCCTGCCGGAGAGCAGTTCGCTGCGAATGGCCGTGGTGCGCCACAACCTCCTCGATGTGCTGGCGCTGCCGTCGCTCGCCGCCGAACTCTCGTTTCGAGTGGAGTGCCCGCAGGAGAACGACGAGCGAGAACACCTCGCGGAACTGCACGTCGAGGTCGGCAAGGATCGCGCGTCGCTCGAACGGGCGCTCGAAGTCGATCCCGACTCGTTCCGCGCCCGGCTCGAGCTCTCGAAAGTGGTGGAACGCGAGGAGGGCGACCTCGATGCCGCGATGCGGCACGCCGAACTGGCGCTCGAGATCGCTCCCGACCACCTCGCCGACGCCGCCCGTCGTCGCATTGCTCAGCTCAAGCGACGGATGACGCGGCACGGTTTCGAAGGCGAGTCATGACGTTCGCGTCGACGCGCCGCTGGCTGCGCTCGGTCGCCGCGTGGGTGTTGCTCTCCGCTGTGGCGCGAGCGGCTGCCGAGGAACCAGCCGCGCTCTTTGCTGCCGGGCGCGACGCGGCGGCATTGGCGGCCTGCGAGGAGCTGCTGGCGAAGGCGGCCTCCGCGAAGGCGCCCGCTGACGCGACTCTGGTCGAGTTGCGCGCGCGCTGTCTCTTCGAGCTGGGCCGGTTCGAGGAAGCGAATGGGGCGTTGGCGCCCTTGCGCCCGCCGACGCTCGAGGCGCAGTTGCTGGCGTTGCGCGTGCGAATCCAGCAACGCGGTGAGGCGGCCGCGCTGGCGAGCGCAATCGACGCGTTGCCGCTGCCGGTGGACGATCCGCGCCGCATCGGTCTGCGGGTGCGGCTGGCTTTGGCGCGTGGAAGGTCCGATGAGGCGTGGCGCGAGGCGCGGCGACTGCAGAAGGTTGCGGCGGAGGAGGGCGAATCGCTGCTGCTGATCGCGCTCGCGTTGCAGGCTTGCGAGCGCCACGAGGAGGCGGCCGCCGCGTTCGATCGCCTCGACGCGCGCGCTCGCGACGACGAGCTGCATCTGCGGCGCGAGGGGTGGCGGTCGCAGGCCGAGCAGCAGTTGCGTGCGCGCGCCTATGGCGAAGCGGCGAGCCACTTCGCGAAGGTCGCCGCCGCTTCCGACAGCGCCGAGCCGTGCGCGCGTCAGGCGATCTGCCTCGGCTTCAGCCGCCAGTACGGACCGGCGATCGCCGCGTGGGAGACGGCGGTCGCGCGCGCACCCAACCATCGCGAATACCGCTTGCGCCTCGCCGACCTCTACCGCTCGCAGGGCCGCCTCGAAGAGGCGCGCCAGGCCTACGCGCCGCTGGCCGCTGCGACACCGCCGGTCGCGCTCGCGGAACTTCGACTGGCCGAGCTCGACTTCGAGGAGGGCGCGCTCGCGCCGGCGCAGGAGCACGCGGAACGCGCGGCGCTCCTCGCCCCCGACTCCGGCGATGTCGCGGCGATTCGTGCCCGCATCGCCGAGAAGACGGGCGCGGCCGCACGCGCGATCGAGCTCTACCGTCAGGCGGTCGCGCGCAGTCCGCTGCGCTTCGACGCGAGCTACCGGCTGGCGCGGCTGCTGGCGCGTTCGACCGAGCCGGCGCAGCGCAGCGAGGGAGCGGCGCTGCTCGAGCGCTATCGGCGATGCGAGCCGTGGATCGAGGAGATCGACCTGCTGCGCCAGGAGCTCGCGGCCGATCCGCGCCAGCCCGCGCTGCTGTTGCGGATGGCGGGCCTGCTGAACCTCGCCGGCGAATACGACCTCGCCAAGGGGTTCATCGTGCGACTCGAACAGGGCGCGGTGCCGAGCGCTTCGGCGCTGGTGCAGTCGGGCTACATCCACGCCAACCTCGGCGACGTCGCCTCGGCTCGTGATCGCTTCGCCCGCGCGTTGGCGCTGGTCGAGGCGCAAGGCGAGACGAAGGCCGTGTTGCGGCTGCGCGATTGGATCGGTCAGATCGATCGCGGCGAGAAGCTGCCCTTTCCGCTCGGAGAGATGACGACGCCCGGAGCCGCGCGCGCGCCGGACACGGCGCCATCCGGAGGCGGCTGACGTTCGCGGCGCGCAGCGCGCTCAGCGCTTCGCGAAGGGGCGCAGCGCTTCGAGCGCGCCCCCTTCGGTCGCGCGGTAGTCGAAGCCTGCGGCGAGCGCTCCGAACTCCTGCACCTTGCCGTCGGGCCAGCGCACCTTGAGCGTTCCGTGCGTCGCACCGCTTGGAAGCGCGAAGTGGAGGCGGCGGTCGCTGGCCGACGCGTAGGAAGCGCCCCCCTTCACGGCAGCGAGCTGCGTCTTGCCGGCGCAGGTGAACCAGGCGCGCGCGCCGATCGCGTCGCGCGCCGAGGTCGTGCCGCGCAGTTCGATGATCACGGCGTCGCGGGCGTGCGTTCGCTCGGCGTGTTGGTTGCGCAGCAGTTGCGGGCGATCGTCGCTGCAGGCGATCACGACGTCGAGGTCGCCGTCGCCATCGACGTCGCCGCTGGCGAGGCCGCGGGCGACATGGCGTTCGAGGAAGTGCGCGCCCGCCTGCTCGGCGGCAACGCCGCGGAAGCGGCCATCGCCGACGTTCTCGAACAACTGATCGTGTTGGCGAAGCGTGAGGGTGCCGCGCGTCTTCCAGATGTGGCGCACGACGTGGCCGTTGGCCACCACGAGGTCGAGGTCGGCATCGTGATCGAAGTCGAGGAAGTGCGTCCCGAATCCGACCGCGCCCTGATCGAGCGCCGCGAGTCCCGACTCGCGCACCTCGTCCTCGAAGTAGCCGGTGCCGTCGTTGCGGTAGAGGCCGTTGGTCTCGAGGTCGAGGTTGGTCACCCACAAATCGAGGTCGCCGTCGCCGTCGTAGTCGGCGGCGTCGGTGCCCATCCCCGCCTGGCTGCGGCCGTCGCTGGAGAGCGCGCCGCCGCGCAGGAGCCCCTCTTCGGTGAAGTGGCCGGTGCCATCGTTCAGGAACAGGAGGTTCGGGCAGCCGTCGTTGGCGACGTAGAGGTCGCAGTCGCCGTCGTCGTCGAGATCGCAGGCGACGACCCCGAGTCCCTTGCCGTTCTTCGCGAGCGGTTCCGGGACCAGGAGCCCGACTTCCCGCGCGCATTCGCGGAAGCGGCCGTCGGCCTCTTGATGGAACAGGCGGTCCTGCGTCCCAGGGAAGTCCTTTGGCGAGCAGTAGTCACGCACGCCGGTGGTGGCCGCGCCGCAGCGAAGGCGCTCGTTGAGTTCGTCGCTGAAATCGACGTAGCCGGCGACGTAGAGGTCGAGGCGGCCATCGCGATCGATGTCGAGGAAGGCGGCGCTGCTGGCCAGCAGCCCGGCGGCGTCGACTCCGAGTTGCGCTCCGCACTCGACGAAGCGCGCCACGCCCTCGCGAACGCCGTCGTTGCGGTAGAGCCACGAGCGTCGATCGCCGGTGACGTAGAGGTCCTGGTCGCCGTCGTTGTCGAAGTCAGCGGTCGCGCTGCCGATCGCGAAGGCGCCCGGTGGTAGGAGCAGGCCGGCGTCGCGCGCGACTTCGGTGAAGACGAACTCGCCGTCATTGCGGAAGAAGGCGTGCTGCGGTGGCGTCGGCGGGGCGGGCAAGTCGGGCCAGCAGCCGCCGGTATTGCAGAAGAGATCGAGGTCGCCGTCGCCATCGGCGTCGAAGAGCGCGACGCCGCCGCTGATGATCTCCTGCATTCGATAGCGGTCACTTGCGGCGCTCGAGTGACGCCAGGCGCCGAGCGCGGCACGCATCGCCGTGAACTGTTCATTCGGAAAGGGAGGCGGATCGCGCGGCCACGGCGGACCGTCGTCGGTGACGGCAGTCGGCGCATCGACCGGCGCATCGGTCGGTGCGGTGGGCGCCGCCGCGGCCGAAGGGACGGTCACCGGTGGGGCGGTCCGCCGCTCCTCGGAATCGGTGCAGCACAGCGCCATCGACGAGACGCCGGCGGCTACCACGAAGCTGGCGAAGTCGCGCTTCACGACGCTCCCCGATCCCACCGCGCCGCGCGTCATTTCGCTCCGACGGAGGAGGCGGCGAAGCGCCCGGGTTAGCTCACGACGATGCGGCATGCAAGGGCGCGCGCGAGCGATCTCCCCCGATCGCCACGACCTCCACCGCCTCATCGAGAGCGTTCGGTGGGCCAATCGACCACGATCTCGGCGCTGAAGAGCCCGCGCGGATCGCCGCGTTCGAGCAGCGTGCGTGTCAGCGTCGCGATCGTTCGCGGCACGATCCCCTCGAAGAGCAACGCGCCGTCGGCCGTGGCGCCCGCGCGCACGCGAATCGGCTTCGAAAGGTCGGCCATGGAATCGTCGAGACGCACGGCGAGGCGCTGCACGCCGACGGCCGACTCGATCACCACTTCGTTGCCCGCGCGCTTCGCCACCACTCGGGCGCCCGCGGCGGGCGCCGGGTTCGCGAGCCAGTAGAAACGTGGAGTCGTGACGTCGTCTTGCAGCCACACGATGGTGGTGGGCCGCAACTCGCGCGTGTGCTGCGCCATCCAAGGCACCGCGACGGCGTCCTCGCGATCCATCCAGTGGCCCTTGCCCTCGTGGATCACCACCTCGTGCGGGTAGCCGCCCGGGTCGGCGGCGGCGAGCTCGGCCAGCAGCTGCTTCCAGCGCCGGCCGATGTTGGCGCGGTCGTAGGCGTCATCCTTGCCACCCATGTGCAGCGTGAACGGCAGATTGCGCAACCCGTCGGGCCGCGTCTCGTTGGGGTGTCCCGCCATCATCGCGGCGGCCGCGAAGTGGTCCGCAAGGCGCGGCGCGAGCTGGTACACACCGTCGCCGCCGGCGCTGTAGCCCATGACGTAGACGCGATCGGGGTCGACCTCTTCGAAGAGAATCAGCTGCGCGATCAGCTTCTGGAACAGCGGGTCGATGTGGCCTTGATGCCAGAGGTTCCAGGTGTCGCTGGGCGCGCGCGGAGCGAGGTAGACCCCTTCGTCGGGCCGATAGAGGCGCTTCTGGTTCTCCCACTGCTGGTCGTTCACCGCGGGCGGCGCGCCGCCGCCGCCGTGCAGCGACAGGTAGAGGCTGCGGCCGCGCGCGGGCTTGTCGCCGTAGACGGCGTACCAGAACTTCATCGACACGCCGCCGGCCTCGACGATCCGCGCGTCGAAGGAGGCACGTTCGCGCGCGCGCAGATCGGCGTCGAAGCTCTCGATCAGCCGCAAGGCGATCGGGCCGACCTCCTCCGCTGATAGCGGTTGGTACGCAAAGGGCTGCTGCGCGACCTCGGCCAGCTCGTGGTCGTGCAGGAACTCCTCCAACTGGCCGGCGACATCGCTTGCGTCGATCTCCCACGAAACCGTTGGAATCACCCTCGTCGAGGTCGAGTTGGCCGTCGCCGTCGGTTCCGAGAACCGAAATGCGCCGATGGGCCGTCCGTCCACGATCGCAGTCAACAACTGTCCGCGCGGAACGACCAACGCAAGGTAGTCGTTGGCATCGAAGCGCTCGTCCTTCGTGGTGCCGCGCGCGACTTCGCGGCCCGACTCGTCCTGTAGCAGGAGTTCGCGCGCGACCCGCCTGCCGTCGCGACCCGTCAGCCCGACGTGAAGGTGCGAGTGGCCGGCCGGCAGCGGTTGCGTCGGTCCGGCGTAGCGATCGGTCACGTCGACGGCGCGCGCGCGCGGGCGCCTCGGATCGAACACCATCGGGAAGTCGAGCGGCGACTCTCGCCACGTCACGGCATAGATCGCGTGCTGCGGATCGTCGCGCGACTGCGCCGACGCCCTCCCCGTGAACCAGGCTTCGTCGAGCGCGTCTCCCGCCGGCTCGGCGGCGCCGGTGAAGCGCCAACGTGCGCCATCCCAAACCTCGACCCACGAGTGGTTGCCGCTACGGTCGATCCACAACGGCACGCCCACGAAGCGCGCCGGCACGCCGATCGATCGGCACGCATCGATCAGGAGGATCGACAGGCCAGTGCACGAGGCGAGCCCGCTCGCGATCGACTCGGACGGCGACTGGTCGGCGCGCTGGCGCTCGGTCGAATAGCGGACCTTCAACTTGGCGAAGAGTTGCTGGTTCAGGCGCACCGCCGCTCGGCCGGGATCGCTCTCCCCCGCGACGAGGGGCAGACAGATCTCGCGCAGCTTCGGCAGCCAGAGCTCGCGCGACTCGCTCACGCTCGCGTAGGGGAGGAGCGCGTCGAAGAAGAGCTCCTCGTCGACGTTCGCCTTCCATGGTGCGGACTGCCACGCGCTCCACGCCGCGTCGACGTGGGCGAGCAGGAACTCACCGTCGAGCGTCGCGAGATCGGCGGTCGGCGCATGCGGCAGCAGCCACTCGAGCGCGCGCTTCTGTGGTCCGGGCACCGTCGCGAGCGCTCGTTCGAGCTGCGACCGGTTGGCGGCCGATCGCGCGAGCGCGTCGGTCAGCGCGTCGGACGCGGCGGCGTCGCGGGTGGCGACGAGCGCGAAGAGCCACGGGAGGAGGAGTCGAAGTGGATGGAGGGCCATCCCGCCACCATAAGCCGTCGCGTTCACCGTTCGCGGAAATGGTCGATCCAGGCGGCGACGATGCCGACGAATGCCATCACCGGCAGCAGCACCAGCGCCACCGAGGCGAGCGCGAGCCACTCGCTTGGGAAGGGTGGGGGCGCGAAGAAGGTGGAGTTCCAAGACGCCTGCGCGCTGTCGAGCGCGTCGCGAGTCGTCCACCACCAGATCGCGGTGACGGTCATCCACGCGAGCGAGCTCGAGAGCGTGCCGAGCGCGCCGCGGTCCGCCAACGTCCAACACGAGGTGACGGCGGGATCGCGTCGCGCCGGCAGCTCGGGGAAGAGCTCGGCGCGGCAGCTTCGGTGGTGGTGGCGCACCAGCAGCGCGCCGGTCGCGATCAGCGTGCCCAGCAGCGTCAGCACCAGCGGCAGCGCGCGCAGCAGCTCTTCCGCGGTGACGAAGCTGCGGATCCACGACGGCAAGAGATCGGCGACGGCCGCCGAAAGGCGCTTCTGACTCGCCGCGAGTTCGGTGCGCCGCGACGAGAGCTCGGCCACGGCGGCGGTCGCGGTGGCGACGCTCTGTTCGAGGTTGGCCCGGATCGGGGCGATCTGCGCTTCGAGCGCGCTGCGCCACGCGGCGACGATGGCGCCGAGCGAGGCGACCTCCTGACGCTTCTCGTCGGGAGTCGCCAGCCACTCGCGATCCTCGAGGTGGTCGCTGCGCCAGCGATCGAGGCGCGCGCTCAGCTCGGCGAGCGCGGTTCCGAGTGGAGTGAGCGCGGCGGCGAATCGTGATGCCCCCGCGAGCGCCTGCTCGAGCGGTTGGCGGACCGACTGCTCGACCGCGCCGATGATCGTGGCGATCGTCCGTTCCAGCAGTTCGCTGGCGGCCTGGTCGAGTGCCGCCTCGAAGAGCCTTGTGAAGTTCGTTTCGTTGGCGTTCTTCGCCGCCTCCGGATCGATGGTGAGCGGCGCGTAGGGGGCGTCATCGCGCGCGCGTGCGAGCTGGTCGTCCAGCGGAAGCGCCGGATCGACCGGCAGCGGGCGCACCGGCGGAATCTGCGACGTCTCGGGTGCGCGCTGCTCCCACGGTGCTGGCGGGGAGTTCGGCGCGCCTTCGCCCGCCTCGTTTCGCTCGATGAAGTAACGGTGAGCGGCCGCCGGGTCGCGGCGCTGATTCGCACGGGCCTCCCGCAACCCGGCCAATCCGCGCTGCAGGTCGACGACGACGTCATTCCATGGCGCCGCTTCGATGGCGCAGCGCGCCTGCTCGAGTGCGGCGACGACGGCGGCGAGTTCGCGCTTCTGCGGTTCGAGCGTCGCGAGCGCGACTTCGGCGTCGATCTGCGCCTGCGCCGCTTCGGCGTGCTCGCGCGACCACGCCAAGGAGGGGCGCGTCACCTTCCAGGTCGCCAGTCCGCCAAAGAGGAGCGTCGCGAAGAGGAGCTTCGCGAGACGGGCGTCGCGCGCCTCCCACAGCGCACGGTGCCGCAGCGCCCTCCTCGAGACCGTCTCGTTGCCCATGGGCCTCTCCGCGAGTTCCTCGATCGTCGCAGCGCACGTCGTCGCGGTGCGTCACCCGGAGCCGGCGTCCTCGGGTTGGAGAAAGAACGCGCAGCGGACGCGTGAGAAAGGTACTACTTCCGACCGAGGTGCGATGCGCGGAAGTACGCGCGATGGGGACCCATGACGTTTGCCGACCTGAAGATGCCTCCCGCGCTGATCGCGGCACTGGCGAAGCAGAAGATCGATGAGCCGACCGCGATCCAGATCGCGGCGATTCCGGTGCTGCTTGAAGGCAAGGACGCCAACGTCAAGGCCGAGACGGGGACGGGCAAGACGCTTGCCTACCTGCTGCCGCTCTTCTGCAGGATCGACGCCGAAGTAGCGGCGACGCAGGTCGTGATCGTCGCGCCGACGCATGAGCTGGCGATCCAGATCCAGCGCCAATGCTGCGACCTCGCGCAGAACGCCGGCTCGCCCATCCGCACCGTGCTCCTGATCGGCGGCACGCCGATGGACCGCCAGATCGAGAAGCTGAAGAAGAAGCCGCAGATCGTGGTCGGATCGCCGGGCCGGATGGTCGACCTGATCGCCATGGGCAAGCTCAAGATGCACCTGGTGAAGAGCATCGTGATCGACGAGGCGGATCGACTGTTGGGGGCTGAGGGATTGCCGGCGATCCAGGCGCTCCTGCGCGCTGCACCGCGCCGTCGGCAGCTGATCTTTGCGTCGGCGACGGAGCAGCCGGAGAGCGCGGCCGCGATCGTGGCGATGGCGCCGGAACGGGTGCTGATCGACACCGGGGCTGCGGCGGTGAACGAGAACATCGAGCACCTCTACCTGGTGTGCGAGGAGCGCGACAAGCCGGACGTGCTGCGCAAGCTGCTGCACGCGCTCGGCCCGGAGCGGGCGATGGTCTTCGTGCATCGCAACGAGACGGCGGAGGAGGTCGCCGCGAAGCTCGCCTACCATCACATCGCGGTGGCTGACCTCCACGCCGCCATTGGCAAGCTCGATCGAAAGCGCGCGATGGATGACTTCCGCAGCGCGAAGGTCCGGGTGCTGATCGCGTCCGACGTCGCGGCGCGCGGCCTCGACATCCAGGGCGTCACGCACGTCATCAACGTCGATGTGCCGACGCTGAGCAAGGCGTACCTCCATCGCACCGGCCGCACGGCTCGAGCCGGAGCCAAGGGGCAGGCGATCACGCTGATGACCGAATCGGAGTCGCGCCTGGTGCGTCGCTTCGAGAGCGAGTTGTCGATCTCGCTGCAGCAGGTCCGTCTGCGCGAGGGCCGCGTGATCGCGGTCGACGAGATGCGCGCCGACCCGGCGCCGCTGGTTCGTCGCTCCGATCCGACCCGGCCGGCGTCGTAGCAGCCCGCTCCGGAAGTCGCCGCGGGCGGTGCGCCGCCGCCGCGACCTCCCTCACCACGCGCCGGCGGCGTGGATTTCGTCGAACAGCGCGCTGGCGAAGTAGCGATGGCCCGCCGGCGTCCAGTGGCCGATCGAGCTGCGGTTGACGAGTGGCTCGGTGTCGATGTTGGCCGCGGGCGGCGGCGGGCCGACGAATGGGATGCCGCTCGCGCGGCAGTGGTCGCGCACCGCCAAGGCATCGGTCGAGAGGCGCTCGTCGGCGGCCTTCGGATTGAATCCGACGGAGGTCACGAACAGCGAAGCTCCGTGCCCGCGAGCGAAGGCCGCGAGCGCCTCGATTCCCTGGAAGGTGAGGTCCCGCCCGGCGGCCCAGCGCTTGCCGAGACCCGACACCAACGTCGTCTCGCCGCTCCCCTCCAGACGGATGCGGTCTTGGCGAATCGACAAGGCGCCGAGCAGGGCGAGCGCCGCGGGTTTGAGCATGCTCCACGCTTCGGAGTGCTCCAGCATGAAGCGACGGCCTGGAATGCGCGCGCGCGTCGTTCCCCAGGTTCCGTTCACGAAATTCCAATCGTCCGCGAAGTCGTTGCCGCAATGGACCCAGATCACGATCGACGGGTGCAGCCGCTCCCAATGCCGTTTGGCGAGCTGGAACGCCTGTTGGACGCCGTAGCCGGAAACGCCGCCGTTGACGACGTCGAACTTCCGTGGTGAAGCGGCATCGAGCCGCTCCTGCAGGACGGCCGCCGTCGTGTCGCCGTCGTTCACGCCCAGGCCGAAGGTGTAGGAATCACCCAGCAGCAGCACGCGCGCCGTGGCGTCGGCGCGAGGCGGCGGCCCGCGCATCCCGAGTGAGTTGAGCGAGACCGAGAAGCGGTAGTCGAAGCCGACGATGTCACTGCGCTGATCGGCGTTGTTCGCCCACTGAAGGACGGGATCCTCGACGACGTAGTCCGTGCCGTGGAAGTCGGCGTTGCCGATCATCCGCACGATCCCTTCGAGCATCAGGAACGCGAGGACGGGGGCGATGGCGAAGCAGAGGAGCAGCCGGAACGCGAGCGTGCGTCGCCGAGAACGGACCGGCCGCGGGCCTCGACTGCGAATCTCTTGCGTCGGCCCCTTGCCGGATGGCTCCATCAGCAGATCGCCTCCTTCGACGTTGCTTGCCCGCGTTCCGAGACGGTGGACATTACGGTCGTCCGGGGGAAGCGCAGCGGGCGGCCCGCCGATCGCGAGCGCCGGAGGCCGCAAGCGCGCGCAACGGTCGACGGCGGACGTTGCTGTCTTGATCGAACGGACGCCCGAACCCCTCGGCGCAGCACCTGCCCGAGAACGAGACGCCCGATCCACCAGGAGAACGCCGCCATGAAAACCCCTCGAACCAGCGCCGGACGCGCTCGCCTTGCCGCTCGCCTCGCCGGCTTCGCAGCTGCCTGCGCCACATGCGCCGCCTGCACGTTTGCACCGACGTACGGCGGAGGCATCGACTTCACCGGTCGCACGCTCACGAACGATGCTCGCCAGAAGCGCAGCCTCGCCGCCGACGTCTGCGGTGTGCTGGTGACCAAGCTCCCGGAAGGAAGTGAGCTGCTCGGCGGCGACGTGCGGCCAGGCGACGTGATCGCCGCAGTGAACGGCCGCGCGACGAACGACTACGAGGCGCTGGTCGATGCCGTGTTCGCCGCAGGCTCGAGGATGCCGCTCACGCTCACGATCGTCCGCGGCGCAGAACGCCACGACGCGACGATCACGAGCGGCCACGCGATGACGGCCGGCACCCTCAGCGTCAATCTCCTCTTCCCGTTCGGCGGGCGCGTGCTCGAGCGCGACTCGCAACTCGCGCGCGATGACGGGTTCCTGGGGCAAGGCGACCACAATCTGCCGCCGTGGGAGACGAATGAACCCGCGCGTTGCTTCGAACTCTCGCTCTTCGATCTCGACTTCGGGCCCGACCTCCACGGCTTCACGCTGCTGCGCTCGCTCGGCTACGAGAGCACGCCAGGCAACTGGGCGGCGCGCTTCCTCTGCTTCGACTTCGGCCGCGCGACGGTCGTGAACAGCAATCACGGCTCGCCGCACCCGATCTGGAGAAGCGCCGGACAGCTCGGGAACTGACGGAGCCATCCGCGCCGGAGCCGCCTCCCCGCGTTCCTCGCCGCTCCGCTTGGGTAGGATCGCGCCGTTCGCGAAACGTCGGCATCGGCGAGCGGAGCGGGGCAGCGATGGCGCAATTCGACGCGCAGTCCGACGCAGAACTCGCGCAGAGCGCCTCGCGCGGGGACATGTCGGCGCTCGACCAGCTCCTCGAGTCGAATCTGCCGAGGTTGCGCGCGTTCGTCCGGTTGCAGATGGGGCCCGCGCTCCGCGCCCGCGAAGAGTCGCTCGACGTCGTGCAGTCGATCTGCCGGGAGGTGCTCGAACACCAGGAGCGTTTCAAGAGCGGCGGTGCCGAGGGTTTCCGCCGATGGCTCTTCACCACGGCGATCCGGCTGATCCGCAACAAGGCGAAGTTCTGGCGCCGCGAGCGGCGAGCGGCGCGCCGCGAAGTGCGCGTCCCTGATAACGACAGCGGCATCGACCCGGTCGCCGACTGCTATCGGACGTTCCTCACGCCGTCGCGTGATGCCGGCGCGCGCGAAGAGGTCGCTCGCTTCGAGGCGGCGTTCGATGAGCTGCCCGAGGACTACCGCGAGGTGATCGCGCTCGCGCGCATCGTCGGGCTCCCGCACAAGGAGGTCGCCCTGCAGATGGAGCGGAGCGAACTCGCGACGCGCGCGCTGCTCCATCGCGCGCTCGCGTCGCTCGCCGAAGCGCTCGATCCGCCGTCCCCATGAGCAGGAATCCGCAGCTGAACGAGCTGGTCGAGCGCTGCCTTGCGGCGATGGAGCAGGAGGGCGCTCCTGCGCTCGAGCGCCTGTGCGCCTTGCATCCGAACGAGGCGAGCGCGTTGCGTCGGCGGGTGGCGCTGCTCCAGGGGTTCGGCCTCGCAGGAGACGCCGCGGCCGACGCAGAACCCGCGGCCGATCCGCCGATTCCGAAGCGGCTCGGCGACTTCGAACTGCTCGAGCGCATCGGCGCGGGTGGCATGGGCGTCGTCTATCGCGCGCGCCAGCTCTCACTCGGCCGCGAGGTCGCGCTGAAGGTCGTGCGGCCCGATCAGCTCCATGTCGGCACGGCGCGCACCCGTTTCCGTCGCGAGGTCGAGGCGATCGCGCGGCTGCAGCATCCCGGCATCGTCCCGATCCACGCGGTCGGCGAGAGCGACGGCCTGCCGTGGTTCGCGATGGAACTGCTGACCGGCGCGTCGATCGCGCAGGTCGTGCGCGCGCTGCACGGCCGAGCACCCGCGGAGCTCTCGGGTGCTGACTTCGCGGCAGCGGTCGCGGACGTTGTGCGAGGCGGCTCGGGTGGCGCCGGTGGCGCGCCAGGGGCCGCCGTCGAATCGGCGGACGTCGCGCACGGTTGGCTCTTCGCGGGGACGTGGAGCGACGTCTGCCTGCGCGTCGCGCGGCAAGTGGCCGACGCGCTCGCCCACGCGCACGGCCGCGGAGTCCTCCATCGCGACGTGAAACCGAGCAACATCCTCGTCACACCGACCGGTCGGGTCGTGCTGGTCGATTTCGGGCTCGCGTCCACCGGCGACGTGAGCGAACTCACGAAGAGCGGCTCGGCGCTCGGCTCGCTTCCCTACATGTCACCCGAGCAGCTGCGCGGCGAGTGGGCGAACGTCGATGAACGCAGCGATCTCTGGTCGCTCGGGATCACGCTGCACGAGCTCCTGATGCTCGAATTGCCGTGGCGCGAGACCACCGAGCACGCGATGCGCGAGGCGATCGTCGCCGGACGCAGGATCGCGCCGCGCGAACGCAATCCGGCCGTGCCACGCGATGTCGAGACCGTGGTGCTGGCAGCGACCGACCTCGATCGCGCCCGGCGCTACGCGCGAGCGACCGACCTCGCACGCGACCTCGACAATGCGCTGACGGGCCGGCCGATCGAGGCGCGTCGCGTGGGCACGTTCGGTCGCCTCATCCGCTGGGCGCGACGCGAGCCGGCGCAAGCGGCGACGGCTGCGCTCGCGCTGCTGATCGGGGTGGGCGGCCCGATCGCCTACGCCGAGATCCAGCGCCGCGCGAGCACGAGGCTCCACGAAGCGAACCTCCAGATCCGCGCCGAGCAGACGCGCGCCGAAGGCCATTTCCGCCACGCGCTCGGCGTGTTGAGCTCGATGCTCGCGCCCGTCACCGATGACGCCTTCGCCGACGAGCCCGAGTCCGATCCGATCCGCCGCGCGACGCTCGAACGGGCGCTCGCGCTCTACGAGAGCTTCCCCGCCGAGGACGCGGGCGATTTCGAGCTGCGGCGCGCGCTGGCGCAGGCACTCTTCGACTTGAGCCTGGTGCAGATGCGGGTCGGCGCGCCCGCTGCAGCGGCGACGATGCTCCGCGAGGCTGTGCGGCGGCTCGAAACGCTCGCGGGCGAACGGACCGGCGACTCCGCGATCGCGTTCGATCGGCTGAAGGTCCGTGGCGCGCTCGGGAGCACGCTCACCGCAGGAGGGCGCATGGAAGAGGGGCGGCAGGTCGTCGACCTGCTGATCACCGAACTTGGAGCGGGCGACCCGCACGATCTGCCGCGGTTGCGGCTCCTGGCGAAGGCGCAGAGCGATCGCGGGGTCCTCGCGCATCTCGAGGGCGACCTCGCTGGCGCGATCACCGCGGCACGCGCGGCGCTCGCCGTGCGTCGCGAGGTGATCGACGCTCCCGACGCGGTCGATGGCGACCGCTGCGAGTTCGGCGACGCTGCCTACCTGCTCTCCGACCATCTGCTCTCGAGCCGACACGAGGAGCCGATCGAAGGCGAAACCGACACCGAAGGCGAGCAGCGGGTCGAGCGGCTGGGTGCCGAGGCCGACGCATTGCAGCAGGAGGCGCTCGCGGAGATCGCGAGGGTGCTCGCCGTGCAGCCGCGTGATCGGCGCGCGCTGACGATCCGATGCGAGCTGCTGATCTATCAGTCCATGGTTCACGCGCTGAAGGCGACGAGCACCGCTCGCATCGAAGTGCGCGAGGCGTTGGCGATCGCCGAGCAGCTCGCACAGCGATACCCCGAAAGCGTCGCCGTTCGCCGACTGCCCGTCGAGGCGGGTTATCGGGCGGCAGTGCTCGAACTGCAGATGCGCGACGAAGCGGCGGCCGTCGCGCTCGTCCGGACGGCGATCGAGCACGGTCGAGCCGCCTATCAAGAGCTGCACGAGCCGAAGCCCATCGGCGCTCAACTCGCGCCGGCGCTCTCGGTCCTCGCGCAGATCGAGCTCCAGCGCAACCAGACGGACGCGGGGATGGCCGATCTCGCCGAGGCGATCGAGCTCGGCCACCGCTGTCTCACGCTCACCGGCGGCGGCGAGCCGATCCGCCGCTCTCTCCGCCAGTGGGAGTGGCTGCTCGCGCGACAGCGGTTGCAGAAGGGCGACTGGCAGACCGCGGCGGCCGACGCCGAGCGCTTCGTGCTCGACCCCGCGGACGCGGCGCCTGGATCGACCGAACCGTTTCGAGCCGCGATGGTGCTTGCGGGTTGCGCAGTTGCCGCGGATCGAGCATCGAAACAGGACGCTGACTCTGCCGACGAGCCGTCGAAACTCGCCGAGCGCGCCACGTTGGCCGGGCGGGCCGACGAGCTCGCCCGCCAGGCGATCGCGCAGGCAGAGGCGGCAGTCGAAGGGTGGCCAGCGCTTCGCGAGCGGTTGGCCGAGGACACGGATTGGGCGGCGCTCTGCCGCATCCCGCGGCTGCTCGAAAAGGTCCGCGAGCACCACCTCCCCGAGCCGCGCCGGTGATCGGCCGGGGAGTGGCGGGGGGCGGGGGGGCCGCCCGGGGGGGGCGCCCGGGCGCGGCGGGGCGCGGGGCCCCGCCGTACCGCGTGATCGTCGCCGCCCACCACACCAGCGTCGCCCCCGCGTACCAC
>JANNXA010000053.1:0-6437 GCA_031409275.1 Planctomycetota bacterium
AGGGTTGCCTCGACCACATCGTCGGGATCCTTCGGGATGTGGGCCGTCCGTCGTTCCTCGGCGAGCGCCCTGCGGACTCGCTCCAACTCGCCCTTGAGGTCGCCGAGCGCAGCGCGGACTTCGGCCACCACCTCCTCGTCGACTTGCAGCAGCCGCCGCGCGCCGTCCGTGACCTTCTGTGCGAGTTCCCGCTCGCGCTTCTCCAGCGCCGCCACGGCGTTCGGGCGCGGGGACACCCCGCGTTGCGCCATCTCGCGGCGGATCGCCTGTTCGAGCAGCGCCAGCCCTGCTCCTCACCACGACATTCTGAACATTTCCGTCGAGATCTCGACACCCCGGGCGAGGAGACGCCAGCCGGCCTGATCGGCGGGTGGGCGAGCTGGTCATGGCGTGCTAATCGCTTCGAGTGCATGTTCTCCTTGGAAATCACGGGCGGCCGGCTCGTGCCAGCGCAATGAACGGTCGGAGGAGTCTTCTCTTCTCAGTTCAGGCGCAGACGGCGCATCGCCGCGCGCGGTTGGCGGCGACGCGCGCTGCGCGGGCAGCTCGTCGAGATTCGTCAAGTTCGTCAGGGACGGCGGCACCCGTACCGAAGTACATCTCGTCGGGCGTCTGGCCGCGAAACGCAGAGTGGGGCAGTCGCGAGTTGTGCTCGGCGACGTAGAACTCGACGAGCGACCGCACCTTGGCCATTGAATCGAGCGGATGCAGGTACAGCCAGTGGTGCTTCAGGCAGCGCCACCACGCTTCGATCATGGAATTCGAGAAGCGGATCTCGGTTTGGGCCAGCACGCGCTTCAAGAGCCCGGACGTGATCAACGCATGGACGGCGTCGTTCTTGTTCTCCACGCCGGCGTCGGCGAGCACGGTCGGTACGAGGGCGGAGCCGTGGACCGCTTGGCCGCCGGCCTCGACGAGGACGGCGACCGCGTTGGCCGGGTCGAAGCGGTCGAGCAGTCGCCACGCGAGGATGCGGCGCGAGAAGTTGTCGATGACGGCGTGCAGGTAGACGCGGCTGTGGTCGAGGAGGCGGATCAAAGTCGTGTCGATATGCCATAGCTCATTCGGCTGCGCGGCTCGAATCCCGACTCGCGGTTGCGCGGGGTGAACGCGAAGGCGCGGCCGACGCCAGCCACGCTGCGCGACGAGCCGCAACCAGGTCGTCGGCGAGGCGAACACGGCACCCAGCCGTTGCGCGAGCACGGCGAGCCGGCTGGTCGGGACGTGGCGGTAGTCGGCCGCGGTCACCAGCGCGCCGATTTTCGCCACCTCGGTCGGCGTCAACCGCTGCGGCGAGGAACTCGGGCACGACGATTGGTCTGCGAGTTGGCAGACGATCGCCGCGTTTCTCCAGGCGTTGAGTCGAGCGGTGGACAGGCCGAGTAGTGCGAGGACCCGCTGCAGGCCGAGCACGGATCGGGTGCGCTCGATGGCGCGCAGCAGTCGCGCTTTATCGAGCGCCGGCACGCGGAGGCGGGAGAGGTCCGGTGCGAGCGTGCGCAGCAGGACGAAGAGCACGCGCAGGCCGGCGGTCAGGCGCTGGTTGCGCTTCTCGAGTCGCGCGAGGCTACGGCGCAACTCGGCGAGGGAGGCGTCTCCGTCCGCGGCCACGGTGATCGAGCGCGGCGCTCGTCGAAGCCAGCCCGCCGCCGTGGACCGGGGCACCCCGAGCCGGGTCGCGATGGTCGGGTCCCGCGTCTCCTGTACGAGTTGGATGAGTCGATGATCGTAGATCCGGAGGTGGCGCTTGGGCTCCATCCTGCCAGAATCCGCCAGAGTGCGAGTCGACGGAAGAGGGGGCGTGCCGGCCCGGGCATCCTGGCCGTGTCGAGTACTCGAACAGAGAGTTGAGACTGTCGCGGCGCGGAGCACGCATCGGAATCAGAGATGTCTTCGGATTCGACGCCTCCCGAGCCCACGCCCACTGCGTCGCCGACGAGTGCGATCGACGCGACGCGCGAGGCGATCGTCGAAGAAGAGGGGCGCCTCGCGCAACTCGACATCGAACGCTCCGCCCTGCTCGTTCGACTCGAACGACTTCGCGCCGCGCTACGTTCGAGTTCCGCCGAGTCGGGATCTCGGGTCGACGCACCCAGCCTCGCGAAGATGCCGCTGCCCAAGACGGCAGCGGAGAAGGTCAAGCTGTTCCGGTCGCTGTTCCGTGGTCGCGACGACGTGTATCCGACGCGGTTCGTCAGCACGAGGACCGGCAAGTCGGGCTACGCGCCAGCCTGCCGCAACAAGTTCGTCGCCGGGGTCTGCGAGCTGCCGAAGATCAAGTGCGGCGACTGCCCGAACCAAGCGTTCGCGCCGGTCGACGATTCCGCGGTCGTCGCGCACCTGACGGGTCGCCATGTGATGGGCGTCTACCCGCTCCTCGCCGACGAGACGTGCTGGTTTCTCGCGGTCGACTTCGACAAGGCTTCGTGGGCCGATGACGTTCGCGGCTTCGTCCAGACGTGCCGGCAGGTCGGCGTTCCGGTAGCGATCGAACGTTCGCGTTCAGGAAACGGCGCGCACGCCTGGTTCTTCTTCTCGGCACCGGTTGCCGCGAGTACGGCCCGCAAGATGGGGTGCCATCTCCTCACCGAGACGATGGCACGCCGGCACGAACTCAGCATGGAGTCGTACGACCGCCTGTTTCCGAGCCAGGACACGATGCCGCGCGGAGGTTTCGGGAACCTGATCGCGCTGCCGCTCCAACATGAGCCGAGGAAGCAGGGGAACTCGGTCTTCCTCGACGACCGGCTCGCCCCGATTCCCGACGCTCAACAGTGGGCGTATCTGGCATCCGTCGCGCGCATCGAACCTGATGCCGTCGAGCGGATCGCACGCGAGGCCATGCGGGATGGTTCCGTCGTCGGCTTGCGCGCCGCCGAGGCGTTGGACGCTGCGGACACCGTGCCGTGGACGCGCCAGCCCTCCGGGAGCAGGCGTTCGTCAGCCTCCCCGATTCCGGGACCGCTGCCATCGAAGTTCCGTGCCGTCCTCGCTCAGAAGCTCTTCGTCGAGAAGGCAGGACTGCCTTCGGCGTTGCTGAACCAGATCAAGCGCGTCGCCGCGTTTCAGAACCCGGAGTTCTTCAAGAAGCAGGCGATGCGGCTCTCCACGGCATCGACTCCTCGCGTGATCTCCTGCGCCGAGGATCTGCCCCAGCACGTCGGACTGCCGCGAGGCTGCCGTGAAGCGGTTGAGGTGCTCCTGCGCGACCACGGAATCGTCCTCGAAGTCGACGACCAGCGCGTGTCGGGGCAGCCGCTGGAGCTTCGATTCCACGGGACGCTGACCGCGACACAGCAGCAGGCGGTGACGGCGCTTCTCGGCAGCGACATCGGCGTCTTCGTGGCCCCTCCCGGCGTGGGCAAGACGGTGGTCGGCACACGCCTCGTCGCCGAACGCGGGTGCAGCACGCTCGTCCTCGTCCATCGCCGTCCGCTCCTCGATCAGTGGCGCGCGCAGCTATCGCTCTTCCTGGGCATCGAGGCGAAGGAGATCGGTCATATCGGGGCGGGCAAGAACGCCGGCAATGGCCGCCTCGACGTGGCCATGATCCAAAGCCTCGTCCGCAAGGGCGTCGTGAACGATGTCGTCGCGAGCTACGGACAGGTCATCGTCGACGAGTGTCACCACGTTTCGGCCGTCTCGTTCGAGCGCGTGCTCGCGGAGGTGAAGGCGCGCTACGTCGTCGGTCTCACGGCGACTCCGCAGCGGCGAGACGGACACGATCCCATCGTCGAGATGCAGCTCGGGCCCGTGCGCTTCACCGTCGATCCGAAGAGCGAAGCGGCGCGACGCCCGTTCGTGCACCGACTCGTGGTGCGAGAAACCGGATTCGACATGTCCGGTACGGCTCCGGAGCGGATCCAAGACCTGTACGCGCTCCTCGCGGCGGACGAGAAGCGCAACCAGTTGATCCTCGGCGACGTCGTGCAGGCGCTCGAAGGCGGGCGCTCGCCACTCCTCCTCACCGAGCGGCGGGACCATCTCGTGTACTTTGCAGAGCGACTGGCGCGGGTCGCCCAACACATGGTCGTGCTCCACGGCGGCATGAATGCCAAAGAACGGCGCGAGGCGACGGCGCAACTCTCGGCGATCCCGGCGAACGAGGAGCGCGTGGTACTCGCATCCGGGCGCTACGTCGGCGAAGGCTTCGACGACGCGCGGCTCGACACGCTCTTCCTGGCATTGCCGGTGGCATGGAAGGGGACGCTGATTCAATACGCGGGTCGCCTGCATCGTGATCGCCTCGGCAAATCCGAGGTGCGCATCTTCGACTACGTCGATCGCGACCTCCCGGTGCTGCTCCGGATGTTCGAGAAGCGACTTCGGGGATACCGCGCCATCGGCTACGCGCGGGACGAAGCGCCGCTCGACTGCATCGGGGAAGCGACGGAACAAGAGGTCGTCATCGAGTACGACGAGGACGTGGTGCGCGAGCCCCCGCAACCCGATGAGTTCGCGTGATCATCACGGTCGCGTATCGCGGGCACGATGCGTGGCTCAGAAGTTCTTAGCGGTGATCTTTCCCGCCTCGCCCTTCTGGCAGGCGGCGACGGCATCCGTCGTGGCCTGGAGCATTCGCTCTGGCATCTCGCCGTAGTCCATCCTCTCAACCGCCAGCAGCTTGGCGTAGACGTGCCGGATCGAGTCCGCGCGCGTCGGCGTCTGGCCGCGCGTAGCCGCCCAGTCGACCAGCTTCACGACCCGTCCGAGCAGCGCAAACCACGACTCGGCAATTCGGTCCACCTCGCACTGAGTCTTGGCGTCGAAGAGCGCAGGGTCGGTGAACCAGCGCTTCTCGAGCTGATCCTCCCACGCGCGAAACCCGGAGTACGCCTCGTCGCACGCGGTGACGACGGCGTCGATTTCGTGGCGGGTATTGGCGAGCGCGGTCGAGAGCCGCAAGAACCCAGACAGGCCGTCAGTCTCTTCGCTGCACACGAGCATGGCGCCGCGATGCAGCCTGCATTCCGCGATCACCGTAGCCATGAAGGGGCCGTTTGATTCGTCACCGCGGTCATCTTCTTCGGTCGAACTGGCCAACCAGAGAGAGCAGTAGGGCGGGATGGCTTCGATGATCCGCGCGGCTGCGGACACGACATCTTCAGCGCGGCACCTTGAACAGCGCAACGCCCGCGGCATCTGCCGCCTGCTTCAGGCCAGCTCTTCGTCCGCTGCCATCAAGGGTGCCGAGGGGCAAGGAAAGCTCGATCGCCAAAGACAGGTAGGCGGCGTCGTAGCTCGAAATCGAGTACGTCGTGGCGAGACGGCGGATGTTGCGCAGTGACACCTCGCGGTCCGTCGGATGCACGTCGATGGGAAGCGCCGCCAACGCTTGGATGAATCGCTGAATGTCGTCCTCGGAGACGCGGGGTGGGTGTCGACGAAGACCGGACGCAAGACCGTTGGCAACTTCGTAGACCCAAAGCTCGGGCACGACTGCGCCGTGGTCCTCGACGTAACGGAGTACATCGTTCGTGTAGGGCGTTGTCTCGTCGCGAAAGCACCAAGCAAGCGTCAGCGAGGCGTCGAGGATGAGGCTCACGCGTCGCGGCCTTCGTTGATCAGATCCTCAACCGAGAGCCCCTTGAGCGCGAGCTTCTTCTGAAGTTCGAGGATCGTCCGCACGGCTTCACGCGCCTGGTCGCGGTCGACCGTCGCCGCTGCGCGCGCCGCGGAGCTGTGCTGCTGGCGTTCGCGAATGAGCCCGCGGAAGTACTCGCTCACCGAGGCGTAGCCACCCTTGGCGACGTCGGCCTCCACGAACTTGCGCTGGGAGGCGGGAAGCGAGACGTTGATGCTGGTGATCTGGTCGTTGGTGCCCATGCCGGGATCCTAGCACGGATGGCGAACTATGGCAACAACTGACATCTTCCTGGGGGCTGAGCTGATCACGGCTCCGGGACCTCCCACCCGGGCCAGCACGCGACGTCCTCTGCGTAAGCCGATGCCCATCGACCACGTGCTCCCGGCTCAGCTTCTCGTCGAGCGCGGAAGGGACGCAGTTCGAGATCGGGTGACAGGCGGGGGCGCGGGCAGCGACCGGACGTGGCCGCGGAGACGATGGGGGCGCGGATCGGATCGACGCGCCGGACGTTCAAGGGACGGGCATCGCGCGCATCAGAGCGCGCCAGCGACGCGGGCGAGGGTCAGACGGTGACCAGTTCGGCCTCTCCCTCGACGCCCGCGTACGTCACCGGCTCGTCGACCTCGACCTCGAACACGTGCTCGGGGCGGATGTCCCGCTCCCCGCAGGCGAGTGCCTCGACGAAGTCGAACTCCTCCTCACACTCGCGAAGCTCACCATCCGCAGCAACTGCCCCCGCTACCACGTTGGTCACCTTCGCTGACGCGAAGGTTCCGGCCACGTTGGTCACCTTCGCGGCCCGAATCGTCAGGTGCCGCACCGTCGCGCGGCGCATCGCCCGCCTCCAGCC
>JANNXA010000054.1:0-14275 GCA_031409275.1 Planctomycetota bacterium
CGAAGAGCCAGTTGAAGAGGCCGACGTAGGCGGTGCCGACGTGCGGGTCGCCGGTCGGGCTCGGGGCGATGCGGACGCGGACGTTCATGGCGCGCTCACTGGAAAAGGGGCGCGGAAGTGTAGCAGTGGCGCGCGAGGGACTCGTGCGGTGCGGTAGAACGCCGTCCGCGACTTCTGAGCCGTGGAGAGCATGCGTGCGTGGACGTTGGTTGGTGATGGTGATGGTGGGTCTGGGGGTGGTGCTGGCGCTGGTGGCCGCGAAGGCGCGCCGCGAGCGCGGGCCGACGCTGCCCCTCAAGCCGGGCAGCGTGCTGCTTTTCACCACGGGGCGCGGCGCGCCCGGGCTCGGCCCCTTCGAGTCGAGCGCGACGCTCTTTCCGTCGACGCATGGCGTGTCGAGCGAACTTGCCGCGAGCCTCGCCGCGCTGGTGACCAGCGGCATGCCGCGCGCCATCGGCGTCGTCCGCGCGGGCGATGCGCTGCCGGTGGGGATCAAGACGCTGGCCGAGCGCCTCCAAGGTCAGCGTTTCACCAGCGCGATCTTCACGTCGTCGCAGCTCGCCTTTCGGGCCAACGGTCTGGCGCGCGGCGCGGCCCTGGTCTTCGAGAACCCGGCGCCCACGCCGATCGCCGTGGCGGAGCGCGCGGTGAACTGGTTGCAGGCGCAAGGCGACGCACCCTCGTTCGCGTGGCTGCACGTCGACGAGTGGCCGGCCGATGCTCCGCCCGCGTTCCTCGATGCGCTGGCGCAGGGGCCGCTTGGCGAGCGAATCGTCATCGCCTCGCTCGCGCTCGAAGATCGCTCGGCGCCGCACCTCGCGCTGCGAGTGCCCGGCGGACTGATCGGCCACGCCCCCGATCTTCGCGACGTCTCGCTGCTCGATGTGGCGCCGACACTGCTCGAACTCTTCGGTGCCGAAGTGCCGACCGATTGGATGGAGCCGTTCCTGCTGGCGCCGCACACGCGCGCCGCGCGCTTCTTCGCCTACGCGCAGCCGCTGCCGGCGCCCGACCTCGACGGCGATGCGGTGACGCTGCTCGCGGGTCGCTTCGCCTACCACTGCGACCCGCGCCGCACGCCACCGGAGAGCGTGGAGCACCGCCGCGAGCCACGGCCAGGCGATCCGCCGCTCGCCGTCGCCGATGACGATGATCTGGTGCGGCTTGAACTGCGGCGCCTGTTGGAGTCGGCGTTCCACTGGCGCATCGACGCGAAGGGCGTCGCGCGCTGGCCCTCGCCGTCGCGCTGATCAGCTCTTCGAGGTCGGAAGCGAGTCCGAGTCGGAAGGCCTTTCGGCGTGAAAAGCCGGGGGCGTCGGGCTCGAACTCGGCCTGAAAGCCACCATTTCCATCCTCTTCCAGAAGCGTGTGGCGATGCGATGCAGGCGAAGCGCGGCAACGTCGCGACCGTCACGATGGGACGGCGTGCGGCGCCACTCGCTCGGTAGCCTACGCCGCGCACTCGCGAGACGGAGCGTCAGCGGTGGACTTGCCCGGTCTGCGCTCGCTCTGTCCGTGCGGTGCGTGGGGAGTGGGAGATGGGAGTTTCGGCAGCACGCTCGGCGCGACGGAGCGCGGCGTCGTCGTGGCGAGTGTGTCTCGTCGCCGCGATCGTCCTGCTGGCGACGCTGCCATTGCAGGCGCAAGTCTCCGCGTCGACGCCCGCTCGCCTCGCAGACAGTTTTCGCTCGCGCGTCTACTTGCGCGATGAGGGGCTGCCCGATGTCGTGGCGCGTTCGCTCGCGCAGGGCCCCGACGGTTTCCTGTGGGTCGGCACATTCAACGGGCTCGCCCGTTTCGATGGCCGCCGATTTCGCGTCACGCGAACGGCGGAGCTGCCCGAGCTGATCGAGGACGGATTCGTCTGCCTCCATTTCGATCGCGCTGGCCGGCTCTGGGCCGGTGGCATGGAATCGTTGCGTCGGCGCGATCCAGGCGGCTGGCAGCGGATCGGCGGCATCGAGGCGTCCAACGGACCGATCATCTCGCTGGCCGAGGCGAGCGATGGGTCGCTCTGGTCCGGCGGCCCGAGCGGCGTCTTCGTCGTCGACTCGCACGATCGTGCGGTGGCCGTCGCAGCGCCGCCGCGGCCCGTCGCCGATGAGTCGAACTGGAACGTGGTAAGTGACCGCGAAGGCGTGGTCCACGCGTGGAGTCGCAGCGTCGTCGCGGCGCGCGACGGCGCGCAGTGGCGGGTGATCGCGACGGCGGCGGACCTCGGCGGGCCGGTGCGCGGAGTCGCGCTCGCCCGTGAAGGCGGCCTCTGGTGCGTCTCCGGCGGAGTGGTGCGCCGCCTCGGCGGCGGCGACGGCCTGCCGGTGCGGCCGGTTCCAGCGCAACTGGGGGACGATTTCGCGTCGCTGCTCGAGGACTCGAGCGGCAACGTCTGGGTCGGCAGCTTCGCGTTCGGATTGGCGCTCCTTCCGGCCGACGGTACCCCCGCGATCGTTGCCGAGCTCGGCAGCGACGTCTGCAGCAGCAGCATCGCCGCGCTGCTCGAAGACGCGGATGGCGTGGTCCATGTCGGGACCGGCGGTGGCGGCCTGGCCGGCCTGACGCCGCGCCGCGTGGGCGAGCTCCATTGCGGCGGCGCCTACTCCCTCGACGACTCGATGCGTTGCTTCGGCGACGGGCCCGACGGCCGCGTCGTGGTGGCCAATTCCGCCGGTTCCATCTTCGAGCTGGAGGGCGGTCAGACGCGGCTGCTGCACGAAGATCAGTCGCGGCTCGGAGACGCGCAGATCCACGGTCTCCACGAGACGGCCGATGGCACGCTCTGGATCGGGACGAAGTCGGTAGGGCTGTGGACGCTGCGCGAAGGTTCGCTCGTCCAGCGCTTCGGCGAGGCGGAACTGGGTACCGACGTCGACGCCTTCATCGAGCGCCGTGACGGGCTGTGGTTTGCGTCTTCGAGAGGTGCCTGGAAGTGGGCCGGTGAACGACTCACTTCGCTCCCGGTGGGCGTCGATCCGTCACGACCGGCGGTGCAGGACCTCGTGACGGACGACTCTGGCGTGCTGTGGTGCGCGACCGACTCAGGCATTGCGCGGCAGGGGGAGCGCGGTTTCGAGCCCGTGGCGATCGAGTTCCTCGGCGAACGACGCGCCGATCGAAGGGTGCGCGCGCTGCGCTGGCTCGACGCCGAGTTCGCGATGCTGTCACTCTCGTCGGGCGAACCCTGCATCGCGCTGGCGAAGCTCGAGGGCGACGTGCTGCGCGCGCGACTGGTCGTCGACCATGTGCGTTGCAGCGAGTTCGTCGTGGCTCATGGCGACGTCTGGTGCAACGGCGACGATGTGCTGCGACGGTTCGCGCTCGACGAACTTCGCGGCTGGTTCGGCACCAACGCCGCCATCGCGCCGCCGTTTCCGTTGCGGCTCACCAGTGCCGACGGCTTGCCCTCCTCGCAGACCGCTGGACCCGAGGGGCGTCGCACCCGGGTCGGTGCCGACGGTCGGCTCTGGTTCGCGACGCACAGCGGGCTCGCCTGGGTCGATCCCAGGCGCACGCAGCTGCTGCCGCGTCTGCCGGTCGTCGTGCTCGACGAGTGCGTCATCGACGGCAGCGCGCAGCGCGTGGAGCGCAGCCCGATGCGCTTCGTCCTGCCGACCGGTGCGCAGAGCGTGCGCCTGGCCTTTGCGGTGCCGACGATGCGCGGCGCCGAAGGGGTGCAGCTCGCCTATCGAAACGCCAAGGAGTCGCGTTGGACGCCGCTTGGTCCCGAGCGAGTGCTGGAGTTCCTGCAGCTTCCGCCCGGCCTCCATCGCTTCGAGCTGCGCGCCAGCAACGGCGACGGGCGCTGGTCGCAAGCGCTGAGTCGTGTCGAGCTCGAGATGCCCCCGCGTTGGTGGCAGACCTTGTGGTTCAAGCTCGCGTTGAGCGGTGCGGTCCTGGCGTTCGCGGCGCTGGTCTACCTGCTGGCCGATCGCGTCGCAGCACGCCGTGCGCGCGAGCGCATCGAGGTGGCGGAGACGCTGGCCGCCGCTCACGCTCGCTCCGAACTCCTGCTGGCCGCCACCGACGAGCTGGTCTGTTTCGCCGATCCGAGCGGCCGCCTCACGGCGCTGAACGAGGCGGGGCGGGCGATCCTCGGCGTCGAGGCGATGCCGGCCCGCGCCTCGACGCTCACCGAGTTGATCGCTCCATCGGTGCGCCCGCTCTTCGAGCACGACGCGTTGCACGAGCTGAGCGAGCACGGTCGCTGGAGCGGCGAGACGTTGCTGGCTGGCGCCCATGGTCGCGAAGTGCCGGTGCTGGCGTCGCTGCTGCGCCATGAGCTGCCCGACGGCCGCGTCGACTTCCTGTCGCTGGTGGCGCGCAACCTCTCCGAGCGCGTCGCCACCGAGCAGGCACGCCGCGAACTCGAATCGCAGCTGCGCCAGTCGCAGAAGCTCGAGGCGATCGGCACGTTGGCCGGCGGCATCGCGCACGACTTCAACAACCTGCTGACCGCGATCCTCGGCCACGCCGAGCTCGCCGAAGAGTCGCTGCGGCGGCAACCCCCGCCGCTCGACGAAGTGCTCGACGGGTTGATCGAGATTCGCCAGGCGTCGGGCCGCGCGCGCGACCTCGTGCGCCAGATCCTGCGCTTCAGCCGGCGCGGCGAGCAGCAACGCGAGCTGGTGGTGGTGGACTCCGTGGTGCGCGAGGCGTGCCGGATGGTGCGCTCCTCCTTCCCCGCCGACGTCGAGTTGTCGGTGGTGGTGACGGCGCCCGGCGGCACCGTGATGGCGGATCCGACCGAGATCCATCAGGTGGTGGTCAATCTCTGCACCAACGCCGCGCAGGCCATGCGCTCCGGCAAAGGGCGCATCGAGGTGTCGCTGGCCGAGATCGACGTCGACGAGGAGCTGGCGCGCAGCGTGCCACGGCTGCGGCCCGGTCGCTGGCTGCGCCTCGCCGTCGAGGACGATGGCGTCGGCATGAGCGCCGCCGTGATGGAACACGTCTTCGAGCCGTTCTTCACCACCAAGCCGCAGGGGGAAGGAACCGGCCTGGGCCTGGCCATGGTCCACGGCATCGTCGGCTCGCACGATGGCGCGATCCGCGTGGCGAGCGTGCTGGGCAAGGGAACGCGCGTCGAGGTCTGGCTGCCGATCGTGCGAGCGGCCGTCGAGGTCCTGCAACCGCTGCCCGACGAGCTGCCGCTCGGTCACCTCGAGCGGGTGCTGCTGGTCGACGATGAGCACGCCGTGCTCGAACTCGGGCGGCGCATGCTCGAGCGGCTGGGCTATCGCGTGGTGGCGTGCGCCCATCCTGCGGAGGCGATCGCGCAGGTCGAGGCGACGCCCGGCGATTTCGCGGTGGTGGTGAACGACCTCTCGATGCCCGACCTGAACGGCGTGCAGCTCGCGCGCCGGCTGCAGGAGCTGGTGCCGGGCCTGCCGATGGTGCTGGTCACTGGCTACCTGACCGGCATTCGCCGCGATGACCTGCGCGCGCAAGGCATCGTCGAACTGCTCTACAAGCCATTCGACTTGAGGAGCCTCGCCCACGCGCTCGACCGTGCGCTCGCACCCGCGCGGCTCAAGTCGAGAGCTTCGCCATGAAGCTGGCGATCTCCGCCGGCAGCGGCGCGGTGATCTCGAGCGGCGCGCGGCTGCGCGGGTGGGTGACGACGAGGCGCGCGGCGTGCAGCGCTTGGCGCGTCAGCAGCAGGCGCGCGCGCATCGTGTCGTCGAGCCGCTCCTCGTAGTAGGCGAGGAAGTAGCCCTCGTCGAGGCCGTAGAGCTTGTCGCCGACGATCGGGTAGCCGGCGTGGTGGAGGTGGCAGCGGATCTGGTGGCGGCGCCCGGTGAAGAGACGGCAGCGCACCAGCGTGAAGTCGGTGAAGCGCCGCTCGACCGTGACGCCGGTCTTGCTTGGATTGCCGCCCGGCAGGACGGCGCGGCGGTTCGAGACCAAGCTGCTCGGGTGGTCGCCGAGCGGCCCGTCGATGAGGAATGTCTCCTCGCGCACGACGCCGTGCACCAGCGCGAGGTACTCCTTCACCACTTCGCGCGTGCGCATCTGTCGATTCATCTCGGCGGCGACGATGTCGCTCTTCGCGATCAGCAGCACGCCACTCGTCTCGAGGTCGAGGCGGTGGCAGAGCTTGGGGACGATGCCGGTCTCGGCATCGAAGCCGGGCGCGCCGACGCCGAAGCGGCGGTGCAGCCGCGTGATGACCGTGTCTTCCAGCAGCCGTCCGCCCGGATGGACCGGGATGCCGGCCGGCTTGTCGACCGCCAGCAGGTCGTGATCCTCGTGCAGGATCGGCAGCTCGAGTGGCGCGGCGAGCGAGTGCAGGTCGACTTCGCGCTTGGGGCGCGGCAGGTGGACGACGATCGTCTCGCCCGCGTGCACGCGCCGCGCCGGTCGCGCCACGCGGCCGGTGAGCTCGACCTGTCCGCGTTGGATCAGCTCCTCGATCTTGGTGCGCGAGCGCCATGGGCAGCGCCGCGCGAGGAAGTGGTCGAGCCGCAACTGCGCTTCGCCGGGCGCCACCACCAGGCGCAGCCGCGTGCGCATCGAGAGGAGCGAACCCGATTCGGGCTCTGCAGATTCGGAGTCTTCGTCGGTGGGTTCCAAGCGGCGGAACTCTACGTCGCCTGCCCGCCCGCGGACACGAGCCCCTTGCGGAAGCGCGCGAGCTTGTCGGCGTCGAGCGGCACCCAGCGCCCCTGACCCTTCCGCTGCGCGACGATCTGGCCGGGGTAGACGACGCTGCTCACGTGCTTGCCGTGCTCGGCGAAGAAGTGGACGCGCGACGCGGGACCGAGCACGACGATCGTCTGCTCCTGCGTGTCCCAGCCGACGTGGTCGTCGGCGGCGTGGCGCGCGTCCTCGAACGCCTTGTGGGTCGGACGCGTTCCTTGGCGCGCGCGGTCGTTGGCGTGGTCGGTGCGGCGCGCATCGCTGCGGCGGCGATGTTCGAGGTCGCGCGCCGCATCACGCAGCAGCGTGTGGCCGCGGTTGGTGAGCCGTTCGAGCGCGATGCCGATGCCCGGCACTCGATCGCCGCCACGACCCGAGAAGACGGCGATCTCGCGACGCAGCTGGCGCAGCGCGTCGGGAAGCGTCGACAGCAGCGACTCCTCGAGCGGCCCGGCGGGTGCGCTGGCGACCAACGCGTCGGGCAGGCGACCCACCAGATTCAGCCCGAGCAGCGCGCCTTCCGGCTGCTTCTCCGTGCGCACCAGCTGCACCGTCAGCGCCATCAAGTGGCGCGGGTCACGCGGTCCGCCGTGAGGCTCGCCGCGCTCGTGAGCCCGCCGATTCGCGTCGCCGAGTCGCGGCGCGAAGTAGCCGAGGCAGAGCTGGCCGAGCACATAGCAGCGCCAGCGCGGCTCCTCGAAGCCGGGCAGCAGCCGGCCGTAGAGCTCGTCGCGATGAAGCGCCACCGCCACCAACTCGCGGCCGCCCGCCGCGCCGCCGCCGTAGAGCCGCTCGATGCGGCCATCGCCGCGCCGATGCAGCAGTTGGTCGAGCTCGACCCAGTCAGGGCGACCCGTCTCGGCGTAGCCGGTGAAGACGCTCTTCGCGGTGGGTGGAAGCGAGTGGCTGCAGCGCGAGCTCTCGCAGCGCAGGCAGTAGACGTGGCCGCGCTCGAAGGCGACCGCGTTCAGCAGCGCGTCGCGCACCCGCTGGCGCAACAGCGCGATCACCTTCTCCGACTCGGCGCCGCGGAACTCCTGCGCCAGGCGCGACTCGACGCCGTGGAAGGAGAGCAGCAAGGGCAGTTCGACCGCGTCGAGCTTCGCCTCCGGCGCCACGTGCTGCTCGGCCAACAGCAGTTCGCGAGCGACGCGTTCGAGCGCCGCCAACGCGTCGGCGACTCGGGCGCGGGCGTCGCCGCCCTTCGCTGCGCCGTCCCCTCGGGAAGACCCCATCGCGCCTCCTCGCCCCTCTCGATCGACGGGACGATCTTGCCGCGTCGACCGCTTTTCGGGGTTGCCGTGGCGGCGAGGCGCCGGAATCGTGGCATCCATGGCAATGGCCGGAGGCGACCGACGGTCGCGCGGCGGCGAGGCGGCTGCGAGGCAACGACGGGATCGGCGCAGTGGAGCGCTCGTTTGGCTCTGAATCGGACATCGACGGTCGCACGCTCGGCCTCCCGTTCCTGGCGGCGCCGCCTCGCCTACCGCGTGCTCCTCGCGCTGCTGCTGCTGACGGCCTTCGAGTTCGCGTTGCGCGGCGCGGCGGCGCTGAAGCTCGGGCCGGCGGTGCTGGCTTACGGGACGCCGCTCGCGCGCCAGGCGCTGCAGCCCACGAAGATGGCCGACCGGCCGTGGCACGAGCAGGTCGCCATGGCTGAGAAGAACCAGAAGCAGGTCGGTGACGGCGACGCCGGCTACCTCAAGTACCACCCGCACCAGCGCAAGGATGGCTTCGACCAAGACGGCACGCAGTACCTCGTCGCCATCAACAGCGACGGTTTCCGCGGCAAGGAGTTCGGGCCGAAGCGCGCGGGCGTCGTACGGGTCGTGGCGCTCGGCGCCTCGTCGACTTTCGGCTACCACGATCGCGATGACGAGACGTGGCCGCACTACCTCGAGCAGGAGCTGAACGCGCGGCTCGCTTCCGAGGCGATCGCCGGCGTCACCGCGTTCGAGGTGCTGAACCTCGGCATCCCGCACCAAAACGCCGCCAACCTCCTCGCGTTGCTCGAAGCGGAAGGGCTCGCCTACCAGCCCGACCTCGTCGTCTTCTACGAAGGGGTGAACGAGACGCGCCGGCTCGAGCCGTCGGGCGCGGAGCGGTGGCTCTACACGCTCTCCAAACGGCTGGTGTCGGCGCAACTCGTCTATCAGGTGACGACGCCGTGGTTCGCGCGATTCGGTCCGGAAGAGCTCGCCGCTGCGCGCGTCGGCAAGGTCGAGACGTTCCTGCACTGCCTCCAGCGCATGCGCGATCGTTGTCGCGAGCAGTCCGCGCATTTCCTCGTCGTGTCGCAGCAGGCGCAATCGGAGACGATCGCGCGCGAGCAGCTCGACCAAGTGACCTACGCGCAGGAGGTGGCGCAGGTGCAGGCGCGCCTCGCGCAGGGCGCCACGATTTCGCTGCGCGAGCTGCAGTTCCTCCTGCATGCCGAGCTGATGGAAGCGATGGCCGCGTGGGCGAAGAGCAACGACGTCGAGTACGCGGATGGCATCGCCGCCCTCGACCGAGCCGGCGAGCGCGACCAGCTCCTCTCCTGGGTCCACCTCGCGCCGGCAGGCAACCGCGCGCTGGCGGCCGCGATCGCGCCGGCGGTGTGGAGCGGGATGGGGAGGTGAGCGGGGGCGCGCCGCAGTGCTGCGGTTGGGCCGGCCGCCGAGGTGCCATCCACCACAGTTCGAGCAGCCACGGTGTGACGGTTCGTCCGGGCACCCCTTGACGCCCTACAGAACCGCGCTACTCCCAGTCCCTTGCGATGGTCCGATCGCGAGGAAACGAGGCCCGTTCTCGATCACGACGGGCGGGTTCCCCGGAGGTGCGCTGACGGCGTGGCGACTGGCCACGGCCGCGGCGAAGAGGAGGGCGAGTCGATGCAAGACTCCATGGGGCGGATGCGATGCGCAGGGATTGAGCGGGGCCGCGCCGTAGGCGGCGGCTCGCAGCAAGATGGTGCGGGGGGGGGCGCATCTCTCGGCGCTGAACGAGTCGGGCGTCCTCGCGATGCACTGCAATGGCGGAGGCTTTCGACGTTCGCGACCGCAGCGGTTGCCCTGCTTGCCGGTAGCTCGCGTGGTCAAACCTCCAACCTCAAGACCTACTACGTGAACGACGGCCGCAGTGACGCCTACGAGTCCGGTGCGGCCGAGACCCAAGTCGACCTTGGCGGGTTCATCCCTTTTTCGCGCTATTCCGAAAACCTCACTTCAGGCGGCCACAAGTACGCGGTCCCCTACGACGCGGGAGGATTTTCGCCACTTTTCTTCCGCCAGTTGATGAAGGAGCGAGGGCTCGATCTCTACAAGCTCGACGCCGCCCTCGATGCCACGGTCGCTGGAGGAGCGGGACAACCGCCGACGCTGCTGCCGTTCGGGGTGCGAGCCGCGATCGACCCGGAGCTGCTCGCCTACAATGCCCTCCCGATTCCTGACCTGAAGTTTCCGATCGAACTCACGGCTTGGTGGAACTGCACCAGCGGTGGAGTCGGAGGTACTACCGGACAACGCAAAGTCCTGGTGTGGCCGTACCGCATCAATGGCGGTGCAATGATGATCTGCATCGCATCTGATGGAAACCGAGGCATCGCGCGCCGCACGCCGGAAGAGTCCTCCTCGATCCTGCTGGTGAACTACCCGTTCCACTGGCGTCATCTCGGGACAAACAAGAATCGATGGCGCGACGCCGCTCCGGGGGTGGAGTGGCCACGGCAGTTCTCGGGTCCGACCGGCGTTCCTTTCATGGCCTACGACGGCGGCCGCTTCTCGACGGGCACCGAGGTGCTCGGGATGCAGGCGCAGGCGATCGAAGACGGCGACATCGTCGTCTACGTCGGCGAGAACATGTCGAACAACCTCTGGATCTCGATCCAGCGCACGCAGGAGGCGGAAGCGTTCGTCCGCAAGGAATGGGCGACTGCGCCACCGGGTGATCCGGCGGCCTATCCCGCCGTTCCGGTCGGCAACTCGTTCCTTGATGGGCTGTCATGGGGACAGCTTTCCTCCGGCACGATGTGCTTCTTGCAACCCGCCATCTACAGCGGGACCGCGGCGTGGAACATCAACGATTTCGGCTACGCGCAAGCCGATTACTACGACCTCCAGTACGACGTCTCGGTGGGGCTCGGTCACGCGGGTTGGCTGCCCGGAACTGATCCGATTTGGTCGACGCAGTGGGCGTTGATCGACGCGCTCGGGATCCGATTCGATCGACCATGGCCGGGGCAGACCGGCTGGGATCTCGCCGCGCTTTCGATGAACCGCCGGCCGGGCAGCTTGCAGCTTCCGGTCAACGGTCGGCTGGGCGACAACGAATTCAACTACCCGATGCACTGGCCGAGCAAGGACTCCTCGCTGTCTCCGTTTGGTACCAATGGAGCCTTCGCACCGAAGTTCCTGAAGAACTGGGAGCACGATCCGACCGCAGGGTTCATTCCTGGCGTGAACGAGTTTGCAGCTTGGGACGGCACCGAATGGAACACGCTCGAGTCCGGGGGCGTGATCCCATCTCCAACCCAGCTGAACCCAGAACTCGTTCCCTCCGCGGCCGCACCGGCGACGCCCTATCCCGACCCTTTCACTCACACGCTTCGCCATGTGCACGTCGACCCCAGTCCCAACCACGCGGTGCTGGCCCAAGTCGACGCCGGCGCGAGCCTGACGCCGCCCTATCGCATCCAGACGCCGGGGCCGGGTGCGAACTTGAACACGATCGGACAGGGCACGTGGATTGGCTACCACGACACGATGCACGTCCTCGACCTCGATGGGGACGGCAACATGGAGGTCGTGTTCGCCAACTTCGAGGGCTACGTCCACATCCTCGAGTTTCACCCCGGCGGTTTTCCGGGTGACTCAAGCGGCGCCATCGATCCGTATCGCCTCTACGACGAATGGAAGAGCCCCTACCTCGGGCGCGGAATCATCGGCTCCGACTGCGTCTTTGGTGCCGGCAAGGCGCAGATGTTCTTTGGCACGGGCAACGGTGAGGTCTTCCGCATCGATGCCACGGCGGCGAATACGTACGTCGTGCAGAACACTGGCCTGCCGATCGTGTCCGCATTGACGGGCGGAGGCAACCCCGCCTACGCCGGCACCACCCCGATGGTCGTGGTGGCCGACATGGCGGGCACCAGCAACCGTGAGCTGATCGTGGTGAATCGGTTCCTCGACTGGTCGCTGTATCAGTTGAACGGTTCGCCGGTCGGCAATGGAAAGCTGTTCCGGCCGACCCATGCGATCGGACCGACGGATGCGTTTCCGGTGGTTCGGCCGGTTACTTCCAGCGTAAACACAGATTCGAATCGCGAACTGCTGGTGTCGGCCTCCGATGGGCACGTTTGGTGGTTCGACTTCGATGCGTCTCCCCTCGGTTCGAACCAGTGGCTCGAACCCTCGCCCGCCATCCCCTACACCGGACTCTCGCTGTTCAAAGTCGTGCCGATCTACAGTTCAAGCCCCACGACCCCCTCTCAGCTCCTTGTGTTTGGGCGCAACGACGACAAGGACGATGACGCCAATTTCGATGGCGCTCCCGACGGTCAGCCCGACACGATTCAGCTCTGGGATCTGGCAACCCAGGCATTGGTCTTCGAGCTGCCGGCATCGCTCTCCGTCAACTTCGACGGCTTCGACGCCGCGATGTCCTTCACGTGGGTCAACAAGCCAAGCACCCAAACGATCGGGATCGGCAGGTTTGCGATCGCCACCGGCGCGACGATCCAGATCTACGATCTCTACCCGTTGTCGATCTCCCTGAACATCACGAAACAGATATTCTTCCCCCCGTTCGCTGATGCGGCGAAGTCGACCAACTGCATCACTTCGCTCGACGCCGCAGCTCTCAAACCGTCAGCGAGCGGTACGGCCGAGACTCGACTCGTGTTCGCCGATTGCAGCGGGCGTGTCTACGTCCTCGACCAGTCGCTGAACTACTTGCGGGACTCGTCGATCGACTTCGTCGGGGCGACGCTGCCGCCGAACACGCAATGGGCGGAGCGGGCCAGCAATCAGACGCTTGCGGGGAACTTCGCCTACTGCGCCGAAGATCACGCCCCGACTCCCGATGGCGGCGGCAAGGTCTACGTCGCCGACTATGCGGCCGCAGCGCTGCGCAAGATCGTCGGCGGCAAGCCGACGTACCCCGTCTACGCGATCGACTTCGGCTCGCTCGGCGGCAACTCGTGGGAGAAATTCCTGAGTCCGACGGGAGTTCCGACGACGTCGATCCTTCAGGCGACGAACGAGGACTCATTTGACCTCCTTCGCCCGAACTTCAATCGGACGTTGATCTACCGTGACCTTGATGGCGTGAACGGTCGTGATCTCGAGATCCTCGCCGAAACCGGAACGGCCTACTTCGACAACGGGTCAGGGACGGTACGGCGCTTCCAGACCTCGTCCTACAACCCGTACCGCCCCTCAGGCGTCGGCCCCGCCGCGTACCTGGGTGATTTCTGGGGCGGGCGAGTGTTCGAGCACCCCACGAAGGGGAGCCTTTACGCCTACGATTTCCTCGGCAATTTCGTGATCCCGAAGGACTCGCTGCACTTCAGCTTCGGTTCGTCGACGGCCAACGGCTGGTGGTACCCGAGCAAGGGGGGAGCCTTCCTCGAAGGGCAGATCGAGAGCCACTGGCAATCCGCGAGTTCGCAAGGACTTGGGACGTCGATGAAGTCGGCCATCCTTCGTTCAGGGTCGATCGCTGGCACCATGACGAAGCAGATCGTCGTGGGCACGAACGGTGGATTCGTCTACGCGATCGAGCCTGGTGCGCAGCCGGCCGTCAGCCACATGGTGGCGTCGAAGTTGACCTACGCAACCCCTGACCTCGGCAGCTTCATCGTCGGGCTCGATTGCGGCGACCTCAACGGTGACGGGGTCGATGAGATCGTCTGCGGCTGCTCGCTGGACGACGGCAGCTATGTCGACTGGAAGAATGGGGTCACCAGCAAGAATCGCGGAAAGCTCTATGTCATCGATACCACCCTTCCTGCCGTCGTCGGCGCCGGACAAGGCATCGAGCCGCTGACGGGTGACTCGAGCTTTCCTTCCCCCAACGCCGGCGCGGGCATCGGCGCCTCGGTCTTTGGCGTCAAGATCGACGACGTCGACAACGATGGCACCAAGGAGATCTGGTGTACTGATCAGTTTCACGTCTACCTTTTCTACAAGACCGCTTCGGGAGGGGGGACGTCAACCGGCACGTGGAAGGTGGCCACACGAACGGCGGATCTCGGCTGTTTCCCCGGCAGTTACAACAACCTCTTCCCCTTGAAGAACGCTGCGGGGAAGACGGTCCGCCTGGTGGTGGTGTCACCGGGATACGTGATGGAGTTCACGGTCGACCCGGATGCGGTCCCGTGAGGTCGCGCAACGATTCGTCACCGCCGGAAACGCTTGGAGTGCATTCGATGAGAACAAGTCGCACGGCTTCTCGAGCCAGTTGGGTGGTATTCGCCGCGATGGCGGCTTGGCAGTTGGGCGCAGGGCGTGCGGTTGCTCAAGAGCTGCTGTGGACTCGCGAGCGAACCACGGCCGACGATTACTATGGTTCCGGTGCTGCAATCATGCCCGACGTTGATGGTGACGGACGGAGCGAGGTCGTGGTCGGCGGCTCTAGGGTCGATTGCACGGGCCTTAAC
>JANNXA010000055.1:0-530023 GCA_031409275.1 Planctomycetota bacterium
CCCGATGCTCGCGTCGATCACCTGGTCATTCCCGGGCTCAAAGTTGGCTGTTCACCAGCCCCGCGCTTTCTCGATCGAACAAAGAGCTCGAGAGCTTCCGACCGCGAAAGTTCGCGTCACCGCTTGGGGTGCCTGACCACCACGACGCGAACAGAGAGTCGGCGTCGTTTTCGGGACCGTCGTATCTCGCGCGACTGGCGCGACTCGGGGCGAGGCTCGCGAGCGAGCGACGAGCGGCCTCTGTCAACCACGAGGGCTGCCGCGCTGACGGGCGAGGAGCGCGTTGGCTCCGCGAGCGATCAGAAAAAGCGAACTGCTCTCTGTTCGCATTCGGGTGCGATCGGGCATCCAAGACCAACTGCGACGCGAAAGCGAACAGCGTAGTGCTCTCGGTCAACAAACTTTGAGCGACGAGCCGTGGCGTGACAGAATCGTCGAGATTCGCTCCGCCTCGCGGCGTTGCGGTCGCCCGCCTTCGACTGCCGTGCTCTCGGCGCGAAACGAACGTGGTGGCAGGGGCCGTCGTCGAATCACTGGCTGAGCTCTGGCACGACCGATCCTCCAAGCACCGCATTCAGTCGCGGTTCGGCACGCGCTTCAGCCACGGCCGTTCGGCTGCACCATAAGGCCCCCCCGCCTGAACAACCCGCTGTACGCCACCGCCAGCGACCGGCTCCTCCGCACGTGCGTCGTCCACGTCCGGAGACACTGCAGCAGCTTCGGCGACTCGCCTTCGATGCGACACAGCTCGAGGCCGGCGGCCGCGGCCCATCCGGTCAGCTCGGCGGGACGGATGAAGAGGCGGGCGTCGTGCGTGCCGCGCGGGACGAGGCGCAGCCCCTCGGCGAGCGTGATGGCCAGGAACGACGCGCGCCACGTGCGGTTGAGCGTGCTGACGTAGAGGCAGCCGCCGGGTGCGAGCAGCCGTGCCGCGCTCGCGAAGACCTCGCGCGGATCGCTCACGTGCTCCAGCACGTCGGAGAGCAGGACCAGGTCGGCGGCGCCGGTCCGGATCGGCGGCGAGCGGAGATCGGCACGCAGGTAGAGCGGCGGCGCGGCGAGGCCGGCGGCGTGCGCGTGGTCGCGCGCGACGGCGACGGAGGTGCCGCTCAGGTCGCAACCGATCACGCGGGCGCCGCGCGCGGCGAGCGGCTCGGCGAGCAGGCCGCCGCCGCAGCCGAGGTCGACGACGCGGGCGCCGGATAGCGCGTCGGTGCCGCGGAGTTCCTCGAGCCACGCGAGGAGGCGGCCGAAGCGATGGCGATGGACGGCGTGCAGCGAGCGGAAGCTCGGCGAGCGGTCGTCCCACCAGTCGCGCGCGTCGCGCTCGTAGATCGTCAGGTCATTGCGCGTGCGCATGCATCACCGCGTGGCACGCCGAGCTGGCGAGCGTGCAGAGGAAGCGCGGCGCGAGCAGCGCCGTCGGCGGGCGGAGGTGGCCGATCACCGCGAGCAGCGACGTCATCTCCGCCGGCGAGCGCTGCAGGCGACGGGTGAGCGCGTCGGCGAGCGCCGGGCGTCGCAACAGAAACTGCAGCGCGCGATGGAACGGCCGCTGCTGGCGCGAGCGGCGGCGATGGGCGGTGGCGTAGCAAGCGAGAGCCTCGGCGAGGCCACGATCCGCAAGAGCCGTGTCCATGCCACGATCGTCACGCCCGTCACGCTCGCCGCGCAACGCCGGAATCAACGCGCTCGCGAGCAGTTCCGCGCCCTCGATCGCCTGGAGGATCCCCTCGCCGGTCAGCGGATCGACGAAGCCGGCCGCGTCGCCGATCAGCGCCGCGGGCGTCCCGCGAGTCACCACCGGCGAACTCACGAGCGTCGTGAGCGGCGCGAGGTAGCGCACGGCGCCGACGAGCTCCGCCTTCGCGAATCGATCGCGCAGCAGCGACGAACGCGCGGCGGCTTCGCGCAGCCGATCGAAGCCGCTCTGCGATCGCACCGCCTCGGCCATCACGTCCGCGTCTACCACCCATCCCGCGTTCATCCGCCCATCGGGCAGCGGATCGAGCCCGAGGTAGCTGCCGTCGCGGAACAGGTGCATCTCGCCCTGATCGCCTTGATCGTCCCGGGCGCCCAGCTCGGCGACGCCACGCAACCACGCGTGGATGACGCCGCGCTGCACGCCTCGCACGGGCTGCACGAGCCCGAACTGCTGCGCGACCGCGGAGAAGCGGCCGTCCGCGCCGATCACGAGGCGCGCGCGCCAGCGCTTGTCATTGATGGCATCACCACTCACGTCACTTGAAGGTTTCGCGTCCATCGCGCGCGTGACGACCTCGACCCCGTCGTCCGTCGCCTCGACGCGCACCACCCGTCGGCCGCGCTCGATGCGCGCGCCCGCCGCGAGCGCCGCCTCCTGCAGCGCCCCATCGAGCTCGACGCGCGGCAGCGAGAGCCCGCTCCTCGCCACGCCGCGCTCGTCCTGGAAGCGCGCCTCGACCGCGATCCCCGCCGGCGACACGATCCGCATCCCGCCGATCCGCCGCGCACCTCGCGCGTCCAGCGCGGGCAGCAACCCGAGCCGCTCGAGGATCTGCACCGCGCGCGGCCCGACGAACTCGCCGCAGATCTTCTCGACCGGCTGCGACTCGCGTTCGAGCACGACGACGGCGAGGCCGGCCCGAGCGAGCAGAGCGGCGGCGACGGATCCGGCCGGACCGGCGCCGACGACAAGGACGTCGCACCGATCACTCGTCGAGTTGATTCGTGCGGATGGAACGGCCCGCGGATCCATGCGTTCACGGTACCGAGACGGACTCGACGGTCAGCAATCATCCTCTCCCCATGAAACGCGACCGCATCGAGCCCATCGTCAGCGAAGTCCTCGCTGCCAGCCCGCGTCGGATCGCCGCCGCCTGGCTCTACGGCAGCATCGCGCGCGGCGACGAGCAGCCAGACAGCGACGTCGATGTCGCGCTATTCCTCACCGACGGACCGACCGGGACGCTCGACGACGTTCCCGCGGAGCTCGAGTCGGAGCTGTCGAAGCGGCTCGGTGCGCATAGCCAGTGCCTGAGCCGGACGATCGTCATCGGCTCGGGTTCGCTGCGACACTCGCTCGCGGAATCCTGCGCCCATTACACTCGAGAACGACCGCACCATGGAATCGGCAACGTGCTCATCGAGCCGAGCCCTCGGGTCGGGACCGCGAGCGGCCGAGTCGTGCGCGACTCGCGGCTCGGCGGCCTTCTCAGCTATTACCACCGCCTCGCGGCGTAGTTCACGCGACGCCCATGGCAGCCCTGCTCCTCACCACGACATTCGGTTCTTTTCCGTCGAGATCTCGACAGCCCGGGCGGGAAGAGGGCCGTCGATGTGGTCCGCGAAGTGGGGGCGCTGGCCACTGCGTGGTGCTCGCACCGAATGCATGTGCTCCTTGCGATCTCGGACGGCCGGTTCGTGCAGACGCACTCGGCGGTCGGTGATTCGGTCTCTCGTTAGGTCAGGCGCAGACGGCGCACCGACGCGCGGTTCGCGGCAATGCGCGCGGCACAAGCGGTCCGGTGCGCTTCGGCGAGTCGGCGCGCGCTCGGCGCGACCGTCGTGCCGGCGCTCGTGCTCGAGCTGCTGCTGCGGATCGGCGCCGGCTTCGTCGAAGCGCGCGCACCGGCGACGCGCGCGTGACGATCGCGTTCGTCGGCGACAGCCACACCTGGGGCGTCTACTACCCGCGCTCCTCCAGCTATCCGGCGCAGCTGCAGCGGATCCTCGACGCGGTGCTCGGCGCCGGCAAGGCCGAGGTCGCCTCGCTCGGCCGGCCCGGTCGCGCGACGACGCAGGTCCGCGAGGGGCTCGACGAGCTGCTGGCACGCTTCCGCCCCGACTTCCTGTCGTCCTCGCGGGGATCAACGATCGCTGGAACCACCCCGAGTCATCGGCGCTCTCCGAGTTCCTCGCGCGGCACAGCCGTCTCTGGACGCTCGCGCGCATCGCGCTCGCGCACATCGACGGCAACGTCGCGGCGATCATCGCGTCGCCGCGTGCTGCGCGCTGCCAGCCGCTCCTGCTCACCTACGCGCCGCCGGACCCGCCGTTCGCGGCGCGGGAACGTCGAGCTCCCGTTCGCGGCCGATGCGACGTTCCAGACCGCGCGCGCGGTGAAGTGATCCGGCGCTCTCCCGCACGAGCGCTTCCATCCGCCGAGTTCACGCCGTTTGAACAAACGGAAGGCTTCGGCGGCGACGGTCGGCCCTCCGCCATCGATCCTGCGCCGGGAAGGCGGCACAGTGTTTGCCATCCATCGCGCTGCCCATGCAGGCGATCGGTGCGCAGGCAGCGAACGTCACGCACCATGACGCCGACCGTGGTGAGCGAGCTACCGCGATGGAAACCTACGCCGAGAACGGGACGATGCTCCAGCCCGATCCGGCGCTCGCCGTCGGACCGTTGGCGCCGCGGAACAGCTTCGTCGCCGCGCCGGTGGCCGCGCGCCGGTTCGAACCGCCGCGAGGACGTCGGCTCGAGCGCGCTCTCGTCGTCGGCATCCTCGTCGTCCTCGGAGCGCTCCTCGCGGCTTCGATCGTCGGCTCCCTCGGCTGGAGGATGAAGCACGATCTCCCGTTGAGCCAGTATTCGGCGTTCATGCATCTCGAGCACGGGACCACGCCGTACCGAGGTCTCTTCGAGATCAGCTTCCCGGGAACGCTCCTCTTCCACCTCGCGATCGCGCGGCTCCTCGGCTTTTCCGACCGCGCGCTGATGATCGCGAACCTCGTCTGGTTCGTGGCGCTCGCCGCGGCAACCTACAAGCTGATGGCGCCGTTCGGGCGCCTCGTCGCGGCGACCGCGCTCCTCGCCTCCGGCGCCGCCTACTTCGGGTGCGACGCCGGGATGGTGCTGCAGCGCGACTGCGTCCTGATCCTGCCGGTGGCGCTCGCACTCGTGGTCCATTGCCATCCGTCGCTGCCGCCGTGGATCCGCCGCGGCGTCGTGGGCGCGCTGGTCGGCTGCGCGACGACGATGAAGCCGCACGCGGCGCTGGCGTTGCTGCCGTTGATCGCGAACGACTGGCTCGAGTCGCGAGCGGCCCGACGGTTCGACGGCGGCGCGCCGAGCGGAGCCGCGCGCGCCGCGTCGGCCTACGCCTGCGGCTTCGCCGTGCCGTGGGCGTGCGCGCTCGGCTGGCTCGCGGCGACCGGAGGCCTCGGCGCGTGGTGGGAGATGGTCCGCGAGTACCTGCCGCTCTACCTGCAGCTCGACGGCACCCACGCCACCACGACGGGAATCGAACGGCTGCGCCATGTCGCGCGCGGCCTGCTCGAGTTCGGCGGCCATTCCGGTTACTTCGTCGCCGCGGGCGTCGGCTCGCTGCTCGCGCTTCGGGTCACGCGGCTCTCGTCACGCTCCGCGAAGATCGCCGGGCTGCTGCTTGCGGAGGCGGTGGTGTTCGCGGTTTATCCAGCCTTCGCCGGGCAGTTCTGGGACTACCACTACCTGCCGTTCGTCTACTTCCTCGCCCTGCTCGCCTCGCTCTGCCTGCTACCGGTGCACGCCCCCGCGAACCTCGGCGTGCGGCTGCTTCCGAGGCTGGCGCTGGTCTTGACGCTGGTCCAGGTCACGAAGGTCGCGCACTCGCTCGAAGCGTCCCTGGCCGGCGGCGCGGAGCCGGCGGTCAAGCAGGGGCAGGTGGACGAGATCGCGGCGTTCCTGCGGTCGAACCTGCGGCCGGGCGACACGGTGCAACCGCTCGATTGGACCGGTGGCGTCGTCCACGCGATGCTGATCGCGCGCGCGCCTCTCGCGACGCGCTTCATGTACGACTTCCATCTTTATCACCACGTCTCCCAGCTGTTCGTGCAGCTCCTCCGCCGCCGGTTCTTCGACGAGTTCGAGAGCTCGAAGCCCCGGTTCGTGATCGAGTACTTCGGGAACGACAAGCCGTGGCCGCGCGGCGTCGACACGACGCGCGACTTCCCGAAGCTGCAGCAGATCCTGGCGACCGAGTACTCCATCCGCTCGTCGAGCGCGAAGTACCGGATCCACGAGCGGCTCGGCGGCGCGTAGACGCTCCCGTGCAATCGAACGAACCGGCCACCTCGCCCTGGCTGAAGCGCGCCGTACCCCTCGGCGCCGCGGCCGCCATCCTCGCGGCGATCGCGTTCAAGCTCGCGCTCCCGGAACCGTATTCGTGGTCGATCCGGGAGGATGGCCCGTTCGAGACCGCGACGTGCGCCGCCTACTTCGCCGCGAGCCTCGTCGCGAGCCTCACGGCGATGCGACTCCGCCGCCGCAGTCTTCCGCTCGACGCCGCGTTCTACGTCGTCCTCGCGCTCGGCTTCTTCTTCGTGGCGGGGGAAGAGATCAGCTGGGGGCAGCGTCTCTTCGGGGTGAAGGCGCCGGAGTACTTCCGGGAGCACAACTTCCAGAAGGAGCTCAACCTCCACAACTTCGCGACGTCCCGCATGGTTCACACGGCCTACATCCTGTTGAGCGCGTACGGCGCGATCGGGAGCTTCCTCGTCCCGCGCGCGTGGCGCGAGCGCGCTGCCGCGCGCGTCGACCGCCTCGTCCCGCAGCGCTTCCTCGCGCCGCTCTTCGTCCCCGCGCTGCTGCTGTTCAGCTACTTCGAGTACTTGAGCCCGTTCCTCGTCCGCCATTGGGGCGCGCAGTTCGGCTGGGGCAGGACCCATCTCCTCCTCGCGAAGGATCAGGAGCCCGCCGAGCTGCTGCTGGCGATCGGGTACCTCGTATTCGTCGCCGTGAACCGGTCGCGGCTGGCCGCGCCCCGGCCGCTCCCGTCTCGCGCGTGACGACTCGGCAGGTGCGGCGGTTTCCCGCGTAGGGTGCAACCGAACGGCCGCCCGTAGGGTGCAACCGAACAGCCGCCCCAAAATCCCGGCTTCGTGTCCGATTCCTCGGCGGAATCAGCCGACCGGCCCCAAGCCGTTGCAGCGACGTTTCCGGCCGTACGCGAGACGCGCTCGTAGGAGGGCAGTGACGTTGTTCACCCTCGTTCGCGATGACGATGCACGCTCGTTCAAACCGGATCAGAACGCGTTCTCTCGCCGTCAACCAGAGAACGTGTTCGAGTCCTACTCGGTCCCTTTTCGGAACCGGCCTCGTCTCACGATCTCGCCGCTCTCTCGCGACCCAGCGCCGCAGGAGAAGCTGTCAACCGCAGAGCCGATGTTCGCACCAACGATGCGATTGGTGGGGTCCGGCCTCGGCTGTTAACCAGCCCCGCGCTCTCTCGATCGATCAGAGAGTCCGAGAGCTTCCGGCCCCGAAAGTTCGCGTCGCCGCTTGGGGTACCCGATCACGCCGCCGCGAACAGAGAATCGGCGCCGTTTTCGGGATCGTCGTATCTCGCGCCACACGCGCGACTGGGGACGAGGCTCGCGAGCGAGCTACGAGCGGCCGCTGTCAACCGATTCGGCCGCGGCGCTGACGGGCGAGGAGCGCGTTGGCTCCCCAAATGATCAGAAAAAGCGAACTGCTCTCTGTTCGCGTTCGGCGGCGATCGGGTGCCCAGGACCAAGTGAGGCGCGAACGCGAACATCTGCGACTTCGACTCGCGTCTTTCCGCGTGCAGTCCCGGCGATACCGCCCCGCCGCTCAACTCGCGGCTTGCCTTCGCCGAAACATGGTCTAGATTCAGCCCAGAATTCAGATCTCCTATGAGGTGCACCATGAGCCCACTGCGCGTCTCCAAGGACCTTGTTCCGATCGCGACCTTCAAAGCGAAGGCTTCCGAGATGGTTCGCCAACTCCGCCGCCGCAAGCGGCCCTTCGTCATCACGCTCAACGGGCGGGCGGCGGCGGTTGTCCTGAGCCCGGAGGAGTTCGACCGCCTCGCCGACGAATCTCGGTTCGTGGACGCGGTGCGCGAGGGACTTGCCGACTCCGAGGCTGGGCGCGTGGTCGCCGACGCCGACCTTGACCTCGACGAAGCGACGCCACGTCGATGAAACGATCTCTCCTCTGGACGCTGCGTGCGCGGAGGGATCTTGTCGCGATCCGGCGCTACATCGCGCACGACCACCCCGAGACGGCGCGCAAGTGGATCGAGCGACTGCGGACGCGAGCGCGGGCGGCCGCAGGGTTCCCTCTCGCCGGTCGCGGCGTGCCGGAGATCGAGCGCGAGGACGTGCGCGAAGTCATCGTCGGCGCGTACCGCATCGTCTACCGCGTACTGAACGACGCCATCCATGTGCTCTGCGTGTTCGAAGGACACCGCTCGTTTCCTCGCGATGCGATTGATCCGTAGTAGGGTGCGCCGATGAACGTCGTCCGCTGGACCAGCATGAAGCAAGCCACCGCCGACGGCTTGAAGGAGTCGCTCGGCGGGTTCGGCGGTTGGTTCAGCGGCGGCGAGAAGAACCAATGCTGGAACGCCTACTTGGCAATACTCCCTTCCGAGAGCCCGTAGGGTGCACCCGAACGGCCGCCCCCGAGCCACCGCATGGTGTCCGAGTGCCTGGCGGAATCAGCCGATCGGCCCCGAGCCGTCACAGCCACGTTTCCGGCTATTCGCGAGATGCGCTCGAAGAAGGGCGGTCACGCCCGTTCGCGATGACGATGCACGCTCGTTCAAACCGCATCAGAACGCGTTCTCTCGCCGTCAACCAGAGAACGTGTTCGAGTCCTACTCGGTCCCTTTTCGGAACCGGCCTCGTTTCAAGATCTCGCGGCTCTCACGCGACGCTCCGCCCCAGAAGAAGTTGTCAACCGGAGCGCCGATGTTCGCGTCAACGATGCGCTTGATGGGGTCCGGCCGCGGCTGTTAACCAGCCCCGCGCTCTCTCGATCGGTCAGAGAGTTCGAGAGCTTCGGACGCCGAAAGTTCGCGTCACCGCTTGGGGTGCCCAATCACGTCGACGCGAACAGAGAATCTGCGCCGCCTTCGTGACCGTCGTATCTCGCGCGACAGGCGCGACTTGGGACGAGGCTCGCGAGCGAGCTACGAGCGGCCGCTGTCAACCAGCGGGGCTGGCGCCCTGACGGGCGAGGAGCGCGTTGGCTCCCCGAGTGATCCGGAAAAGCGAACTGCTCTCTGTTCGCGTCTGCATCGCTTGGTGCCAAGACGGACTCGAACTTCGCGAGGCCGGTTGACAGCGGTCGGCGTCCCATTCGGCGTCGTCTCCCGGGGCGGCGGCTCCGAGCCGTGATCTCGGTTCGCGTTGGCCGGTCACTTGGACACCGAGTACGACTCGACCTCGCGCTCTCGGCTGACAGCTCGCACAACCTCGACGACGGCAGCTCGGTGGAGACACTCGTCACCCGGCCCGTCGACCTTCGTGAATGAAGCCGACGATCTCCTCGCGACTCAGGCCGAGCCGGATGCCCGGAACATCGAGCGGCGACTTCCCAATCGAGCGCCGCGGCGTCGGGCGAAGCTCGAACGTCTGACCGTCCCGGTGACGGATATGGACCAACCCGCCACGGCACGCCTCCTCAAGCAACGAGGCGAGATTCTGCCGAGCTTCCGAGTACGTGTAGACCTTCATGCTCCAGACCTCAACTCGTCGGAAAAAGCTCGACCTCGACGCCGGGGATTCGCGGGAAACTGCGCTCGTCGCACGTCGCCACCGAAAAGCCTCGGGCGATCGCCGTGGCCGCGATCAGCAGGTCGTGCGCACCGACCATCGTGCCCTTCCGTCGAAGCTCCGCGCTCACTGCCGCATGGGCGCGTGCGCAGAGCAGATCGAACGGCACGAGCGGGAGGTCGGCCAAGACCGCCTCGACGAACGCCTCCGCGCGCGCCTTCTTGCCACCGTCTCGCATCAGATGCAAGCCGACGAGCAGTTCGGACGCCGTGATCGCTGAGATCGCCAGCAGCGCGTCGCGCGCATTCGCGGCGACGGCCTCAAGATCGAGATGCCCGCGTTGGGCCTCGATGATGACGCTGCTGTCGATCAGCGTGGCCACTTCTTGAACTCGGCAGGGGGTTGATTCCGGATGCCGTCCTCGACCGCGCTCGCCCATTCGTCACCCGCCGAACCGGCGGCGTCGAGCAACGCCGCGAGGTCGCTCCAGGTGAACTTCCGCGGTTGCGCCGGCGGCACGATCTCGCAGACCTCTTCCCCGCCTCGCTCGACCAGCACGGTCTCGCCCTGGTAGCGCACGCGATTGAGAACCTCGGCGAAGTTGCGCTGGACCTCCGTCGAGGTCAAACGCCGAACACGCCGGCGTCCGATCGTCGCGGGACGGCGCGGGGCCAGGGGACGAGCCATCTCAATCCTCCGTCGAACGGCAGCAGCCAACCACCAAAGTCAGATTATCTGATCTTCGGGGAACGTCAACCCGCCACGAGGCCCCGCACCGAGCGATGACCGCCCTCCGCATTCGCCGCCTCCTATCCGCATGTGGATCGCTCCCCGCCCGAGAACGTCTACGATCGCGCCGATGGGAACGGCATCGATCCCCTACGACGACAGCTTCCTGCTGCGCTCAGGGAAGAACCCCGACGAACTCGAGCGCGAGTTCCGCTTCCTGCTCGCGGTGAAGCTCTTCGAGACTGGCCGAGTGACGCTTGGCCAAGGGGCCGAGATGGCGGGCATGGCGAAGCTGCGCTTCATGGCCGCGCTCGGTGACCTGCACGTCCCGGTGATCAACCTCGACCCGGACCAGATCGCGGACGAACTGCGCGGGATTTAGACGCACTGTCGTCACGAACAGCACGCGGCTGGACTTCCCCGATGCACGGTCTAGCTTCGGCCCAGAACCCGGAACTCCGCCGAGGTACGCCATGAGCCCGCTCCGCGTCTCCGAGGACCTCGTTCCGCTCACCACGTTCAAGGCGAAGGCATCCGAACTCATCCGCCAGCTTCGCGCCGCGAACCGGCCCCTGGTCATCACGCGCAACGGCCGAGCAGCCGCCGTGCTTCTGAGCCTCGCAGAGTTCAATCGGCTTGCCGACCAAGCGAACTTCCTGGAGGCCGTGCGCGAGGGATCGGCTGACTCCACGGCCGGGCGGGTGATCACCGACACCGAACTCGACCGGCAGTCGCCGCGTCGATGAATCGGGCGCGCCTCGCCGTGGAAGACGCGATCGACGTGCTCTGAGCGTTCGAGGCGCACCGACTCCCGCCCCATCCTCCGCGTTGAGCGCGTCGCCCCTGACGAGGCCGGTGCGCACGACGACGCGCTACGCTCCCGCGCCCCATGCCGCCCCTCCTCCACGTCCTGACCGTGCTCTTCGCCGGCTGGCTCAATCGCCACCAGCAGCGCGTCCTCGACTACCTGCGCGAGGAGAACCGCATCCTCAAGGCGCAGCTCGGCCGCAGGAAGCTCCGGCTCTCCGACGCTGACCGCGCACGGCTTGCAGTGCGCGGCGTCGCGCTGGGCCGCAAGGTCCTCGACGAGTTCGCCTCGATCGTCACGCCGGAGACGATCCTGCGTTGGCACAAGGCGCTCGTCGCGCAGAAGTGGACCTTCCCGAGCCGGCAGCCGGATCGAAAGCTGGTGATGCAGCGGATCGCCGAGCTGGTCGTCCGCATGGCGCGCGAGAACCTGACCTGGGGCTACGACCGCATCCAGGGCGCGCTCAAGAACCTCGGCCATGTCGTTGCACCGAACACCATCAAGAGGATCCTGAAGAAGCACGGGATCGACCCCGCGCCGGAACGGGCGAAGCGAACGACCTGGCGGCAGTTCCTGCGAACGCACGCCGAATCGATCACGGCCGGCGACTTCTTCTCGACCGAGGTCTGGACGCCGCGTGGGCTGGTGACCTACTACACCTTCTTCGTCATCGACCTCGCCACGCGCGCCGTGACCATCGTCGGCAGCACGCCGAACCCCGACGACGACTTCATGAAACAGATCGCAAGGAACCTGACCGACTGCGTCGATGGCTTCCTGCGGAAGAAGTGGTTCCTGATCCTCGACCGCGACGGGAAGTTCAGCGACGCCTTCCGCGGTGTCCTCGAAGACCACGGCATCCGGATCATCCTCTGTCCCGCACGCGCGCCGAACTGCAACGCGTTCGCTGAGCGGTTCGTGCGGTCGATCGAGAGCGAGTGCTTGAGCCACATGATCTTCATCGGGCCGGGTTCGTTGCGGCACGCGCTCACGGAGTACGTCGCGCACTACAACGCCGAGCGGAATCACCAAGGTATTGGCAACGTGCTCATCGAGCCGAGGTCTCACGACGGCGCCGTGAGCGGGAGCGTCGCACGCGACTCTCGACTCGGCGGGCTGTTGTCCTACTACCACCGCCGCGCGGCGTAGCTTTCGCGACGCCCATGGCATCCACGTCATCGTCGCGACTCGATCGCGGCGAAAGGTCCCGCCGTCTGGACGTCGGCAGATCTCAGAAGGCACGATTCCGCCAACCGGCTTAATCGATCGCGCTCTGGCGCGCGATTCGGACACGGCTGTTCGCCTGCACCATAAGCCAGCACGTGCGCCGAACTGCAACGCCTTCGCCGAGCGGTTCGTGCGGTCGATCAAGAGTGAGTGCCTGAGCCGAATGATCTTCATCGGACCGGGCTCGCTGAGGCACGCGCTCGCAGAATTCTGCGCCCATTACAATCGAGAAAGACCGCACCAGGGAATCGGCAACGTGCTCATCGAGCCGAACCCCGAGCACGCCGACGCCACCGGCAAGATCGTGCGCCGGTCACGGCTCGGCGGCCTGCTCTCGCACTATCATCGCCTCGCGGCGTAGCTCTCGCGACGTCGTCGACCCACGCGTCACCGTCGCGACTCGATCGTGGCGAGTGCCCTGTCGTACGAGCCTCGGCCAGGTTCTACGCTCACGAATCAGCCAGCCGATGCGCTCAAGGGCAATCGAGCGCCAGATTCAGTCACGTTCGTTCGCGTGCACCAGACGGGGTTGCCCCACCGAGCCACTCAGGTAGCTGCCATGCCGAAACCGACGATTGCATGGGCGGAACTTTCATCCGCTGATCCTCCACAACATCGTGACGCACTGCACCATAAGGGTCACCTCTCGGCAATCGCTAGTAACACGGCAGCGAGCGTCCGCAGCATGAGCGGCTCCGGCGGCAGATTCCCACACTGAATTTCAGCCAAGTCATCAACATCAGAACATAATTGACCGCACTCTAAGCTCGCCGGCCGCGCCTGCATGTTGTACCGATCGTCGCGTGGAACTATCCAATAGTAATCCACATTCAACTCAATGCTCCCACCACGCTTCTCCAAGCAGTCGAAGAACATTCCAGCAACCTTTCGAAGGTGACCCACCTCGAGCTTCATGTCGCCCCCCCCCCTATCTACCACTTGTCCAACCCCACGAGCTGCCGAGCGATTCCATTAATTTGTCGGCAAAGTCCAGTGATACGTCCATTAATTATGTCATCGTAGTACTTCGACGCGGCGTTCGCCAGCTTCCCTTGATTGTCATTGTCTGGCCTAAACGGATCCTCGCAATATCGAAGCAACTTGTCGATGTGTCTCACGAACACATCGTATTGAGCGCTGGTCCCGTGCTCCGCCGCGCAACAGCCTGAACTCTGCGTTCGAATGTTCGACGCGGTCAGGATGCAAGGGCTGGCACACGCCCCATCTTCCCTCCACCCCCCAATCTGATGGAGTCTGGCGGTATGGAGCCCAAACGCCACCTCAGGATCTACGACCATCGGCTCGTCCAGCTCGTTCAGGATGCGGGGGACCCGACCATTGCGGTCCGGCTCGGCGTACCCCGGTCCACGGCGGCGGGATGGATTCGTCGAGCGCCCCGCTCGGTCACCGCGACCGCGGACGGAGACGCCTCCCTCGCGGAGTTGCGCCGTCGCGTCGCGCGACTCGAGAAGCGCAACCAGCGCCTGACCGCCGTCCTGCGGGTGCTCTTCGTCCTGCTGCGCACACTCGCACCGGACCTCTCCCGCCTCCGCGTCCCGGCGTTCGGCAAGGCACGGCTGCTGCGGGCCATCGAGCGCACCCGATCGGTCCTTGGCGTGCAGCGGGTCCTCGCGCTCCTCGGCCTGTCCGCCGCCCGGCTCCACGCCTGGAGAAACGCGGCGATGGTCTGCCAACTCGCGGACCAATCCTCCTGCCCGAACTCCTCGTCGCAGCAGTTGACGCCGACCGAGGTGGCGACGATTGGCGCGCTGGTGACTTCGGCGGACTACCGCCACATCCCGACCAGCCGACTTGCCGTGCTCGCGCAACGGATGGGTGCCGTGTTCGCGTCTCCGACGACCTGGTTGCGGCTCGTCGCGCAGCGCGGATGGCGTCGACCTCGCCTTCGCGTTCACCCCGCGCAACCTCGCGTCGGCATACGTGCCACGCGGTCGAATGAAATCTGGCATATCGATACGACTTTGATCCGCCTCCTCGACCACAGCCGCGTCTACCTGCACGCCGTCATCGACAACTTCTCGCGCCGCATCCTCGCGTGGCGACTGCTCGACCGCTTCGACCCGGCCAGCACGGTCGCGGTCCTCATCGAGGCCGGCCAAGAGGTCCATGGCTCCGACCTGATCCCGACCGTGCTCGCCGACGCTGGAGTGGAGAACAAGAACGGCTCCGTCGATGCGCTCATCGCGTCCGGGCTTCTGAAGCGAGTCCTGGCCCAGACCGAGATCCGCTTCTCGAACTCCATGATCGAAGCGTGGTGGCGCTGTCTGAAGCATCAGTGGCTGTACCTGCACCACCTCGACTCGATGGCCAAGGTCCGCTCGCTCGTCGCGTTCTACGTCGCCGAACACAACTCGCGCCTCCCCCACTCGGCGTTTCGCGGCCAGACGCCCGACGAGATGTACTTCGGGACGGGTGCCGCCGTCCCTGACGAACTTGACGAATCTCGACGAGCTGCCCGCGCAGCGCGCGTCGCCGCCAACCGCGCACGGCGATGCGCCGTCTGCGCCTGACCCGAGGAGAGCAAACAGCACCGAACATCCTGAGCGGCGGCAAAAGCCAGCCAGCCGTGGCCCACTAGAAACAACATGCACTTGATGCGAGTACACGCCCCGTGACCAGCGCCCCAACCGATCGCATCGCCACCCGTCGACGGCCGCTTCGCCACCACGCCCAGGTTGTCGAGATCTCGACGGAAAAGAACAGAATGTCGTGGTGAGGAGCACGGCGACGAGGCAAGGCGGGGTTCACGTGACGCTTACCGCCAAGCGCGTCAATCTGCGACACCTCGGCACGGGATTCAGCCACGGCCGTTTGGTTGCACCATAAGCCATAAGAGAATCATCGCTGCCGAGGTCGTTCAGCCCGGCTAGTCATGACTCGGACTTCGCAGCTTCCGGTACCGTCAACACGACCGTACGTCGGTGGCTCACCGCAGGGGTGAAATGAGAGCACTATGTCGTCAAACCAATGAGGCTTGGTAGCTGAATCGTCCGTCGAACCCGAACTGTCGCCCGTCTCGTGAATTGCCTCGAGCGACCGATCTAGCAATCGGCTGGTGTGCGCCGCCAGAATCAACGCCCCCGCTTCGCCGACAGCTACATAGACCGTGCCACAGGCCTCCTTGCCTTCGAGCATGCAGATTTCGAACTGCGGTGAGCCAGAGAATCCGGCGTCGTCCCATGCCGGCTGCACCAACTCGTCAAGGTCAATCTCTGCGATGCCCACCTCACCGGCACAGTTGATCTCAAGCGCGCGCCGCATGCTGCTCGACTTCCAGTCGAGTAGCCATTGCTGCGACGAGACGACCGCTTCGGCAGCCCGATGTAGCGTGACAAGCGACGACCAGTTGAAAGCTGGTCGCCCTTCCCGCAGGCGATTATACCAACGCACACGCGCGACGTTTCGCTGCGTCTTCGCCGTGAGTAGAAAGAGTATCGACTCCGGATGCACATCTACGTTACCCGTGGTAACGCTCTCAACATCGAACTGCGCGGCAATGTCGCTCCAACCTGCCATTGTTTGATACTCATTCTCGACCTGCTGAGAATTGAGCTCGCTCCTCAGATAGCCATACCAAAAGCCACTCGACCAGAATCGATCACCCCAGCAACTGGCACCATCAAGCAACTTGTAGCAAACTGCGTCCGGGTCAGCGAATCCGCGCAGGGCTCGAGGAACGACAAGGTCGTCGCAACTGAAGGGCGGAGCGCCATCGATCGTAAGGCGCCACGGCAAACGCCACGGCATCACCGAATCGCTCTCTACGATGATCATATGGCCGCCGACTCGGAACTCTGCGCGGAAGGAGTAAGTTGTCGTGCTTCGCGGTCCCTGATGCGCGTACTTCAGAATGAGCGGGGCAACGCGCTCCCACTGCAGCATCGACTCGAGCTTGCCTGACAATTCGGTCTGCCCGAGATTGAGTGCCTCGGACGCCGGCGGCAGCGCGGTTTTCAATATGTCGCCGCGATGAGCTTCGAATCCCTCTCGCGTAACTCCTAGTTCGAAAAGAAGGTCTGGCACGTCTCGCCTGGCAGTAAGCAAAGCTTGCACGCTTGTCAAGACGTTGCCACGCGGTATCGATCGTTTATTCTCCGTGAAAATATCGTTCTTCTCGACCCAATCCGTCTCAACTATGACGTTATTGTGGTATGAACCAGATACTGTCTGGACGACTTTAATCGACTCTGCGGACGACTTTGAATCTTGTGGCTGGAGCGAGCAGAGCATCCATCCGACAACAACTGCGCGAGAGATCATCGTCGCCATCCCTCAAGTGTTTTCTGGAGCCAGTCACCCTGCGCTCGACTCACGAAGACGCGCGCCGGGTGATACGTTATCAAGAAGGCCGCGTCTGCTCCAAGACCAGGCTCATCTGACGTTCTCGCGACAGGCCTCAGCTGACCCAAATCGTCCGAAATTTCCCATTCTTCCCGAGGCTTCGCATCGGATTCAGCACCTCGATGGCTTCCCATTCGACGCGGAAGGCCGTCGAGGTGGAGTCAAAGCCTAGCAGCCCGTCTGAAGAGCCCGGTTTTCACGACGGCGTGAGGTTACGCTACCCCGAATCGCTGACTGCAAGTTCGCTCGCCGTCCAGCGAGCCTGATCGCGAGATTCACGACCGCGTGAAGCATGACGTGCGGGAGTGCCAGCAATCGGCCAACGGATTCGCTCCAGAGCGAGGCGAGCGGTCTCGGTGTCCCGAGTCCGAAGAGCTTGCGCATCATGATCGCAAGGTTGTGCGCAGCGACCTGCATCAGGTAGCGCTTGCTGACCGACTCTTCGCCGCGCAGCCATGTGCGTCGTGCGCCGCCCGTTTCGCACACATGCGCGAAGATCCTCTCGACTCACTCGCTTCGGCGCCGCTGCAGGCGTGGACTGCGGCGGCCCACGACGCGGCGGCGCGTTGCGTACACGGCGCACTTCAGTTCTTTCGACTTGTTCGCCCGGCGCCGCAGATGCTTGCGCTTGCGCTCGATGATGCACGTGAGCACGCACATGACCTCGCACTCCCGCACCGTCTCGGCCGCGTGGTAGCCTTTGTCCGCGACGGCTTCCTGCGCGCGCTTTTCGCTCCCGGACAGAAGCCGGTTCGTCTCCGCACGGACCAAGGTGTCCGGCAGCGTCTGCGCATCGGATCGGTCGGCGGGATGGATCGCCGCGGCCACGATCACTTCCGAATCCAGATCGACTGCGTGCTCGGCCTTGTACGCCAGGTGCGTGCGACTATCCTTTTTCCGCGCGATCCGGCTGTCCGGGTCGCTGAGCGACTTCCAGTCGGCGTTCAAGACCTGCGTCCCTGGGCGCTGGCGATCGATGCGCCGCAGGTCTTCTGCTGCCGTCGAATTCTTGATTCCGGCCTGCTTCGCCAGCCGCGTCAGGTAGATCGACCAGCTCGCGCCCGTGTCACGGCGCACGATCGACTTCATCGACGCGTTGGCTTCGAGCATGGTGTCGCGGCGCTGCGCACGCCGGTCGACACGCTCATCAGCAACTGGGCGTACATGGTGATGGCATCGCTCGCATGGACCTTGAAGGCGTGGCTCGCACTGCTCCTGCCGGAAGACGGCCGCTGGGCGCGCCAGCGGTCGGGGGAGAAGCAGCGGCTGCTCACGATGGAATTCAAGCGCTTCTTGAACGCCTTCATCCGTGTGCCGGCGCAGATCGTGCGCAGCGGGCGGCGCGTCCTCTACCGTCTGCTGGCGTGGAACCCGTGGCAGCCAGTCTTCCTGCGCGCCGCGAGCGTGCTCGAGCATCCGCTGCGCTGCTGAACCGGAACGACTTGGCGCCGGAGTACGGACGCTCCGGCTCGCGCGGGTCCAATGAGCCACGGAAGCAAACAACATGACCGGAAACACAACTCAGGCGATCAGCACCGGCCACGAAGGCCGGACGAGAACAACATGTCCACCGACTCTGGAATCTTCTTGTAGCAAATCACTTCGGCGGACTCGCTTGTTTGAGGACTAGTTGACATCCGCACCAGGACAGTTCTTCTTGACCTCGCCAGCAACCGTTTCGGCCACCTCTTGCGCCTTCGCTTGCTCCCTATCTTTCTTCTCCTTATCTGTCCCACTCCCCTTGTCGTCTTGCCCCTTAATGTGCCGGACAGCGTGTACAAGCTCATGCGTGATGACGCGCGACAGATCCGGCTTGTCTTTAGTGGACGTAGTTGACGACGCGACGAGTGTGGTATCAACCTGACAAACTTGCGATGTCGTCGACGCATACAACTGCCAAAAACTAAGACCATCAGCTCTGCGAGGCTCTACCCCATGGTCAAAGATGGTGTTCCCCGGTGGTTGTGCTGGGACAAAGTTATATCCGTCAAGTGTCACTGGATCGCCCATCGGAATAATGTAGACTGTCCCGAAGCTATGTCCGGCAGCCGTATTGAACCAGATCCTAAATGTCTGGCTACACAGTCTCATGATTGTAATGGCTCTCTGAATCCTCTCCTCATCCGCCTTGTTCTCGGCAAGCACGTTGACAATTGTCCCCGCCGGATCGACAGTTGTAATGGGTCGCGACTGGCAGTACTCTAGCAGCGACGCCCCATCGACATATCCCAGAGGGTCACGCTGGTTCCATACCCCGATGCGCGACGAGAACAAGCGTCGCTGAGCGCTCATCAGCGCTAGAGCGCCACGCATTTCGCGATAGCCGCCATAGCCGGTTGCGTTCCCGAATGTGCTGAGAACAGCAAGCCCCATGTCGCTCGTAGCACCAAGCGCGCTTGCTTTGTCCGAGGCGTCCACATCGCCATCAAGGTCAATATCGCCGCGAACGTCGTATGCGGACGTATCGATCAATCCCTGAATCACCGCGTTAGCATCCGTCGAATCACAATCTCCATCCGAGTCCGCATCTCCCTTCGGCATCCCAAACGGCACCCCGTGCGCCGAGTACTTCACCCACTCCGTCATCTTGCCCGTGTCGTCCACGAGCCCCGTGACATCGCCGCGCCAGTTCTGCGCGTAGTAGTTCACCTGCTCAAGAGTGCCGTCAGACGCCGTCGTCCACGCCGTGTTCGCATCCTTGTACCGCGTCACCACCCCGTTGATGTACGAACTCCCGCCATTCCCGTCGTCCCCCGCCTGCTGCAACCAGAAGATCTCCTTCGGCGTCGTGTCGCTCTCCCGGAACGTCCCCACCCCCCGCCACCGCTCGTCGTACGCCGTGTAGTACCACTTGTCGTTCGCGTCGACGTCGCCATCCGTGTCGGTGTCGTAGTGCTCCCCGATCAGATGCCCGAGCCCGTTGTACGTCAGCTCCTCGACCAGTGCCTGCGTTGTCGTGTTCTTGATCTTGCGCAGCCGATAGAAGGCGTCGTACACGTACTCGTAGCTCTGCGCGTCGTCGGTCAAGTTGCCGGCGGGATCGTAGGTCAGGGTGTAGTTGTTGCCGGTGGTACCCGTCGTGCTGTCGAGGTCCTGCGTTCCAAGCTCGTTCACCGCGTTGTGCGTCCGCGTGTCATCGTGCTCGTCGGTGTCGCCCCAGTCGCCGTCACCGTTCAGGTCGAGCTTCTCGCGGCCCCAGTTCCCGGTGTGCGTGAGCGTCCACTCCTGCTCGCGAGTCTCAGTTCCAATACTTCCGCCGGAGAGGGTGCCCTCCTGCGCGCCCACCACGCGATCGAGATCGTCCATCGTGTACTTGACGTCAAAGCCCGCGTGGACGCCCTCATCCACGCTCGTCACGTTCCCCGCCTCATCCCAGGCGATCGTCGTGTTGAAGAAGTGCCGATCCGTCGCGAGGTCTTTCGTCCACTTGTTCGTCGTCGGACGATTGAAGCGGTCGAAGTCGGCGTAGTCGCCAGGCGTGTTCGTGTGCACCTGTGACATCACGCTTGCCTGCGGATAGTCCGTTCCGACCACCGATCCCGATCCAAGGTACTCGTAGGCCGCCAGGACGACGGTGTCGTCCTTCACCTTCGTCACCCGGCTCGCGTCGTTGTCGTAGCTGCCGGTCGTGACGTACTCGTACGACGCGGTCTTGTAAGCCGCGGCAGTGCCGTGATTCATCGCCATGCTGGTCTTGCGCACCGCGTTGCGGCCGCCAGTCGACTTGGCGTAAGCGTACGTCACGCCGTAGTCGTCGACCGATCCGCTCCCATCGACCGCACCGTTCCGGTCCTCCTCGTACTTGGAGATGAGGCCCCAGTCGTTGTAGGTGAACTTCACGTCGTTCAGCATCGTGCCCGAGCCTGGCGTCGCGTTGTCGTACTGTCGGACCCGCAGGACCTGGCCCAAGTCGGTGTACGTCGTCGTGATCCGAAGCACATCCGCGTCAAAGCCAGTTCCCGGAGTCGTCACCCGGCGATGGATCTGGCGCCCGTTGTCGTCGTAGGTGGTCTGGATCACGTTCGCCGTGTGCCCGCTTGGCTCTTGGTCCCGGTGCCAAATCTCTTGGGCTTGCGCGTTGTAGGCGTACTTGACGACATCCAAGTCATCATCGGCCGCATCCACGACGTGCCCGTCCGGGTAGCAGACCTTTTTCAAGAGGTGGCCAGTCGCGATCTTCGACGTGCCTGCGCTCGTACCCTTGATCGTTCCATAGGTGTAGAGCGTCTGCTGATCGTCCGCTCCCGTCGGGACATCTGCCGTGAGCATGGTCATCAGGCCGTCGGTGTACGCCCACTTGGTGGTGACGTTGTCATCGGTGCCCGAAGGGCCACCGCTGTTCACGGTCGCGTCGTAGTGCCGGATCTCCTTCGTCTTGCGGCCTGCGGCGTCGTACTCGTACTTCGTGACGTGGCTCGTCGCAATCGTCGGGTCCTGCACCGTCGCCAGCGTTCCGTCCTCGTTGTAGGCGTACGAGGTGCGCAGCGCGGTCGTCGATCGCGACGGCACCGAGAGCGCGCTCCGAGTGAACGTCGACCCTCCGTAGCTTCCGTACTCGACGGAGTCCGACACGCCCTGAAGGCCGTTCCACGACGCGCTGATCTGGATCCGTCCCTTCACGTTGCTCGATGTGTAGACCAGCGCGTCTGAATCGGCGTTGGTATCGAGCGCGCCAGTGGTCGTCTGGTCATCATGAAATCGCTGGATCAGCGCCGTCATGACGACGTTGCCGTCACTTGAGTCGTAGGTCGTCTGCTGCTCCGCAAGCACGATGTCGCTGGTCAAGTCATCGGCGTCGGCATAGGTCGAGTCGGTCACCCGTGCCAGCGTGAAGTTGTGGGTCTGGCGTCCAAGCCGGTCGTAGAAGCTCTTCACCAGTTGAGAGCCGTCGACCTTGATGATCTGCCGATCGGCGTCGTACCAGGTGTCGGCGTAGAGCGTGTCGTCGTCCGAACCGTCAGCCGTGTCGATCTTGTGGTGAATCGTCCGCCAGACCTGGCCGATCTCGTCGTAGCTCGTTTCCGATAGTGCGAGGCGGTTCGTCGTCACGGTGGTTGCGTCGCTCGACGAGGTGAGCCCAGACGTGGAACTCATCAACGCGGAGGCGGTTCGGCGGCCCAGGTTGTCATAAGTGTGAAGGAGGTGCGGCGTTGCCGGTCGTGCCTCGACGATGACTCGTCCGCGCGCATCGTTGGTGTACGTCGTGACCCGTTGGTCCGTCGTCGAATCCTGGACGAAACTCGTCCGCGTGGTGACGTAGCCGTTGCCCTCGTCGACCCCGGCGTCGAAGACTGCGGAGGAAGTCTTCACCATGTCGGCCGTGCCGGTCGTGTCGCCGCCGGTGTAGCCGTTGTCGTTCATGCCGATCCACGAGGCGGTCACGTGCCCGCGGATGTCGTAGTCGGTCCGATTGACGGTCCCGTGCGGGGCTTCCGTTCGAATGCGATGGCCCATGTCGTCGTAGACGTAGGTCGTCGGGTCGTAGTGGGTGCCGTCCGTCCCCGGCTCGCTTGCCGGGATCGAGAAGTAGCTCCGCGACTCGGCCAGCTCGCGCCCAGTCGAGTCGTAGTGGTTCGTCGAGAGGCGCTTCACCGTGCCGGTGTCGACCGCGGTGATTGGGTCGTCATCGGTCTCGTCAATCAGCGCGGTCAACGCCGCCGTCGTCGAGTTACCCGTCAGGCCGATCACTCCCGAGACCTCTCCACCGCCAGCCTGATTGCGCACGTCATAGCTGACCGGCCCGTAGTACGTCGTCGGAGACCCCGCGACGGAGTTGGTGAAGCCGAGCGTGACCGGGCGCTGATCCTTCAACCGCGAGTAGTACCGCTTGGGCGTGTAGCTATTCGCAGTCGATGTCGCAGCGCGCCCCTGATTGTCGTAGGTGGCGGTCGACTTCCGGTGCAGCTCCGTCCCGGTGCTGGTGAAGTTGGTCGGGATCGTGATCGAGGTGAAATCACTGTGCGCCGTGTCGGCATCCTCGATCAGCGTCACCTGCTGGCCGTTCGTGTATCCGTGGTAGGTGATGTACCCAAGCCCCGTCTTCTCGAACCCGAGCGTGCCTTCCTTGTTCCAGTACTTCCGGGTCACGTTGGAGGCGTTCGAGCCGTTCTTGGCGGTCGTGACCGCCGGCTCCGTCGTGTCCAGGCGAGCCAGCGCCAGCAGGTCGGTGCCGCTTGCCCCGTGCCAGGTGTAGGTGTACGTCCAGAGGTTGCTGCCCGTCGTGCCGGAGCTGATCTTGCTCGCGTACTCGCGATCGGTTGCGACCACCGGCCGCACGACCTGCGACTTCGTCTCCGCGCCATCGACCTGGTAGCTCGAATAGCCGTACGTCCAGGTCCGATCGAAGTACGCCGTTCCGCTCGTCCCCGCCTCCTTGAACTTTCGGTCCGTCGCAAAACCCTCCGTCGTGTAGCTGCTCCCGACCAGCGAATAGGTCCACACGAGCCCGGCACTCGTTGATCTCGTGAACGTCCCCACCGGCACCGCCGGCGTCCCGCTGCTGTGCGTGTACGCCGTCACGTTTGCCGGTGTCGAGACTTCCGCAACGATGCCGGCGCTGTTCCGGTCGACGTAGGTCGCCCAAAGGTCAGAAGCGCCGTCAGGGTCCGCACTGGTCAGGACGTGCGACAGAGGCTGAAAAGCCTCGTCGTAGTAGTGGGTCTCGTAGGCGTTGTCGGGGCGCTTGACGATGGTGCGCCCGTACCACTCGTCCTCGTCGTAGCCGGCGGTGTTGTCCGAATAGGAGGGGTTGGTTTCGTACTCGTAGGTGTAGACGCCGTTGCCGGAACCGCCGCCGCAGCCGCAGCCGCCGTTGGCGTAGGACTTGACCACCCGCTCGCTGCTGTCGTACTCGAAGTAGGCCTCGGCATAGGGTTCGAGGTTGGCTGTCGTCTCGGCGAGGAAGTCCTCATCGAACGTCGCGTCGCCGGTGAAGTCGTACTTCCGGCAGCCATCAAACCCGACAATCAGCTTGATCGCGTGCGCGCGGCCAGGGTTGGTGGTGGTGACGAAGGTGCTCTTCCAGTAGCGGTAGTACTTGCGCTGGACGAGATCGACGCCGGAGTCTGTGAGCGGCGTCGTGATCTTCACGACCTTCAGGTCGCCGTTGGTGCCGTAACCGTCGGTACCGTCGTGGTAGGAGTACTCGACCTTGCCGACGGTCGCGGTGACTGGCGAGGATGTCCACGTCCCGCTCGTGAGGATCTCGGCGACGACTTGGCTGATCTGGCTGCCGGAGTAGCTGTAGGTGTAGCGCCGATTGGATGCGTCGTATGCCAGGGCCGGCTTGCCGGTGGAGTATCCGGCAGTGATCGCCGTGCTCGCCGTCGTCGCGTCGCCGAAGTACGCGGTATTGCCGGCAGGATCGACGACCTTCCAGAGCTGTCCGCCGGCAGCCCCCGCGTCCGCATCGGTGTCGAAGAAATAAGTCTGATTGCCGACTTGGTCGGTGTAGACAAATGTCCCCGGCTGCGACGTCGCGTCCTTGTTGTGCTTCACGACGCCGGCAGCGCCGTTCACGGCGCGAAACACGGTCTTCCCGTCGCCGATCCGCTTGAATTCGATGAAACGATCGGCGCCGTAGACGAGATAGAGGATGTCGCCCGCGCCCTCAGAGATCCCGTCCGACGGGTCGTCGTAAAGCAGCACCTCGGGGTTGCTGATCTGGAACCAGTTCCTTCCCTGGTAGCCGGCGCTGTCCAAGTGCGTCCCGCCGGAATCGGTCTGGCGCGCGTTGTAGGAGCGCCCCACGACCCAGTCGACTCCCGTCGATGGCAGCCGCAGATCAACATCAAAGATCTCTGCGGCGCCCTGATCGAGGCGCAACCCGTTGCCGCGCACGCTGGTGCCGGAGCCATGGGCGAACGGGTTGCCACCGATGGCAAGCCCCAACCCCGTGCCAGCCCGCACCGCGCCATCGATCTGCGTGCCGCGTTGCCCGACGCGCGGACGCACGGTCTGGAGCGTGGTCGCCGTGGGCGGCAGGTACGTGGTCAGCGAAGTCGCCGCGATCTCAAGGATCTTGTCGGGCTCGACCAGTACGCGATGGGCGTGCACTGCCGCAAGCCCGGCACTGCCAGCCACGAGCGTCGCGATCGAGAGGGCAGAGAGCGAAGCCTTCATGAGCGATCCCCCAGAACTTCCGGCGGCGCGCCTTTGGCAGAACACGCCGAATGAATCGTGATCAAGCTGCGAACGACAATGACAGAAACGTCCTACGGCACCGTGAGAGTCGACCGAGCTACTACTGCTCGTCGGCCGCTGCTGCGGCTTCCCACACGGCGGTGATCTCGCCGAGCTTCGTTTCGAGGTTCACACGGGCGGTGGCCACCGACTGGTTCGCACGGACTTCGGCGAGGTGCGCCTGATCGTCGGCATCTGGATCCTCGCCGTACTTGGCCGAGATCTTCTCGTTGGCGAGTGCGGCGCGCAGGTGGACCCACTCCTCCTGCGTGCGGTCGACCACGAGGTATTCGAGCGGGACGTTCCAAGCGGCCTCGTTCGTGTGGACCCGCGAGACCAGATCCACCTGGTCCTTTGCGAGGCTCCGTGTGCCGGCGTCAAACACTCCCTTCAGCTTTGCCGCGCGTTCCGCCGCCACCCGGTCGTAGTCCGCCTTCGCGACTTGGCAGGCTGCGACTTCGTCCCGACTCGCAAGGCCCGATTGCACTTTGCGGATGAGCGCGTCCCGCGCCTTGGTCGCCTCGAAGAGCGCGTCGTCTGCTTCGCGCAGCGACGTGGGATGCTCGGCAATCCAGCTCTTCACGTTGAGCACGACATCGTCCGTGACCGCCGCTTCAACCCCGGTCGCCGCCAGGCGCTCCGGCTGGAGACCGACGCGGTAGAGCGCGGTCGCGAGTTCCGGATCGAGCCGGATCTTCTGCTTCGCGTCGGTCTTGTTGGTCGCTTCCGGCTTTGCAGGCTTCGCCGCAGCGGCGACCACTGGGATGGCGTCCGAATCGCCCCGATCTCCCGCTCCGGATCGCACCGCGGCGAGCGCGGCCCCACCTCCAAGCACCGGCACCAGCAACCAAGTCGAGCGCATCCGAGACCCCATGCGTGACCCCATGCATCGCTCCTCACAGTGATGGCGAGCACGGCATTGCCCGCTACATAGCTAGTCGTTTCTCGAGGACGTTTTTTCCAAGATTTCTGAGTTCTCCTGGGGAGTTAGGGTATTTCCTCAGTCGATTCAGGCGCGAGATCCGACCATCGCAGGAGTCCTCGCACGTAGTCGATGGCCTCCTGCAGTTCGCGGTGGGCGGCGGTCGCCGAGATGCCGTGCCGCTCGGCAATCACGGCGAGAGTCTCGCCCTCGATCACCGATCGCAGGAGCGCGTCTCGCTGCATTTGCGGGAGGCTCGCGATTGCTTGCGAGAGGAGACATGCCGCTTCTGAAGACATCGCGATCCTTCTTGGCTCATCGCACGTGACGGCCAACCTGTTCCAGACCCGCTGCAAGACCGCGGAACTGCGCCCCCTCGGCCCGTCGAGCACGTCGGTCGCAGACACGCTCTCCTCGTGAACGAGACGGCGCTGCGCCTGGCGTGCAAAGTCGACCACCGCAAACCGACTGACGGATCCCACCCAACGCGCGAGGCGCACCGCGTCCTGGATGCCGGTCGCTCGACGCGCGATCGCGCTCCAAACTCGCACAAGCACCTCTTGCGCGAGGTCGTTCGAGTGACTCACCCGCACTCCGCAGCGAGCGCACGCGCCGCGCACGACACGCTGGATCACACGGATCAGATCGACAACGGATTGCTGAAGCGCGTCGACCGGCTCGCCGCTTCGAGGCGACATCGTGCCTCGTCGCAGACCGTTGATGCGGTCGCGATCCCCCAGAATGTCCTGCAAGTCGCGCGCGCGATCCGACGGGCAGCGTCGTCGCATGGGACCTCACTTTCGCTGTTGGGCGAGCTCGGTGGCACGATGTTCAACGTTGATGGCCTGCGCCGCTATCAGCGAAAACCCTCGAAAGTTGTGACTTCCTTTGCAACGGTTGGACGCGCTACGCTCGTCTCCATGCGTGACGCCCGACGCAGCCCGCGGGTTCCGCTCCATCACCCGAGAGGTTGGTCGCACAAGCGCCGCCTCGGCGCGGTCGCGTGTTGCTTGTTCGGATCGATCACGAGCACCGCAGCGATCCAAAGCACGGCTCGCGCGCAGGATGCTTCGCCGCCAGCGTCGGCACCAGCGTCACCGCAAACGATCGATGCCAACGATGCCGAACGTTCGCTGCTGGCCGAGCAGATCGACCTCGCGCGCCTCCTCGATCTGGCTGCGTCCCGGCTGAAACTCAACATCGAGTACGACCCAGCAGTCGTCAAAGGGACGCTCACGTTTCGTTTCTCGCAAGCCATCACCGACGAGCAACTCTGGACCCTCACCAACCGCCTCTTGGCGAGTCACGGCTTCACCACCGTGCAGATGGCCGGCGAAAAGACGCTCTCGGTCGTCAAACTCGCCGATGCCGTTGGACAGGCCAGAATCGAGGGTTCTGATCCACTTCTCGCTTCGGCAGGCTTCATCCGCGTGATGCGTCGCCGGCAACATCGCGCCGCCAAGGACCTCATCGCACCGCTCCAACTTGTTCTCTCAAAGCCCGGTGGCAGCGTCCTGCAAGCCGAGGGCAGCGATCTGCTGGTCATCGCCGATCTCAAGCCGCAGGCACTTAAGGCGCTTGAACTGCTCGACTTGCTCGATGTACCGCGCGACGCGAGTGCGCTCGAAGAGTTCGCGGTGCAGCACCTCGCAGCGACCGAACTCGTAACGCTCGTCGATCGCGTGCTGACGACACAGGTGGGACTTGAGCCCGGCAGCCCGACCGGAAAGCTGGTGGCCACTCCTGATGAACGGCGGGTGATCATCGTGGCCCCCCGCGCGCAGATCGCACGCATCACGGACCTACTCAAGCGGTTCGATCAGCGCGAAGTGCAGACCACCGCCACCTACGCGCCCAAGGTCTTCTCTGTCACGGAGGTCGCGCGGCTCGTCACACAGACGCTCTCATCCGACGCCAAAGCGAGCGGTGCACCCGCGATCCGAATCGTCGAGGACAGCCTCACTGGGACCTTTTCGCTGCGCGCGACGGCCTCCCAGCACGCCCAAGTCGCGGCACTCGTCGCGCGGCTCGATGCTGCATCGAGTGCATCGAGCCGTCCGATCCGCTCGTTCAAGCTGCGCAATCGCCCCGTGAGGGAAGTGCTGTCGCTGGTCGAGACGTTGGTCGCCACCGGCGCGGTCGAAGGCGCTGGCACCATGCGCGATCCATCGAGCGGCGAACGCTCGCCGCTGGCGCCGGCGGCGCCCGAGAAGTCCTCGCAGGGTGTCGAACGCGCGGCATCAAGTACCGAGCCGGCGAGCGGTGATCGGGCCACGCCGACATCGTCTGAAGGCGGTCGACGCGCTGCTACGCGCGCGCTGACCACCGCCGACATCTCCCTCTCCGCCGACGAAGGGACCAACACGCTGATCGCGGTCGGCGATGCACGCATGCTCGCGCAGCTCGATCAGCTGATCAGTGGGCTTGATGTACTTGAGCCCCAGGTGATGGTCGAGGCGCTGGTCCTGGCGCTCTCGGAGTCCGACGCGCTCGATCTTGGAGTCGAGCTGCAAAAGCTCGGAGTTGATGGCGACGCCATCGGCCGCATCGCTTCGATCTTTGGGCTTGGCGCCCCCACCGCCGCGGGCTCAACGCTGCCTACACCCAGCGGCGCTGGTTTCCAGGGGGTCGTCCTCGACCCAGGCAGCTACAGCGCGATCGTGCGCGCACTTGAGGTTTTGAACGAGGGACGCACCCTGACGATCCCGCGCGTCCTCGTGAACAACCACCAAGAGGGCCGCCTCGACTCCGTCCTGCAAACCCCGTTTACGAGCACCAACGCTTCCGACACCGTCGCCACCACGTCATTCGGCGGCACCGTCGACGCCGGCACCACGATCACGATGCGCCCGCAGATCGCTGAGGGCGATCACCTCCTGCTCGAATACGACGTTTCGGTCAGCTCTTTCGTGGGCGACTCTGCGGACCCGGCGATTCCCCCGCCTCGCCAGCAGAACAAGATCGCGAGTTCCGTGACGATCCCCGATGGCTACACGGTGGTGGTCGGCGGGCTCTTGATCGACGCGGACTCGCGCGCTTCATCGCAGATCCCATGGCTCGCCAAGATCCCGCTGCTTGGTTGGCTTTTCGAGAGCACTTCGAAGACGAAGAACACGACCCGGCTCTACGTGTTTTTGCGGGCTGACGTGCAACGGGGGCTCGGATTCGAGCGGCTCAAGTACGCAAGCGACCTCGCCAAGGATGAAGCCGGGCTCGATGACGGGACGCCGCGGGTCGAGCCGAGGTTCATCAAGTGAGCGACACGGGAGCGACCCTCGCGGGGCGAGACGCCGCCGCGTCGGTGGTCGATCCCCACCTTGCGACGCCTGAGTTCCTGCGGAGGATCCCGCGCGAGTTTGCACGCCACCACGCACTGCTTTCTCAGGGGCTGCTGCCCGATGGCAGCGAGCTCGTGGCCACCTCACCAAATACCTCTCCCTCGTCCATCTGGAACGTTTTTGTACGGGTGGGACGACCGATCGTCGCGAGGAGCGCGGATGTCGAGGTGGTCGTGCGCGCGATCGATCACGCCTACGCCGCGGTCGCGGCCACAGCCCGCCCGGCGGCGATCGCGCCCGAAGCTCCCGCGGGCCCTTCCCTTGATGAGCTGCTGCGCGAAGCAGACCAAGACCTCCTGCGCACACAGGGCAAGGGACGGGTCGTGCAACTCGTCGACGCGCTCCTGTTCGAGGCGGTCGGCCGCGGCGCGAGCGACATCCACATCCAACCGACCGACCACGAGGCGCTGGTGCGCTACCGCGTCGATGGTGCCCTTGCCACCGTGCGCACCATCCAAAAGACGCTCACCGCGGCGGTCTTAAGCCGCGTCAAGGTCATGGGCCGGATGGACGTCGCTGAGCGGCGCCTGCCACAGGACGGCCGCGCGACCGTGACGATCGGGACGCGGGCGATCGACCTGCGCATCGGCATCTTCCCCACCAGCTACGGCGAGCGTGCCGTGCTGCGCATCCTTGACTCCTCACGTCAGGTGACCGACCTCGCCGGGCTTGGGATGACACCTGCGGTGCTGGCACCTTTCCTTCGCGCCGCCAACCGCGCCGACGGCTTGGTCCTCGTGACCGGCCCCACCGGCTCGGGCAAGACCACGACGCTCTACTCCACCCTCGCCAACATCGCGGCGCCCGACTTGAACGTCATGACCATCGAAGACCCCATCGAGTACGACCTCGCGACGACGGGGCTGCCGGTCAGCCAATCGCAGGTGAACACCAAAAAGGGCGTCACCTTCGCAAGCGGGCTGCGCCACCTCCTGCGCCAAGACCCCGACGTCATTCTCGTGGGCGAGATTCGTGATGCGGAGACGGCCCGGATGGCGATCCAGTCTTCGCTGACTGGGCACTTGGTCTTTTCGACACTTCACACCAACGACGCTGCGAGCGCCGTGACGCGCTTGATCGACCTTGGCGTCGAGCCGTTTCTAGTGAGCGCCTCGCTCGCGGGGGTCTTGGCACAGCGGCTGCTGCGCAAAGTCCATCCTGCCTGCGCCGGTCGCGGCTGCGCTGGCTGCCTCGCAACGGGGTATTTGGGTCGGATCGGCGTGTTTGAGCTGATCGAGATCGACGACGCGATGCGAAGCCTCATCGCTCGCGGAGCGGAACTTGGCGAGCTGCGCGATGCGGCGAAGGCCCGTGGCATGCGGACGCTGCTTCAGGAGGGAGAGCGGCTCGTCGCCGAAGGTGCCACGACGCGCGTCGAACTCGAGCGAGTGATCCAAGGGGCCCTTGAATGAGCCTCTTCCGATATCGCGCGGTGTCGATCGTGGGCGCGCCGGTGGGAGCGCCCGGCAGCGTGCTCACTGGCGAATCATCTGGCGAGAGCGCGGCGGAGGTGCGCGCGCGGCTGCGCGCGGGTGGGCTTCAGGTGCTCGACCTCGCCCCCGTACGACCACCGTTTCGACTGCCGCAGCTCGGGATCGCCTCGACCATCGCCGCCGCAATCGAGCGCCATCTTCGCTCACGTCGTCACTCGCAGAAGGAGGAGGCGTGCGATGGGCTTGCGACGCTGCTCGAATCCGGGGTGCCGCTGGTCGAGGCTCTCGACACGGTGTCGCGCGGTGAAGCTGCGCGGGAGCCAGCACTTCGAAGAGTGCTCGCACTGACGGCGGATCAAGTTCGGGCCGGTGTCTCTCTTGCCGCGGCGCTTGGCGAACACAAGGGGTGGTTTGATCCCGTCGAAGTGGCGCTGATCGATGCGGCCGAGCACGGCGGCGACCTTGCATCGACGCTGTCGACGCTCGCCGCACGGCAGGCCAAGCACAGCGAGGTCGGGCAGAAGATCGCGAGCGCGCTGCTCTACCCGAGCATCGTCGGCATGGTCGGCATCGCCGTGTGGCTCTTCCTCAGCACCAAGACCCTGCCGGAGCTCGCCGGAATCCTTGAGGGTGCGCGGGTCGAAGTACCAACGCTTACTGCGGTGGTGATGGCCTCGGGAAAGTTCGTCGTCGAGCACGCGGCGGCGATCGCGCTGTTTTTCTTCCTGATTGGAGTCGCCGCTTCCTTGCTCACGACCCACTTCGAGCGGCGGCTGCACCGCCGTGCCGGCGTTACGAAGTTTCGCGCGCTGATCGGCATCGGTGCGCTGCGCCGATTGCAACTCGCGCGGGCGACGGGCGCGCTCGCGGAGCTGCTGCGCGGAGGGGTGCCGCTGGTCGAGGCGCTGAAGGCGGTCGCCCCCACCACCGGCCGCGGAGCGTTGCGAGCTTCAATCGAGCGCAGTGCCGGTGCCATCGAGCAGGGCAAAAACTGGTCGCAGACTCAAGACGATGCACGGCTCTATCCGGCCGAGTTCACGCGCTTGGTCGAGATGGGCGAAACGAGCGGTGACCTCGCGCCGCTGCTCGCACGCCTCGCCGACCGGATGGAGCGGAGTGCCGAGCGGCAGATCTCTCGACTCGCGGCACTCCTTGAACCGGCCGCGATCCTGCTGCTGGCCGCACTGATCGGCATCGTGGTCGCCGCGGCGATCCTGCCGCTTACCCGTCTTCAGGGGATTGTTTGACGGGCGTTCGCCAATGCTCCACCGCCACGAAAGGACCGCCGCCATGTCGCTGCCCCGCTCGCGAAACTCCGCCGGGATGACCCTGGTCGAGATCCTGGCCGTGGTGGTGATCCTGGGCTTCATCGCAGCGACGCTCGCGATCGGCTTATCGGGGTCCTTTGGTAGGGCGAAGCACGAACTCGCGAAGACCGGCATCGGCCAGGTCATCGACCGGATCGAGATCTTTCGCATGGAGAAGGGGGTGTGGCCCACCAACGACCTCGGATTGAAGGCTCTCTCCGATGGCTACGCCGCCCCCACCGAGCCCTATTACCTCGAACCTTCCAAGTTGCTTGATCCCTGGAATCGCCCGTACTTCTTCGTCGCACCCGGCCCGGACTTGCGCCCCTACGAAGTCGTCAGCTACGGCGCCGACGGCGCACCCGGTGGCCAGGGCGAGAACGCTGACATCTCGTCGGTCGACTTGCGAAAGAGCTGACGAGACGGAGCGATGGCGATGACTCACACCGGGAGCTTTCGAGGTCTGACACTGATCGAGGTGCTGGTCACCACGGTCTTGATCGGGCTGGTGGCGGCGGTGCTGCTTCACAGCTTTGGTGACGCGCAGCACGAGCGCGCCGCGTTTCGCGCGCTGCTGCGCGAGCTGCGCGACCTCGACGCGAGGGCCCGTCTGGTGGCGAGAAGTGGCGAAGCGGTCGAGCTGTCCCACGACGGCACGAGTGGCCGGGTCGTCATTCGCGGGAGTGGTGGCGGCAGCATCATTGCCGAGCGCGAGCTACCACCTGGGGCGACCTGTTCGATTCGGCTCAAGGGTGCACGGAGCGCGCGTGCGATCGCTTTTGACCCGATCGGAGCCTCGCGCGACTACACGCTCGACGTCGAGTTCGGGCAGCAGCGGGCGCGACTCGACGTCGCTGGGCTCACGGGGTGGGTCACGCAGTCGGAGCCATCTCCGTGAGTGGCAGCCGACGCGGGATGACCCTTCTTGAAGTCGTGGTCGCGATCGCGCTGCTCGCGATCATCGCTGTCGTGGTGCTGACGGTCATGATGGCCGCGACCGCGATGACGGCTCCGAGGCGCGAGTCGATCGACCCGCACGTACTGCGCGCGCTCGTCGAGAAGCACTTTGCGAATGACGAGGCACTTGCGGCCTTTCGTGACGCTGGCGAGCTCACTTTGATGCTCGGGGACACAGGCCATCCCCACGACGTGCGATTGCGGTGGCTGCCTCAAGACGACGGGTCTCGGCTCCACGATTGGATCGAGGCGATCTGCGATGAAGAGAGAGTCCTCCTCTACGTCCGGCGACCGCGCGATGACGCCGTAGGTGCTGAAGCCTCGGTAAGGGCGCCTTCCACGAGTGAGCCGCGCAAATGAAGCGTCGCGCCGCGGCTGGGCTCACGCTGCTCGAAGTGCTCCTCGCGGTGGCACTGCTGGCGACGGTCGTGTCCGGGACTTCGTGGTTTCTGCTGACGGCAGCAAAGCGAGCGGTCACCTCCGCGGCGGTAGTCGACGAGCGTGTCGCGCTGGCGGCGCTGTTTGCGGCGATCGATCGCGACCTCATCGTCGGCGATACAGATGCAAACGCCGTCGAAGGGAAGAGTGGCCGGGTGGCGGTCTCGTCGGATGGCCTGTGGATCGCGACGCGATCGAGCACCACGCACGTCGGTGCGGTGATCCGCGAGTACACCTGGCGCGCGACTACCCGGGAACTCCTGAGCGTCGAGCGCGCCCGCCTTAGCGCGACCACGGAGTCAAGCGTTCCGACAGCGGCGCGTGTCGTGCTCGGCGGGGTCGTCGCGTTCGCGACCGAACTGAGCCCGGGTAAAGAGTCGCTTGAGGTCGCCGTCGAGCTTGCATCCGGAGCAGGGATGCGCCGCGAATGGTCTCTGCCATGAACGCGCGCGAAGCCGAGCCAGCGCGCCGCCCACGCAAGCCGCAGCGAAGCGAGCGGCGGGGAGCGGCACTGCTCTTCGCGCTCGCGGTCCTTGCGTTGTTGATGCCCCTTTGCCTCGGCCTCTCAAAGACGATCACCACGTCGGCGCTCAGTCATCACGTCGATCAAGGCGTACGACTCGTTGACGACCTCCTCGCCGCATCCGAGGGGGCCATCGAAGAGTGGCTGGTGCACGAGGCGCGCTCGCTCGTCCTGCCGCCAAACAACCTGTATCCCGCCGCCTTGGTACTCGCCGATCACTTCGAATCAGACGGGGTGGATCGCGAGCTGACGATCATCGCGTGGGACCAACACGGGCTCGTGCCGCTCGCGATTGCGCGTGGCGCCTCGCCGCTGCGACTGGCGCTACCGCGTGGGGTGGCAAGCGCAATCGATCACGGCCCAAGCGGCGGTGAGCACCCGGGGCTCGACTGGTACCTCGAAAATGGCGACGGCGAAGCATTCCCGCCGATGCCACGGATCGAGAGCTCTACCGGGGAAGCAGTCCTTCGCTGGCCACAATCGACCGGGAGCAGCGTCGGCGCCTGGATCGCGACGCACGGTAGTGCTGCCATCAACGTCAGCACCGCTCCCATCGCCATCGTCGATGCCGCCCTGCGCGAGCTTGGCCGTGGCGGGATCGACCTCATCGTCGCTGCACGAGAGAAAGGCGAGTCGGTCCCCGTGCCGGCGCTTGATGGCAGCCACCGTCGCGACGAGCGGCCTGGCTTCGACTTGGTGTCGAGCAGCGATTGCTTCGCGTTTCGGATCGAGGCGCGGGCGGGACGCGCCAAGCGCAGTATCTGGGCGATCTACGACATGCACGAAGGGAAGTGGCGACTTGCGCAACGCCTCCTCATCCAGGGTGAGTGAGCCCTCCCGCGATCCGCGGCGAGTTTGGCGGCGCCGTTTCGCGGCGATCTGCGGGGGCGGCGCGTTGCTCGGCGGGGCGCTGGCGCAGTGGGCGCTGTCTCCGTTACCCGCGACCGATGACGTCCTTGAGAAAGATGTCCCTACGGAGGCCGCACCGGCGGCGGTGGCGGACAAAGTCCTCGCAGTCGATCGACGAGCGTTTGAGCGCCAGCTCTGGTGGGTGCTGCCGAAACTCGATGCCACCACGAAGAGTGATGCCAGCGCGCAGCCGCCGCCCGCGCTGCCCCTCGAACTCGACTTGATCGGTGTCACGGAAGTGGGCGGTGTCTTGATCGCCGCCCTCTATGACCGACGCGCGGACCGACTGCGCCTTGTGCGTCAGGGCGAGCGGATCGAGGATGCGGACGTGGTCGAAGTCACGACGGAGCGGGTGCGACTGACGCGCCAAGACGGCGAGCTGCTGCTGACCCGACGCAGGCCAGGCCCATGACCGACGCCGCGCCACCGACGCCCCACTGCGAGCGGCTCACTTGGCCGTCGTCACGCTGCTACTTCGCACTGCTCGATGCGTCGCGCGTGCCAGGCGGTGAGCGTGTCAGCGAAGAGCGCCTGCGCTTCATACTGGAGCCAGAGCTCCCGGAGCCGCTCGAAGACGTGCACGCGGCGTTTTTGAGAGTCAGCGCGACGCAGTGGATCGCGTGCGCGGTGCCGCGCCGGGCGATTGAGGCGGAGGTCGCAGCCAGCGTCGTGTCGCTGACACCGGATGCCATTCCGAAGCAGCTGCTTGACGCGGTCGCCGCGATCGAAGGGTCGATCGCCCCCAGCGACTTTGAACTGCTGATCGGCGACTACGAACCCAAGACGATCCGCGCGTGGCGGCGGCGCTGCATCACGGGTGCGATTACCGTCGTGGTGGTCGTGCTGGCCATCGCGCTCATCGGAGTCGAGCGGCGCATTCGACAAGCGATCGGCCATGCTGAGAAGCTCCGAGCGCAACGCTTCGAACTCGTGGCGAAGGCGCTTGGCGAGGCGGGCGCAGCTGCATCGCTACCGCCGGAGCTTCGCCTCGTGGCGGCACTTCGCGCCCTGCGCCAGACCCGCCGTCAGGGGGACGCGATCGCGCCGGCACGCGATGCAACGGACGTGCTTGAGCAGCTGCTTCGAAGCTGGCCAGAGTCACTGCCGACGCGCACGGACTCGGTGGTGATCTCGGAGACGGCGGTCCACGTCCGCGGCATCGTCGCCGACAGCGACGCGGCGCAGTCGCTGGCATCCGCGACGGCGCCGCTTGCGGGGTTTGAGGCGGCGTTTCCGGCGGTGCAGTCCGCACCCGATGGCTGGCGCTTCGGGCTCGCATGGCAGCGCAAGTCCACGGCGACTGGAGGGCAACAACCATGAAGCGATCGCACGGTCGACTCATGGTGATGGCGGTCACGGCGGTGGCGGTCTTCACTGTCACGCTGCGGGCGCGCGCGCTTGGCGACGCGGTGGAGGCGGTGGAGGTGGAGGCTCGCGCCACGCATCAGACGACAAAAGACCTCCGCGAACTGGCGATGCTCAAGACGCAACGCGCGGTGGTCGCCGAAGCGAAGCGCCCCACCAACGACGTCATCGCGCAGGTGAACGCGGTGTTGCGCGACGCCGGGATCCCGACCGGAAGGCTGAAGTCGCTCGATCCGGAGGCCGACGTGCCACTTGGCGGGCGCTACCGCAGCCAGACCATTCGGCTCGCCCTCGATCGATTGGCACTCGGCGAAGTGGCCAGCTTTTTGTCGGCGTGGCGGGGTGCTGAGACGGTCTGGACGCCGCGATCGATCGAGCTGACCCATGTCGCTGCGACCGATGGAGCTGACCTTGGCGTTGACGTGCGAATCGTCATCGCCGCGACCTATCTCGCGGAACTAGCGGAACTTGTCCAGGAGCCCTCTCGATGAGCACTTCGCCACGCCACCGCCACCGCATGGTCGTGCTCGCGATGGTCGCCGCAGCTGCCGGATGCGCGGGTCCCTCGATCGCAGGGCCCTACAGCACCACCGATCCTGCGCACCGCGACGCTTCAAAAGCCGAGACGCTCACGCGCGACGCCGTCGAGTGCGCGGATGCCGATGCTGCACGCGCGGAAGCGCTGCTGCGCGAGGCGCTCACCGCCGATCTCTTCCACGGCCCCGCCCACAACAACTTGGGCGTCCTCTACTTTCGCCAGGGAAAGCTCTACGAGGCGGCCAACGAGTTTGAGTGGGCGAGGAAGCTCCTGCCGGGGCACCCCGATCCGCGCCTGAACCTCGCGCTCGTGCTTGAGCGCGCGGGTCAGGTGACGGAAGCGTTCACGGCGTATGACGCGGCGCTCGAGGCAGCGCCCGAGCACGTGCCGACGATGCAGGCGTACGCGCGGCTGGCGGTGCGGGAGGGAAGGCGGGACGAGAAGGTCGACGCGATGGTGAAGGCGATTGCGCTGCGGGGGGAGGATGAGCGGTGGCGAGCGTGGGCGCGCGCGCAAATGGCGCAAGTGGACCGGTAGCGTTGCGACGGAATCAGTGTCGCGAGTCGAGCGCTGCCGTCATCGTCCCGAACCCGCGGGCTTTCGTTCGACCGAGACGTCCAGCTCGACGATCCCGCCGGCAAGCAGCGTTCCGGTCTCATCGAAGAACCGCAGATGCCCAAGTTCGGCACGGCGGACGAGTTCCGCTACGGAAAGGTGAGCTGTACCGACGTTGTCGTGGTCCTCGAGATCACGATCCCGAATCGTCACCGTGACAAGGCGCCCATCGCTCGCCGCCGTGTAGGGCAGCGTGAAACGCAGTCCCCAATGCGGCAAGAAGTCATCCTGATCGAACGTCCCCTCGCCGCCGAACATGTGGCCATCGACTTCAACGACAACGAAGCAGTCCGGTGCGGCCGATCCCCTTGAGACCGCGCCGCTCAGCAACGAGGCCGCACTCGTGACGAGCGGATTGGTCGTGGCGAGTAGCGCCAGCTCCTTCCCGAACTTCGAGACGTCGGCCCCGCCACCGAGCCCATCCCACGGCTTCCCCGACACTGGCTTCGCGGGGAGGATTACTGCGCCCTGAATCGTGATCACGAGGTCAACGATCTCGGTCGCTGCGATGCGGGCATCGACGTATGAGGTATCGAGTTCGTGCTGCCGCGCTTGCTTGAAGCATTCGCACGCTCGGTCGAAGGACCGCTGATCACCACGTGCAGCAGCCGCTTCACCATCGGCCATCGACTTTGCGAAAGACGCTTCGCGATCAGCGTCCGGCCGGTCCTGTGCCTGACGAGCCCGCTCAAACTCCGCTGTCGCACCACCCCAATCCCGCGTGCTCAAGAATCGCCGCGCCGCTGCAACTCGCAGGTCGTACTCGACTGTCCGTGCAAGAGCGTCTGCCGTCCTGGCCTTGGCAAGAAGCTCTGACGCCTCGTCGCTCGGAGCGAGGGTCGCCGCGCGAGCAAGGAGTTCGACTGCCTCCGAGAACCGCTCCTGCTCAAGCGCCAGCCGACCATCACGCAAGCTTGCTGAACCTTCGACTGCCTGCGACTGCTGAAGACGGGCGCGGACATCCTCCGAAGGCCTTAACTGGTAGGCTCGCTCAAGGTGGCCGAGTGCTGCGCGATCATCGTGCAAGGCGCTGCTTTGGGTGGCGAGCGCCAGGTGCAGATCGGCGGCGTGCTCGCGAGCTTCAAGGAGCCGTGCCTTGATCACCGCGATCGCGGCCGGGTCGTTCGTCGCCCGAACCGCCTCCTCATAGGCACCAACGGCCGCGTCCCAGTCATCTCTCGCGCGGGCCGCGTCGCCACGCTCAATTGCGGACGTACAGCCGATGCACATACCAAGGGAAACGCTCAGCATCATCCCCAACAAGTGCTTCATTGCTCGCCCCTCAGCGCAATTGGCAGGTCCGGACATCACCGTGGCAGTACGAAGGCTACCATCGTTGTAGTTCATGGTGTACGTAACCATTGAATCGAATCACATCCCCAATCGTGAGGAGCACTCGTTGAAACGCGAGAAGCGCCTGTCCGCATCGTCGTCCACCCTCACCCTCGGCGACCTGTCGCGCCTCCTGCGCGAGCGCGAGTCGGCGATCGCCGAGATGACCTCTCGTCGTGACGCTCTCGCGGCGGAGATCGCGCGGGTCGACGAGGAGGTCGCCGCGGCGGTGGGTGAAGTGACGATGAAGCGCGGTCGCAAACCCGGCAAACGTGGTCCAGGTCGACCGCCGAAGATCGCGACGAAGGCGAAGCGCGGTCGTCCAGCCACGGCGGCGAAAACCATGGAAAAGGCCAAGCGCTCCGGCCGCCCCGCCGGTCCGAAGGGGCAGAGCGGCCTCCACAATGCGATCCGTGCAGCGCTGACGGGCGCGACCGATCCGGTGAAGGCGGTCAACATCGCGAAGATGGTGCTCGCCAGTGGCTACGAGACCAAGAGCAAGGTCTTTCATCTCATCATCGGGCATCGGCTCGCCGAGATGTCGGACGTGGTGAAGCCTGAGCGCGGGCTGTACGCGCTGAGGTGAATCGCCCAGGTGCCAAAAGGACAACACGTCGACCGCCGCGCAGTCGAGCATGTTCAATTCGGTTGCCGTCAACGCGTCGGCGTGCTCATCCGCCGTTGATCCGTCCGTCGAAGGTCTATCTCGACACGTCGCACTGGATTGGGCTGAGTCAGGGGCGGCATGCCGCGCCGGCGTTCGAGAGGCTCGTCGCAAATGGCGCCATCGCCCCGGTGCTCTCGTTCGCGCACATAAGTGACCTCGCTGCCAACGCCGACCGTAGCGGCCGTTCGCGCGCGGGAATGTACCTCGATCGAGTGTGCACCCTCGGAGCGGTCTTGTGGGTCCAGGGGTTGAACACGTGTGCCGCTGACGAGCTTCAAGCGTTCTACGAAACGGTGAAGCTGAAGCGACCGTTGGCGCAGCGGCGGTCTCCGTTCTCGACGATGCTGGTGGACTCTCTCGACTTCAAGAATCACAGCAATCCGATCGACCTTGAAGCAGCGCGCCGTTTTGAGCGCAAACACTCTGTCGCCGAGATCATCGACGCCGTTGCTCAGTCCCCAGGGCGACCCGAGTACGCAGAGTTTCGGGCACAGCTTCCAGCCTCGATCACGAGAATTCGCGAGAGCCGCGGAGCTCTGAAAAGGTTCACATCGAGCGAGATTCGGCAGTTCGTGCGCGACATCATCGCGAAGGCAAGCTTGGTTTTTCGGTCAGGCGCCGAGCAGGAGTTGTTCGTTGACGCGGTTCTTGCTCGTCAGGACGAGCATCCTGCGCTGAACTTGCGACTGCGGTATCGACAGGGCGGCATCCTCACCGATAGCCCCGCTGCGCCGAGCGACGTCGAGGACTACGACCACCTTGCCGGATTCGCGTACTGCGACGTCGCATTCGCTGACAAGCGCACGATCGACGCCTTGCGGCGCGCAGGTTGCGACCGCCTTCCCCTGCCAAATGGCTGCTTTGATCGATGGCTCAAAGAGCGATAATCGAAGCGGCGATCGGGGACCGTCCGCAGCACGGTTGAGTCAATTGATGGCGCTTCCCAATCCCGGGGAGCACCGTGCGATGGCTGCGAATCCGCCGATCCATGAAGTTGAGATGTCGCTCGCCGACCTTGACGCCGCCCGCGCCGCCTACAACCCCCGCCTGATGCCCGAGCACGAGGCCGCCGCCCTCAAGACCTCGATCGAACGCTTCGGACTCGTCCAACCGCTGATCTGGAACGCCCGCACCAAGCGCCTGGTCGGCGGCCACCAGCGCCTCGATGCCCTCCTCGCCATCGGTGAGACCCGTACCAAAGTGATCGTCGTCGACCTCGACGAGTGGGACGAGAAGGCGCTCAACCTCGCGCTCAACAAGGTCCACGGCGAATGGGACTGGCCAAAGCTCGACGCCCTCCTCCACGAGCTCGCCGAGCGCAATCCCGAGCTTCCTGCGATCGCCGGCTTCACCGAAGAGGAGATGCAGCAGATCACGGACGAGGGGCATCTGCTCTACCTGCGGCTGAGCGAAGCAAAGGCGGCAGCTCGCGCAGTCGAGGTGGCGAACGCCGCAGTCGTCGACCCCGCCGTCGATGACGGCGGCCCTGAGGAAGCGCCCGAGCAGCCGGTGACGCAGCTTGGCGACCTCTGGATCCTCGGCGACCACCGCCTCCTGTGCGGCGACTCGACCAAGGGGGATGACATCGCCCGCGTCCTCGCCGGCGAACAGGCCACTCTACTCGCGACCGACCCGCCTTACTGCGTCGACTACACCGGCACCAACCGACCGAGCAGCGTCCGCGGCAAGTCGGGCGGCAAGGACTGGACGGACGTCTACCGCGAGATCGACATCCCTGACCTCGGGAGGTTCATTGACGCCTTCTTCACAGCGGTGCTGCCGCATCTGGCGGCGGACGCGCCGATCTACATCTGGCACGCGCACACCCAGCAGCCGGTGCTGCTCGCGACGTTCGCCAAGCACAAGATCCTCTTCCATCAGGTGATCATCTGGGTGAAGCCGACCGGCGTCTTTGGCCACTGCTACTTCCAGTGGCGGCACGAGCCGGCAGCGTTTGGGTGGCGTCAGGGCCACATGCCGGCGCACGGTCAAGCGCAGCTCGACACGGTCTGGGAGTGCGACTGGGACGGCAAGGCGCGCTTCTCGACGTTTCACCCGACGTCCAAGCCGCCCAAGTTGTTCGAGATCCCGATGGCGCTGCACACCAAGCCGGGGGACATCGTGCTCGAAGGCTTCTCTGGCAGCGGTAGTCAGATCATCGCAGCGGAGCGCATGGGCCGCAGATGCCGGGCGATCGAGCTGTCGCCGGCGTTCGTCGACGGGACGATCCTGCGCTGGCAGAAGGCCACCGGAAAACTGGCGCGACTCGAGGGGGATGGACGGACGTTCGCGGAGGTCACTGGCGCGCGCGCTCTTGAGCCCGCCGCCGAGGCGGTCGCCACCACGACCACCGTGGTCGCCGCACCGGCGGTGCCGGCCGCGTCGGCGTCGGCGAGGCCGCAGCGATCGGCGCGGCGCTTCAAGGCGACCACGCGCGCGGCAGCACCGTGAGTGCGCACTAACCACGGGAGCGCGCGGTGACCGAAGCACCGACGACCGCTACCACCAGCGAGTCCGCGCTCTCAGTGTCGGCGTACGCACAGCACCGCGGCGTCAGCCACACCGCCGTCCAGCGCGCGATCGCCGATGGCCGTTTGTCGCGCTCACTGGTACTTGCACCTGGGCGCCCGCCGCAGCTGTTGCCGAGCCTCGCCGACCTCGAATGGGAGGCCCACACAAGCCCAGCACACGCGCGCGCGACTGAATCCCCGACCCAGGTCACCGCCGCGTCGGCGCCGCGGATTTTCCCACCGCCGAGCGCTGAGCGGCGGAGCCCCACCGCCGACGACTATCGCCGGTCGCTGGTGCTCGAAAAGGTGGTGAAGACCAAGCTCGCCCAAGTCCGCCTCGACGAGCAACAGGGGCGTCTGATCGACGCGGCGGAAGCGGGGCACGCGCAGTTCGAGATCGCGCGCCTCGTTAGAAATCAGCTGCACGAACTGCCCGACCGGCTCGCCGACGAACTCGCACTCGAAAGCGACGCCCATCGCGTCCGCTCGATCCTGGCGCGCGAACTCGACGACGTGCTCCGCAAGCTCGCGCGCCGCCTCGACCCGAGCGTGGTGGTCCCACCAGCCGCGACCGCCCCGCTATCGCCAACGGTCCCGCGGATCGCGGCGCCGCTGCCCTCGCCGCCGCCCTCGCCGGCACCTACACCGACGACACCACCCCCCTCTGCGATCGCGCGACCGACGCCTCCAACGTTGAAGACGCCGCCCGCTGCACCACCCGCCGAGTCGCAGGCTCTAACCGTGTCGCCGCGCGCTGCGCCCCCCACTCGGCACTTCCGCCCGCGCCTCTCGCAGCCGTCGCCACCCGCGCCGACACCACGCCCAACACCCTCAGAGGAGCGCCTCAATGCCCACCGCGCATGACCTCTTCCGCCGGCAGTGGGCGCTCGGGCTCATGCCCGATGAGAAAGTCTCGCTTTGCGATTGGATCGAAGAGCACATCGTCCTCTCCGACGGCGAGACCAACTCGCCAGGCCCCTACCGCTTTCGGCGCACCCCTTATCTGCGCGCCGTGTTCGAGGCGCTCTCGCCCGACTCACCGGTGCAACGCGTCGTCGCAATGAAGGGGGGACAGCTCGGCTGGACCATCGGTGCCGCGGCGTTCGTCGGCTTTCTCATCGCGCAGGCGCCGCGCACGATCCTGTTCGTCTCGCCCACCGTCGATCTGGCGAAGCGCGCCTCAAGGCGCAAGGTCGGCCCGGTCCTAGAAAAGACCGAGATCGTCCGCGCACGGCTGCGCGACCTTGGACCGCGCCAGACCGGCAACACCACCCTCTTGAAGGAGTTTCCGGGCGGCGCGCTGCTCTTTGCTGGTGCCAACTCCGGTGCTGGTCTGCGCCAGACCTCCGCCGCCGTCGCGATCCTCGATGAGGTTGACATCTACCCAGCGTCGCTGCCAGGCGAGGGCGATCCGGTGCTCCTCGCCGAGCGCGCTACGAAGACCTTTCCCCGTAGAAAGCACCTCTACATCTCGACGCCGACGCTTGCCGGGCGCTCGCGCGTCGAGGAGCTTTACGCGCAGTCGGATCAGAGCCGCTACTTCGTCCCCTGCCCGACGTGCGGCCACTTTCAGGTCCTGGTCTTTCGCGACCGCGTGACCGGCAGGAAGGGGCTCTTGTGGGAAGGCACGCCTCCCAACCTGCGCGTCTGGTACGCGTGCGCTGCTTGCGCAGGCGCAATCGATGAGGGCAAGAAGGCCTGGATGCTCGAGCGCGGCGAGTGGAGAGCGCAGGTCCCGGCACTCTCGCATCACTTCAGGGGCTTTCAGATCTCCTCGCTCTACGCTGCACCGGGCACGTTTTCTTGGCGCGACGTGGTCGAGCAGTTTCTGGCGGCCAAGGACGACGTCGAAAAGCTGCGCGTCTTCGTCAACCAAGTCTTGGGCGAAGTTTGGGAGGAGCGCGGCGACGCGCCGCCGTGGGAAGAGCTCTACCGGCGGCGCGAGAAGTACCCGCGCGGCAGGGTCCCCGTGGGCGGCCTCGTGCTCACCGCAGGCGCCGACGTGCAACGCGATCGCATCGAGGTCGCCGTGGTCGCGTGGGGTAAGGGGCTTGAGAGCTGGTCGATTGACTACATCGTGATCCCCGGGGACTCCGCGACGGAGGCTCCTTGGAAGGAGCTCGACCGACTGCTCGCGCGGCCGTGGCCGCATTCAAACGGCGTGTCGCTGCGCATCCGGGGGCTCGCGGTCGACTCCGGCTTCGAGACCCAGGGGGTCTACAACTGGACGCGTCGGAAGCCCGCCGACAGCGTCTTCGCCATCAAGGGCTCGGACGCGCTGTCGGCGCTGGTCGGACAGCCTTCGTACGTCGACTTCACCTGGAGGGGGCGTAAGGCCCCGCGCGCGATTCGGCTCTGGCACGTCGGCAGCAGCGTCGCCAAGCGCGAGCTCTACGGCTGGTTGCGACTGCAACCCCCTCTTCACCCCGAGCGTGGCGAGCCTTACCCACGCGGCTTCCTTCACTTCCCCGAGTACGACGAGGAGTACTTCCGCCAGCTGACCGCCGAACAACTCGTCGCCCGCGAGCGCCGCGGTGACCACAGGATCACCTACGTCTGGTCGAAGAAGCACGCGCGCAACGAAGCTCTCGATGCGACGATCTACAGCCGCGCCGCGGCCGCGATCATTGGCCTCGACCGCTACAGCGACGCCGACTGGCAGCGCGTCGCCGATGAATTGAAGCCGAAGCCACCCGCGCCAGTGACCCCGCCGGTGCGAAGGGTCCCGCCGCCGTCGCGTTATTCGAAAGGAGGGGAGTCGATGCGCGACTGGTGGGCGGGCCGGCGACGCTGACGGGGCGATGGTCGGAAGCTGGCGACGACTTCGGCAGGCGAACAAAGCCCCGCTCGTCATCGACTGGAGAGCGCCGCGCGCCGGTCGGGCGAAAGGGGGGGTGGCGGTGGCACGTTGCAGCTGCACGTTGCAGCTGCACACGATTCGCAGGCACCATTTCGAACCATCCCCCCGGGGAAGGGGCGGACTAGGCGCCATATCTGCACGTTGCAGTTGCAACGCCGAATTTCGGTACCGGACCCAAGCGAACCAGCGCCGCGGACGCCACCCCCGGGCAAAGGGGGCGGCGGAGGACCCATGCCCGGGGGGTAGGGGCGGGCTCCCAGGGGGCATTGGGAGCATGTCGCCGGCGGCGCTGACGCGCTGGACTAGACTCGGGCGACGAGCCGTGGCCGGGCGGCGACGACCGGCGGCGCGCGTCGAATTCATTCAGTCACACTGCCCAATGACCACGGCTCAACCACACGGCCCGCCTTGTGACCCGACACCAGCGCTGCCTGCCAGAGCGCACGTCATCGAACTCACCCCCGAGCAGCGAGCGCTGCAGCGACTGCGCCGCTTACTCGCTCTGCACGAACGCATGCTCGACCGCGTACGCGGCATCGAGATCTTCGAACGAGCCGCCATCGTATTCCACGGGGGCGAGGGCACGGCGGAAGACTTCCGACTCCTCCAGGTTCACTCGCAACCGCATTCGAGGATGCTCGTTCGACACGCGACCAAGTTCGTGCGTGCGATCTCACGAACCCGGCTTTGGATCGCACCGATCCTGCCTCGGCTCGCGTTGCTTCGTCCGAACCCGCGAATTTCGAGCGACTTTCCGGGAGCATCCGCTGCATCCGCCGCATGGACTGCGGTGGAGATCCTCGCACGTGAGTTGAACGGAGCCCGTCGATGCGAGCAGCACGCCGAGGCAGGGGTGTTCCGTGCGGGAGATCATCTCACCACCCAGCAGTCGGTCCCGGAGCGTTGGGAGTACGAGGTCCGACGGAATGGCGCCGTTTCGAATGCGAACAGCTCTCAACCAGGCGACGCTGAGACCGCAAGCGAAGAAGCCGAGCGACGGCATGCCGAGATCGTGCGAGAAGTAGCTGCCGCCCCGATCTGCTGGCCCGACCTCGCTCAGCTCCTCGCGCTTCTCGGGAAGCAGTGTCCAGCAGGGGCATTCTGGCGACTGAACGACGAGCTTGCCTACGAAGCCCTGCATTCACCGCTCGTCGACACGAACACCGTCCGGACCGCCGCCAAGTCAGCCGCTCCGGCCGCAGGCTCATCAGCACCCGCACCCAGCGCAGCCAAACCGGTCGCGCCACGCCGGCTCATTCGGGGTTGGGCGGCGATCCTGAAGGAGCTGGGGCTGCCTGCGAGCAGGAACAACCGACGACTTGTTCGAGACTACGCGGTGCGCAACGGCAGCCCGATCAAGCTAGCGAAGCGAACAGTGACCGTCTTTGCCGACCTACTAGTTCCGTGGTGGAACAGCGTACTCAACGCAACGGAAGGCGACGGTTCGCCGCTGATCGCGCCGGCCGCCGAGTTGAACAACGAACACCAACTTCGCGCCGCCGGGATGCACTCGTTGCGACGGCCGGCATCAGGCTGACCGCCCAAGCTGCACAGGTCCCCCGAGCGGAACGGGCGGATGGCTCGCGGGGCCTCATGATGTCATTGACGTCACGGACACCGAATCGCGGCCGCGCGATGACCAATCTTGACCAATCTTGACCACTGTCGACCAACCTTGACCGTACGGCCGGCGCAAGGCACCCCCTCCCATGAGGCCACGCATTTCGCGTCGGCCGACGGCGCAAGCCACGGGAGGGTCCGATGCGTGTTCCGTGTTCCACCGGTGAAGCCGCTCGATTCCTTGGGACGACTGAGCCGCGACTGGCTGAGACGGTTCGTCGCGGTCGGGTGAAACCGCCTCCGGCGATCGTTGCCGGGCGTCGACTCTGGCTCCCCGCGCAACTCGCCCAAGCGGCGAGCCTGCTCGGCCTGCTGACCAATCAGCTGGCGGAGCGCCTCGGCGGTCTCGAGGAAGCCAGACACTTTGACGGTGACGCCAGAACCACCCTCGAGCGACCGATTGCGGACACGGCGCTGCGGCAGGACGAGGCGGTCAGCTTGCGCGCCACCAGATCAGGGACACGGACCGCGACCTAGCTCAGACAATCGACCGCTCCCGCACGGGCACCTTGACCGGGCACGCCCGAGCGGGAGCAGGGGAGAACTTGCGTGGACCATCCTAACGGCAACGCCAGGAAGAAGACCGCCGAATTCGAGCCAGTCGAGTTCGAACGCGGCAAGTGGAAGTCATTCGAGACGTACGCGACGGACTTCCTTACGAACACGGCCGCGCTCCCACTCGCAGCGGTGGGCGTCTACAGCCGGATGCGCGCATCGATCTGGGCCTACGGCAACGGCTGGTCGTTGACCGCGACGCTGCTCGCATGGCTCACGCACAGCGGAGCTCGTGATTCCACCGAACTTGACGCCGCGATCGAGGTGCTCGAGCAACGCGGCATTGCCATCTTTGAGCGCGATGGCCTGAACTTGACCGTGATCGAACCCTACATGCACGCCGACCTGCGGCGGAAGGAGAAGCGGCGCACGCAGAAGGTTCGGTCTCGGAAGACATCGCGTGAGACAGGGCATGCCACGTCTGTCGGGACATCGCACGCGACATCGCATGCGACATCGCATGAGACGTCGCATGAGACGTCGCGCGAGACATCGGTACTTCCTCCTTCCTCTGTCCCCCTTCCTCCGACCTCCACCTCCCCTGCCACTGCGACCAAGGCAAAGACCGCATCTCCGATTGGAGATGCTCGTCCCGCTGGCGCGGGACCAGCCGGGACCGACTCGGGGCACCTTCCGCCAAATGCTCGACCAGGGCGTTCACCGCTGCGCATCGACTCTGCCGAGGTCGAGGCGGTCATCGCGCACTACGTCAGCTACCACCCCAAGGCATTCCCAGGAGACAGGGAACGACGCCTCATCTGCGCGCGCCGGAAGGAGGGGTACTCGCCGGCCGACCTCTGCGAGGCCATCGACGGTTGCCACCGCTCGCCGTTCCACTGCGGCGTGAACGAGCGTGGCACGAAGTACCAATCGCTCGAGCTCATCGTCCGCGACTCAACGCGCGTCGCGCAGTTCATCGAGATTGCCCGCGCCCCGCCCGCCACTGGTCCGATCACGCATCGCCAGTCGGCCGAGGACGCTGCCGAGGCGCGACTCCTCGCCCGCGCCGGCCTCCCACCGAAGGAGCGTGCTAACCATGAACGCACTTGAACTCCCCGTCCTCTTCCATGAGCTGAGGAAGCTCTGCACGATCCATGGTCGGGTTTTCGACGAGATGCTTGGCGAGACCTACGCCGAGACGTTGGCGGACGTGCCGATCAAGACCATCGTCGCGAACGCGCACGCGGCCATGCTCGCCGCACGCTTCCCCCGGCCGGTCGATCTCATGGCCGAAGCGAACGTGGAATCCCCCGAAGTCGCTGCGGTAAGGGCGTGGACCCTAACGCGACCGCACTTTGCGCGTCACACCCTGCCCGCTGATCCCATCGCGCGTGAAGTGGTGCGACTCCTGGGAGGCTCCGCAGCGATCGGCGGCAAGGACTCCGACGAGGTTGAGCGTTGGGTTCGCAGGGAGTTCCTTCGGCTCTACATCGAGTGCACCACGGACGCCAAGCGGCAGGAGATCGTCCGAGCCGCGCTCGATCGACCCGCCACTCGCGGCGTAGGAAGCGGCGATGTGAACAGCAAGGACGGCCACACCATTCGGTCCGCGCTGCCGGAGAGCGCGTTAGAGCCGCGGAAGAAGGGGGCGGCGACGCCATGACCCCTCGCCTCGACCCGACAGCCATGGCACCCACCGAACGCAAGGCTGAACTCGCGGCCCTTCTCGCCGCGGCTTACCTGCGCCTGCTCGCCTCCCGAAATGACCTTGAGTCGAGCCCCCAAGGCGAGCCCTCATGCGCACGGGTTGACCGACGCGAGAGGCACGGGGCTTCCGGCGTCGCAGCGACCCAGAAGGAGGACCACCGATGACACCCCTTGATGCCGAGCTCGCCGCGCTGCGCGCGCTTGCACCGGCCGCGCTCGCCGCCCGCTTCCGCACCGAGTTCGACCGCGAACCACGCTCGAAGCAGCCTGCATGGCTGCTGCGCCGCCTCGCCTTCAAAGCCCAGGAGCGCCGCCTGGGGGGTCTCTCCGAGGTCGCGCGGCGCCGCCTCGAAGCGCTGATCGCCGAGATCGAGCTGCCCTTCAACCAGTGCGACCATGTGATGTCGCAGCGCCTTACACGAGCGCGGCGCCGCGGCGACCCGCTACCCGGCAGCACGCTCACCCGCGTCTGGCGCGACCGAGCGCTCGTCGTCCGTGTGCTCGACTCGGGGTTCGACTTCGACGGCACGGTCTACAAGAGCTTGAGCGCCATCGCGAAAGTCGTGACCGGCACCCACTGGAACGGCCGCCTTTTCTTCGGGCTCGCGGGACGCGGAGCGCAGCCATGAGCCCGACCGTGACGCCCTCCATGCGGCGCACCGCCACCACCAGCGCACCGCCGAAGCGAGTCGCGGTCTACACGCGGCAAAGCGTCGACCGCGGCGACGAGTACGGCTCGACCGATGCGCAGCGCGAAGCCATCGTCGCCTACGTCACCTCGCAGCGCGCTCACGGCTGGGTCGCACTCGCAGCCCCCTACGACGATCGCGGTGAGTCTGGGTCAACGCTCGATCGCCCCGCGTTCAAGCGCCTGCTGCGTGATGTCGAGGCCGGCGATGTCGACGTGATCGCCGTCTACAAGATCGACCGCCTCTCGCGCTCGCTCCTCGACTTCACGCAGCTGATGCGGCGCTTCGAGGAGAGGGGGGTGGAGTTCGTGTCGGTGACGCAGCAGTTTTCGACGTCGACCAGCGTCGGCCGCATGACCTTGAACCTCCTTGCCACGTTCGCCCAGTTCGAGCGCGAGACCATCAGCGAGCGCACCCGCGACAAGATCGCCGCCACCCGCCGCAAGGGCATGTGGACCGGTGGGCACCTCGTCCTCGGCTACGACGCGGTCGACGGCAAGCTCCGAGTGAACGCCGCCGAGGCGGAGCGCGTTCGCACGATCTTCGACCTCTACCGCCAGGCCAGGTCGCTCCACCCGGTGGCCGCCGAGCTGCGCGAGCGCGGATGGACGACCAAGTCATGGACCAACCGCGCGGGGGCCGTGGTCGCAGGCCGGGCGTTCTCGGTGCCGACGCTGCGCCGCCACCTGGAGAACGCCCTCTACGTCGGTCAGGTCCGGCTCGGCGACGAGATCCATCCGGGCGCGCACGAGGGCATCGTCGACCGCGCGCTGTTCGACGCCGTGCAGGACCTCCTCGCCGCGACGACCAGCCAACGTCCCGCCCTCCCGAAGCGCAACAAGTGGGGGGTGCTGCTGCGCGGCCTGCTCCACTGCGGCGCCTGCGCCAGCACGATGGTCCACCACTTCGCGAGTCGCGGGACTCGCCGCTACGGCTCCTACGTGTGCGCCCGCTACGCAAAGTCCGGCGCCGCGGCGTGTCCGGGTGCGCGGATCGCGGTCGGCGCCATCGAAGGGTTCGTGGTCGAACGGCTGCGCGCGATCGGGCGCGAGCCCGGACTGGTCGCGGCCACGCTCGCCGCCGCGCAGCGCGCCCTCGCCGAGCGCCGGCCGGCCGCGGAGAAGGAGATCGCGGGCTGCGAGGTCGACCGCAGAGGATTGCGCGACGAGCGCAAGCACCTCGTCGCCGCGGTCGGGAGAGGTGGCCAAGGATCGGCCCAGATCCTCGAACGACTCGGGGCGCTCGACTCCGGAGTCACCGCGCTCGACGAGCGGGAGCGCGCGCTTCGGCGCGAGATTGCGGCGCTTGAGGCGGCGGCGATTGATCCCGACGACCTGCGTGCGGCGCTCACGGCGTTCGACCCCCTGTGGGCGCGGCTCAGCGTGGCCGAGCGCACGCGCGTGATGCACCTCTTGCTCGAACGGGTGACCTTCGACGGCCGCACCAACGACGTCGCCATCACCTTCCGCGCGAACGGCCTGCGCTCGGTCGCCGCGGCGGCGAGCGGAGACGAGGCCCCCTGACCGCATGTCGACGACACGAACGACCAGCCCCGCGCACCAAGGAGACGAAGCCATGCCAGCACTGACGGTGACCGGCCGCCTTGAGCGACCAGCGGCCCGACCGAGGACGGTTGCGCGCGATCCCGAACCCGGAGTCGACGGCGTCCCCAACGGGCCCGCAGCAACGCCGCCCATGCCGAGACCGGCCGGGACAGCACGTGTGGCGCGGCAGCTCGCGCTCGCTTACCACGTCGAGGCGCTGGTCGACTCCGGTTCAGTGCGCGACTACGCGGCGGTCGCGCGCGCGCTGGGGCTCACGCGCGCCCGCCTGTCGCAGATCGTGGCCCTGCGCTGGCTGCCGGTGGCGACCCAGGAAGCGATCTTGACCGGCGCTTCGACCGCGTCGGAGCGTCAGTTCCGCGCGGCGGCGGGTTCGCCTTGCAAGCGCGCCGACACCTCGCCCTGATCGCCGCCATGAACGAATCGCCGCACGACCAGCCGAAGTCGACCTCGCCGCCGAAGCCGCGGCTCAAGCTCATCGGCCGCGACGGGAACGTCTTCAACGTGATCGGTCTCGTTCGTCGGCGCCTGATCGACGCGGGCCGCCCAGACGCCGCCGCTGAGTTCACGGAGCGAGCGACGCGCACCAGCAGCTACGACCACGTCCTCCAACTCGTCTTCGAGTACGTCGACCCGTACTGACCGGAGCACCGCCATGCCAACGACGACGGAGACCCTCTACCACTCGCCGGTGACGGGGGAGATCTGCTGCCCCGAGCATGCGCCGCGCCGCAAGACCGACTGCTGGTGGCGCGATCGCTGGTGCCGAGTGTCGCCGCGCTTCCGTACGACGTGGCCCGGCGACGAGCTCGGCGAGATGCGCTGCGAGGTCTGCAAGTCGATCGAGCGAAGGGCGACCGCCGACGCCAACCGCCTCGCTGACCCCGCCGCCGGAGGATGACCATGCGCATCGGCCCGAACGACAAGTTCTGGTTGGTGACCGACCCGACGCCCACCTCGCAGCCGAACGACCACGTGACGCAAGCGTCGCTCAAGAACCTCGACTTGATGTTCAACGGCGGCCTCTCCATGACCGAGAACCCGACCCTGTTCACCGACAAGCAGGAGGCCGAGATCGAGGCGTACGGCCGGTACGTCGCGATGCGGGCGAAGCGGGTCATCGCCGAGCACGCCGCTGCGGGAAACTCGCTCAGCAACGTCGACCGGATCGAGATCCGCGACGCGAAGGGCGCGGTCGTATTCACGGCGCCGCTCGGGTAGGGCCAACCGAACTTCGGATCGAACGGCTGAGATAGAATCGCAGCGCCGCCCGCCACTCCGGTGCGTCGGGACGCGAAACCCCTTCGCGATCCGGCCGGGCAGACCGGAGAGGCGGGCGGCGCTCTTGGTGAGATCCGCTGGCCATCGACCTGCGACCACCGGACCGGCGACCCTGTCAGAAGGGCATGTTAGCCTGCTGTTTCATCACCGGAGCCATCCGTCTCCTGCATGAAATACGCCTCTGCAAGTGGTTCTGGAAGCACGGTTCCGAACATGCGAACGTCCGGTCGATAGCCGAGTTGTTCCGTCCGCATGAACATCTCGATTGCTTGGCAATACTGATCCTGAAGGCATGTGAGTGCATGCCGAACGAACGAATCGACGACGTTCACGGCCGCGATCGCCTTGTCTGGTTCCAGCTGATGAATGGCGCTCCGGAGAGCGAATTCTGACATTGACCGCTCAGTCTTAAAAAGTGGGATGAACTTCTGGTCGAAGTAGATCTCTTCGAGGTCCTTGCGGTCGAATTGAATGCTCCCGTGAAGCTGTTGATTCCGGTCACGCATCAGGCCAAGGAACTCAGCTACCTCGGGTGAGTCGTCGGTGAGCGGGCGTATGAAGCCGAGGCAGTGTACGTGCAGCATCTTGACTCGAACATCGATTTGCTCGCGGAGCCGGGAATTGAGGACCACCTTGTCCCGGCGCAAATCGGGTCGAAGTAGCGTGAGTAGCAAGAGGTTTACGAACGCCTCGCCCATGACCGGAGCCAACATTCGAATGGAGAGGCTAAGCTCAGCCGCGCGGCCATACGCACGCATCGCCTTCGTCATCGCATGAGAACGTGAGGCAGCCTCACGGCGATGCACAGGCCGTGGCGGCACATGTATGGCATTTAGATTGATACGGTTGAGCTGCCGCGTACGTCTGCGAACTACGTCCGTAATCCGGAAGTAGGGGTTGACGACAAGCGACCAGCGTTCAAAAGAGGACTTCATAGACTCAAGCGCGGGCCCTAACTGATGGATGTCCTTCTTCAACTGCTTGGCGAGCGCCGTCCATTCATTCTTGTCGAACCCTGGATCTCCGGCGACCGCAAGCTTCATTTGAAAACTGTAACCCGTGATCATGAGCAACGATGTACCGGCCATCAGCCAGTACTCCCAGTGAACCAAATTGCTAACGGACTGATCACGCAACGCCATCGCGGGACCATTCGGAAGTCCAAAACGAACTCTGAGGTACGCATACGTGTCGAGCGGCGACAGCAAACCATCGTTCCACCAGTTGGTGACCAGATGGCGCATTGCACTGCCGGGTGCGAGCAAGCGAAGGAATGACGAGGCCTCGTCAGCCGTAGCGACTCGCCAACTACTGACATTGCATGCGGCGTGCGGCACTTGTGATCACCTCAGTGCAGTCAGGCTAGCACGCCCTTATTCCGCGCTCGACGCCAAGGTCGAAGTAGGCCGCCTCCCGCTTGGCACGGAGCTCGTCGGCTGCCGCCTCGAACTCGAGCCAGCGCCTCCGCTTGGTGCCAAGCGCCTTCACGATCGCGGCCGCCTTCGTCGTGACGACTCGCTGCAAGTCGCGGCGCCCAACGCGCCGGCGGACCGTCCGGTCGACTGGGTGCTCGTAGCTCGGATCCTTCTCGATCGCGCGGTAGCTGAGGCGGGGTTTCACGCCTGGCTCCCGACGCGCGCCACCGCGAAGCTGGCGCCCGCCAGGAAGGCCTCGACGTACAGGTCGACTGCAGCGACGGCATCGAGCACCGCATCGGGCGTCAGTCGATCGTGGGCGCGCTCGTCTGCCTCAGTTCGCCATAAGGCATCGTCAGTGACCGCGGTCGGTCCCGCGGTCAGGGCATCGGATTCGATCGGCATCGTCGTCTCCAAGCGCACGCGAAATGCGCGCGCGGGGAGACAGTCACGCTCTCGAGCGACCTGGAATCAAGATGGCGGAGCGACCCGTTCGCGCTCTGTTGGCGTCAACCAAGCTGTCCCGCGTTTGCATCACGCTTGGGGGCCAAGCGGATCTCGGGTTCGCTGTTTACCGCCCTCTTCCTCTCTTCCACGACGAGAGAGTCCGAGAGCAATCGCGGCCGAGAGTTCGCTGATGCGCGACGCGGGTCCAAGCGAAGCGCTGCGAACAGAGAAACGGCGGCGCTTTGGTGACCGCCGTATCTCGCGCGTGACGCGCGACTTCCGACGAGGCCAGCGAGCGGGGTACGAGCGGCCGCTGTCAACCACCGGGGCTGCCGCGCTGACGGGCGAGGAGCGCGTTGGCTCCCCAAGCGATCAGGAAAAGCGAACTGCTCTCTGTTCGTATTCGCGGCCGATCGGGCACCCAAGTCCAACTGTGACGCGAAAGCGAACAGCGTCGTGCTCTCGGTCAACAAACTTTGAGCGACGAGACGTGGCGTGACAAATCGTCGAGATTCGCTCCGCCTCGCGGCGTTGCGGTCGCCCGCCTTCGACTGCCGTGCTCTCGGCGCGAAACGAACGTGGTGGTAGGGGCCGTCGTCGAAGCACCGGCTGAGCTCTGGCACGACCGATCCTCCAAGCACCGCATTCAGTCGCGGTTCGGCACGCGATTCAGCCACGGCCGTTCGGCTGCACCATAAGGGCGTGGCGACGGTCGGGCAGCTCCGGTGCGCGACCTTGACGAAAACTCAAACTGCGGGCAACTGGTCGGCGCGGCGGTTCCGAGACTTGTCGGCCGGCGTGACATCGATCGCATCACGGAGCGGGTGTCCACGCCAATCGTGAGGGCGTCGGTCAGGCGCTCCGACTGTGGCTCCGGTTTGTGCCCGACCGACTTCCCCAGCCAGTAGCCATGTTTCGATCGGCGCACGGCGAACTCTCGGCAGATCCTCACTAGCGCCACGTCGGAGCGCCGTACTTCCCCGCAGCGTCACGCGTCGGCTCGGACCAGACGGCTTCGTATATCTACTCGCGGGTGAGGTCGATGGATTCCAAGGGCATCGGTTGCGCTCACTCCGGAATGAGCACTGCGTCAAAACGTCTTATGTTACGGACTCGTTGTTCTGGTCTCATCTGGCACGCGCGCCTCGCAACGCAAAGGCTGGTCGATCGTCGTGGTTCGCGACGTAGCGACTGAGCGCATTCATGAAGTCCTCGCGTGGACGTAGCCGCCCCTCTTTCCGCGCTCGCACAAGGCGCATGAGCACGCCGCTTGCGGCGCGGAGCGAGAGTGGCTGTACGTGTAGATGTCGCCTTTCTGGCGCGAGGATCGACATTTCGGATAGCCGCTTCCGCGAGCAGTTGCCGACCGGCCCTTCGGGCTGGCTGCGCGCCTCGAATGCCTTTCCTTCACGGCTGAACGCGGCAAGGGGCCACGAGCGTCCAGACGCACGATCGAATGGGACGCCATCCTCCGTCACTGCGACAGGTGAAAGAAGTCGCTTGCCAATCCACTCGGCGACGCGGACGGGAACAGCGTTCCCGACATACTTCCAACGAGAGTTGTTTCGAACACCAGGCCCGCTGACATCAGTCCAGCCAACGGGAAAACCCTGGATCCGTTCCGCAAGTTCAATTGACGGTGTCGAGAACTCATTCGTGTCACGGAACCAGATCGCAGGGGGTGAAGGGATGCCGAGGCTCGATCCACCCTTGAGCGTCGGGATGGCCTCTGCTGCCCAGCCCAGCCCTCGGTTGCCCTCGGTCCAGTAGAAGCCATAGCAGGAGCCGCTTTCTTCGTCAGACGGGAGTTCCTTCACAACGCCATCGGACGGGTCGAACAGGACGGATCGAGGATCGTCCTCGGGCGAGCGAGATGCCAGGAAGAAAACGCGCCGACGGCGCTGGGGAAGACCAAACTGCAGCGAGTCGAATACTCTGTATGCCCACCAACGGTAGCCGAGCTTTTCGAATCCCTGGACCACGCATTCCATGGCGCGCCCAGACTGAAGCCGAAGCATGAACGGCACGTTCTCGAACAACACCCAGCGCGGAGCGGTGCCCTTGCGCTTCGCAGCGGCGAGGAGACGGAACACCTCGCTGACGAGTCCGCTCTTCTCGCCGTCGATGCCGGCGGTCAGCCCCGCCTGGCTCAAGTCCTGACACGGAAAACCAGCGGTGACAAGTTCCGCCCCGTCAAGATCGCGAAGTTGGCGGACATCGGAGTGAAGTCCGCCCTTCAGGCCAAACCGAGCGGCCAGGATCAACCGGGCGCCCGCGTCGATCTCGCACGCGAGCCGAAGTCCGCTGACGGAAAAGCCAGCGCGGTGAAGGCCCAGCTCGATCCCGCCGATTCCGGTGAACAGCGACGCGACCCGGCTGTCCCTACGGAGAGCAGGAGAGGCTGGATGTCCCTCCCTTGCCCGCTCGGATTCGGTGCTGATCCGCTTTGCGGTTGACTTGATCTCGGCGAGGGGCAAGGCCAACCTCCGATTGTTCCAGACAGATTGAACCATAAACCGGGGGCGATCTCGAGCCCCCGGTGGCGAGACTGGCGTCAAGGCCGGAGAATCTGCTCGTCGCACCGCTCGCAGCGCCTTCGGGCGATTGAATCGAAGATCCGACCGGCGGCCTTGACGGGATCTTCGTGAGCCCAAACGCGGATGACCAGCCAACCCGCCAACCGAAGCCGACGGTCCGTATCCCTGTCCCTGCGTACGTTCGCAGCGAGCTTCGCGCACCACCAAACGGCATTCGACTTCGGTTGAGTTCCATGTCGCGGACAGCTGTGCCAAAAACAGCCGTCGACAAAAACTGCGACGCGTTCGCGTCGAAACATGACGTCGGCCCGGCGACGAAGTCCGGGCAGCGGCGCGGCGTCCACCAAGTACCGTAACCCAACTCCATGAAGAACACGACGAAGACGAAGTTCTTCGGGCGTGTCGCGCTTCTTCGTCGAGGCCATCCGCTTGCGAACCGCCGGGGACGACGCGAGCGGCCTGATCGTGTTAGACGGTGAGCGATTCGCCAACGGCATGCGATACATCACTTAGCTTGGGCGAGAGACATGTATTGTTTCGTTTCAATGAACCGGCCAAGACTTCGAAGGAACCCTCGGACGTAGAGTTCCGTCTCCTTAGCCGTCCGCTTGAGGTCATCGAGCGTGACGTCGCGGCCGCATTCCGCGAACGACTTCTCGCCGTGGGCAAGAGCATTCCGCTGATCCTTGACGATGACGAGGCTGGCACCGCCCTTTGCGTTCTTGTGCACTTTGAGACTCAAGTTGTGCCTCTCACATACCTTCCTGATTTTGGCTGCATCGAGACTGCCCGCACCGGGCAGCTCGTCGGCACTCAGATGTACGATCCTCTTTTGGACGATTTCGTCGACGAGTTCTGAAGCCGCCTTGCGATAGTTCTCAGGAGACGCAGTCTCGAACCTCACAGCTCGATGCTTCTGGTCAATCCAGACTGCACGGATCGACTCGCTCAGGTTGTGGCATGTGCATTGGTCAGTTTTCACCGCGAAGTACAGCCGTTCGAAACCCGACCTCACTGCCGATTCGACGAGGTTGTAAATGAGCAAGTAGGCGGTGGCCTTTCCGATGACCCGCCAATTGTCTTCGACAGCAACCGAATGCGGCCTACCACCTGAACGACGACGAAGCACGGAGCCCGGGGACTCCATCCTCTTCAGCATCCTCAAATAACTCTGGATGTCTTTCGCACGCTGCTCGAAGTCCTTGACGACGGACTGCATCGTCAGCCCTCGACACCGAGCAAATGGTCGCGGACGAATTCAACTCGTCCCCGAAGTCGTGGGCCGGAATTGCTCGCATGCGTCGTGGTGTGGTCCTCAAACTCTGCAGATGCAAGCCACCTATGGACATCCGAGGGTGATAAATCTTGCTTCAACCTCAGTGCAAGGTTCGTTCCGACAGCAATCGCTTCGAATCGAACGCGGGGTGTGATCTGGGCTCCGGGACCCTTTGCGAATCCGTGAGGAAAGTGCTTCTCGACGAACTCCATTGTGCTGTCGAATTCGCTCTGGAGCCGCTTGGCCTCGAACGCCGTCCGATGCTCACACGCATAGCGATCCAGAAACGAATCAACGTCGTGCCGAAAGTCCTTGTACGTGTCGGAATATGCAAAGAACCTCAACACAAGCTCCTCGTCCTCTCGACGCTTCTTCATCTTGTCGCTGATCGGACACAGTTCGACGAATCGTTTGTCGTTGGCCAGCTTCTTGACGAAGTCCATGAAAGGTCCCGTCAATGCTCCTCGGCGGACTTCGCTTGCTCGCGCCCTCACCCCGCTCGTATTCACTCTGTCGAACACCTCTTGTCGCAACTCAGGAGTCGTACTGTCTTCGAGAACTACAACTCGGAGCGCCTTGGTTCCGAACTTGCGCTGTTGCGCAATCGGAAGATCAGAAAAGACGAAGCCTTCGAGGGACTTGAGTCGCTTGAGACCCTCCAATCGAAGATCGGAGTTCGTGAACTCCTCAAGCGTCTGGATCCGTTGAGCTCCGTCCACGATCTCCAGTCGGCCGTCGTCCATGTCGGCGACGAACATCATCGGAATCGGAAGTCCGAGGATGACCGACTCGACGAATCTGCACTTGTGCGTCGAGGGCCAAATAAACTCCCGCTGGTACGGCGGCACGTAGAAGAACGACTCGCGAAACTTCGTGACGATGTAATCGATCGTGAAATCACGCAGGTCGTAGCGGACCTCGTGCTGCATCTCGCGGATCTCCTGCTCCGCTACTTGGCGCTCTTTGTCCCCGACTTTGTGGAGCAATTGCTGTTTCATGCCTTCCTCGCGTTCAGGTCGAAATCTGACTCAGCGTCTTTCGTGGTGGCCATTGCAACGAGGGTTCGACAAAGCGCCAGTATCTCGCCGGGATGGAAGTCACTAGAGGGGCGACATCGGGCGAGCGGCTCCGGATCATGACGCATTGGCGTCTCCAAGCTCCGCGATCTGCGCCGAATTGACTAGCCAAGCGATTTGTTCCGCGACGCGCTTCGGACTCGGACCGCCTTCGATGAAAACACCAAGCTCCATGTTGAAGTCGAATGCCGCCTCGGTCAGGTTTGCGCTCGTCACGAGCAACGTGGTCGAGTCGGCCAACGCGAACTTGGCGTGCAGTGCGCCGGGAGTCCCACGTCCACTCTTGGGACGGTTTTCGAGCCGCCACTCATAGACGACGGCTCCAAGATCGACGACGGACCGCAACGCCGAGATCCCGTCGTGCGTGATCCGTCCACCCCCGGACTCCCTTGATTCGAGGAGTAGCCGAACGCGCACGCCTCGCCGGAGGGCATCGACCAGTGCGTCCCGGATGCCGCTGATCGCGTACGCGACAAACGAGACGATCCACAACTCGCTTCGAGCTCCCTGGACCAGCTCAGTCAGGGCTTGCTCGGTTCGCCGGAGGGCAGATCCCGGCTTCGTCGGCCCAGACCATACGAGTTCCACTTGCTCACCGAGGCGCGCGGCCTCGACGGCACAAGAAGCACTCGAGATGGCCAACGCAATCGTGTCCGCTGTCACGGAGCCGCTGGCATTCCGCCAGGCAGCGACGAGAGAGTCGACGCGGTCACGACACTCAGCCGGGAATCCCGCCGGGGTGGGATCAATCCCGATTCGATCACCCGGTGTCGTTCCAAGCGACTGCAAGTGTCCGACGAGTTCCTCGGCGACGGCCGCCGGTAGGTCGGCAACAAGTTCCGCGATCTTCCGAGCCAGGAGATCAGCACGCGGGTCCATGTCAGCTCGGCGCTCCTTCCATCCAGGGCGCGAGCGGCTTGCGAACGGTCACCGCAAGAACCGAGCGGTCGAGGTACTTGTTCCCGCGCTCGCACGATGTTTCGGAGACGAACAAGCAGGAATGGCAGGCGGTGCCGTGGAGCACTCCTCGACCGCGCTCGGGTCGATGTTCGGCGCAAAGCGGATCCGACGAGCAAAGCTGGAGGCGCTGGAGTCCGATAGTCAGGTGTCGTCGAAGCGACTCCGATTCACCGAGGGCGACGAGCCCACCAAGCGTTCCTTCGCTGTCGGCTGCAGCTGTGAAGAGCAGGACGCCAGCCATCGCGCCGCCCTCCTCGTCCGCTCCGGCCGAGTAGATGCGTTCCTCGATACTGGCGGCCGAGTACCCGCATTCGATCGCGAACTGACGAAGCAGCGTGTGCGACAGCGTGTGCAGGACGACATAACGCAGGCCGGGATACTGCTCCTCGGGATTGGGGATGTTGCGCGCGCGACGGAAAGAGACGTGCGCGCGGCGGAATTCGCCGTCGAGTTGTCTCGCCTCGGTCCCATCGAGCCACGCGGACAGCGTGTCCTCGCGCAAGCGGAGGAATACCCCCTCGCCCCTCACCTCGGTCGATGGGACCCAGGTCGGAGCCCCGCGTGAGAGCGGCCCGCGCTGGATCTGCGGAATTTGCGCTGGATCACCGAAATCACCGGGCGATTCGATCCGTGTGAAGCCGATGCAGGCACGCACCACGCGCAGCCGTTCGACGAGGACGACTTCGGCGATGAACTTCTCGAACCCCCTCGGAGCCGTCGCGGACCGCACTCGGAAGTCGTCGGACTTCGGTGCAGCGGCAGGATTCGTGAGCACGCCCCACTCTTCCCGTCGCAGATCGCCGAAGGACTGAGTCGTCGCCTTCGTGATGGTTGCTCGGCGGCGCTCCTCGATGGCCTTCCAGACTTCATCCCGCGACCATGCACCGAACTGCGTCAGGACCATGAGGAGCGGCTTGAGCTGATCGACGCTCGAGACCTCCTTCAAGACGGTCCAGATTTCGTCAACTTTCTGTCGCAGCTTTCCCTTGTCCGTCGGCAGCGACAGTGCAGAGAGCGGGATCGAAAACCAGAGGTTCGATGCACCGATCAGCATCACGCGCGGCTTTTCCGTGCAGCCTTTGTCCTCGTAGTCGCGCCCAAGATGCGGATGCCTTCCCGTGCACTCTTGAGGCAGGTGCTTCAGCGCGTTGTCGCCGAACGCCAGCGTCATCGGCTTGCCCGCGTTGCACCCCTTGCAGAACACGCGCAGGTCGGCGACCTCGGACGAAAGTCCGCTCTCTTGGAATTCGAGTGGCCCGGAACACCCCGGAGTCTTGTGCGCGATGAACTGGTCCCACGGGAAGTCGTCGAGATGGCCGTTCCGGCACGCGACGACGAACCTCGCGGGAACGACCTGCGGCGGCTTGCCGATCTTGCAGTTCTTGTGCACGTAGCAGGTGCGATCCTGCCGGAATGGCTCCTCCTTCAACTCGAAGATCCCGAGATCGAGCGGCGCGAGCGTCTGGCAACGTGGGCAACGCACCCAGCGCGGGAACGTGACGACGGGCACCCCGGTGCGCGCGTCCTCGCTGAACGGATCGCTCCCGTCCCGATAGATCGGCGCGACCAGCCGTTGGACCTGGCTCCCGAGATGGCTCTGCACCAACGCGAGCAGTCGATCTTCGGTGATCTCGTTGAGAGGCGACGGTGCTGCCCACTGCTGCAATCCGGAAGGCATCACCGACATGCGCGGGAGATCGACGATGGAGCCGACCCCGTACGTGTGGAGGATCTGGCTACGCCTCGCTTGTCCGACTCGGAAGGGTGCGAACGGCATCGATCACTTCCCTCCCTTAGTGGCGTCCTCTTGGAGCACGAGACCGGGCGATGGCTCGACATCACGCAACGAGTTCAGGCACGTAAACGTCTCCCAATCCCGCTCTTCTGGCTTCTGGAGCAGCGGAACCGAGACGCCGTCCTTCCGAGCCCGGTAGACGAGCATCGGCTTCTTTCGCGCCATGTTCACCCACTCGTCGAGCACGCGGCGCAGTCGATCCGCGACCTCGTCGCCGAGAGCCTGGCTTCCCGAAACGCCTGCGACACGAGCGCGAACTTCTTGAATCGCCTGCTGTGCCGACACATCCGTCACCTGCGCGCGCGAAGCTCCGTCATTCGCTGTGAGGGTTGGAGAGCGAAGCCTTGCCAAGGAAATGAGCAATGCAGTGATCCCTCGATCGAGAGCTCGGGCCGAAAAGGGCGTCACCGAAAGTGGCTCGACCTGCTCGTAAAACGTCCCGTGGTAGTGACCAAACCTTTCGTAGTGCGACAGGTCACGCGGCCGCGCCCAGTTGTAGACCGTGCAGACGATGCCCGGATGCCGACGACCGACGCGGCTCGTCGCCTGGATGTACTCGGCCGTGCTCTTCGGCTGACCGGCGACGACCATCAGCCCGAGTCGACCGATGTCGACACCGACCGAGATCATGTTCGTCGAGAGCAGCACGTCGATCGGCTTCTGCGAAGTGAACGTCGTGCGCGCCTTCCGCTCGGCTTCGCGCTGCTTCTCCAACGCCGGATCGAAGACGGCCTCCATCAAGTCGAGCAGGCCGGGGATCTCCGTCGAGTTCCGCCGCGAGGTCAGTTCCTCGACCAACGGCCTCGGCCGCCGCGCGAGTCCGCGCTCGTTCATGCGCAGTAGTCGGTTGGCGACGTCGTCGTCCACCAGCCGTCGCATGCCGCCGAGTTCGCGGAGCGAGTTGAAGTAGCCGACGAGCGTGCACCACGGATCCGTGTGCTTGCCGTACTGCTTGTCGTAGAGAAGCCACGTCGCCGCGAGGTAGGCCGTGTACGTTCGGATCAGAACGCCCTTGAGTCGACGACCTGGCGCGCACACTCCGACGTACAACCGCCCCGGCGTGTCCTCGCTCGACTTCCGACGAACCGAGAAGAAGTTGTCCGCGATGTCCGTTCCGGGCGGCGGGAACACCGCGACCCTGCGCAGGAACAGCGAACGCACTTGGTGCGCCGCATTGCGGATCGTCGCCGTCGACACGATGACCTTCGGCCGCACCGTCTTGCCGCCGACCTTCCACGTACACATGGCGTCGACGGCAGTCTCGTACAGCCCGACCAAGCTCCCGAGCGGGCCGGAGATCAGGTGCAGCTCGTCCTGGATGACGAGATCCGGCGGCCGTAGCGGCGGGTGGTCGATCGTCTTGGTCGCCGGATGCGAGCCCTTTGCCGGATGCGAGTCGGCGTCCTCTAGGTCCGGCGCACGGAACCCGTGCCGTGGACAGAGGCGCAACACGCGGCCGAACAGGTTCTGCGTCGCGCCGTTCCACGGCATCTGCGCGAACTTGTCGACGGTCGCGATCAGGAGCGACGGCGGGCGTCGGTAGATTTCCTCGTCGACGACGAGGACGGGCAGTCCCTCGTCCTTCGACTTGGCCTTGCTGAACAGGCACTGGCCGTAGGTGTCACCGCAGTACGTGATCGTGCGACAGCGCCCCTGCGCCACCGTCTCCACGTCGATGTCGCGCCCCTCCTTGATCTCGGAGCCGCACCACGGGCAGGAAGTGAGCTGAGCAGGTGATCCGCTCGCGCCTGTCTTGTGGAAGCCCTTGGAGCCACCGCCGCGCGCCTCCTGGATGTACTCGTGCGCCTCCTCGGTCCAGTTCGGCGTCGTACGCGCGCCGACCCAGATGCCGATGCGGAACGGCTCCTCGCCCCAACGCTTGTCGCCCTTCTCAAGCGCCTCGCGGCGGATCGCCTCGCACGCGCACACGAGCACGGACGCGCGCTGGAACTGCTGCAGCGTCAACAGGCGCAGCGTGTAGCGCATCAGCACGGCGATGCCCTTCTCGCCCGAGTATCCTTCGACCATTCCCCGGAGACGGCGCAGGCCCATCACGTACGCGGAGAGCCCCAAGTACGCTTCCGTTTTTCCTCCGGCTGTCGGGAACCAGAGGAGATCGGCGACGGCCTCGCTCGCATGACTGCGCTCGGGGTGATGGAGATCCGTGCAGCTCGGCAGGTTGAGCAGGATGAACGCGAGCTGGAACGGCCTCCACAAGTGGTTCGCCGGATCCGCGTCGATGGCCTCGAGGTCGGGCTTTCGACCGCGCCTGCGATCCTCGGCGAACTTGGAATGGATGCGCTGCTTCCACATCGCATAGTTCGCGAAGCGGAACGACTCGGCCGCCTGCTCGTCTCGCTCCAGCAGCGCGATGCCCGCCTCGACTCGACGTAGCGCCGCGCGGCAACTCGTGATCGCATCGTGCGCGGGCGACTGGTACTCGTCGAGTCTCGCCGCCGGATCCGTGATCTCGCCTTCGCGCAGGTCGATCCAGCGCTGGTACGCCTGAACGAGCGGCCGGAGCGCGGGTCCGAGTTCTGCCCGCGACTTGAAGGCCAGGACCTTCATGTCGAGTTCGAGGCCCTTGAGTCCCTCGAAGCCCTTATCGTTCTCGGTGGGCGCGTCGACGCGCTCGACTTCGGACGTCGGCATCGCGACGGTCGTCAGCAACCGCGCTTTCCAAGCATCCTTCGGGTCGACCTCGGAGTGGGTGGCCGTCCCGTGTCCGACGGCGAACTCGCCGTAGCGGCGGTACAGCATCGCCATCTCGCGCTCCTCACGAGACAAGTCGGTGCCGTCGTCGAACTTGCCGCGCATCGACGGCCGACGCTCGAACACCGAGGAACCGTCGACGCCCTCGACGGCCAGCTCGACTTGGAAGAGCCACGCACTGCCCGCCTTCTCGTCCTGCACTTCTTCTTGCTCGTTGACCAGGAAGAGCGTGACGACCCACTGGTCGTTCAACTTTCGGACGATGCCCTCGACGTGGACCTCGGGCTTCCGCGCATCAGGGCTGACCTTCGCGATCGGCCCTTCGCGCAACGCGACGGTGAACGGTTCGCCTCCGTGGGGCGTGCGCTTCCAGACCTTTTGCGGGTTGCCGCTCTTGGTCTCGAGCGAGGCGCTGTCGGTGCGCTGGTACTGGCCCCATGCGGCCGTGACCCGAACCTGCGTCACATGCTTCGCGACGACGAAGCTGAGGCCCAGCGACGAGGGAAACATCGTCCCCGTGCGGACACCGGAGAACTCTCGCGTGCCCTCCTCCCGGCTGTCGGGATGGTCGCCGGTCTCGATCGTGTCGTCTTCGCGCTGATCGAGGCTCGTTTCCTTCGGCGCGAGCATCCCGACGAGGTAGCGGTCCTTGACCGAAGACTCGTCGACCTCTTCGTCGGGGCCACCGGCCGGTCCTTGGAGTTCGAGCCGCACGAGGCGATCGATCTCCAAGCGGATGGTCGGCAGGCTCGGCGTGCGCGGAGCCACGAGCTGGGCGTCGGTCTTAGCGGAGGGGGCCATCTCCATCGCTCGAACCTGAGGCTCGGCAGGAGATCGCACCGGCTTGTCGGGATCAGGATCGGGCACTCGATTACTCCTCTACCTCAGCAGCGTGACGGGTGTGATTCAGGGCGAGCAGACGGTCGAGGATCTCCGCACGGAGCGAGTCCTGCATCGAGAACCTCACGCCCTCGACCAGTGTGTGGAAGCCGTGTTCAGGCTGGAGATCGGACCATTCGTAGGCGGCCAGCGTCGCGCGGTCCATCTCGGCCATCAAGGACCGCAGAACACCCACATCCTCGTCGTTGCACGCGGGGTCATGGAACTTGTTGTAGAGGGACGTGAGGCCGCAACGGCGCACTCTCATGCTGCCAAGGCGCGCGCTCTCAAACTCTGAGGCGGCTGCTCGCACATCATCGGACCCTGGAGGACATGGAAAGGTAGAAAAGCACGCGGTTATCGAATAGCTGAGTGTGCTGCCGAGGTGCGAGATGTAGTTGAGTGCCCACGCGCTATGTATGCCAGAGCACAGCACTCCAAAGAGGTGCCAATCAAAGCGTCGCAGAAAGATCAACTTGTTGGACAAGATCCAGCTTGAAGGAACCACCGCCACATTGAGGTACTTGGAAACGACAGGGATCACGATGGCTTGCTCGGACGATTGGCGCAGCTCCGCATAGGCTGCGGCCCTCTTGTCCCAGTGCTTCCAATAGCACGCTTCATGGATCTGACGGTGAAGCACGTCACGCTGTGGGCGAACAAGGCGACGCACTCGTTCGATTGCTTCTGGGAACTCAGCAAACTGATCCTCGCTCAAGTCGTCCGCACAAATCACCCAGCTCGAAGGCTCATGGCCGGGAGAAGTGTTCACGTCCATGCCATTGACATACGGTCGGAGAATCTGCGAATAGCGAGGGTTGCTCCGCATCCACGCATGCGCCGTGTCAAACGACACCGTGAAACCGTCCCCGAGTAGAACCGTGCCCTGCGAAACGAGCCCCTTGTTCGACGGCAAGACATGTGGAGTCCGGCTATTGGCACGTGAATCCAGGAATGAAGTGATTGCCGACACAGGGGTGTCGTTCAATAACGGCGTTCCCTTGTGTACACCGGAAATCAAGACGCAAGGACTAACGACGACTCCAGCCGCACCCGGCCAAGGAATTGCCGTTCTGGACCAACAGATTGTCCATCCACGCGACAACAACCACTCAAGTCCGATCTCGCGACCCTTGCCTTCCGCGATCGCTTTGCTCAGCACCAAGCCCATAGCCCCTCGCCTATGGAGTAGCTCGCTCGCTCGCAACAGAAAGTAGACAACCAGGTCAGCGTTGCCCCGACGATGCCTCCAGCGATTCTTGATCGAGGCCAGGACAGAATCGCCTATCGCCTCCGCAATTCGCATCGATCCCAAGAACGGCGGATTCCCGACGACGCAGTCGAAGCCTTTCGGTCGAGACTCATGATCGAAGACTTCTGGAAACTCCAAGAGCCAATGAAATGGACCGCTGTAGCCGCTATCGATAGGAACATTACGCGCGAACGAAGCGACATTCTGCTGGGTCAGCGTTGCACGCCTTAGCGCGGACTCGCTGGCAGCTCCAGAATCCTCCAGCAGCGTGAGAAGGTCAGACGCGAGGTCTTGAATGGTATCGCTGGGCTGGTGGCTGGATTTGTCCTTCGAAGCGGAATTGAGATGCCAAGCAACCAGACCATCGGCAGCGATGTGCAAGTCATGTGTAGCACGCTCGGCTGTGGTCAGAAGTTGCGCCTTGTGCTCCACGTCTCTTGTGCTTTCCGTCGGGAGCACTTCCAATTGTTCGCGAAGTGAGCGCGCGACCGCAAGCGTGCGGCGGACTGCCCCCGAGGCCAGCAACAATTGAGCACCACTGTCGGCTAGGCTAAGTCTTTCAAGCTGCCAACTGTGGACCACACCGAGGAGGGCATCTCCACATCGCATGCTGTGGTCCAGGAAGCCGAAGGGCTTGTCCCGCTGCAAGGTAACCAGCCAGAGCGAGAGCTTCGCCATCTCGATGGCCGACGGATTGATGTCGACGCCATAGAGGCATCGGTCCGCCACAACGCGGCGAGCGATCGCTTGTCGCTCCGCGTCGTCCTTCGGGATGATCCGTTCCCCTTGCGCTCCGGTCGAAAGGCCACCCTCGGGCGTCACGAGCAGCCGCCCTGGGTTCGCGGTTTCGAGCAGCTCCCACGCCTCGACGAGTCGCTCGGCGAGGTAGCGGCACGCCTGCACGAGGAACGCGCCTGACCCACAGGCGAGGTCGCACACGCGGAGCGCGAGGATCTCCACCGGCGTCCTCAGCTTCCACTCGGCCTCGGGGAGACCTTCGGCGGGTCCGACGTACACGAGCGGTTCGAGCGCGTACCGAACGACGGGCTCCGTCAAGCTCGGCGGCGTGTAGTGCGTGCCCGTGCTGCGTCGATCCGCGCCCGCCGTGACGTACACGCTGTCCTTCGGATACACGGCCGGTTGCTGGCGACGATCTTCGCGAACCAACCCGGCGACCGGCTTCACGCGCCCATACAGGTCGTGGTCGTTACCGCACGCGACCAGCCAGCGCGCCGAATCGTCTTCGATCTCGTACTCGAGGTCCTTTTTGATCGAAGGCTCGGAGCGCCCGGTCTTCTCCTTCACGAACGAAACGAGCTTCGACGGATCGCTCGCGTCGTAGCACTGCTCCAGCTCGCGCAGCTCGATCTCGGGCTCCTCGCCCTTTGGCCCCTTGAGGCTGACCACGGCGTCGGCCGCGCGCTTCGCCGTGTGATCAAGCAGGCTCTCGTAGACGTTGCCGATCTGCTCGACACCCAGCTCGCGGAACGACAGACGCCGTGTCTCGGCTCCGTTCGCGCCCGTGTCTCGCACGCGCAGGACCTGCAGCGCCTCGAGCACGAACAGCACCGTCGCGTCGTCGACACCGAGCGGCGATGCCTGGACGGTGTGCCAGCTCTCGCCCGGCTTGCGACCTTCCAGGAACGGGAAGCGGTCGGGATCGAACAGGTGCCCGCCGTACGCGGGCAGTCGCATGTCCTCGTGGACGACGCCACCGTGGATCGCGCGGAAACACGCCAGCAGACGACACCAGGCGGACGACCGACGTTCGAGCACGTCGGGGCCGAGACGGTCGGCGTCGGCGCGCAGGGTCGCACCGAGCGGCGAGAGCGCGTAGTGCCGCTGGTAGAAGGTCGACTTCGCGACCGGGAAGTACAGGTCGGCCTGCTCTTCCAGGTAGAAGACGAAGACGAGACGCATCATCACCGTCACGGCGGCCTCGTAGACCTGCTTCTCCGACACTCCGGCGAGGACCGTGCGGTTGGAGCGGCGGTCGAGTTCGTCGATGCGGCGCACGAGCAGCTCGATCGCCTCGCGCACCTGCAAGCCGAGCTGGATCGTGACGTCGTGCTGGTGCTCGGCGCTGCGTTCGATCAGGCGCTCAAGCGTGTCGTCGACGGCTCCAAGCGTGCGGCGCACGCCGAGCAGCGTGCGGAACGACTGGAGTGTGATCTTCTCCTCGAACCACAGCGAGGCGTGCCAGGTCACGAACGTCGTCGTGCCCTTGTGCGGGGCGGACACGAGCACCCACTGCTCGCCGTTCGTCACGAGGCCGAGCGACAGGCCGGAGACGGAGGAGCCGCGTAGCAGCTCGACCATCCGCGTCAGGGGCGAGGCCTTCCAGTGAGCGTTCTCCAGGGCCCGTTGGAGATCCGTGTCGGGATCGTGCATCTGGATCACCAGGCGCGCAGGGCGATCGCCTTGGTCGACGATTCCGAGCAGGGCGACGTCGGGCTGGAGCGTCTCGCCGTGCAGGGCAGCGCGCACGCGGAGCTTGGCCGGGATTGCCGGACCATCGACGAGGACCTCGGGTCCATACTCGAGCGCACGCGACAGCACGAAGCGGATCCACTGCGTGTGGTAGGCACGATCGTCGGAGTGCGCGTTCCATTCCCCGTGAGCGGCTTTCAGCTCGGCGCGTACGTCGCGATCGTCAGCTTCGAGTCCCTGCGGCAGGGCTTCCTTTAGGACGGGCAGCGACAGGAACGGGCCCGACACGTCGACCAGGCGCAGCCACTCGAGGTGACTTGCTCCCGCAGTCGGGGGTTTCGGCGCGCGGCGTTGCATGGGTGGTCTTTGGCTCTCACCACGACTCGGGAACGAGGAACGCAACAGCGACCGGGAAGCTCCAAGGCTTCGGATCACGGAAGCGGCGACGTAGTTCGGCCTGCTCCGCGCGCACGCGATCGGGAATCCGAATCAGTTCTTCCCGCAAGCTATCTGCGTCGCGAATCCATTGCGCCTGTTCGAGCGCGGTGAACAATCCGAGTTGCGTCTGTTTGCGCTCTTCGAGTTCGGTTTCGATCTGCTTCTGGAGTTCGGCGAAGATCGCCTCGATCTTCTTGCACTCGTCCTCGGCACGGTCCTCGAGCATCGTGTGCAGGTTCTTCGTGCGTTGCTGCTCGCGGAATTGCAGGGCTTCTCCGAGCGGTTTCTCGATGCGTGGCCAGAGAGCGCGGATGCGCTGCCGTTGCGCGTCGGTCGCGGATCGATCGGAGAGAGCACGTTCGATGCGCGATGTCTCCTCGACGGTATCGAAGCGCCGGAAACGGCCATCGCTCACGTAGCCACCGGACACGATCACCTGCTCGTGCAGGCGATGGCCGTCTGTTCCGAGGACGAGGATGCGCGACCACGCGACCACGGCGAGTTCCTTGCTCACGCTCGCCGGGACCGTGCAGGCCACGACACGATGGATCTGGCGTGCATCCTGCCCGGCGGAGATCTCCGCGCGCAGGAGCCGTTGCGACATGTCCACCAGCCGGTGGTTGAGGTGGGCGAGCACCACGTCATCGCGATCCTTCGCCACTCCGTGATCGAACGTGATCGGACGTTCCTTCTTCGTGTGCGGGTGCAGCAGACCGGCAAGGCATCCGCCCCACGCGCCGGTGAGCTTCGGCATCCAGAAGGTCTGCGAGCGAGCGTCGACGGGCCGTAGCGCAGGCTGCCGAGCGAGCCGCAGGGCAACCTCGACCACACGGCGCACGGACTCGGGCGTGATGTGCAGCTCTTCGCGCGACTCGTCCAACGTGCGCCGAAGGCGAGCAACCTCCTCGGCGAGCTTGCGTTGGAACGAGAGCAGGCGGCGGATCGGCTCCGCTTCTTTCTCGGCGCGCGACGTGTCGATGTCGCGACGCTTCCCGAGCATGGCCTCCTCGACCTGCCTCGCGATGACCGGGCTCACCTTGCCGAACAGGTCGCTACCGATCAGCTGGATCTTCTTCGCAGCGACCATGAGGAACTCGAGGTCGCCGTCGAGATCGCCGGGTCGAGTGTTCGCGTCTCCCACGTTCTGGCGGTAGTCGGCCCCCACGAAGTGGAAGATCTCGGGTGCGAACTTCTGTCCATGGCGATCGATGCGACCATTGCGCTGTTCGAGAACGTTCGGGTTCCAGGGAATCTCGATGTGGATGAGTCGGTGGCAGTGGTTCTGGAGGTCGATCCCCTCGGAAGCCATGTCAGTGGCGAGGAGGATGCGGACCTTCGACTGCGCCGGGTCGGACTGGAAGGCGGCCTTGATGCGCTCGCGGTCGTCCTCGTCCATGCCGCCGTAGAGCAATTCGAGACGTTCGTCGACCGCGAAGCCGTGATGGGCGAGGATCCCATGGAGCCAGTTCTGGGTCGCGCGGTACTCGGTGAAGAGAATCACGCGCTCGTCGTTCCACCTGCCACCCGGGCGCAGCGTCACTTCGAGCCAGCGCAGGAGTTCGGCCGTCTTCGAGTCGGGGCGGTTCACTGCCTGGCGCGCTCGCGTGCTCAAGTCCTGGAGCAGTCGCTTCTCTTCGGCTCCCAGTTCGTCGAACGCGTTCGTCGACGCGACGATCGCATCCCCAAGATCCTCTTCGTGTTCGTCGTCGGTCGTTTCCTCGGGATCTTCGGCGGCTTGAAGCTGGCGACGCAGCACGCCTTCGGGAACCAATCGCTTGGGTGAGGCCTTCTCCTCGATCCCGCGCAGCGTCTTGACGTGCTTGTCGAGCGTGTCCGCGAAGGCCTGCGGCGAAGAGAACATCCGCTTCTTCAGCAACTTCAGCACGAACTCGGTCCCGATCGAGCGCGCACCGCTGGATCCACTTTCAGCTACACGACGCAGCTCTCCGTATCGCTTCAGGTCCTGGTAGAGCGCCTTCTCCTCGACGGTGTAGTGGATCGAAATCGCCTGGAGTTGGCGCTCGAGGAAAATGCGCTTTCCTTGCTCATCGACGAGCTCCGTCTTCAGGCGACGAACCGTCACTGCCTGCACCTGCTTGGGATCCTGGCGACGTACACCCCGCGTGAACCGCTGGTCGTCGAGCAGGTGCAGGAGCGCAGAGAAGCTCTCGGGAGAACCGTTGTGCGGCGTCGCTGAGAGGAAGAGCTTGTGCTCGAAGTGCGGTGCGAGCAACCGGATCGCGTCGGTGCGTTGGGATTCGATCGCGTAGTTCCCGCCCCCCGATGGAGCGATGTTGTGCGCTTCGTCGACGATCAGGAGTCCGTGGCGGCGCGGATAAGTCGGCTCGGTCGAGCCCGGGAGCGTCTCGCGGAAGAGTCGCAGCGGCATTTCGCGCTTCAGGTAGTCCATCGACGTGATCAAGCGCGGGAAGTGCGTCCACGGATTGACGTGAAGTCCGCGCTCACGACGCAGTCGCTTCATCGCCTCCGAGTCGACGATCACGAAGTCGAGACCGAACTTGTCGCGCATCTCGTCCTTCCACTTCGCGTTCAGCGCAGCGGGGCAGACGACGAGCACGTTCTGGATACGGTGGCGGAGCAGCAGCTCCTGGAGGACGAGCCCAGCTTCGATCGTCTTGCCGAGCCCCACATCGTCGGCGATCAGCAGGTTGACGCGCGGCATCTTGATCGCGCGAACGACGGGTTCGAGCTGGAAGCTCTCGATCGTCACACCGCTGCGGAAAGGCGACTGCAGCGAGCTCGCATCGGCCGACGAGACGGTGCCCCAACGGACCGCGTCGAGGAACGCGGAGAAACACTCGGGGTCGTCGAAGCCGTCCGGACGCGGCAGCTCGGGGCGTCCACGATTGACGATCCGCGCGCCCGGTTCGATCTCCCAGATGACCTCGAGCTCCTCACCCCATCCGTCTTCGTCCATCGAGGAGAGGCGGACGACGTGACTCGCTTCGTTCGTCGGCGGGTGGAGCGGGTCCTTCGGCAGCGAGGAGCTGACCACCTCGCGGACCACCCACTGACGACGGCGCACCTCGACGGAGTCGGCGGATTGGGGGACGGCTTGGGTCGTCATCGCGACTCTCGCAGATCGCCATGCGGCCGCCTCGTCCGCAGATCGGCGAGATCGCCGTTCAGGTCAAGCGTCGCAGGTCCCACGCGGGCGCGTCGTTGCACTTCTCCGAAGTCTCCGACCGCGAAGTCGCTCTCGATGACCGGGCGCCGGTCAACGCCGTCAGCTGAAGTCGTGAGGACCCGAGCAGCCGGTGTGCTCACTTCGAGTCGCACCATGCTTCCCCCCTGCGACAATGTCGGAGCTGTCCCTCCGCCGCCGGACGAGCGGGCGGTCACGAGGGAGCATCCCGTGAGCCTCGGCGATCAACAAGCCACTCAAATTCGTCTGGCTCACCATAGGAGTGGCTTGCCGCGCGGGTCGGACGCTTCGACATCGAGACGTTCGGAGCGGTGTGTTCGTGTTTCGTTTGGTATCGCCGTTCAGCAAGCGATAATCAGGAAGGCGAACGGGAACGCGCATTCATTGAAGGCGTCGGTACGGCGACATGGCGTGCCCGATCGCTTGGGGGGTACGGAACATGGCCACGCAGCCGCCGATCCGCGAAGTCGAGATGACGCTTGCCGACCTGCACGCGGCCCGCGCCGCCTACAACCCTCGCGTCATGCCCGAGCATGAGGCCGCCGCCCTCAAGACATCGATCGAGCGCTTCGGGCTCGTCCAGCCGCTGATCTGGAACGCCCGCACCAAGCGCCTGGTCGGCGGCCATCAGCGCCTCGACGCCCTTCTCGCACTGGGTGAGACCCGTACAAAAGTGATCGTCGTCGACCTCGACGAGTGGGACGAGAAGGCGCTGAACCTCGCCTTGAACCGCGTCCACGGCGAGTGGGACTGGCCGAAGCTCGAGGCACTCCTGAATGAGCTTGCCGAACGCAATCCGGAGCTCCCTGCGATCGCCGGCTTCACCGACGCGGAGATGCAGCAGATCACCGACGAGGGGCACCTCCTCTACCTGCGGCTCAGCGAAACCAGGGCCGCTGCGCGCGCGGTTGAAGTCGCGGACGCGGCGGTCGTCGATCCGTCCGTGGACGACCATGGCCCCGAAGCAGCGCCCGAGCAGCCGGTGACGCGGAGTGGCGATCTTTGGATCCTCGGCGAGCATCGCCTCCTCTGCGGCGACTCGACCAAGGCCGAAGATGTCACGCGCGTCCTGGCTGGCGAGCAGGCGACGCTGCTGGCCACCGACCCGCCCTACTGCGTCGACTACACCGGCACCAACCGCCCCACCCACGACGGCAAGCCGGGCGGCAAGGACTGGACCGACGTCTATCGCGAGATCGACATCGCCGACCTCGGGACGTTTCTCGATGGTTTTTTCACGGCTGCGATGCCGCATCTGGCGCCGGATGCGCCGATCTATCTGTGGCATGCGCACATCCAGCAGCCGGTGATCCTCGCGACCTTCGCGAAGCACGGACTGCTCTTCCACCAAGTGATCGTCTGGGTGAAGCCCGCTGGGGTCTTCGGCCACAGCTTCTTCCAGTGGCGCCACGAGCCGGCGGCCTTCGGCTGGCGTCAGGGCCACAAGCCTGAACACGGCCAAGCGCAGCTTGACACCGTCTGGGAGGTCGATTGGGATGGGAAGTCGAGGTTCTCGACGTTTCATCCGACCTCGAAGCCGCCGAAGCTGTTCGAGATCCCGATGGCGCTGCACACGAAGCCCGGCGACATCGTGCTCGAAGGGTTTTCAGGCAGCGGCAGCCAGATCATCGCGGCGGAGCGCATGGGCCGCCGTTGCCGCGCAATCGAACTGTCGCCAGCGTTTGTCGACGGGACGATCCTGCGCTGGCAGAAGGCGACCGGCAAGGTCGCGCGGCTGGCCATGGTGGCGGGCGCGAACGACGCGGGACCGAGCTTCGACGAGGTCAGCGCGCAGCGGCGTGCGGCGCCGGTGCCTGCCGAGCCGATGACCGCCGCGCCGACGCCCCCGCGCCGCAAGCGAGCCGCCCGCGCAGCGGCGGCGACCTGATCCCGCGCGGCGATCCGAAGCGCTCGCAGTAGGAGTTTCGGTTGCAGGCGACCGTGGCCGCCCACGACGAACCGCCCATCTCCGTCCGCGCCTACGCGCGCCGACGCGGAGTGAGCCACACTGCCGTGCAGCGCGCGATCGCCGATGGCCGCCTCGTGCGTTCGGTGCTCCGCGTCGGCGACGGGATGGCTCAGATCCTCCCGACCCTGGCGGATCGCGAATGGGACCGACGCACGAGCCCGGCGTTCAGCCGAATCGGCGAGCCGCACGCGACGCCACCACGACTCCCGATTGCGCCGCGCCCGGTCGCTCCTGCAGCACCGATCGCGCCGCGCCCAGATCCGCGCCCCGACGCACGCGGCGGCCCCGACGACTACCGCCGGACGCTCGTCGTCGAAAAGGTGGTCAAGACGCGGCTCGCGCAGGTCCAGCTCGACGAGCAGCTTGGCCGCTTGATCGACGCGACCGACGCCGGCGACGCGCAGTTCGAGATCGCGCGCCTCGTCCGCAACCAGATCCAGGAACTGCCGGATCGGCTCGCGGGTGAACTCGCGCTCGAGAGCGACGCGCATCGCGTACGCGAAATCCTCGCCCGCGAGATCGACGACGTGCTGCGCAAGCTCGCAACCCGGCTGCGGACGTTGGCGGCCACAGCCGGATCGGCAGCTGCCGGCGCGGCGCCAGGTCGCACCGCCACCGCGCCGGCGCCCACCGCCATGCCAGTGCAGTAGGTCTTCGAATTCGCTGGAGGACGCCCGCGTGTCGACCGCCCTCGAGCTCTTCGCCACTCGCTGGTCCGACGGCCTCATGCCCGACGAGAAGACCTCGATCTGCGCCTGGATCGAAGAGCACATCGTCCTCTCCGACGGCGAGACCAGCGCGCCCGGCCCCTACCGCTTCCGCCGTGCGCCGTACATGCGTGACGTGCTCGAGGCACTTTCCCCCGACTCGCCGGTACAGCGCGTCCTCGGCATGAAGGGCGGCCAACTGGGCTGGACGATCGGCGCTGCGGCCTACGTCGGCTTCCTCATCTGCCAAGCGCCGCGCACGATCCTCTTCGTCTCGCCCACGGTCGACCTCGCGAAGCGCGCGTCGCGGCGCAAGGTTGGACCGATCTTCGAGCAGTCGGACGTGCTGCGCGATCGTGTCCGCGCATCGATCAGCCGCCGCTCTGGCAACACGACGCTGATGAAGGAGTTCTTGGGCGGGGCGCTGATTTTCGCCGGCGCGAACTCGGGCGCGGGGCTGCGCCAGACCTCGGCGGCGGTCGCCATCCTCGACGAGATCGACATCTACCCCGCGTCGCTCCCTGGCGAGGGCGACCCAGTGCTCCTCGCCGAACGCGCGACCAAGACGTTTCCGCGCCGCAAGCACCTCTACATTTCAACGCCGACCATCGCCGGTCGCTCGCGCATCGAGGAACTTTTCGAGCAGTCGGACCAGAGCCGCTACTTCGTGCCGTGTCCGCTTTGCGGGCACTTCCAACGACTGGTGTTCACGGACAAGGAGACCGGCCGGCACGCGCTGCGTTGGGAGGGCATGCCGCCGGATCTCAAGGTCTGGTACGAGTGCGAAGCGTGCAGCCAGCCGATCGAGGAAGGCAAGAAGGCGTGGATGCTTGAGCGCGGCGAGTGGCGGGCGGCGGTACCGGCGCTCTCGAGCCGCTTCCGAGGCTTTCAGATTTCATCGCTCTACGCCGCGCCCGGCACGTTTTCGTGGACCGACGTCGTCGAGCAGTTCCTGGCCGCAAAGCAGGACGTCGAGAAGCTGCGCGTCTTCGTGAACCAGGTTCTCGGCGAGACCTGGGAAGAGCGCGGGGACGCGCCACCGTGGGAGGACCTTTACCGGCGGCGCGAGGTCTATCCACGCGGCGTGGTGCCGATCGGCGGGCTCGTGCTCACCGCCGGCGCCGACGTGCAGCGCGACCGCATCGAAGTCGAGGTCGTGGCCTGGGGCGCCGGGCTCGAGTCCTGGTCGATCGACTACATCGTGATCGCCGGCGACTCGGCGACCGAAGCACCGTGGCGTGAACTCGACCGCATTTTCGATCGCCAGTGGAAGCACGCCGGCGGCCTACATCTGAAGATCCGCGCGCTCGCCGTCGACTCCGGCTTCGAGACCCAGGGCGTCTACAACTGGGTGCGCCGCAAGTCGGCCGACAGCGTGTTCGCAGTGAAGGGTTCGGATGCGGTGCCAGCGCTCGTCGGGCAACCAACCTACGTCGACTTCACCTGGCGCGGGAAGAAGGCGTACCGCGCGATCCGGCTCTGGCATGTCGGGGTCAGCGTCGCCAAGCGCGAGCTCTACGGCTGGCTACGGCTGCCGGTCCCGCTGAACGTGGCGAAGGGTGAGCCGTACCCCGCCGGCTTCGCGCACTTCCCGGAGTACTCCGAAGAGCACTTCAAGCAGCTGACGGCCGAGCAGCTGGTCGCACGCGCCCGCAAGCGCGACCACACGCTCGCCTACGTCTGGACCAAGAAGCATGAGCGCAACGAGGCGCTCGACGCCCGCATCTACGCGCGCGCTGCCGCAGCGATCCTCGGCCTCGACCGCAATACCGACGCCGACTGGAAGCAACTGGCCGCAGCGCTCGTGCGGCCAGAGGTCACGCCGGTGCGACCTGCGCCGAACCGTGGGCGCCCGCGCCGAGAGGGGTACTTCACCTCGCACCAAGACGGACGGTTTTTCGGCGACTGAGGGCACGTTCGCCGCAACCGAAGGGTCGTTGGGGGGCAGGGCGGATCGGGTCCGGCCGATGCTCTGGGGTGGGCACCGACCGCGAATCGGAGCGCGGGATGGACTGGCAACCTGGGAGTGGCACGTTGCCACCGGGGCGCCCTAAGTTGCCACCCGCCGCCCTCCGGAGGCGTCCCCGGAGAACCGTGGCCATCCTCTGGGTGGCAACGCCGAATTCCTGAACCGTTGGTAGCGACGTTCCGCGCGCGAGCGTCACCCCCGGAGAAAAGAGGGCGGGAAGGACCCAACGTGGGGGGCATGGGGCCGGCTCGCCCGGGCGCCCGCGTCGCGCACGACGTTGGCTCGTGGCGCGCACCTCCCGCGAGCGCCTGCAAAGTGCGACGGATGTTGCAGGGCATCATCCTGCGTCTCCTTTCCACCGATGCGCCCCCTGCTCTTCCGTTCTAGTTTTTGGTGGCAGACATTTCTCGGCATCCGACTGGAGGCGGGCGTGAACGAATCCAACACGGGCTCTCGCAAGTCCCCGCGTTCCTCAACGTCTGCGACCCGCCGCCGCACCCGTCGCACCCAGCCGTCGCCGATCGAGCCCGTGCTCGATAGCTGCTTTCACGCTCTGCGACACTTGGTTCGCATGCAGCGCGCGATCATTCACCTGTCTCGTCCATCTGAAGGCGCGGTCGCAAACACCGCCGCGATCGAACGCCAGCTTGCTGAATCGTGGGACTTGATCTGGCGCCAGTCACGCGCGTGGTCGACATGGATTGAAGAACCGAACGTCTCGAAACTCCTCAACGCCGCCCAAGAGACCACCCGAGAAGTTGCTCGCCTCGCGTTGAGGCTGCACCGTGTCGGAGGTCACATCTTGAGGTTGTCGGATGTGTTAGATCAGTGCGTGACCATCACGACGATGGATGCGGACGGCAGGACTCCTAAGTCACAGTCGACCGAGCCCATTTGCCTCCAAACCTCGGCGTCGATGGCCGACATCAAGGCCTACCTGGCTCAAGTCGATCTACCGTCGCTTCAAGCCGCCGCCGACGAGCTTCGGCTTCGGTTGGTCGGCAGCTTCGTGCCAACGAGAAACCAACGTCGGCTGCACGAAACACTGACGGCCCATGGTCCGCTGAAAAAGGAGGCACTGGCGGCGCGATTGAAAGCGGACCCGTCGAAGTTGTACGACCGCTGGGGGCTTACGCAGCTGATGGACCTTGAATACGTCGCTTCCGGTTCAGATGGTTACTCCGCCATCGGCGAGTTACCGCGTGCTTCGCCTCGGGCGAAAAACCGACGGAGCTTGGCCCCAATCTGACCCCCATCGCTCCGGGGGAATCGCCGAAGTCCGAGACCTAAAGTGCCTCCTGACGTCGTCGTTCACATCGTCTTTGCTTTCCCTCGCTCGCCCAGCGAATCGCTGGCGACCGGGGGCAAACGATGGCCAACGATGAACCGCTCATCACGCTCGCTCTGGCTGCCAAGCTTCAATGGCTGCCGCGACGGCGCAAGGGCGCCCGGCCGCACCTAACCACCCTCCTGCGTTGGGTGAAAGTCGGAATCGCCGGCATCCGACTCAGGGCTTGGCGGGTCGGCAACGCCTGGTGCACAACCGAAGGCAGCCTTCGAGAGTTCTTCGCTGAACTCGCCGTCTCGCCAAAGATCTCCGTCGCGCTCGGCGACGACCGCACAGCCGGGGTTGCGCGACGACGACTCCTGACGCGTGCGCAGAGTGACGGCACCGATGCCTGAGCTCGCTCACGTTCGACGGTTGCTCAATCTTCTCGAGAACGCCAAACCGGCTGGCGCTCAGTGGAAGGCGCGTTGTCCAGCCCATGAGGACAAGAGTCCCTCCCTCTCGATCTGCATCGGCAGCGGCGGGATGGTTCTCCTGAAGTGCTTCGCCGGCTGCACCGTCGAGAGCGTAGTCTCCAAGCTGAACCTCACGCTGCGCGACCTCCGGCCGGACGACGGCGCCGACACGCGGCCGCCCGCGCGCAGCAGGACGAGGCGGGCGACGCCGGCCTTCGCGACGCTCGACGAGGCTGCGCAGCGGGCGACGCCCAGACGTTACAAGCTCGTCGCGACCTGGACCTATCACGACGCCGACGGCAGGGATGCGTTCTGGGTCTGCCGCTACAACGCGGTCGTCCCGCCGAAGGACAGCGCGAAGCCCAACAAGACGTTTCGGCCGATACATCGAACTGCCGAGGGATTCGTAGTCCGCGATCCGCCCGGCATGTTGCCGCTCTACCGCCTCCCCGACCTGCGCGCGGCACCGGCTGCGACCGTCTTCCTCCCCGAGGGCGAGCGGAAGGCTGACCTGCTCGCCTCTCTCGGGCTCGTCGCGACGACGACGGCGCACGGTGCCGAGTCGCCGAAGAAGACCGACTTGTCGGCCCTGGCCGGCCGCGACGTGGTGCTCCTGCCCGACAACGACGACGCCGGCATGAAGTACGCGCAGGTGATCGTCGCGCTCCTGCACGCCCTCACGCCGCACGCCAAGGTGCGCATCGTCCACCTCCCCGACCTGCCGGCGAAGGGCGACGCGGTCGAGTTCATCATCGACCGCCGCGCGAAGGGCAAGAGCGACGTCGAGATCCGCCGCGAGATCGATGAGCACGCGGCAAACGCGAGCGTGGTGCCATGTCCGCCACACGCATCGCGAGCTCGTCCACGAGTGGCGTCTCGAGACGGCGGGCTACCACGCATTATCGTGACCGATCGCCCCCTGCGCGACATCGTCGACGACGCCGTGCGCGCGATCGACGCGCAAAACCATCCACCTGTCATCTTTCAGCAGTCGGGATCCGTGGTACGCGTCTGCATTGACGACCACGAAACTCCAATCATCCAACGGATGGACGAAGCACGGATGATCGAGGCGCTGACGCGCGCGTCCGATCTGTTCAAGGTCCTCAAGAAGGAATTCGTCCACGTCTCGCCATCAAAGGTCGTCGCGCAGACCATCCTGGCACTCAAGACGTTTCCCTTCCCATCGCTCGAAGCAATCACCGAGATCCCGGTTCTGCGCTCGAGCGGCACAATCCTTTCGACGCCGGGCTACGACCCCGAGACCCGTCTCCTCTACTCCCCGGCTTCGGGGCTGACGGTTCCCGTAGTCCCCGAATCGCCGGACGCGGACCAGATCGCCGCAGCGAGCGCGCTGCTCCGCGAAGTCATCTGCGATTTTCCGTTCGCCGACAACGCCAGTCGCACGAACGCGGTCGCGCTCATGCTGACGCCAACCCTGCGTCCGGCGATCGACGGCCACGTACCTCTCGCGATCGCCGACGCGCCGCGCATGGGCACCGGCAAGTCGCTCCTGGTGTCGGCGAACGCGCTGATTAGCACTGGGCGGGCGGCCGCGATGATGAGCGTGCCGGAGAACGAGGCGGAATGGCGCAAGCAGCTCACGAGCGTGTTGGCGACCGGCGACACGTACGTCACCATCGACAACGTCGAGGGCGTACTGCGGTCGCCCAGCCTCTCGCGTTTCCTCACCTGTAGCACATGGGTGGACCGGCTCTTGGGCGGCAACGACCGGCCCAAGTTGCCGCAACGCACGACCTGCTGCGCGAACGGCAACAACGTACAGGTGCTGGGGGATCTCCGGCGGCGCTGCTACCGCATCCGGCTGGATGCGCAGCTGGCGAAACCGTGGACGCGGAGCGGCTTTCGCCACCCTGAGCTACTCGCTTGGGTCACCATCAACCGAGGCGCGATCCTCGCCGCAATCCTCACTCTCGCGCGAGCGTGGTTTGCGGCGGGAAGGCCGTCCTCCAACGGAGCTCGATTCGGAGGCTTCGACGGCTGGGCGAAGACCGTCGGCGGCGTGCTCATCCGCGCCGGCTTTGAGGACTTCCTCGGCAATCAAGACGAGTTCTTCGAGCAGATAAGCAGCGAGGACACCGAGTGGGAGGTGTTCCTCGCGACCTGGCGCGATGTGTTCGGATCGACTCCGATCACGGTCGCACAACTCGTCGAGCGCATCCAGATCGACGACAAGTTGAAGGGGGCGCTTCCTGGCCCCCTCGCGGAGTACATCCCGGCGGCACCGGGGAGAAACCTCGCAATGCGCCTGGGCAAGGCGCTCGTCGCGCGCTGCGACACGCGGTACGGCGAGCAGGGGTTCCACCTCCGCCGCGCAAGCCGCGACGCCCACGCCAAGACGAACTGCTGGCGCGTGGTGACCAACCAGGAGGCGCACCATGAGCAGGTCTAGATTCTGCGGGGCTTGCGGAGGTTGCGGGGCTTGTTTTCGCGCATTCCCATGTGAATTCACCACCTCGGTTTTCTTTCGCGCGACGAGTGAAACAACCACCGCAAGACCCGCAAGACCCGCAGTCCAGATCGTGCCTCCGTCTGGCGTACCTCGGCGTGCGGCCGCCGTCGGCGTTTGCGCCCACCAGCTCATCCGCCACCATCGAGCCGGCGTGCGATGACAGACATTTTGCGCGTCTCCAACTTTCGCTTCACCGCGAGAAACGAGGCCACTGCCAAGGCCGACCGTCTCGGCCGCCTCGCGTTCGACGTCGGCCCGCTCCATGTCAGCGGCGTGCAACTCCATCGATCCGCTGACGGCCGGATCCACCTCTCGTTCCGGAGCTTCGGCCGCATCGACCGGCGCGGCCGCCAGCACCTCGGGCTACGCCCCAAGGACGACGACGCTCGCCTCGCCTTGGAGATCGCGATCTTCACCGCGCTGCGAATCAGGTCGGAGGAGGCGGCGCGATGAACATCACCGTTTACGCGCCAGAGGCGATGAAGCCCTCTGATCGCAAGACCGAAATCGCGGCCCTTCTCGCGATCGCGTTCGTCCGTCTGCTCGCCCGCCGGAACGGCCTTGCAATGACCTCCCGAGGCGAGCCCTCATGCACCACGGTTGACGGCCGGGAGAGGCGGGGTCGCCTCGCGCCGACGACCAGGAGGGAGGTCCGATGACGAAAACGATGCAGCAGGAGATCGCCGCGTTGCACGCGCTCGACGTGCCCGCGCTGGTCGCGCGGTTCGGCGAGTTGTTCGGCAAGCCGCCACGGTCGAAGCACCGCGCGTGGCTGCTGAAGAGGTGCGCCCATCAGCTCCAACTCGCGCGCTGCGGCGGGCTCTCGGAGGTCGCGCGGAAGCGTCTCGCCGAGCTGATGGCCGAGATCGACTTGCCGATCGAGCCGGTAGACGCGACGACCGGCACGCTCGCGCGCGCGAAGCAGCGCGGGCTCACGCTCGGGACGACCTACACGCGCATCTGGCGGGATCGCGAGGTCCGCGTCGTGGTCGTCGACGGCGGGTTTGAGCACGAGGGCATCGTCCACAAGAGCCTGAGCGCCGCCGTGCGCGCGATCACCGGTGCGAAGTGGAACCCGTCGATCTTCTTCGGTCTCAAGTCGAGGAAGACCACGTGAGGCCGAACGCGACGAGCACGCGCAAGCTATCGCGCAACGGCGTGCCGCCCGCGACGAAGCGCGTCGCGATCTACACGCGCCAGAGCGTCGATCGCGGCGACGAGTACGGCTCGACCGACGCGCAGCGCGAAGCGGTGGCGGCCTACGTCAGCTCGCAGCGCGGCGTTGGCTGGGTTGCCGTCGAAGCCCGCTACGACGACCTCGGCTTCTCCGGCTCGACGGTCGAGCGGCCGGCGTTCCAACGGCTCCTGCACGATGTCGACGCGGGTGGCGTCGACGTGATCGCCGTTTACAAGATCGACCGCCTGTCGCGCTCGCTCCTCGACTTCACGCAGCTGATGCGGCGGTTCGAGCAGAAGGGCGTCGAGTTCGTCAGCGTGACGCAGCAGTTCAACACGTCGACGTCCGTCGGCCGCATGACGCTGAACTTGCTCGCCACCTTCGCGCAGTTCGAGCGCGAGACGATCAGCGAGCGCACGCGAGACAAGATCGCGGCGACGCGGCGGCGCGGTCTCTGGACCGGCGGTCGGCCGGTGCTCGGCTACGACGCCGTCAACGGCAAGCTCGCCGTCAACGCCGACGAGGCCGCGCGCGTCCGCGCGATCTTCCAGCTCTACCTGGAGCGCGGCTCGCTGCCGACCGTCGTCGAGGAGCTGCGCGCACGCGCCTGGGCGAACAAGACCTGGACGAACAAGCACCAGAACCTCGTCCCTGGCCGCGCCTTCGACAAGCTCGGCGTCCGCCGCCTGCTCACAAACCCGCTCTACGTCGGCCGGATGACGCTCGGCGACGAGGTCCACGACGGCCAGCACGAGGCGATCGTCGACGCGAAGACGTGGGATGCGGTCCAGGCACTGCTCACGCCGCACGGCCAGGAGCGGCCGCGCGCGGAACGGAACAAATGGGGCGTGCTGCTGCGCGGGCTGCTGCGCTGCGCGACGTGCGGCTCGGCGATGACGCACCACGTCGCGCACGGCCGCCGTCGCCGGTACAGCTCTTACGTCTGCGCGAAGTATGCGAAGGAGGGCGCGGCCGCGTGCCCCGGCTCGCGCGTCGCCGTCGGCGAGATCGAGAAGTACGTCGTCGAGCAGGTCCAGACCGTCGGGTGCGACCCGAAGCTCGTCGTCGCGACGATCGACGCGGCCAAGGCGCGGCTCGCCGCGCGGCGGCCGGAGATCGCGGCCTCGTTGGACCAGATCGACCAGGATCGCCAGCGCGCAGAGCGCGAGCGCAAGGACCTCGTCGCGGCGACCCGCAAGGGCGGCGAGGGATCGCACGCGCTCGGCGCCCGGCTTGGTGAGGTCGACGAGGCGATCGCCGGAATCGACGCGCGGCAGCTCGACCTCGAAGGCGAGCGCGCGGCGCTCGAAAACGCCGTGATCGACGGAGCCGACCTGCGCGGCGCGATCTCCGCGTTCGCGCCGGTGTGGGCCGAGCTGACGCCGCGCGAGCGGGCGCGTGCACTCAACCTCTTGATCGACCGCATCACGTTCAACGGAACCACCAGCGAGGTCGCGATCACGTTCCGGGCGAACGGGTTCCGCAGTCTCGGCGCTGCCAACAATGGAGGCAACGAATGAACGATCGAGAACCGCTTCCCATCTCAGATGGTCGCGCGACCTACGCCGAGCACGACCGGCGCCCTGCGAAGCCGGCCGCCACGCTCGTTGCGCCTGACGTCGTCGTCGAGGATGCACGCGGGCGGGCCTTCCACCTGAGTGCCACGATCGACCGCACCGTGGATGGTTCATACGAGGTCGTCGTGCAGGGCCCGCGCCCCGATGTTGACGACCGCGCGGCGGTCGCTTGCTTCGGGAGCGATCGCGAAGCGATCGCGGGCGTCCCCGACCTCATGTTCGCTTGGCTCGTCCGCCACGGCCGCTCGGTCGGCGCCGAACTTCGGAGGATCACGTCATGACCGGCCTCACGATCACCGGCCGCCTTTCCCGTCGCACCGTCGGCCGCTCGCCAACAAAACCGATCGTGCTGCCTGCCGCGCCGCCGCCTCGCCCGATGCCGACCGGTCCGACCCGCCTCGCCCGCATGCTCGCGCTCGCCTACCACGTCGAGCAGTTGATCGACGAAGGCGAGCTACGCGACTTCGCGCAGGCGGCCCGCGCGCTGCGCATCACGCGCGCCCGCGTGTCGCAGATCGCCGATCTGCGGTTCCTCCCGACGACAGTGCAGGAGGACATCCTGCTCGGGCGCACGACCACGACAGAACACCAACTGCGTTCCCGCAACAACCCCCATTAGGAGTCAAACCCAATGACCGCGAAGAGCAAACTGAAGTCTCCGGCCCGTCCACATATCGATGTGGCTCTCAGTTCCAAGATCGACGACGCAATAAACGCGATCGCACGGGCGATCAAGGAGAAGGAACAGCGACCGAACAAGCCGAAAATCACTGAGGCCGAGCGCATCGCCAAGCTCGTCGCAATGTTGGCCCTCGGCGAGATCAAGTGGTGGTGCGGACCGGACCATGGCTTCTGGCATGAAGGGCGCAATGTCAGGAGCACTCTGGTCGCAGCGTTGCGAGCAGTCGGTGCGATGAACTGGTCGGAGATCCTCCGCAACGGCCCCTTCAACGACTTGGACGAAAGCGAAGACATCGGTCTATGTTTGCTGGGCTTTGTGAAGGCCAACCGGAACGCGATCCTCGAAGGCAAGTTGCCGGAAATCGACAACTTGGACATCGCTCGCGGCATGCACTAACGGAGTTGCAGGGGACGATTGACTGCCGGTGAGAGTTGAGCTGGCTGGCAGATCCCACCGCCCGCCTGTCGCACCTGATCTCGGCCGTGACCAAGCACGACGGCGGGGGCTGGCGACTCCCTCCGCCGTCGCGGCGATGCGTCCATCCGGTCTGTCGCAGCCTCGCGCGCGTGCTCGCGCTCGCCTACTACCTCGACCAGCAGATCGAGGACGGCTTCGTCCGAGACTTCGCGCAGAGCGCCCGCGCGCGAGGCTGTCGCAGGTCGTCGCGCTGCGGTGGCTGCCGGTGGCGACCCAGGAGGCGAGCCTGACGGGCATGTCGACCGCGACGGAGCGTCAGTTCCGCGCGGCGGCAGGCGCGCCTTGCAAGTCGCTCGACTCTGAGCCCTGATCGCGGCCATGACCGACGAACCGCGCCACGAGTCGACGCCGCCGAAGCCGGCAAAGCCCCGCTGCAAGCTGATCGGCCGGGATTCGAACGTCTTCAACGTGATCGGCCTTGTGCGACGGCGCCTGATCGATGCCGGCCGTCCCGACGCCGCCAGCGAGTTCACCGATCGAGCGACTCGGGCCAAGAGCTACGACCACGTCCTGCAACTCGTCTTCGAGTACGTCGACCCGTACTGACCGGAGCACCGCCATGCCAACGACGACCGAGACCCTCTACCACTCGCCGGTCACAGGCGAGATCTGCTGCGCCGAACACGCGCCGCACAAGAAGACCGACTGCTGGTGGCGCGATCGCTGGTGCCGAGTGACGCCGCGCTTCAGGGCGTCGTGGCCGGTCGCAGAGCTGGACGCGCTCCGATGCGAAGTGTGCCGGTCGATCCAGCGGAGGGCGACCGCCGAAGCCAACCGCGACACTGACCCCGCCACCGGAGGATGACCATGCGCATCGGTCCGAACGACAAGGCGCTCTGGGTCGTCGTCGACCCGACGCCTCAGTCGACGCCCGGCGACATCGTGTTCCAGGCATCCCTCGCCGACCTCGTGCTGCAGTTCAAGGGCGGGCTCAAGATCGAGCAGAACCCGACGCTGTTCACCGACCGCAAGGAGGCGGAGATCGAAGCGTTCGGACGCATAACGGCGCTGCGGGCGGCCCGCGCGATCGCGGCGCAGGCGGCAGCCGGACGGCTCCTGCCCGGACCACACCGGCTCGAGATCCTCGACGGCGACGGCAAGTTGCTCTTCGGCGCCGACCTCACCTGACGGCGGCGAGCTACCGGCCGCCGAGCGCCCGACGCAGAATCCCGACGCGGTGCGAGAGCAGGTAGCGCGAGAAGTCCCGCTGCGTTCGACCGTGGTAGCCGCGCGTCTGAACGACCTCGTCCGCGTCATCGAACCCGAAGCCGAACATCGAGTCCGGCTTGCCCTTCGCAGTCCGGATCGACCGCAGCAGCCGGCGCATCTCGCGTTGCGTGAAGACCAGGATCTGCGGCGACCACCAGCTCCCGCGCTCCCGATGCTGGGCGACGTCAACCGAGGGGTAGAGCGCGACGAGGCAGAAGAAGTCCGCCTCCGGTGGGCAGTCGAAGGTCTTGAGCCAGGTGTAGAAACGGAACTGCCGTAACGGCGGACTGCGTGGCGCCCTCGTCGATGGCTTCCGTGAGTACGTGCGCGACGACTTGATCTGGATCGTCTTCGCCCAGGAGTGACGGCCGCGCCGGCGCACGACGACGAGGTCCACGCCCTTCTGCTGCCGCGAAAGCGGCGTGTGGATCGAGAAGCCGAGCTTCGCCGGCAGCTCTTGAGCGAGCTGTTGGGCGACCACGAACTCGGAGTAGGGCAGCGTGAAGACTGGGTCCATGCGACGAGCCTCCGTCAAAAGGCGATCGGTCCGCCACCCGCTCCGACTGAACCCGCGCCGAGCCGCGATAGAATCGAACTGCCGCCCGTCTTTCCGGTGTGTCGGACCGCGAAACCCCTTCACGATCCGACCGGGCAGATCGGGGAGGTGGGCGGCACTCTCAGCGTGATCAGCGGGCCAACGCGCCAATGAGTTGCGGTGTCGCGTCGCTGCTGCGGACCGCTTCTGCGCTTGTCACGACGGCGACTCGGCCGACCTCGAGCCGAACGCCGCGAACCGAGCATTCGCCTGCTCGCACCACCGGACATCGCGCGCCGTCACGCCACCTGCATCGTGCGTCGCCACCCGGGCGATGAGCCGGCTGTAGACGTTCGTCCAGTCCGGATGGTGGTTCATCGACTCCGACACCGCCGCCATCGAGGCCATGAAGCCGAAGCACGCTGAGAAGTCGGCGAAGCGGAACCGCCGCACGAGCTTGCCCTTGGTCAACCTCCAGCCGTCCAGTCGTTTCAGAGCCGTCGTGATCTCGGCGGCGGACAGCCTCTTCAGTGACGGCATCGTTAACCTCACTCGCGCCGTCGCATTAGCGTCCGGCGGCGACACATCAGCCCTGTTCGACCTCGATCCGCCCGCGCCGCATGTGCGACACCGAGCGGCGCGGTTCAAGGCGTCGACTTGTAGGTGATTGGAAAGGCCGGTCCGGTTGCGCCGGGCGAGGTCATTAGTCCAAGGTGGGTCGCTGTCAAAGTCGCTGGAGCGACTGGTGCAGCGGGAAGAGCGAGGCCGGAAAGCAAGGGTGTGCTTTGCGCCGCGTAGGCACTCTCCATCTCCGAAAGTCGCGTCGCCATCGTGGATGCGAGCGATGATCCAGCCAATACTGCAGGCTTGATCTGGGTGTCGTAGGCGTGTCGAAGGTCGACTGCGAGCTGAACGGCGTCGACAGAAACTGCACCAGTTGGTGTCCTGACCAGATGCATGGTCGGGGACGACTTCACGATCTCCAAGTTGCCTTTGACGACGAATGCGTGCGCGAGCCCGTGTCGCGCGACCTTGTAGAGGACAGTTCCGGCAGCCTGTCGCGCCGCGTCGTTCGGGTAAAGGTGACTGCGCCAGAACTCGTCGAATCGATCTGCGCCCCTCGTCGCATCGAATGAACTGCTGCTGACGAGATTTCCAAGCAACTCAACGCCAGAGAAGGCAGTCATGATGAGCGGATAGCCGACTGCGCCGTCGGACTGTCCAGGCGGTGGGGAGGCAGCCTTCAGCGTTTCCAAGTCGGCAAACAAGTAGCCCTCGACGTTTCTCGTGACGAAGGCGGACAGACGAGCGATCATCGACATAGCGATACTCCTCAACCGTTCCACCCAACGTCGTCCTTCACTTACAAGGGCGCCGGTCCGACGCCACCCGTCTACCGACCACCGTAACGGTGACATCGTCAGGTGCAATCGCACGTTGGGCAGCGCCATCATGGACGAGTCGTTGGCGAATGAGTTGAGCGGATGACGGCTGGCATCGGTGCGTGCAAACTTGGGTAGCCCACCTCGGCGAGCAATCGATGCACTTCTCCCTCCGTTGAAGGAGGTGCGTCAGGACCGACGATGACCTCGGCGAGTGCGATGAGACGACCGTCGACACGTACGCGCAGCGGGGCAAAGGCCCTTCCATCTTGATGACTGCGACACTGAGCACCCGCCGGAGCGAGCCCAACGATTCGCCACTCTTCCTCTTTCGAGAACTTAGGCTTCTTTGCAAAAGACTCGGCGTACGCGGCGATCTGCTGCAGTGCCACCCCAGCTATCACCAACGAGTCACCGCTATCAACATGCGGGTACGTGGTAAGGCAACGACGACGCAGCGACATCACTTCCATGAACTTTCGCTTCACGCGATTGCGCCACGATCCAGGATCGTAGTCAACTTGCAGGAGTACACGGCCTCCGATGGGCGGCAGCTCCGCTGGCGCCGGTTCATCACGAATGACCTTGACTCCGAGGCATACGCCCCTGCCCGAGTCTCCGTAGTCGCGCCATTGACTCACCTTGTCGCGAGCTGAGCAAAAGCAAGCCAAGAATGAGTCGAATGCCTCGGACGCCTTCCATTCAGAGTACTTGTCAAGGAGCATGTCAAGGACCCGCGCGTCGTCTTCTTTCGGCGTACACTGCCGAAGTTCGGTGGCGACAGCGCGGATGACGTCTCCGGCTGAATCGAGCTCTGCCGGGTCGTCCATGTCCCGATGAATCGTCGCCCAGAACTCCTTGCTGGTCAGTATCCCTCGGGCGGATTGAAGCTTCGTGTAATGATAGAGGACGTCAGGCGGCGTCGCGGTGTGGAAGTCCGCGACGATTAGGTCGAGCTGGTGCTCGAGTTCCGCGATGGTGTTGGGACAGTTGTCCGCCCTTCGCGCGGCCCGCTTTTCCATGCGCCGGCGGCGACGGAGGACCTTTGCGAGTCGAGCTGTGCCCATCGTCGGCGAGCGGCCCTCTCCAGCGTCTGCCCAACGTCGTCCTTAACCTGCGAGGGCGCCGGGCTGACGCCGTTCGACTACCGACCACCGTAACGGCGACATCGTCAAGGGCATGTTAGGCGGGGAGTGACTGGAGCGCCTTCTCGAGGAGTGCACCAAGGCCCTGACCATCCGCATCAACGTCTTCAAACATGCGAGTAATGGCTTTGCAGAGTTCGACCTTCGCGCCATGCGAGACAATGCGTGCGCCAGCAAGGGCCATGTTGTGGGCCACCAGAGCGTCCCCAAGTCGACATGCCGTGGCGACCCGTTCAAAGTAGTGCCCGAGGCGAGTACGTAGTGCAGGATCACGAATCAAGGGTACGACGTCAGTTCGGTTCACTTCCCACGTCGTGGTGTCGATGCCGAGATCAAGAATCGCTTCATTGTTTCGTAGCAGATCTACAAGCTGCTTGGAACGACGCGTATTAGATACAACTGCTGCCCTAATCGATTCAAGTCCAACGCGAAGTCGCGCAAGGGCTTCAACGCCTTCCGCACGCTGTTCATGTGCGAGCATCCAGCGGTTTGTCCACAGCGCGATCGGCAGACCCAGAATCAAGCCGATGACCGTTGCAACTAGGTTTGGCCAGAAGTCGCGAAGAAAACCACTCCAGTCGAACGCGGCCAAGTCGAACATGTCGCGACCCCCGACTCCGCCTAACGTTGATTTGGGCAGCTCTCACCTTATCCCGATCGACCGCGTGGCTTCGACGTGGATGCAGGAAGGTGGCAGGCGCCGATCGGCCAGAGCATTTCGACGGTCATCGGTTGAGACGAGAGGTTGCGGCCCCCGATTCGGCGTTCAGCTGCGACGGCTTGCGACGAGCTGCCTACGACGCGACATCGGTCAGCGTCGGCGCCTTCTGCCGGCGCGTCCGGCCGGGCTGCCTCACCGGCGACACCGGTGCGAGCGACGTTGGTGCGCTCTTCTGGCGGCTCGGCGACTCAGCGGCTCTGGCGCGCCCGCGTCGGTACCGGCGTCGGATGCTCGCTCATCAGTGCCCACGCCGCCACCAACGCCGCCCTCACGGCCTCCTGCGGGGAAACGCCCGTTCGCAGCAACTCCTGGACGACGTGCTGAGCGTGCTGGCGTCGGCCCGCAGAAGCACTTGGACGATCCGTTCGATTCCGGCGGAACAAGGCCGGTGCGATGCGCACGTTCTGACGGCCGCCAGACGCATCGGCTGCCGGTCAGCGGCTTCATTCACACCGCTGCGCCGTTCGCCCTACCGTACGCTGCGCTCCGCACCCGCGAACAGCCGCGTCGGCTTCGTCCCGAGCGCCGCCGCGATCTTGGCGACCATCTTGACCGTCGGGTTCCGGACGCCGCGCTCGATGCCGCTGAGGTAGGTCCGGTCGATCCCGGACTGGAAGCCGAGCTTCTCCTGCGAGAGGTCGAGCCGCTCGCGGGCACGCCGGACCGCTCGCCCGAAGGCGCGCAGGTAGGCGGAAGCGGCGGCGTCAAGGTCCATCCCGGGCACGCACCCGGTGCGTCGAGCATGGTCGACCGGACCGGTGACGTCCGGCCTTGCAAGTCGCGATCAGGTCGCGTGACATGGCCCGCACTGTCGCGGTGCACGGACGGGGCTGCCTACTTCAGCACGCCGAGCGGCAACGGGTCAACTCGGAGAGAGTCGCATGGCCATTCGTCGCGCCGGAATCGTCAGCGTGGTCGTGGTTCTCGTCGCCGGGGTCGCCAGCGCTCAGTCGACGATGCGGGTCAGCGTCTCGTCAGCGGGCACGGACGCCAACGCCAGTTCGCGCCGGCCCGCCTTGTCGGGCGACGGTCACTTCGTCGCGTTCGAGAGCACGGCGTCGGACGTCGTTGCTGGCGACGCGAACGGCGCTTACGACGTTTTCCTGCGCAATCTTGGGGCGGGCACGACCGTGCGTGCCAGCATCGCCACCGACGGATCTGAAGCCAACGGAGACAGCTACGTGTACCGGCAGGGCATCTCCGCCGACGGGCGCCTTGTCGCGTTCGAGAGCGTCGCGTCCGACCTCGTCCCCGGCGACGCGAATGGCGTCTCGGATATCTTCGTCCACGACACCGTGACCGGCCAGACCGAGCGCGTCAGCGTTTCTTCAGGCGGAGTCGAGGGGAACGGCGTCAGCGCGCTTGCGTCGATCTCGGCCGACGGTCGTTTCGTCGTTTTTACGAGCGCGGCGAACAACCTCGTCGCCAATGACACCAGCGTCTTCAACGATGTCTACGTCCACGATCGCACGACCGGGGTCACGACTCGAGTGAGCGTCGACTCATCTGGAGTCGAGGGAAACGCTTGGAGCGTAATCCCTTCGATCTCTGGCGACGGTCGCTACGTCGCCTTCTACGGTGATGCGTCGAACCTCGTTCCCAACGACAGCAATCAAACCTTCGACGCCTTCATCCATGACTGCTCGACCGGATCGACGATTCGGATCAGCGTCGACTCGAACGGAAATGAGGCCAACTCGTACAGCCATAGCCCGGCGATCTCGACCGATGGCGCGTTCGTCGCGTTTTGCAGCGTGGCGACGAATCTCGTCGCTGGCGACAGCAATGGGGTTCAGGACAGCTTCCTGCGTGATCTCGTCCTCGGTACGACCACGATCGTCTCGCGCGGGTTCGATGGCAGCCCGGCAGACGGCGCGAGCTACCCGCCCGGGATCTCGGACGATGGCCGTTACGTCAGCTTCACGAGCAGCGCGACCAACCTCGTGCCGGGCGACACAAACGGTGTCGACGACACCTTCGTCTTTGACCGCGTCGCCGGCACGACGACGTGCGTGAGCGTGCACTCCGACGGCACCGAGGCCAACGACAACAGCATCGCCTATTCGTCGAGCATCTCGGGCGACGGTCAACTCGTAGCGTTCGCGAGCTTGGCGACGAACCTCGTCGACGACGATGCCGACGGCTTTGAGGATGTCTTCGTCCACGATTCGTCTTGTGGCGTGGACGCCTCCTGGTCCAACTACGGCAGTGGCTTCCCCGGCAAGAACGGCGTCCCGAGCCTGACCGCGCAGAACGACCCCGTCCTCGGGACAACGCTCTACGTTGACCTGGGATCGTCGGCGACGGCTTGGACCATCGCCGCAATCCTCGTCGGCGATCACGAGGCTTCGATCCCGATGCGGAAGGGTGGCGACCTGCTCGTGGTCCCGCTGATCGTGAGCATCATCGCGTTGCCCTCGTGGGGGACGACGCTCGACGAGGACATCGACGACGACCCACTCCTCTGCGGGCTGGAGTTCTTCGCGCAGACCTTGATCGTCGATCCCGGCGCGGCGAAGGGGCAGTCGGCGAGCGCGGGGTTGAAGCTGGTGCTGGGGTACTGACGGAACCGATTGGAGGTGCCCGGTCGCCGGTCGAGTGATCAGCGGCCGGCGCGTGTCCGATTCACCGCCGTTCTCCCGCCCAGCAGCGCCCGCGCGGCCGCCAGTACGGCCCCGTCACCTCGTTGCGCCCGATGAATGCCGCGTGAGCGTCCATCTCTGCCGCACGACCGCATCGCAGGTAGAAGACTCCGCCAGCCGCGACCCACCTCCCTCAAGAGGACCGCATCGTGCCCGACGCCCCCGCCCCCAACGAGCGTTCCGAGGTCGTCGACCAGCACGTGCCCGAGCTGGTTGCACGCGCCATCGCGACCGCGCGCGAGCGTCCAGACCTGCGCGTGGTGGCACTGGTCGCCGAAGCCGATGCCCCCGAAGCGCCGTCGCTCCGAGCGCTTCCGTCTGAGGTCCTACGCGGCGCTGACGGGAGCGTCGCGCTGATCATGACCCGCGACTCGGCGAAGGACCTGCTCGTCGCGGCGAACCCGTGGCTGCTGGAGTTCTTGGAGGACGAGGGATACGGACCGCGCCGAGGACTACCGCTCATCCACGCGGCGCGACGAGGGATGCGGACGTCGGTGATTGAATACGACATGCCGGACTGACGACGGCGAACGCTCGGCTCCAATTAGGATTTCGGTATGACCCCATCCAACGCGCGGTCGTTCCTCCTTGCAATGCTCGTGGCCCGACGAGCAAAGGGCGTGGATCTCTCCCACTGGGAGTTCTCCCTCCTGGATGAAGCTCGCCTCTTCGATTTCATCCACCCGAGCGTCAACACGCGCGGTGGGTCGTTCACGTTGTTCAACCTGCCGGTCAAGTGGGACGCGGCCCGCAGCGCGCTGGCAGGCGATGAGGGAGTGCGGTTCCCCTTCGAACTGGCGCCTTGTTTCGAGATCCCCGAGGGCGCAAACGCCGAGCTTCGTGTTCGATTTCTGCGCACCGGCGCGAGTCCGGAGGCGGCGGCCAAGGCAGCAGAGATCTCGGTGAGAGGTGAGCAGGTGAGGTAGATAAACGGAGAGCCACACGGCAGCGACAACGTCGTATGAGTGAATCGACGTTCGACACGCCGACGTGCCGCTTGATCAACCTCTCATGCGAGCGTGGGCAGCGTGGAGGCACCTGCCAGGATCATTGGTCGACATGCTTCGCCTTCGTCGCCACCTTCCCGCCGAGCAGCGCCCACGCCGCCACCAGCGCCGACTTGACGGCGTCCCGCCGCTCGACGCCCGTCCGCAGTAGCTCCTGCACGACGTGCTGAGCGTGCGCCCGGACGCGCTTCGAGGGCCGCCCGAGCCCGTGGACCGCGCACGCCGCGATTCCCTGCTCGACGCCGACGTTGAAGTACGCCGCTTCCCGCTTGGCTCGCAGCTCGTCGGCGGCGCTCTCGAAGTCGAACCAGAGCTTCCTCTTCCTCGGCCCGAGCGCCTTCACGATCGCGTGCGACTTGGTCGCGACGATCCGCTGCAGGTCCCGCCGCCCGACCCGCTGGCGCACGGTCTGGTCGACCGGGTGCTCGTAGCTCGGGTCCTTCTCGAGCGCGCGGTAGGTGACGCGGGGCTTCATCGTGAGGCTCCCGTCGGCGGCGCGGCGAACGCGGCCCCGGCGAGGAACGCCTCGACGAAGAGGTCGACCGCCTCGACGCCGATGAACGTCGACTCCGGCGACACTCGGTCGTGGGCGCGCTCCTCCGCCTCGGCCTCGGCCCACAGCCCGGCCTCGGCGGTGGCTTCCTCTGATCCGGCGCTCATCGTCGTCCTCCCCGCGCGCCCATTCGCGCGTGGACGACATGCACGCTTCGGCGGAGGGGCATTGCAAGCGCCACGACCCGGCGACGACCGGGTCCGCTCTCCATCCTGTCAACCAGCGTGCAGGAGAATCGAGTCGAACAAGATCGAAGAAAGCCGATGCGGATGAGGGGGCGCTGTCAACCACCTCGCCGAAGTTCGCATTTGCGTATCGATCGATCGGCTTCCGGCTCTCCGTTTTCTGTCAACCACGGTCCCGCTCTCCCCTTCGAACGGAGAGTTCGAGAGCAAGTCGGCGATCCGATTCGCATCACGAGATTGGGGGTGCGTTCGATCCGACGCGAATGGAGAGCACCGCGTCCGTTTCCGGACGCCGCATCCCGGGGACACGTCGCGACTTGCGACGCCTCGCGAGCACTCGACGAGCGCCTCGCGTCAACCGCTTCGGCGGGGAGCGGGCCGGCCGGAGCGCGCCATTGGCTCCCCGAGTAGGATTCGAACCTACAACCCTCCGGTTAACAGCCGGATGCTCTACCGTTGAGCTATCAGGGAGCAGCGAGAGCGTGCCCTGCGGATCGGTCCGACCGACGGGGGCATCCCCGCGAGCGAGCCTCTCCGCTGAACGAGCGGGGCATGCTAGGCCCTCTCGGCTCGAAATCAACGCCAGCTTGAGCGCGCCCGTGGCCGCGCGACGGCCGCAGGTCGGCGGCGCTCCTCGACCTCGCGTCTCGGCCGTTGACGGCCGAGGGCCGGCGAGTGGCGACGACGCCGCCGGCCCCGTTACGACGCGATCGGTGGCGCCTCGGCGATCCCGGGTCGCGATTCGAGTCCGGCCACGTTGCCATGGCCGTTGACGCCGGCGCTGCCGGTGAGGCGCGGCACGCTCGCCGGATCCACGGGACCGAGAAGACCGGTGAAGATTCGATCCAGGGTCTCGACGAGCTCGGCGCGCGGGACGATGCGGTCGAGCTGCCCGTGCTGGAGCAGGAACTCGGAACGCTGGAAGTCCTTCGGGAGCTTCTGCTTGATCGTTTGCTCGATGACGCGCGGGCCGGCGAATCCGATCAGCGCGCGCGGCTCGGCTAGGACGAGATCGGCCACCGTCGCGAAGCTCGCCGTGACGCCTCCGGTGGTCGGGTCGGCGAGCAGCGCCAGGTAGAGCCCCCCCGCCTCCGTCAGGCGCGCCAGCGCGGCGCACGCCTTCGCCATCTGCATCAGCGACAGCGCTCCCTCGTGCATGCGCGCGCCGCCCGAGGCGCACACCAGCAGCAACGGGATCTTCTTCTCGAGGGCGAGCTCCGCCGCCAGCAGGACCTTGTGGCCGACGACCACGCCCATCGAGCCGCCGAGGAAGTCGAACTCCATCGCGCCGAAGGCCACCTCGCGACCGCGCAGCCGTCCGGTGCCGATCACCATCGCGTCCTTGCGCCCGGTCTTCTTCTGCTCGTCGGCAAGCTTCTTCGGGTAGGCGACGCCCTTTGCCGAGAACCCGAGCGCGTCGATGGCCTCGAGGTCCGCGGCGAACTCGACGAAGCTCTCCGCATCGAGGATCGACGCGACGCGCTCCGCGGCACTCATCCGGAAGTGATGGCCGCACTTCTTGCAGACCTTGAACGCCTCGTCTAGCTCCTTCTGGAAGAGCATCTCTTCGCAGACGTCGCACTTCGTCCAGAGCCCTTCCGGCATCTCCTTCTTGCGGAAACGCATCCAGGCCATGTGGTTCCTCTCCCTGCGGCTTGGCCGCGTTGCGCTCTAGCGTCCACCGGCCGCGGCCGGTGCCGCCGCCGACTGCGCCGCGCGCCGCAATTCGCCGATGCGACCCGCGAGGTCCGGCGCGCCGAAGATGGCGCTACCGGCCACGAAAACGTTGGCGCCAGCCTGCGCTGCCGCCGCGATCGTCGACGGCCCGATGCCGCCGTCGATCTCCAGATCGCCGGTGAAGCCGGCCGCCCGCAACGCCGCAAGCTTCGGCAGCACTTCCGGCATGAACTTCTGCCCGCCGAAACCTGGGTAGACGCTCATCACCAGCACCATCGCGACGGCATCGAGGCACGGCTTCACCCGCTCGACGGGCGTGTTGGGGTTGATCGCCAGCGCCGGCTTGCCGCCCGCCGCCCGGATCACGTCGATCACGGCGCGCGGCTCGGCGCACGCTTCGACGTGGAACGTCAGCACGTCGGCCCCCGCCTCGACGTAGCGGCGCGCGTAGTCGAGCGGATTGCTGATCATGATGTGGACGTCGAGCGGCCGTCGGGCGACCTTCTTCAGCGCCTCCACCACCGGTAGGCCGATGGTCAAGTTCGGCACGAAGTGGCCGTCCATCACATCGACGTGGAGCCAGTCGGCGCCGGCGTCTTCAACACGCCGCACCTCTTCCGCGAGGCGGACGAAATCGGCCGAGAGCAGCGAGGGGGCGATGCGGACGGGTGGCATGGGTCAGGAGTATAGGCCCGGCACGGCGCGCGCCCGCGCCTCGAGGTCGGCCTTCGACAAGAGGCCTGGGAGGCGCTCTGCCAGCCGCTCGCGCGCGAGGGCGAGCGCGTCGTGCTCGCCGGTCGCAGCGGCCAGCGTCCCGAGCTCGAGCGCGAACTCCGCTTCCAGCCGCTCGGTCCCAAGGCCGCTCACGGCAGCGAGCGCCGCCGACCAGGCCGCGAGCTCCCGGCGCGCGTCGCCGCCGGCGCGCGCGATGGCCGCCTCCGCGCTGGCCAGCTCCCAACACAACATCGGGTCGCGCACCGGCCCAAGCTCGGCGCGCACGCCCTCCAGACGCTTCGATGCGCTCGCGCTCGCGCCGCACCACGCTTCGTGGCGCGCCAGTTCCACCTCGAGGTAGTGGCGCCAGCTGTCGCCCGCCGAATCGAGCTCCGAACGATCGGCCAGCAACCCTTCCAGCAGCGCCACCGCATCTTCCGGCGCGCCTTCCAGCCCGCGCTCGCGAGCGTGCCAGTAGCAGGACGAGAAGCGCAGCGCGCGCGGCAGCGCTTCCGCGAGGCGCCGCGTCTCCTTCATCAACGCGACGTCGCGGCACCACCAGCCGGTGCGCCACAGCACATCGAGCAGTTCCGTGCACGGTCCGAGGTCCTCCCGCAGCCGCGGCCACAACGCGCGACCGCCCGCGACCAGCGCGGTGCGATACCCGGGCGCGTCGATCTTGTGGCAGGCTCGCAGCAGCTCGAGTTCGACCAGCGCCGCGAGCGTGCTGCCGCGCTGCGATCCCGCTTGCAGCTCCGCCAGCAACTCGATGACGATTGGCAGCGCCTCCTGCGGTCGATCGAGCGGAAAGGCCAGCGTGCGGCCGATGAAGTAGCGCAGGACCGCCGCCAACCAGCTCGCGCCACGCTCCTGCGCCTGGCGAGCGACTCGCCGGCACCCTTCGAGGTAGCTCTCGAGACGCGCGAAGTCGCCGCCATGGTCGAGTTCGAGGAACGCCTCGACCAGCTCGCGCTCGCCCAGCAGGTGCAACCGCGGCAGTTCACGCTCGAGCTGCTCGCGCAACGTCGCGCTCGTCACGGCGCGCGACTCATCGCTGCAGCAGCGCGGTCAAGGACGCCATCGCGCTGGTGAACGCGGCGCGCGATTCGTCGGGGTTCATGCGCTTGCCGGCGAAGAAGCGCGCGGTCTGCAAGATGACGTCGAGCGCCGGAGCGAATGCCGGGTCGTCGCTTCCGCGTCGCTCGAGCTCGCGCAGCAGCACGCTGCCCGCGTTCAGATGGAGCACCGGCGCCGCTTCGCCACGCCCCGGCGTCCGACGCGCGAGGAAGTCGCGCATCAAGTCGGCGATCGCACCGCCGACGTGGTCGTGATCGAGCGCGTCCTGCACCCGCTTCACTCGATCGTGCGCCGGCGGGTAGATCCACAGCGCCGGGAGGTCGGTCGGCTCGAAGGTGACCGTTCGCACCCGGAAGCCGAGTTGCTCGCACCGGGCGCGCAGTTGCGGCAGCGCCCCTTCGGCGAGCGTGAAGAGGTTGCCCGCGCCCGGCCGCAACTGATCGAGACGCACGTCGGCGCGCTCGCTCGCGTAGCGCTTGAGGAACGACTCCTCGGCGAAACGCGACGCGTCGATCACCACCAGTCCCTGCGCCTCGAAGAGGAGGCGCTCCTGATTGAGCCCCGACTCGTCGCTGAAGTAGTGGATCGTGTCGCCGGCGGCGGTACGGATCTCCGGCAACGTCAACCGTCCGCGCGAGGTGTCGAACTGCACGAGGTCGGCCACGGCCCGAAACAGCGGCGGCGATTGCAGCGCCCAGCCCTTGATGAGGTCGTTGTGGGCGAAGACGATCTCGCGCCACGCGGACGGCTCTTCGCGCGCGAGGCGCTCGAAGAATGCGGTCAGCTGCAGCTCGAGCCCCGCCCGCGCCTGGCGGAAGAGATCGTCCTGCCGCAGCGCTTCGCGACTCACGGTGGGACGCAGACGTGGCGATTCGACGACGCCGCGCACGAACCTCGCCCACGGCGGCAACAGGTCGCGCTCGCGCTCGCAGATGAACATGCGCCGCACGTAGACGGCGACGTCGCCCCACTCCTGCAGCGAGGTGACCGATCCTGGCGGCACGAAGAGCACCCCCGCCAGCGGCAGCGTGAAGCGGTCGTCGCCGACCGCGATCACGACGTCCTCGAGTGGCAGCAGCGCGAGCGGCTCGACGTCGAATCGCTCGCGCACGAAGTCGAGGTAGGCCGGCGCCCCCGCGCCGACGTGCCATGGCGCCTCGCCGGCGTTCACGGCCTCCGGGTCGGGTTCGGCGTTCTCCTCGGCGACGTGAATCGGCGTGGCGAGGAAGCCGGCATAGAGACGAATCGCGCGCGTGAGCGTCTCGACGTCGAGCAGCGCCTGCGCGCTCGCCTTCAGTTCCATGCGCAGCGTGGTGCCGACCTCGCGGGCCGCGGGCGCGGGCTCGAGCTCATAGCTCTGACCGCCGCTCGAAGTGAAGCGCAGGGTCGGCGCGCCGGGACGATACGAGCGAGTCGTCAAGACGACCCGTTTGGCGAGCAAGAACGCCGAAAGGAAACCGAGCCCGAACTGGCCGACGAGCTGCTCGGCTGCGGCGACCTCCGCCGACTCCCCGACTTCGAGGCGCGCGCGCAGCTCGCCGGTGTAGGAGCGGCCGATCGTCGCGAGGAACTCGCCGATCTCCGACTCGGTGAGGCCGCTGCCATCGTCCTCGAGTTCGAGCCAGCGACCGCGCCGCGAGAAGCGAACGACGACCCGCGGCGCGTAGCCTGGGGCGCGCTCCTCGGCGCGGCGGCGTTCGCACGAGTCGTGCGCGTTCTGCAGGGCTTCGCGCAACGCGACGGTCGGATCGGAGTAGAGATGCTCACCGAGGATCGTGAGGAGACCGGGAAGGTGGAGCCCCATCGGCAGCGTGCGCGGCGTCGCCATAGCGAGGGCGGACTCTATCCGCCGCCGCTCGCGCCGCTGCCACCGACGTTCTACGCACGCCCCGTGCTGACCGTCGCGCGCGCGCTGATCGGCAAGCTGCTGGTGCGGCGGATCGAAGCGGCGCCGGACGCGCCGCCGCGCTTCCTCGTGGCTCGGCTCGTCGAGGTCGAGGCGTATGGCGGCAAGCTCGACCGCGCGAGCCATAGCTTCCGCGGCCCGACGCCGCGTTGCGCCGCGATGTTCGGGCCGAGCGGGCGCCTCTACGTCTACTTCACCTACGGCGCCCACTTCTGCGTCAACGTCGTCGCCGGCTCGCGCCGCGAGGCCGCCGCGGTGCTGCTGCGCGCGGCCGAACCGTGGCGCACCGATGACGAAGACCTTGCCTGGTTGCGCGCGGGCCGGATGGCGCGCGCCCGCCCCGGCGCGACGGCGCAGCGGCTCGCGGCCGGCACGCTCGATCACGTGCTGCTGCGCGGTCCGGGCAATCTCGCGGCCGGGCTGCGCCTCGATCGGCAGCACGACGGGATGCAATTGACGAGGGGTGACGGGCCGCTGTGGATCGCCGCAGGCAACGCGGTCCGCCGCGTCGCCTGGACGCCGCGCATCGGACTCGGCGACTACCCGGCCGCCCGCTGGAACTGGCGCGTGATCGACGGCGACAGCGACGCGACCACGCCGACCCCGTCGAACTGGCCTAGCCACCGCTCGCCACGTCCGACGCTGGCCCGCGTTCGCGCCGCCGCCACGCGAGCGCAGGCCGCGATCAATCGAGCAGCAGCGCCTTGATGCCGGGCAGAACGCCGCCCTCGAGCGCTTCGAGGAACGCGCCGCCACCGGTGGAGATGTGGCTGTAGTGGCCCTGCAACTTGAACTGCTCGATCACCGCGACCGAATCGCCGCCGCCCACCACCGTCGTTGCGCCGGCTCGGGTCGCCAACGCGATCGCCTCGGCCACCGCCTTGCTGCCGCGCTCGAACTGCTTCCATTCGAAGACGCCGACCGGACCGTTCCACACCACCGTCTTCGCCTCTTCGAGCTCTTTCTGGAATAGCGCGATCGTCTTCGGCCCGATGTCGAGCCCCATGAGCCCATCGGGCACGTCGACGCCCGCCACGGCTTGCGCGGGGAGCTTCTCGTCGAACGCTGTCGCGGCAACGTGGTCGATCGGAAGGACGATTCGCACGCGCATCGCCGCCGCCTTGGAGAGGGCCGCCTTGGCGATATCGAGCTTGTCCTTCTCGCACTTGCTGGCACCGATGCGGTGGCCCTGCGCGGCGAGGAAGGTGTAGGCCATGCCGCCGCCGATCAGCAGCGCGTCGACCTTTTCGAGCAGGTGGTCGACCACCTTGATCTTGTCGGAGACCTTGGCGCCGCCGAGCACGGCCACGAACGGGCGCTTGATGTCGGCGAGCAGGCGCGCGAGCGCCGTCATCTCCGCCTCCATCAGTCGCCCCGCCGCGCGCGCCTTCGGTGGCACCAGGGATGCCACGCCGGTGACGCTGGCATGCGCTCGATGCGCCGTGCCGAAGGCGTCGTTGACGTAGAGCTCGCAGCCGTTGCGCAGTTTCGCCGCAAAGGCCGCATCGCCCGCTTCCTCCTCGGGATGGAAGCGCACGTTCTCCAGCAGGACGACGTCGCCTGGCTTCTGCGCCGCGAGCGCCGCATCGACGTCGGGGCCGATGCAGCTCTTCAGCGCCGCGACCGGCTTCCCCAACAATTCGGCAAGCCGCGCTGCGCACGGCGCGAGTCGCAACTCCTCGGACGCCCCCTTCTTCGGCCGGCCGAGATGCGACGCCAAGACCACTTTCGCGCCGCGCTCCGCAAGCTCCCGGACGGTCGGCACTGCCGCCCGGATCCGACTCTCCTCGGTGATGCGCTGCCGCCCGTCGGGCCCGACCTCCATCGGCACGTTGAAGTCGACGCGCACGAAGACGCGTCGGCCTTTCACGTCGAGATCGTCGATCCGCTGGAAGTGCATCACCGTCGCCCTCTCACTCCTTCGACGCGGCGAGCTTGACGAGGTCGCACACGCGGGTCGAGTAGCCGAACTCGTTGTCGTACCAGGCGAAAACCTTCACCGAACGCTTGCCGAGCATCATGGTCGACTTGGCGTCGAACACCGCCGAGTGGCTGTTGCCGATGATGTCGCTCGAGACGATCTCATCCTCGGTGTATTCGAGGATCCCCTTCATCGGGCCGGCGGCCGCTTCCTTGAACGCGGCATTCACCTGCTCGACGGTGGCGTCGCTCTTCAGCTCGGCGACGAGGTCGACGATCGAGCCGTCCGGCACCGGCACTCGCAGCGACGTGCCGTCGAGCTTGCCCTTCAGCTCCGGCAGCACCTTGCCGACCGCGCGCGCCGCACCGGTCGTGGTCGGGATGATGTTGACGGCCGCCGCACGCGCGCGGCGCAGGTCCTTGTGGATCAGGTCGGAGACGCGCTGGTCGTTGGTGTAGGCGTGCACCGTGGTCATGAAGCCATGCTCGATGCCGAACTTCTGGTGCAGCACCTTGGCGACCGGCCCGATGCAGTTCGTCGTGCAGGAGGCGTTGGAGATGATCTTGTCGGCGGCGGTGAGCTCCGCGTCGTTCACCCCCATCACTACCATCCGGTCGACGTCATCCTTCGGCGGGACGGTCAGCAGCACCTTCTTCGCGCCGGCATCGATGTGCTTCTGGCAGTCGGCCTTGCTGGTGAAGATGCCGGTCGACTCGATGGCGAAGTCGATGTTCAGCTCCTTCCACGGGAGCTTCGCCGGATCTTTCTCCGCGATCACCTTGATCGACTTGCCGTTCACCTTGAGTTCGCCCGGCGCCGCGGTGACCGTGCCGTCGAAGCGACCGAAGACCGAGTCGTACTTGAGCAGGTGGGCCATGCCCGCCGGATCGGTGAGGTCGTTGATGGCGACGATCTCGAAGTCTTGCGGCCGCGACCACATGATGCGGAAGACGTTGCGACCGATGCGTCCGAAGCCGTTGATGCCGATCCGAATCGCCATGACCCACCTTCTCCGGGAACCCGAGGTCGCCGACGACGTCCGATCGCCGCCGGCTTGGAAGGCGCGCGAGCCTAACCGCCGCCCCTCCGAAATGGCGCGGCGACGAAGCGCTACCCAACGGGAATGGAGGTGCCGATGACCCCTCCCGCCGAAGGCGCCGTCATCGTGGCCGCGTCGGCCGGGGCCGACTCGACCGCGCTCGCCCTCCTGCTCGCCGACGCCGGGATCGGGCCGCTCCATCTCGTGCGCGTCGACCATGGCTGGCGACCGGCGGCGCGCGCCGCCGAGGAGGCGCAGGTCGCAGCCCTGGCGCAACGGATCGGGGCGAGCTTCGAGGCGATCGCGCTGGCGCCGCCGCCCGCTCGTCGCTTCGACGAGGCGTGGGCCCGCGCCGCTCGCTACGCAGCGCTGCTCGACGTCGCGCGCCGCCGCGACGCGCCGCTCATCGCCACCGGCCACCACGCCGCCGATCGGCGCGAGACGCAACTCCTGCTGCTGGCACGCGGCAGCGATCTTGCGGCATTGCGCGGGATGGCGGCGGTGCGCCCGTTCGCCGAGAGGCTGTTGTGGCGGCCGCTGCTCGATCGCGAGCCGGCGGCGTTGCGCGCACTCCTGCGCGAGCGCGGCGTCGCGTGGCTCGACGACCCCAGCAACCGCGACTTCCGCTTCGCGCGCAATCGCATGCGCCATCACGTGCTGCCGCTGCTCGCGCGCAACGGCGACCCGCTGCTCGCACGGCTCGATGCGCTGCACGAACGAACGTCGCGTCTGCTCGTACGCCTCGCGAGTCGCGCCGACGTGGCGCTGCACCACGCGACACCGGGCGCGGCGAGCGGATTGCTCCTGCTCGACTTCACGACGCTGCAGCGCTGGCCGACCGCCCTGCTCGCCCCGCTGCTCGACGCGATGGCGCGCCGCCTCCACGCGTCGCGCCCTCCCCGCCATCGCAGAAGCGAACTGCGCGAATTCTCCGCCTGGCTGCGCGAGGGCGCCGCGCGCGGCACCTTCCACCTCGACCACCTCGATTGGTTTCGCGCCGGGGCGCGGATTGGCGTCGCGCAGCGCGGCGCACTCCCGCCGCCCGTCGAACCGACCGCGTTGACGCTCGGACACAACGAGCGGGCGGGCTACTCCTTCGCGATCGAGGTGACCGCGGCAGACGACGTCGCCGGCGACGATCGCGATCTCTTCGTGGCGCGCTTCACCGACCGTGCGCGCCTCTCGTGGCGCACGCTGCGCGCCGGCGACCGGCTGAAGCAGGTCGCCGCAGATCGCCCATGGTTCGAGCGGCCGTTCTGGCCGGCCATCGAAGAGGATGGCGCGCTGGCGTGGATCCCGGGGCTTGGCGCGCCTCCGCGGCTCACGCCCGGCACGCGTACCGCTGTCTCGCTACGAGTCGTCGGCCTGCCGGCGTCGGAGTGAAATGAACCGCGGCCGCCCCGAAGCTCGGAGCGGCCGCCGTGAAGCAGATCCTTGATTCAACGGGCCGGGATTACTGCAGTGCGAAGACGTTGGTCCCGTCGCAACCGATCAGCATGCCGCCGCCCTGCACGGTCGGCAGCGTCAGGTCGCCGTGCGAGAAGCGCGAGAGCACGGCGCCGGTCGCCGCCGCAACGACGGCGACTTCGCCATTGCCGACGTCCGCGTAGACGCGATCGCCGATGCGAGTGATCACCCGGGTCGCGCCCGGAAGCGTCCACAACACATGGCCGCTGCCGAGCTCGATCGCCATCACGCCGCCATCGACGCGCTGATAGGCGGCTTCCTTGGTCAGCGTCGCCTCCTGGCTGCCGAAGTTGCCGTCGCAAGCGACCTTGAAGCGAACGACGCCGTTGCGCACATCGACGTCGTAGAGGAAGCCATTCGCCGCACCGAAGACGAGATGGTCGTCCAGCAGCGCGAGCGGCGTCGCCGCGCGCGTTCCGGCGAGTCGGCGGTACCAATTCTCCTTCGGCGCCCACGCGCTCTCGCTCGCACTGCGCGGAGGCATGGAGAAGAGCAGTCCATCTTCGGTGATCGAGACGATCTGAGCGATCGGGCCATCGCCGTAGACGACCGAGTCGATGATCGGGCTCGACGTCGCGTAGGACCAGCCGGCATGCCCCGCCGCGAGGTCGATCGACTGCAGCGACATCGGCGCAAGGCGTCCGACGTAGAGCGAATCGCCGACCGTCACCGCGCGTCCGGAAGGGAAGAACTCCAGATGCTCGCTGTTCAGCGGCGCCTTGGCGCTGCCCATCAACCGCGAGCCGCGGCTGCGCGACACACTGCTGACCTCATCGGTGCAGACGAAGCTGACGGTCGACGCCGTGCCACCCACGACCTGGGTCGTGCCTTCGGCCAGGTTGAGCAGCCAGAGATGGGCACCCCGCTCGCGATCGATGGCGTGGATGGTGGAGTCGTGGTCTTCGACGAGGAGCAGGTCGCCGTCGACGGTGACGCGGCTCGCCTGCACCGGCGCGCCGAGGCGCTCGGAGAGGTTCATCCGCCAGAGTTCGCCGCCGAAGCGGCCACCGGCCACCATGGCGTCGATCGTCGCCGTCATCGCTTCCCGCGAGCGGGAAGAGGTCATGCGAGCCTCGGTCGGCCCGGCGGCGCATGCGGAGACGAGGGCGAGCAGGGTCAGAGCTGCGGGGCGCGCAAGTGACATGGAGAGCCTCGGAGCCATATGGTGAAGAAGCGCTGCAGGAGCGCGCCGCACTTACCCCCATCGCAGGGAGGGGGTAACGGGGGCGCGGAAAGCGCAGGATGATCCAGTGGATCGCTCGCCGAATCAAGACTCGAGGATGGCTCTCGCCGGGCGGCTGGCGCAGGTGCAGGCCCGCATCGCCGGCGCGGCGGCCCGTTCTGGCCGTCCCGCAAGCGCCATCCAGCTGGTGGCGGTCACCAAGCAGACGGAGGATCAGGCCGTGGTCGACGCGCTGGCGCTCGGGCTGCGCGACTTCGCCGAGAACCGCGTCCAGCTGCTGCTCGGTCGCGGGCCCGAGCTGTTGGCCCAGGGGCGCTGGCACCTGATCGGTCCGCTGCAGTCGAACAAGGTCAAGGCGGCGGTCGCCGTGATCGCCGAGTTCCACGCCCTCGACCGCGTCGAGCTGCTCCCGCTGCTCGCGCGCGCCGCGGCGGCGCGCGGGCGGCCACTTCCGGTCTGGCTCCAGATCAACGTCGCCGCCGAGCCGCAGAAGCACGGCAGCGCGCCCGCCGCCGCCGCTGCGCTCGCGCAGGCCGCCGCGGCGCTGCCCGAACTCGAGCTGCGCGGGCTGATGGCGATGGCGCCGTTGGCCGACCCCGCCGGCGAGGCGCGCCGCTGGTTCGCCGCGCTGCGGGAACTCTCGCTCGATCTGCGGCGCACGGGAGCACTGCCGGAACATGCCGCCGGACTGTCGATGGGCATGTCGGGCGACTTCGAGTGCGCCATCGAGGAGGGGGCGACCGTCGTCCGCGTCGGTTCGGCGCTCTTCCGCGACGAGACCGCTTGATAGCTTCCCGGACACCTTGAGGCAGCGTTCGCACCGACCCCGTGACGGAGTCCTGATCGCGTGGCGACCTTGCTGATCGAGAACGGACCGAACAAGGGCACTGGCTTCGAGCTCAAGCCGGGGGGCCTCTACACGCTCGGTCGCGATCCTCAATGCGACCTCGTCCTGCACGGCGAGCTCGTCTCGCGCCAACACTGCCGCGTCAAGGAGTTCAAGGGCGCCTACTACGCCAAGGACCTCGACAGCCTGAACGGGATCTTCCTCAACGACCAGCGCGTCACGCAGGTCGAGCTCAAGCCCGGCGACAAGCTGCAGCTCGGCGACGCGGTGCTGACCTTCCTCGACGAGAGCCTCGCGAAGGCGAAGCAGGAGAAGACGCTCGGCGGCTATCGATTGCTCGAGCGCGTCGGGCGCGGCGGCATGGGCACCGTCTACCGCGCGATCCAGATCTCGCTCGACCGCGAAGTCGCGTTCAAGGTCCTCTCGCCCGAGCTGGTGAAGGACAAGAGCTTCGTCGAGCAGTTCTTCCGCGAGGCGCGCGCGGCCGGCCAGCTGAACCACCCGCACATCGTCCAAGTCTATGACGTCGGCCAGGAAGGCGACACCTTCTACTACTCGATGGAGTTCGTCCGCGGCGGCAGCCTCGAGGATCGGCTGCGTGAACAGGGCCGGCTGAGCGTCGAAGAGTCGTTGCGAGTCGCCCACGAAACGGCCACCGCGCTCGAGTACGCCGAGTTGCGCGGCATCGTGCACCGCGACATCAAGCCCGACAACTTGATGCTCGCCGAAGATGGGCGCGTGCGCGTCGCCGACCTCGGGCTCGCCTTGTCGCTGAAGAGCAGCGCCGACACCAAGGGCCAGCCGATCCTCGGTACGCCCCACTTCATCTCGCCCGAGCAGGCGCTGCGGCGCGACATCGACATCCGCTCCGACATCTACTCCCTCGGCGCGACGCTCTACCGGATGCTCGCCGGCCGGACGGTGTTCACCGGCGCTTCCGCGGAAGAGATCATCCGCAAGGCCGTGCGCGACGAGCCGCAGCCGCTGCGCGAGCTGAATCCGGAGGTGCCGGAGAAGGTCGCCGCGCTCGTCCATCGCATGCTGAAGAAGAATCCCGACGAGCGCTTCGCGAGCGCCCGGGAACTGCGCGAGGCGCTCGACCACCTGCTGCGACGCCCGGTGCGGACCAAGGCGCTCGTCGCCGCGATCGCCGTGGCGGTCATCGCCGTGGTGGTCGCCATCGTCATCGCGCTGCGCGAGCCGCCGCCGCGGATCGTGGAGGCCGATCCGACCGACGCGCAGGCGCAGCGACTCAAGATCTTCGAGATGAGCTCGGAGGTCGACAAGCGTCGCATCGAGCTCGAAGCCGTGCGCAAGTACCTGCAGCTGTTCGAGACGCCGCGGGATCGCGGCGCGCTGCGCGAATCGCTCGCGGCCTGGCTCGCCGAGTACGACTACCTCAGCATGCCGGAGCGCGACCGGGCGCGCAGCCGCGCCGCCGAGATCGACGAGGCGGTGGCGCGATCGGCCGCGGCCGAACTCGAAGCCGCGGCGGCGCGCGCGGCGCGCGTCGCTGGCTTCGGTGACGAAGTCACGGCGGGGCTCGCGCAAGGCGACCTGCTGCGAGCGCTGGTGACGGCGTGGAAACTCGACCCCGACGCCGAACCGGACGAGAGCGCTCGCCCGTTGCTGGCCGCGGAGAAGCAGCGCCTCCTCGCACTGGTGCGGGAGAAGTGCACCGCCGAAGTCGGGACCATCGATGCCGCGATCGATGCCGCCGTCGCTGCCGGCGATCTGCCGCAGGCCGCCGCGCTGTGCCGCAACGGGAGCGCCCGCTTCAGCGCGTCTCCTGAAATCGCGATGCCGGCGGAGCTCGCCGCCGAGTTCGAGCCGCTCGCGCAGCGCTTCGAATCGCGCCGGCGCGACCTCTCGGTCCGCGTCGACGAAACGACACGAGCCGCCCAGTTGCGTGAACGGGAGCGACTGCTGCGCGCCCTCGCCGCGCCGACGCGGCAAGCGGTGCTCGCGCTCGACTTCGGCGCCGGTGCTGCCGCGATCGAGGCGGTGATCGCCGAACTCGAAACCGACTCGGCCAAGGCGCGCATCGCCCCGCTGGCCGCGACGCTGCGAACCGGGCAGGCGCTGCTCGAACGCTTCTTCGCGGAGCTCGGCGCGCAGAAACTCCCGGCGACGCCGCCGCTCAAGGTGGCCGGCGCCGAGCGAGGTGGCGACCTCGTCGACCTCGATCTCGAGAAGCGCCTCTTCAAGCTCCGCACCCAGGTCGGCCGCGCCACTTCCTCGACGACGGTCGCCTTCAACGAGTTCGCCAATGCGGACGGGCTTCGCCAGTTGCTGGTCGGGCGCCTTCCGATGACGGCGCAGGAAAGCCTCGACCTCGCCGAGCTGATGACGGTGGTCGAAGTGCTGCGCTGGGTCGAAGAGATCGCCCCGCTGGCCAAGCGCCTCGACCGCTACGACCCGCGGGTCGGTTGGGGTGACGAGGCTCGTGAAGGGCTGGTCGCGCCGAGCGCCGCGCTGCTCGCCGATCCGGTCGACGCCGCACTGAAAGAGGTCAGCGCCGATCAGTCGGCGCGCGTCCTGGCCGTGCGCACCCGCGCCCGCGCCGAGCAGCTCGCGCATGACGAGCTGGCTGGCGCACTCGACCCGTTCTACCAGCGCGACTCGACGGTCGGCTGGACGGCCAGCGTCTCTGCGCTGCGCCAGCTGCTCGGCGATCACATGGGCACGATGCTGGTGCAGGCCGTGCGACCGTGGATCGAAGGCGAATGAGCGACACGCTGCTCGCGCTGGTGGCGAGCCGCGATGGGGTGATCGTGCCGGTCACCGCGCGACCGCGCGGCCGGCGGGACGCATTGATCGGCGCTCGCCATGGCAGCCTGCTGATCGAGACGACCGCGGCACCTGAAGATGGCGCAGCGAACGACGCGATCGGGAAGCTGCTGGCGCGGAGTCTCGCGGTGGCGCGCGGATCGGTCACGCTGACCAGCGGCTCCGCTGCGCGACGCAAGCGCTTCTGCATCGCGCAGCTCAGCCTCGACGTCGTCGGCGCGCGCTTGACGGCAGCTCTGCAGAAGGAGCTCTGATGGACGCCCACAGCGAACTCGTGCGCGCGGCGGCGGCGACGTTGCGACGCGAACTGCCGCGCCCGCTGCCGCGCTGGCTACTCTCCTCGCGCTTCGGCAGCGACTTCCTGATGGGCAGCGGCCCGCGCGCCCCGGTCGACGAGATCGCTTTGGCGAACGGAGCGGGACGAATGCTGGCTCGAATCGTCCGCATTGGCGCCGAGCCCCTGCTCGCGCTCGAACTCGACGATCCGGCTGGACGGCTGCCGCCATCACTGGCGGACGCGTTGCCGCTGCTGATTGCCGGACAGCTCTCGATGCGCGGCGCGCTCCATCTCCTGTCAGGGGCGGGCCTCGCGAGCTTCCGCTCCGCGCCGAACCTCGCGCTGATCAGCGACTGGCTACGCCTGTGCGACGAAGATCCGCTGCGCCACCTCGATCCCGGCGACCTTGGGGCCCGCTTCCCCGAGTTGCGGCGCGCCGCGGCGAGCGACGAGTGGCTGGCAGCGCGGCTGCTGCTCTCGCAGTCCGGAGCGAACCCGCCGGTGATCGCAGCCTCGCGGCGCGGCCCGAGCGGCGCCACCGACGCCGAGCTGCAAGCGATGGCGCGGCTCGGCGCCGACATCGTCGTCGAAGGATGCGCGGCGGAATGGGTCGCGGCGCGCCATCAGGGCCTCGCGTTCCTTGCGATCGCGCTGGTCCTCGATCACGTGGAAGACGCCACGATCTGCGATCCGGGCGCGCTGGCGACCCGCGCCTCGGCCCTGCTTCCGCGGCTCGCCGATCTCTTGCCGCGACTGTTCGCGACGCTCGCCGTCCCGCCCACGGAGTCCTCCGCATGAGTTCCCGTTTGCGCGTCGCCGTGCTCCTTTCCGGCACCGGCCGCAGCTTCGACTCCCTGTTGGCCCGCTGCCGCAGCGGCGAACTCGCTGCCGAGATCATCGGCGTCATCAGCTCCCGTGGCGACGTGCGAGGTCTGGCTCAAGCGCGCGCCGCCGGCGTCCCCACGGCCGTGCTGCGACGCAAGGCGCATCCCGATGTCGCTTCGTATGGCATGGCGATCGGGACGCAGCTGCGCGCATGGAAGAGCGAGCTCGCCGCCATGGCCGGCTTCCTCCATCTGTGGAGCGTGCCGAGCGACTTCACGGGCCGCGTGATGAACATCCATCCGTCGCTGCTGCCGGCATTTGGCGGCGCGGGAATGCACGGCCACCACGTGCATGAAGCGGTGATCCGGTCCGGCGCGAAGGTCTCGGGCTGCACCGTCCACTTCGCCGACGACGCCTACGATTCCGGACCGATCATCGTGCAGCGCTGCGTGCCGGTCCACTTCGAGGACAGCGCCGACACGCTCGCCGCTCGCGTCTTCGAGCAGGAGTGCCTCGCCTATCCCGAAGCGATCGGCGCCTTCGCCGCTGGCCGGCTGCGCATCATCGACGGCCGCGTCGAGGTCAGCTGACGTCGGCGTGGCGCGCACTCAACGCGAAGCGACGCGCGTGTTCGCGTGGAAGCGTCCCGACGGCGGATGGAAGATCCAGCCGCCGCTGCCGTCGGCCGCCGGCACGCTGCCGACGGTCACCACGCGAATCTCGTCGATGCCATCGAGCGGGTTCGGCGGGATGCCGGCGCGCAAGTAGGGGCCGCACCCCCCGCCTTCATGGATCGCGCCGTCGGGCGAAGTCGGAAGGGTGAGCTGCTGCACCAGCAGTTCGGCGCGAACGATCAGCCCGTCACTGCCCGGGAGCTGGCCCGCGTGGTCCTTCTGATAGGCCTCGACCGCCAGCTGCAACGCGGACAGGTCGGTCGCCAAGGCGAGTTCGCGCGATTCGCGTTGCGCCTCGCGGAAGCTCGGCACCAGGATGCCCGCCGTGGCCCCGACCACGCCCAACGCGACCACCAACGCGAGCCGACGGACGAAAACCGGCGATCGATTCACCATCGGAGAACCACCTCGGGGATGCGACGAAGCGTCTCTCCACGGATCGGCCGCGCGACCGGCCGCGCTTGAGAGTTCGCCCGGGGGGCGGCTCACACCGGAGCCGGAGAGGTCCGGTTGCGTCGGACGGCGAGGGCGATCGCGCCTTCGGTGCGCGGCAGCGCCAGGCCGAATCCCCCCTCCGCCTCCGCACCCTGCCAGCACTCGCCGCCGAGTCGACCGAGCAGCGCGCGTGCGCGCGTGAACGCCTCGCTCGCCGAGCGCGGCCCGATCGCCGCCGGCGCGCGGACGTCGATGCGCGCGACGCCGTGGACGTCGCGCACTCGCAACTCCATCTGACCTCCGGCCGGCACCCGCTCCAGCAGCTCGCCGAGCAGGGCGAACAGGCACGCAATCAACGCATCACGGTCGCCGCGGACCGTGCAGTCCTGCGATCCATCGAGCACCCGAAGGCGAATCTGGTGCGCCTCGATCCAGACCCGTTGACCGGCGACCGCCTTCTCGACGACCTCGGCCAGGACGGCATGGCCGTCCGGCGTGGTGGATTCGTTGACGAGCCCGAGCTCGAGCGCGTTGGTGACCAGCACATCGAGCCGCTGGCATTCGCGCGCCAGCGCCCGGCCGAAGGCCGCGAGGCTTTGCGCGTCACCGCCCGCCGCCATCCGCGCTCCGAGCCGGGCCATGGCGGCGAGAGGAAGGCGCAACTCGTGGGCGAGGAAGCGCTCGACCTCGCGCCCCGGTCGCTGCGGCGCCATCGGGGCACTCGAGGTGGCGACTCCCCGCTCGACGCGATCGGCGACGCCGAGCACTTCGAGCACACGCGTCCGCAGACCTTTGCGATCGCCGTCGGCCATCCCGCTCCCCACTGGCGCCGGCGCGGCGCAGAGACCGTGCTTCATTCGCCGCCCGCTTGTCGGCAACCTGTGGCCGTTCTTGCGGTCGCGAGGCGCCGGCCCCGAGCGGAAAAGCGTTCGGCACGCCACTGCTCGGGCCGCGCGAGGAGCCGCCAGATGAACTTCCGACGCGTCGGCACGATCTTCCGCAAGGAACTGCTCGACACGCTGCGCGATCGAAAGACGCTGCTGTTCATGGTGGCGCTCCCGACGTTGCTCGCGCCGGGCTTGAGCGCCGTCATGGCGCGCGTGACGCAACGCGAGGCGCAGAAGACCCAGGAGCGGCGGCTCACCGTTCAGGCGGAGCCCGAGGCGCGCGATCGCCTGATCAACTTCCTGCGCGGTCGCCTCTCGGTGCTCGAAGCGCAGGCGGCACCACTGTTGGCGATGTTCGGCGAGTCGGTCCGGGCACCGCTCGCCGCGATCGCGAAGGACCTCGGGACCACGCCGTTCGAAGCGCTGCTGCGCGCCGCGAGCGACCCCGCCGTGCGCGGCCACGCCCGTTTCGCCGACTTGAAGGCGGCCTTCACCGGGGCGGGCCAGGAGGCGCTGAAGCAGGCGGCGGGCGCGAACAGCGGCTCCGACGCGGCCGGTAGCGAGTCAGGCCTCGGCGCGATGCAGAAGATCGCCGACCTCATGAACCCGTTGGTCACCATCGATTTCGTCGCGCAGGCCGAGCTGGCCGGTCGCCCCGCCACCCACGCGCCGACGCCGATCGAGGAGCTGCCCGCGCGCGTGCGCAAGGATCCGGTACTGCTCGCTGCCGCCCAGGCGATCGCGCAGCGCCAGACACAGGCCTACCTGACCGTCCCGCGCGCGCTCGACGGCGAGATCGTCGAGCGTGACGACCAGGTGAAAGTCGAGATCCTCTTCGACTCGACCGTCGACCTCAGCAACGAGGCGCAACGTCGACTGCAGGCAGCGCTGAACGCCGCGAGCACGCTGACCGTCGACGCACGCCTCGCTCGCGAGCAGCTCCCCGCGACCTTCGTGAAACCGGTCGATGTGGCCGCGCTCAACACGGCCGGCAAATCGAAGCAGGTGCTCAAGGTGATCGCCGGCTTGCTCCCCTACCTGCTCATCCTGATGAGCTTCATCGGCGCGCTCTACCCCGCGACCGATCTCGGCGCCGGCGAGAAGGAGCGGCTCACCTTGGAGACGCTGCTGGTGAGTCCGGCCGCGCGCAGCGAGATCGCGATCGGCAAGTTCGGCGTCGTCTTCCTCGCCGCGATGGTCGCAAGCCTGCTCGCGACGGCGTCGATGGCCTACACCTTCACGTCCGGCCTCATCAGCAAGGAGATCGGCGAGCTGCTCCAGTTCAAGCTCTCGCCCCTGCAGGTGGCGGTCTGCGTCTCCTTGATCGCGCCGCTCGCCGCCACGCTCGCGTCGCTGATGCTCGCGCTTTCGCTCTACGCGAAGTCCCAGAAGGAAGCGCAGTCGCTGATGATGCCGCTGCAGTTCCTGATCATCGTCCCCGCGATGCTGTCGATGATCCCGACCATCGAGCTCAACACCTCCTTCGCATGGATCCCGGTGATGAACGTCGCGCTGGGGTTGCGCTCGGTGCTGACCGCCGGTGGCGCCGCGCTGCCGTGGCCGGAGCTCGCCATCATCTTCGGCTCGACGACCCTGCTGGCGGTGTTGGCCCTCGCGGTGTGCAGCTGGCAGTTCGGGCGCGAGAAGGTCATCTTCCGCAGCTGAGCGCAGCGATTAGCCGGGCGGTTTCGGGGCCGGCGGAGCGCGCACGCGCAACGGTCGCGCATCCAGAGATGCCACGACCTCGCCTCCAGGCGCGGGATCGCCGTCGAGCTGAAGCGCGGTGACGCCCTGCAGCTCGACCCGGCGCACCGCCCTCAGCGTGGCGTCGGGGAGACGGTCGAGCTGTCCGCGCCACGCCGCGGCGACGACCTTGAGCCAGCGCGGCCGCACCGGCTCGCGCAATACCAGCAGCTGCAGCCAGCCGTCGTCGAAGCACGCGGACGGACAGACCCGAAACGAGCCGGCGTAGAGGCCGCAATTGAACAGCGCTGCGAAGCGGACCTTGCCGAGATCCTCGCCGTCGGCCCGGACGCGCAACGGCTCCTCGCGCGAGTAGCGCGGCACCCGCAGCGCCGCCTTGATCCAGTCGCTCTTTCGCATCGGTCCGCGTCGGATCGCAGCGACCTCGGCGGCGATCTCGGCATCGATGCCGGCGCTGGCCATGAACGTGAAGACGCGATCGCCGCAGTGACCGAGGTCGAACGCACGCTCGGGCGCGCTCCATGCGACTTCGAGCGCGGGGCGCAGACGCAGCGGGATCCGCAGCGACCGCGCCACCACGTTGCCGGTGCCGGTCGGGACGATGGCGAGCAGCGGCCGCGCGCCTGGAGGGAACGCGGCGACCGCCACCCCGAGGGTGCCGTCGCCACCGAAGACCCAGAGCTCGCACCGCTCCGCCGACGCTGCGGCGAGTCGCTCGCGCAGCTCCCCGCGGTCGGTGACGATGGTCGCGGTCGCACCCCGCGCCACCGCGACGACCCGTGCCCGTGCGGCCGCTTCGCCGCTTCGGCCGCGGCCCGACAGCGGGTTGGCGAAAAGGAGCAATTCGCGCGGGGGCGGTGCGTTCATCGCGACGGCGCAGTCTACGCCTCGCCCCTCGGCACGCACGCGGCTCCGGGAGTGAGCACGTCGAATCCAACCGCGGCGCCTTCGGTGCGTTAGAAGGGCGATCCCGAGGCCGGATCGGACGGCCTCGCACTTCGACGAAGGGAGCTCCTCGATGTCGCTGCGCCTGATGCTCTGTCGTACCTGGTTCGCCCTCGCTGCCTTGACGGCGACCACGCCGCTTGCCATCGCTCAGGCGGGCGGTCTGAAGAGCGTCATCGACGACGGCCTCGCCGAGCTCGCGCGCCGGCAAGCGCCGGACGGCTCTTACGGCGACGCGGTGACGACCGCGGATGCCGTGCTGGCGTTCTGCGAATCCCCGCGACGCTACGGCGAAGCGGATGGCCCGTTCGTCCGCCGGGCGATCGATTGGCTGACGAGCCAGGTCGATCCGCAAGGGCGCCCGCTCGGCGGCGGGTCGATCCACGAGCAGGTCGCGATCGCGGGCTGGATCACCGAAGCGCTCGCCCGCTCGAAGCGCCCGGAAGCGGTCGCGGCGCGCGAACGGCTGGCCCGCTTCCTCGACAGCGCCGAGGTGAAAGGGCGCGAAGCGGCGCCGATTCCCGCGGCCGAGTTCGAGCGGACCTTCGTGCTGCCCGCGGCAGCGGACGCGCTGAAGCAGGGGCTCTCCCCCATCACGCAGGTGCTTTCCAGCGTTCGCGGAGTCCAACCCAGCGAGTTCGATCGCTGGCTGCGCGCCTCCCCGTCGATCCTGCGCGGCATCGCCAGGAACGCGCCCGATCTCCTGCTGCAGACCACGCTCAGCGAGGGCGAGCACTGGAGCAAGGTGCTGGGGGACGTGATCCTGCGCGCGAGTCATGCGCCGGCGGGATTCGAGGAACTGCCGCCGCGCGATCTCGCTGCGTCCGCGCGCGCGCTCACCGTATGCCTCGAGCATGAACCGAAGGTCGCCGGTGGTTCGGGCAGCGGCGGACCGCCCAAGCCGGTCGGCACTCCGCGCGTCGTGAAAGGCGAGCTCGACGCCGCCTGGCGCGAAGCGGCCACCGGCGCGCTCGCCTATCTCGCAACGCAGCAGAAGGAGGGGCGCTTCGGGTTCATGGGACGCGAAGACGCCGGCATCACCGCACTCGCCCTCGCGTCCGTCCTGCGCACCGGCAAGCGGCTCGGCCAGGAGCCGCCGGCTTGGTGCGCGACCGGCCTCGACTACCTCGTCTCGCTGCAGAAGGAGAATGGCTCGATCCACTCCGGCGGGCTCGCCGTCTACACGACGTCGGCCGCGATGATGGCGCTGTCGCAAAGCGGTCGCGCCTCCGATCAGGCGGTGCTCGAACGCGGCGCCCTCTTCCTCAAGGTGGTCCAGCGCGACGAAGGCGAAGGCTACGACCGCGACTCGGACTGGGGCTACGGCGGCATCGGCTACGGCAACGAGCTGCGCCCCGACCTGTCGAACACGCAGTTCGGACTCGAAGGGATGAAGGCGGCCGGCGTACCCGCCGACGACCCGGCGATGCAGCGCGCGATCCTCTTCCTGCAGCGCTGCCAGAACAGCGTCGAGGCCAACCCGGTCGCGATCGAGCGCGCCGATGGCCGCGTGGTCGTCGCCGGCAACGACGGCGGCGCCGGTTACCACCCCGGCGAAAGCAAGGCGGGGCTCGTGGCGAACCCCGACGGGACGTTCACGACGCGCAGCTACGGGTCGATGACGTACGCGCTGCTCAAGTGCTACCTCTTCGCCGGATTGCCGCGCGACGACGCGCGCGTCCAGGCGGCGCTTTCGTGGATCGCGAAGAACTGGACGGTCGAGCTCAACCCCGGCTTCGATCCAGCGAGCGCACAGGGAGCGGAATACCAGGGGCTCTTCTACTACTGGTTCACGATGGCCAAGGCGCTCGACGCGAGCGGCCTCGAGACGTTGACGACGCCCGATGGCAAGGAGCACCACTGGCGCGACGAGTTGCTGGCGAAGCTGCTCTCCATCTCCTACCAGGAGGGCTTCTGGACCAACCAGAAGTCGAGCCGCTGGATGGAGGAGTTCCCGGTGCTGGCGACGAGCTACGCGCTGGCGGCGATGGACCACTGCCTGCCGCCGGATCGCGCAACGCAGCGCTGAAGCGCTTCGGCCGCCACTGACCCGAACGAAGCGCGCGGGCGCCGCTGACAGCGACGCCCGCGCGCATTTCGATTCCGTTCGAGCGGGAGTTCAGCCCTTGCTCGAAGCGCCTGCGCTCACGCGCCCTGCGCCCCCTGGGCCCCCTCCGCGATCTCGTTGTAGTTGTTCTTGGCGCGCTTGCGCTCCTTCTCATCGAGGAGGATCTTGCGCATGCGCAACGACTTCGGCGTGACCTCGACGAGTTCGTCGTCGTCGATGTACTCGAGGCACTCCTCGAGCGAGAGGCGCTTCGACGGCGCGACGACCAGTTTGCGGTCGGCGCCCGACGAGCGCATGTTGGAGAGCTTCTTCGTCTTGGTGACGTTGACCACGATGTCGACGCCGCGGCAGTGCTCGCCGACCAGCTGCCCGACGTAGATCTGATCGCCGTTCTCGACGAAGAAGTCGCCGCGATCCTGCAACGCGTCGAGCGAGTAGGCGGCGACCGTGCCGCCCTCGACCGCGACCTGCACGCCACCCTGGCGCTCGCCGATCGGCCCCTTCCACGGCTGGTAGCCGAAGAAGCTCGAGTGGAGCACTGCCTCGCCGGTCGTCGCCGAGAGCAGCTTGGTGCGCAGCCCGACGATGCCGCGCGACGGGATCGCGATCTCGAGATGGGTCATCATCTCGCCCGCCGATTCCATCTTCTGCACCTCGCCGCGACGGCCGCCGACGAGTTCGATCACCTTGCCCGCCCACGGCGTGCGCACATCGACGATCAGGAGCTCGATCGGCTCGTTCTTGACGCCGTCGATGTCGCGCGTGATCACGCGCGGTTTGCCGACCTGGAACTCGTAGCCCTCGCGCCGCATCGTCTCGAGGAAGACGCCGAGGTGGAGCACGCCGCGGCCGGCGATCCGCCAGCTCTCGGAACTCTCCCCGCGCTCGACGCGCAGCGAGACGTTACTGCGCAGCTCGCGCTCGAGGCGCTCGCGCAGGTGGCGGGAGGTGACGAACTGCCCCTCCTGGCCCGCGAACGGCGAATCGTTCACGTAGAGGATCATCGACATCGTCGGCTCCTCCACGGCGATGGCGGGCATCGCCTGTGGGTTGGCCGGGTCAGCGATCGTGTCGGAGATCTCGAGGTCGTAGTCCGCGGCGACCAGGGCGGCGATGTCGCCGCACTGGATCCGATCGGCGCGCACCCGCTCCATGCTCTCGAAGGTGAAGAGCTCCTGGATTCGCGTCCGCACGATCTTCCCGTCGCGCTTCACGATGACGATCGGCTGGTTCAGCGCGAGCGTGCCGGTGTAGACGCGGCCGACGCCGATGCGGCCGACGTACTCGCTGTGGTCGAGCAGCGTGACCTGGAAGCGCGGCGGCTCGTCATCGCGCGCCGGCGGCGGCGGAATGCGTTCCAAGATCGACTGGAACAGCGGCGTCATGTCCATGTTCCCGTCGTCGGGCTCGTTGCGCGCGTAGCCGGCGCGGCCCGAGGCGTAGATCACCGGGAAGTCGAGCAGTCCGTCGTCGTGCGTGAGCTCGCAGAAGAGGTCGAACACCTCGTCGAGCACCTTGCGGCAGCGCTGATCGGGCCGGTCGATCTTGTTGATGACGACGATCGGCTTGAGCTTCTTCTCGAGCGCCTTCGAAAGGACGAAGCGCGTCTGCGGCATCGGCCCTTCGGCCGCATCGACGAGCAGCAGGCAGCCGTCGGCCATCGACAGCACGCGCTCGACCTCGCCTCCGAAGTCGGAGTGGCCTGGCGTGTCGATGTTGTTGATCTTGGTGCCGCCCCACTGGATGGCGGTGTTCTTCGCGAGGATCGTGATGCCGCGCTCACGTTCCTGGTCGTTGCTGTCGAGCAGCCGTTCGGTGGGCCCGCCTTTGCGGACCTTGAACGATCCGGCCGCCTGCAGGAGACGATCGACGAGGGTCGTCTTGCCGTGGTCGACGTGGGCGATGATCGCGATGTTGCGGATGCGTGCGTAGCTCATCTCGTATCCAAACGGGAGGCCCGAAGACGGGAATTCCGTCCTCGGGCCAACCGGACTCCATCAGGGGCGGGCGGAAGGCGACTCGGTCAGGCGTAGATCCCGCGCAGCTTGTAGACCTGCGCGACGCGATCGACCGAGAGCATGTAGGCGCCGATGCGCAACGAAGTCTTGTGCTTCGCGGCGGTGTCGGCGACCTCGTGGAACGAACGGTGCATGACCTCGTCGAGGCGCTGGTTCACTTCGGCCTCGGGCCAGAAGAAGCCCATGCGGTCCTGCACCCACTCGAAGTAGGAGACCGTGACGCCGCCAGCGTTGGCGAGGATGTCGGGGACGACCTGGACGCCCTTCGACTCGAGGATCTTGTCGGCCTCGTCGGTGGTCGGGCCGTTGGCCCCCTCGATGATCAGCTTGGCCTGGATCTTGGGCGCGTTGACCTCGGTGATCTGGTTCTCGATCGCGGCCGGCACCAGCACGTCGCACGGAAGGGTGAGGAGATCGGACGGATCGATGGCCTGCGCTTCGGGATAGCCGACCACGAACTTGTTCTTCGCGACCCAGTCGCGCAGCTTGGTGATGTCGATGCCGTTGGCGTTGTAGACCGCGCCGCGCACGTCGCTGATGCCGACGACCTTGATGCCGGCCTCATGGAAGTAGCGCGCCGAGGTCGCGCCGACGTTTCCGAAGCCCTGCACGACGACGCGGGCGGTGCGCAGGTCGAGGCCGAAGCGATTGGCCGCGTGCTGCAGGATGTCGAAGACGCCGCGCCCGGTCGCATCGGCGCGACCACGCGAGCCACCCAGCAGCAACGGCTTGCCGGTGACCACCGCCGTCGAGTTCTCCCCCTTGCGCATGGAGTAGGTGTCCATCACCCACGCCATGACCTTGTCATTGGTGCCGACGTCGGGAGCGGGGACGTCGCGATCGGGGCCGATGATGTCGGCGATCGCCGCGGTGTAGCGGCGCGTCAGCATCTCGAGCTCGCGCATCGAGAGGCGCGTCGGGTCGACGATGATGCCGCCCTTGCCGCCACCGAAGGGCAGGTTCACCACCGAGCACTTCCAGGTCATCCAGGCGGCGAGCGCCTTCACTTCCTGCAAGTTGACGTTGATGTCGTAGCGAATGCCGCCCTTGCACGGCCCCATGGCTCGACTGTGCTGAACGCGGTAACCGGTGAAGACCTCGACCTTCCCGTTGTCCATCACGACCGGGATCGACACCTTCAGCTCGAGGTCAGGCTCGGCCAGGATCTTCCAGACGTTCTCGTCGAGGCTCAGCCGACGCGCCGCTTCGTTGAAGCGCTTCAGCATCTCCTGCCAAGGATCCTTCGCGTTCGTCTGGCTCATGGGCTTGGGTTGCGTCCAAGGGGCATGGAAGGCGGTGCAGCGCAGGCGCGCCGCTCCCGGCCGGTGGAAAAGGGCCGGAAGGACTACCAAGTGCGCCCCGGGGCGGCAAGGGCGCAGGGGACGCGCCGGGCGCGGAACGGTCAGAAGCTTCTGCGCCTTCGCGTGCGCGGAGTGAGGGAGGCGGGGATCGAACCCGCACGACCGATGAAGGTCGCCGGATTTTAAGTCCGGCGCGTCTGCCAGTTCCGCCACTCCCCCGCGACCGCTCTGCCGCTCGTCGCCATCGGCCAGCGCCGCCGGCCACGCCACGGCCACCGCTACCATACTTCGATGATCACCTCGCCGAGTTCCGCGCCGCGTCTTTCCGGAGAGCGGCTGTTCGCGCGCATTCGTCCGTTGCTGGCCGGCGTCCAGACCCCGGCGTGGTACGTCGGCGGCGAAGTGAACGAGGTCGTGAAGGATCCCGAGACGCTCGCTGGCCGCGTCGCGCTCATCTATCCCGACAACTACCAGATCGGGATGAGCCACTACGGCCTGAAGCTGCTCTACCACGTCGTCAACCTCGAGCAGGACCTCGCGGCCGAACGCTGCTTCACGCCGTTCCCCGACTTCGCCGATCGGCTCCGCCGCGCAGGGATCCCGCTCCACTCGCTCGAAACCAAGACGCCGCTCGCCGACTTCGACCTGCTCGCCTTCACGCTGCAGGCGGAACTCACGCTCACCAACGTCCTCGAGACGCTCTCGCTCGCAGGTATCCCGCTGCGCGCGAGCGAACGCGCGCCCGATTCGCCGCTGATCGTCGCGGGCGGCGCCGGCGCGTGGAACCCGCAGACGTTGGCCGAAGTCGTCGACCTCTATGTCGTCGGCGACGGCGAAGAGGTGATCGTCCCGCTGCTGCGACTCGCCGCGCAACTGCGACGCGCCGGCGTCTCGCGCAACGAGGCGATCGTGCAGATGGTGGCCCGTTTCGCCAACGTCTACGCCCCGTCGCTCTACGAAGAGCAGTACCGTCCCGACGGCCGGCTTGCCGGCTACAAGCCGCTGCGCGCCGAACTTCCGGAACGCGTCCGCGGCGCCTACGTCTTCGACCTCGACGCCACACCGTTCCCGACCGCGCCGATCGTTCCGCACACGCGCGTGATCCACGATCGCGTCTCGCTCGAGGTGATGCGCGGCTGCGTCCACGGCTGTCGCTTCTGCCAGGCCGGGATGATCACCCGGCCGTGGCGCATCCGCAGTCCGCAGAAGCTCCTCGAACTGGCGCGCGCGAGCTACCGCGCGACCGGCGTCGACGAGATCGGACTGCTCTCGCTCTCCACGTCCGACTATCCCTACCTGCAGCAGACGATCGCGCTGCTGCGCGAGGAGTTCGCCGGCAAGGAGGTCCACCTCTCCCTGCCCTCGTTGCGCGTGAACGAGCAGCTGCGGCTGCTTCCGTTCGAGAATGGCGAAGGGCGCAAGGGCGGCCTCACGCTGGCGCCCGAAGTGGCCACCGACCGCCTGCGTCAGATGGTCAACAAGCCGATCAAGAACGAGGACCTCTACGCTGGCGTGCGCGAGGCATTCAAGAACGGCTGGGACCACGTGAAGCTCTACTTCATGATCGGCGTCCCCGGCGAGATCGAGTCGGACGTCGACGGCATCGTCGAGATGGCCGAGACCTGCGCGCGCATCGGCAAGGAGATCCATGGCCGGTACGCCGAGGTGCATGCCGCCGTCTCGACCTTCGTGCCCAAGCCCTTCGTTCCGTACCAGTGGGACGCGATCCTCCCGCTCGACGAGATCCGCGCGCGCCAGCGCTACCTGATCAGCCTGAAGCGCATCAAGAGCGTGCGCATCGATTGCCACCGACCCGAGCAGTCGTTCCTCGAAGCGATCCTCGCGCGCGGCGATCGCCGCATCGGCCGCGTCGTGCTGCGCGCCCACGAGCTCGGCGCGCGCTTCGACGAATGGGGCGAGCACTTCGACGCGACGCGCTGGCATCAGGCCTTCGCGGATTGCGGCATCGACTGGGCGGCCGAGGCGACGCGACCGCTCGAGTTCGACGACGCGCTGCCCTGGGACATGCTCGACGCCGGACCGAGCAAGGAGTACCTGATCGAGGAGGCGAAGAAGTCTCGCGCCGAGCGCAGCACGCAGAACTGCTTCGGCGCCGCGTGCAACAAGTGCGGCGTCGATGCGAAGGACTGCTTCGACTTGAAGCACGCGATGCCGCTGCTCTTGCAGCGCTGAATCGCTCGCCGACCGTGCCTTCCCGCCGCGCCTCGCTCGCGCCGTTCCGCCATGCATGGCCGCACTTGTGGCGACATCGCCGCAGCCTCCTGGTCGGAGCGGCGTGCCTGCTGCCGTCGACCGGGTTCGACCTGCTGATCCCCTGGATCTGGAAGCAGGGACTCGACAGCGCCATCGCCCGCACCGCGACGGGCGGCCGCCTGCTTGCCGTCGGAGTTGGCGCCGTCGGCCTCGGGCTCGCGTCGGGGTCGCTCAAGTACCTGATGCGCAAACGGCTGGTCGGCGCGAGCCGCGACTTCGAGCGCGACCTGCGCCTCGCCCTCCACGAGAAGCTGCTCACGCTGCCGGCGCGTTGGTTCGCCCGCTCGACCGTCGGCGACATCACCTCCCGCCTCTCGCAGGACATCGAAGCGGTCCGCATGGCGCTCGGGCCCGGCTCGATGTACGTGCTTTCTGCGGTCGTCACCGTGATCGCGTCGTTCACCGCGATGGTGCTGGTCGATCCGTGGCTGACACTCTGCCTCGCGACCCCGTTGGTGCTGCTCGGCAGCGCCGCGCTGTGGATCGCTCCGCGGCTCGGACACGCCTCCGACGCCGTGCAGGAAGCGATCGGCAAGATCTCTTCGGCCTCGACGGAGAGCTTCGCCGGCGTGCGGGTGCTCAAGGCATTCTGCGGCGAAGAGCGGCAGCTTGGCCGCATGGAGCAGCTGTCGCGCCGCTACTTCGATGCCCAGCTCAAGCTGGCGCGAGCGCGCGGCGGAATGATGGCGCTGCTCTACCTGGTGAAGGACGCGTCGCTCTTCGTCATCCTGCTGGTGGGCGGCCTCTCGATCGGCGCCGGCCACGCCACGGTCGGCGACCTCATCCTGTTTCGCGATTGGCTGCTCTCGTGCTTCTGGCCGCTGGTCACGTTCGGCTGGATCGTCTCGATGGTCCAGCGCGCCGCGGCCGGGATGCGCCGCATCGCCGACGTCTTCGAGGCGCCGACGCTGCCCGCGCCAGCGCACCCGCGCGAGCTCCCGGCCGATGGTCCGCTCGCGCTCGAGTGGAGCCACGTCACCGTCGAGGGCGAAGGTCGCCGGCTGCTCGACGACGTCTCGCTGGCGGTCCCCGCCGGCGGATCGCTCGGCATCACTGGACGCACCGGCGCCGGCAAGAGCCTGTTGCTGCAGCTGGTGCCGCGCCTCTTCGACCCCGACGGCGGCGCCATCCTGGTCGGCGGCATCGATGCGCGCGAACTCGACGTCAACGCACTGCGCGGCCGGCTCGCGGCGGTCACGCAGGAGCCATTCCTGTTCGCCGAGTCGCTGCGCGACAACCTCCGCTTCGGCCGCCCCGACGCCGACGACACCGCGATCGATGCGGCCACTCGGCGCGCCGGGCTCGCCGACGAGATCGCGAGCTTTCCGGCAGGCCTTGACACGCGGATCGGCGAGCGCGGGGTCACGCTTTCCGGCGGTCAGCGACAGCGCGCCACGCTCGCGCGCGCGCTGCTGCGCGGCGGAGCGCTCCTGCTCATCGATGACGGCTTCTCGGCGGTCGATGCGGAGACCGAGGCGAAGGTCCTGTCGGAACTGCGGGTCGCAAGCGGCGGCGCCACCACGGTCGTCGTGTCGCATCGAGTCGCGGCGCTGCGCGGCCAGGATCGCGTCGCGGTGATCGAGGATGGTCGCCTCGTCGAATACGGTCCGCCCGCCGAACTGCTCGCGCGTGGAGGCGCCTACGCGCGACTCGCGCGCGACCAGCAGCTCCTCGAGGAGCTCGAGACGCTGTGACGTCATCCGACGACGACGCCCCACCGCCGCCCGGACTCGATCGCCGCCTGCTGGCGCGACTGTGGTCGATCCTGCGGCCGCATCGACGTCAGCTCGCGATCGGCATCGCCCTGCTCCTGCTCGGTCGCGCCTGCGACTGGGTCGGACCGTTGCTGATCGAGCGCGCCATCGACGGCCCGCTGGCGGGCGGGACGGCCGCGCGCGAAGGTCTCTTCGCCGGCGCTGCCGCGCGCGCGCTGTGGCTGCTCGCCGCTGCCTATCTCGGGGCGGCGCTGCTCGGCGCGTTGGTGCGCTACCTGCAGGCGATCGTGCTCACTCGACTCGGCCAGGCCACGACCTCCGACGTGCGTCGCGACCTGTTCGGCCACCTGCTGCGGTTGCCGCTGCCGTGGTTCGACAAGAAGCCGGTGGGCGAGCTCGTCACGCGGATGACCGCCGACGTCGAGAACCTCGTCGAACTCTTCTCCACCGGCGCCGCTGCGTTGCTGCTCGATCCGCTCTGGATCGTCGTCGTGATCACCACGCTCTTCACCCTCGATTGGCGGCTCGCGGCGATCACGCTGGCGGGTCTGCCGCTCTTCGTGTTCGCATCGATCCGTTTCCGCCAGAAGGCGCGCGCGGCCTATCGCGACACGCGGCGCGCGATCGCGCAGAACGCCGCGTTCCTGCAGGAGTCGATCGCTGGCGTGCGCGTCACGCAGCTCTTCGTGCAACAGGAACGGATGCAGGCGCGCGCGGCGACCGTCGCTGCCACGCTGCGCGATGCGTGGCAGGTCACGGTCCACCAGTTCGCGCTCTTCTTCGCCGGCGTCGACTGGCTGGCGCTGCTGGTGCGCGCGCTGCTCTTTGCAGCCGGCGCGGCCTGGGTCGCCGACGGGTCGCTTTCACCCGGGACGCTCGTGCGCGCGTGGATCTGCCTCGGATTCCTGTTCGAGCCGCTGCGCGAACTCGCCGAGCGCTGGAACGTGCTGCAGTCGGCGCTGGTCGCCACCGAGCGCATCGCGCGAATCCTCGATGAGCCGGTCGAGGCAACGGGCACGCAGCCGCATCTCCATCGCGGCGGGATCGAGTTCGATGGCGTCAGCTTCGGCTACGGCGACGGCCCGCCGGTGCTGCACGACGTCTCGTTCACGGTCGCCCCCGGCCAGCTCGTCGCGTTCGTTGGCGCGACGGGAGCGGGCAAGAGCACGCTCATGAACCTGCTGCTGCGTGCGTACCCGCGCCGTGAGGGCGCGATTCGGATCGACGGCATCGATCAGGATCTGCTGACGCTGCACGCGCTGCGCAGCGGCATCGGAGTCGTCCCTCAAGACGTCTTCCTGTTCGCCGACACCATCCTCGAGAACGTGCGGCTGTTCGACCCAACCATCGACGAGGCGGCGGTGCAGCGCGCCTGCGTCGCCGTCGGCGCCGACCGCTTCATCGAGCGGCTCCCCCTGCGCTACGCGACGCCGCTGGCGGAACGTGGACACAACCTGAGCGCCGGCGAGCGCCAGTTGCTGGCGTTCGCGCGCGCGCTGGTCCGCGACCCGCGCGTGATGATCCTCGACGAAGCGACGAGCTCCGTCGACACGCAGACGGAGCGGCAACTGCAGGACGCGCTCGAGCGGATGCTGGCCGGGCGCACCGCGCTGGTGATCGCGCACCGTCTTTCGACGATTCGCCGGGCCGACCGCATCATCGTGCTGCACCACGGGCGCATTCGCGAGAGCGGCACGCACGCCGAACTGCTGGCGCAGAACGGCATCTACGCGCGGCTGCACCTGCTGCACCACTCGGCGTGATCGCCGGGTGCGAGGTCGGCATCGGACTGCCGTGCGCGACCCGAGCGGATGGTGACCCCAACGGGATTTGAACCCGTGTTACCGCCTTGAAAGGGCGATGTCCTAGCCAGGCTGGACGATGGGGCCATTTGCGTGCGTTCGAACGATCCGAAGCGGGGCGGGATTGTAGCGCGGCCGTGACCGACGCGTCGCGATTGCCTTCGAGCGCCGCGATCGGTCGATCACCCCCGGCCGAAGATGGTGGGGGCGCCGGGGATCGAACCCGGGACCTCCGGATTAAAAATCCGCTGCTCTACCAGCTGAGCTACGCCCCCATCTCCGGATGCGCGGCCCGCCGAACCGGCCCGCGTACGTCAAGTTTCCATGATCTCTTTGGTCTTCGCGGCGAGCGACTTCTCGACGTCGCCTTCGTGCTGTTTGAGGAGGCTCTGGACGACCTCCTTGGCTTTCGCGCGCTGGTCGTCCGTCAGCTCTTTCGCCTCGTCGAGGTGCTTGTTGGCGTCGCGGCGGCTGTTGCGCAGCGCGATCTTGGTCACCTCGGCCATCTCCTTCAGCCGCGCGCCGAGCTTCTTGCGCTGCTCTTCGGAGAGCATCGGAACCGTCAGTCGCAGCAGCTTGCCGTCGTTCTGCGGGTTGATTCCGAGGTTGCTGGCCTGGATCGCCTTCTCGATCTCCTTCAGCGCGGAGGCATCGAACGGCTTGATCGCGATCTGACGCGGCTCGGGGATCTGGATCTGCGCGAGCTGCGAGATGGGCGTCGGATTGCCGTAGTAGTCGACGCGGATGTTCTCGACGAGGGCCGCCGAGGCGCGGCCCGACCGCAAGCCGCGGAACTCGCCGGCGAGGTGATCGACCGAGGCCTTCATCTTGGTGCGGGCGTCGACGACGCTCTTGTGGTCCATCGTGCATCCTCCCCAGCGCGGCGCAAGGCCACGCCCCGTGAAACGGCGCGCTACCTGATCAGTGGATGAGCGTCCCGATCCGCTCCCCCTGCAGCACGCGCATCAAGTTGCCGCGCACGTGCAGGTCGAACACGCAGATCGGGATGCGCTTCTCCTCGCAGAGCACGACCGCCGCCGTGTCCATGACCTTCAGATTGCGCTCGACCACCTCGCGATAGCCGATCTGCTCGAACCGCACGGCGGATTTGTCGGCCTTCGGATCGGCCGAGTAGACGCCGTCGACCTGCGTCGCCTTCAACAAGATGTCGGCGCCGATCTCGCAGGCGCGCAAAGCGGCCGCGGTGTCGGTGCTGAAGAACGGGTTGCCGGTGCCGGCGACCAGGATCACCACGCGCTGCTTCTCGAGGTGTCGCAGGCAGCGTCGACGAATGAACGGTTCGCAGAAGTCGGCGATGGTCACCGCCGACTGCACCCGCGTATCGATCCCCTTCTGTTCGAGCGTGTCCTGGAGCGCCAGCCCGTTCATGGCCGTCGCGAGCATCCCCATCTGATCGGCGACGGCCCGATTGATGCCCGACAGCTTGCTGCCGCGCAGGTAGTTGCCGCCGCCGACGACGATCGCGATCTGCTTGCCAAGCGCGAGCAGTTCGCGCAGGTCGTTCGCCAGCGCGTCCACGATGGCGGGATCGAGCTTGCCGTCCTTGCCGGCAAGCCCTTCCCCGGAGAGCTTCAGCAGCGCGCGGCCGTAGCCGCCCGTCGCGTTTGCCGTCACTCGCCGACCTCGATGCGCGCGAAGCGGCGAATCGTGATGTTCTCGCCCGTCGACGAGATCAGGTCCTTGCGCAGGTCCTCGACCCGGCGCTTGTCATCCATGATCCACGGCTGCTCGAGCAGGCAGTGCTGCGCGTAGAACTTCTGCAGGCGCCCCTCGATGATCTTGGCGCGCGCCGCTTCCGGCTTCTTCGCCATCTCCTCGGAGCTCTCGGCGAGGATCATCGCCTTCTCCTTCTCCACCGCCTCGGCCGGCACGTCCTCCTTGCGGACCCACTGCGGCTTGGAGGCCGCGACGTGCATCGCCAGCGAGCGCGCGAACTCCTTGAACTTGTCATTGCGCGCGACGAAGTCGGTCTCGCAGTTGACCTCCACGATGACGGCCTTGCGCCCATCGTGATGGAGGTAGTGACCGATGCCGCCCTGATTGGCCGCTCGATCGGCCTTCTTGTCCGCGGTCTTCAGCCCCTTGATCCGGAGCAGGTCCTTCGCCTTCTCAAAGTCGCCGCCACCCTCTTCAAGGGCGCGCTTGCAATCCATCAGCGCCGCGCCCGTCGATTCGCGAAGCTTCTGCACCAGGGCAGCGGAAATCGGGGTCGCCATGTCACACTCCGTTCCAGTTCCTTGCGGCGCGCATCGCGCAGCCGCATCCCATGCGCCAACCGCCCGGCGCATCGCCGGGGGTTGGACGCGGAAGTTCTTCGTTCCAGGCGCGCGCGAGCGCGCCGGTTCACTCGGCCTTCGGCGCCTCGCCTGCGGCCGCGGCTGCCGGGGCGGCTGCCCCTTCCGCTGCCGGCTCCGGCCCCATGCCATCGTCACGCTTCGGCGGCGCCTTGCGCGGCGGCTGACGCTTCTCGAGGCTGGTCCCGGCGCTGTAGCGCTTGGAGCGAATGTCGGGGTCGACGCTGGTCATCGCTGGATCGGCCGGGGTGCCGCGCTGATTCGCTTTGCCCTCGACGATGGCGTCGACGAGACGCGCGAGCAGGACCTGCACCGAGCGCATCGCGTCGTCATTGCCCGGCACCGGGAAGTCGACCTGCGTCGGATCGCAATCGGTGTCGAGGATCCCGATGATCGGAATCCCGAGCCGGTTGGCTTCCTTGACGGCGATGTACTCCTTGCGAACGTCGACGACCACGAGCGCGCCCGGAAGGCGGTCGAGGTGACGGATGCCTTCGAGGTTGCGGCGGATTCGCAGCAGGTCGCGGGTGATGAAGGACTGCTGCTTCTTCGGCATCTGCGCGAGACGCCCCGAGGTCTCGAGGTGCTCGAGCTGCTCGAGGTGGTTCAAGCGATTGCGGACCGTCGTGTAGTTGGTGAGCGTGCCGCCGAGCCAGCGCTCGTTGACGTACGGCATGCCGCCGCGCGTCGCTTCGGACTGGATGACGCTCTTCACCTGGCGCTTGGTGCCGACGAGGACGACCTTGTGGCCCGCTGAGACGAGGTTGCGCAGGAAGCGCTGTGCGCGGAAGAGGCCGCGCACCGTCTGCACGAGGTCGATGATGTGGATGTAGTTGCGCTTGCCGTAGATGTACGGCTTCATCTTCGGGTTCCACCGGCTGACCCGGTGGCCGAAGTGGACGCCCGCTTCCACGAGCTCGTCGATCTGGATCGGTTGTGCCTGCGTCCCTTGACCGGGCGGCGTACCTTGCTGCGTACCTTGCTGCACGAAGTGAATCCTCTGGACTCCTGCGGAGCCCGTTGCGCCAGTTCGCCACGAGGAACCGACCTGCACCACGAAGGCGAAGGTCAAGCTCCCACCAGCACGGAAGGAGAAACGATTGACGGCACCGACCCCATGTCGGCAGCCCGAGGGTTTCTCCGGCGTTTGAAGCGGAGGAGTCTAGTCGGCGCCTGAGGTCGATCAAGGGGCGCTTTTCGCGCGAGCGGCGCCTCCCGCACCCCTTCCCACTCTGCAGCCGACCTGCGAAAGTGCCCCGCCACATCAGGGTTGATCCTCGGATCTTGGGTAGTCATGGAAGACCGTCCGCGACGCGCCTTGCTCGCCTGCCACTCGGCCCCCCTGTGGCCGTCCCTCGAGCGGCAGCTCGCCACGCGCGGGTTCGAGGTCGTCGTCACCCGAGACGTCGTCGGGACCGCCAGCGCCCTGGAGGCGGGCCGTTTCGACCTCGTGATCCTGCGTCCGGTGGCCGACAGCGCGGCCACTTTCGAGCTCGACGCCGTGCTCTCGCCGCGCGACGACGACTCGAATCACGCGCTGCTCCTCGTGCTCGAGGCCGGGGTCGATGGGGCCGCCTTGCTCGCCAGGCTCTCCGCCGGCGACGACTACCATCGCGGCGACGACGAACGCGGGTTGTCGCAACGTCTCGAGCTCGTGCTGCGACGGCGCGAGCAATTGCGCCGCCTCGAAGCGGAGACGATCACCGACTTCAAGACCGGTCTCTTCAACGACCGCTACTTCTATCGGCGCCTGCTCGAGGAAGTCGAGCGCACACGCCGCCATCGCCTCGCGCTGGCGCTGGTGCTGATCGACTTCGACGACTTCAAGCGCGTCAACGACGAGTTCGACCACGCCTTCGGAAACTTCGTGCTCGGCGCATTCGGCCGCAAGCTGCGCGCGAGCAGCCGCGCCATCGATCTGCCGGCTCGCATCGGTGGCGATGAGTTCGCGCTGCTGCTGCCGAGCACCGCGCTCGATGAAGCCGCGCTCGTCGCCTCGCGCCTGCAAGCCACCGTCGCCGAGTGTCGCTTCGAGGCGGGCGGCGCGACCTTGCGAATCAGCATCTCGATGGGCATCGACGCGATCCACGGCGAAGATCACGTCGCCCCGGATGCGTTCCTGCGTCGCGCCGATGCGGCGCTGTTCGAGGCGAAGCGGCGCGGCAAGGGCCGCTTCGTCCTCTATCCGGAACTCGGCCCAGAAGACGCGCGCGGGAACGTTGCGAGTCGCTGACGCGCGGTTCGAGGCGTCAGTCGCCCGCTTTGCGCAGCGTCACGACCAGCGCCTCGCTCACGACTTCCCACGGGAAGGAGCGCCACTCGCCGCCACGCGGCGCCTCCCCATCGAAACTCAGCGAGGTTGCCAGCGTGTCATCGCCGATGCGTTGGCGCGCCGCCAACGCCGCCGCGAGCAGCGCCTCCGCGCCCGCCAGGTGCAGTTCGATGCGATCGGCCACGCGCAGCCCCGCCTCACGCCGCGAGTGGTTCACCCGATTCACGATCTCGCGAACCCGACCGGCCGCGACCAGTTCGGGCGTCAACGTCGGGTCGAGCGCCACCAGCGTCTTGCCATCGGTCTCGACGCACACGCCGGTCTTGCCCTGCACCACCACCTCGATCTCCGCCGAGGTGAACGCGACCGCGGCGCCGCCGACCTCGAGCGTCAACGCTTCGCCGCGCAACAACGTGTCGATCTGAGCGCTCGTCAGGAGTTCGAGCGCCTGCTTGGCCGCGCCGAGTTTCGGACCAAGCTTCGGCCCGAGCAGCTTGAAGTTGGGCTTCACCTTGAGCGTGCGCAGATCGTCGAGCCGCGCCGTGTCGGCGATGGCGACCAGTCCGACGTTCAACTCGTCGGCCAGCAACGCTGCGTAGCGACCGCCAAGCTTCGCGTCGGCAGCCGCGTCTCGTCCCTTCACCCACAGCGTCCCGAGCGGCTGGCGGAGATTGATCCCCGCGGCGTTGCGCGCGCGGCGGGCCAGCGCCACGACGTCGAGCACCGCCTCCATGTCGCGCTCGAGTTCCGGAGCGCGCCGGTCGCTCCGCGCCGTCGGGAAGGGCTCGAGGTGGATCGATGCGGCGCCTGGCCGCAGCCACGACCAAAGCGCCTCGGCCCAGAACGGCGCGATCGGCGCGAGCACCAACGCGACCCGCTCGAGTGCTTCGAGCAGCGTCGTGTAAGCGGCGAGCTTGTCGGCGGTGAGGCCGCGGCCCCAGAAACGGTCGCGTGAACGGCGGATGTACCAGTTCGAGAGCTTGCGATCGACGAAGGCGCCGATCTGCTGCGCGGCGCGCGTGAGGTCGTAGCGGCCAAGCGCGCCATCGACCTCCTCGACGAGGCGCTCCACCTCGGCGAGCAGCCATTGATCGAGTTCGGTCCGCGCCGACGGCGCCGGCGCCGCCTGCTGCGCCGGATCGAATCCGTCGATCTCCGCATAGGTCGCGAAGAACGACCAGCAGTTCCACAGCGTGCCGAACAGTTCGCGCCCGGCAACGCCGACCGCGGTCGGGTCATAGGTCTTGGGCAGCCACGGCTGGCTTTGCGAGAGCAGGTAGTAGCGCACGGCATCGACCCCGTGCGCCCCGATCTCCTGCCACGGATCGACGGTGTTGCCGCGCGACTTCGACATCTTCTGCTTCTTCGCGTCGAGCAGGAGATTGCCCACCAGGATGCGCTTCGCCGCCGGCTTGCCGGTGAGGAAGGTCGACAGGACGTGCAGCGTGTAGAACCAGCCGCGCGTCTGATCGAGCCCTTCCGAGATGTAGTCGGCGGGATGTTCAACGGGCGGAGCCTTGCCCTTCTCCGCGATCCAGCCGTGCTGCGCGAACGGCATCGCGCCCGAGTCGAACCAGCAATCGACGACTTCGGGAGTGCGGTGCGCGACACCGCCGCAACCGGATCGAGTGCACGCCAGCGTGACACCATCGATGTGCGGTCGGTGCAGGTCGAAGCCGGCCGGCAGCGCCGGAACCAGCTGCCGCAGATGCGCCTCGCTGCGAACCACCTGCAGCGTCTTGCAGCCGTCGCACGCCCACACGTTCAGCGGCGTGCCCCAGTAGCGCTCGCGTGAAACGGCCCAGTCGACGTTGTTGTCGAGCCACTCGCCGAAACGGCCGGTTCCGATGTCGGCCGGGAACCACTCGATCTGGCGGTTGAGCGCGACCATCTGCTCCTTCAGTCGGGTCGTGCGCAGGTACCAGCTTGGCCGCAGCCAATAGAGCAGCGGAGTCTTGCAGCGCCAGCAATGCGGGTAGGAGTGGGTGAAGTTGTCGCGGCGAAAGAGCTTTCCGCGCCGCTCGAGTTCGCGCACCAGTTCGGCGTTGGCATCGCGCGCGAATTGTCCCGCCACCGGAACGACGCGCGCCTCGAAGCGCCCCTGCGCATCGATCGGGTTGAGGATCGCAAGGCCTTCGCGCACGCCGACGGCGTGGTCGTCCTCGCCGAACGCCGGGGCGAGATGGACGATGCCGGTTCCGTCGTCCGCCGACACGAAATCGGCGCCGACCAGCACTTCGTGGCGCCCCGTTTCGAAGGGGAGCCAATCGAACGGCCGCTCGCAACGCTCGCCGACCAAGGTGGCGCCCGCGATGGTTTCGACGACCTCCACCTTCTCCTTCCCGAAGACCTTCTGCAGCAACGCCGCGGCGAGGATCAGCTCCTCGCTGCCCCCCTCCTTGGTCACTCGCTTGACCCGGACGTAGTCGAGCTTCGGCGATACCGCCAGTGCGACGTTGCTTGGCAACGTCCACGGCGTCGTGGTCCAGACCAGGAACGACTGGCCGGCGTGGCCCACACGAGGGAAGCGCACGAACACGGAGGGGTCCTGCACCTCCTGGTAGCCCTGGGCCACCTCATGCGAAGAGAGGCCGGTGCCGCACTTGGGGCACCACGGCAGGATGCGATGGCCCCGTTCGAGCAGCCCTTCGTCGAAGAAGCGCGCGAGGATGGACCACAACGAGGAGATGTAGGCGTTGTCGCACGTGATGTACGGATGCTCGTAGTCGAGCCAGTAGCCCATGCGCGCGGAGAGCCGCTCCCACTCCTCCTTGTATTTGAAGACGCTCTCGCGGCAGCGCTCGTTGAACGGACCGATGCCGAACTTCTCGATCTCCGGCTTGATCGAGATCCCGAGCTCCTTCTGCACCTCGATCTCGACGGGCAGTCCGTGCGTGTCCCAGCCCGCTTTGCGCGGAACGAAGTGCCCCTTCATGGTCCAGTAGCGGCAGACGACGTCCTTCAGCGTGCGCGCGAAGACGTGATGGACCCCGGGGCGCCCGTTGGCCGTCGGCGGCCCTTCGTAGAAGACGTAGGTCGGTCGACCTTCGCGCCGAGCGAGGACCTGCTCGGGGATGCGCTCGGCACGCCAGCGCGCGAGCACTTCCTCCTCGAAAGCGGGCAGGTCGAATTCGCGGTCAGGCTTGATGAAACGGGGCGACGCGCTCAAGGCCGATCCTCCCGCGCCGCGCGAGGGCGCAGCGCAATGGCGGGCCAACTTACCAGCGCCGCTCGCCGATCCCGGTGACGACGCGGACGCAACCGCGCCGACGACCGCAAGGCGCTCTCACTCGCGCGGCGGCACCGGCGGGCGATCGGTTCGGAACTGCTCGAGGAAGCGGCCGGCAGGCGCGCTGGTCCATTCACGGACGAACTGGATCAGCTCGGCCGCCAACGATCCCGCTTCCGCTTCGACCGTCGCCACCGCCGCGGCCAGCGCGGCCTGCTTGCGGAACAGGTGGCTGTAGACCCGCTTCAGCTCTTCGATCTGCTCTTCGGGAATGGCGGCGCGCTGCAGCCCGACGACGTTGAGCGCGCGCACCCGCACCCGCTCGCCCGCCACCTTCGTGAACGGCGGCACGTCGTGCACGACGCGGCTCATGCCGCCGACGTACGCCATGCGACCGATGCGCGCGAAGTGGTGGCACGCGACCGCGCCGGCGAGCACGGCTCGATCGCCGATGTGGACGTGGCCCGCGATGAGCACGGCGTTGGCGAGGATGATCTCGTTGCCGAGCACGCAGTCGTGGCCGATGTGCGAACACGCCATCAGCAGGTTCTTGTCGCCGACGATCGTGTTGCCGCCGCCCTTCACGGTGCCGCGGTTGATGGTCACGCACTCACGGACGACGTTGCCGTTGCCGATCGTCAGCGTGGTCGCCTCGCCGCGATAGGTCTTGTCCTGCGGCGTGCCGCCAAGCACCGCGCCGGGATGGACGACGTTGTCGCTCCCGACCACGGTGTGATTGCAAACGACGACGTGCGACAGCAGTCGCGTGCGCGCGCCGATCCGAGCACCGGCGTGCACATGGCAGAAGGGGCCGACGATGACCCCTTCGCCGAGCTCGGCGCCCGACTCGACCACCGAGAGCGGGTGGACGACCGCCGCGCTCACGAGGCGTCCACGAGAGTGAACGTGAGCAGCGCCTCCGCGACGCGCTGCGAGCCGACCTTCGCGATCGCCGCGCCCTGTCCCATCTTGCTGCGGACCTTGGTCGCCTCGATCTCGATGCGAAGCTGGTCGCCCGGAACGACCGCCCGCCGCAACTTGACCTCGTCGATCGACCACAGCACGGCGAGCTTGCCCGTGTTCTCGAGACGACGCAGCAGCAGCAGGCCGGCGAGCTGCGCCATCGCCTCTAGGATCATCACGCCGGGCATGATCGGCTGCCCCGGCCAGTGGCCCTGGAAGAACGGCTCGTTGATCGTGACGTTCTTGATGCCGACGGCGCGCCGATAGCCCTCGAGCTCGATGACCCGGTCGATCAGCAGGAACGGGTAGCGATGCGGCAGGAGATTCAGGATCTCCTTGATGTCCATGCCGGTCGGCGATGGCAGCGAACCGGCGAGTTCTTCGGCCTCGAGTGTCTCGATCAGCTTCCCGACCAGCTTGCGATTGGCGGCGTGCCCCGTCTTGGTCGCCATGACCCGCCCGCGCAGGTCGGCGCCGAGCAGGAACAGGTCGCCCAGCAGATCGAGCATCTTGTGGCGCGCGATCTCGTCGGGGAAACGCATCGGCGGCGCCCCCTCCTGCGAACCGCCGACGACGATCGTGTTCTCCGGGGTCGCCCCCTTGCCGAGCCCCCGCTTGCGCAGCTCCTCGACCTCTTCCGCGAAGCAGAAGGTCCGCGCCGGGGCGATCTTGTCGCGAAAGGTCTCGGGCGAGATGTCGAGCGCGACGTACTGGCTGCCCCCAGTCCGCCCCTGGAAGTCGAGCGTGTAGGCCAGCATCAGCCCGTCCTGGTCATTCGGGACTGCGGTGATGAAGGAGTCGCCGACGGTGACCGCGATCGGCTCGCGGACTTCGAGGCACTTGCGCGGCGACTTCTGCTCGACGAGGACGGCGCGCTGCAACTGCTCGACCCACTGCAGCGAACTGCCGTCGAGCCCGGGCATCTCCGGCCCCGAAATCTCGACGCGCAGGTTGTCGATCCCGAGGCCGGCGAGCGCCGCGCAGAGGTGCTCGACGGTGTGAACCTCCGCCTCGTCGTTCTTCAGCGTCGTGCGACGCGGGTTGTCGACGATGTAGCGGTAGGACGCTGGAACGATCGGCGCGTCCGGCAGATCGGTCCGCACGAACACAACGCCGCTGTCCGCTTCGGCGGGGACCACTCGCACGCGCACTTCCGCACCGCTGTGCAGGCCGACGCCGGACAGCTCGAAGGGGTTCTTGATCGTGCGTTGGTTGCGTCGCATGGACGGTTCGGACGCTACTTGCCGGCGTCGAGGATCGCAAGCACGGCATCGGTCGCGTCGATGGTGCCGCGGTACGCCACCACCGTTCGCACGACGATCTCCGGGATCACGTCGCTGCTCTTGGTCCCTTTGACCGGCGACGCCGCGTACTGCAGCACCGCGTCGAGATCCCGCGACTCGAGGAACGTCTTGCAGGCCGCGGCGACGCGCGCGTGCCCGTCCGACAGGGAGCGCGCCACCTTGCGCTCGAAGTCGTCCTGCAGAGAGTCCTGCTCCGCTTCGAGCTCGAACTTCTTGACGCGCAGCTCCTTGCTCTTCTTCAAGTAGCCGTCGCTGCCGGGCTTGAGCTGGTCGAGCTCGGCGAGCTGCGCGCGGTACTCCTTCGCTCGCTCGTCGAGGAGCGTCTGGTTGGCCGTGCGCCACTGGTCGATCAGCGACTGCTCGTCGCGCGACTGCTTGTGCGTGCTGACCAGGCGCGACATGTCGACGACCGCGATGCGCGGCCCCTCGAATCGCGCGGCCGCGCCGGCGACCACCACCACCGCCACGAGGGCAGCACCGATCAGCCACTGCTTCATTGCTTCGATCCTCCAAGCTCCTGCCGCATGCGGTCAGAAGCGCGTGCTGAAATTGATCTGGAAACTCTCGCGCTCGTCCTCGGGCGCGCGCTGCACCGGGATGCCGTAGTAGATCTCGAGCGGGGCCGAGAAGAGCTGGAACGGGATCTTCAAGCGCAAGCCGGCGCCGACGCTCATGCGCCAGCGTCCGCTCTCGAGATCCCCCCAGTCGCGCTCGAGCATGCCCTGGTCGATGAAGAGCAGGCCACGCAGGAACGGCTGGTTCTCCCGCAGTCTTGCGTCGTAGATGTCGACCAGCGGAAAGACGTACTCGGTGTTCACGGTCCAGCCGGCGCTTCCGCCGATCGGGAAGTTGCCGTCGTGCGGTCCGAGGCCACGAAACTCGAACCCGCGGCCCTGCAGGAAGCCGCCCGGACCGCCAGCGAAGTAGCGTTCGAACAAGGGCACGTCGCGGCTGTCGCCGTAGCCCCGCGCATACGCCGCCGAGCCACGGAAGGAGAGCACATGGCGCTGCTCCTCTTCGTTCTCGAAGATCGGCACGAGCAGCTCCGCGCTCGTGGTCGCCTTCCATGCGTCGACCTGCGCGCCGAGCGCACCGCCCAACCACTCGCCGGTCGCGTCGAGCCGATACCCGTCGGTCGGGTTTCGCAACGAGTCGAGCTGGCGGAACTCCCAGTCCGCGATCAGCGCGCGCACCGAGTTGCCGCCCTCGACCGCGAGCAGATCCTCGAGCGGATCGGCGCGCGCCTCGATGTTCGAGATGTCGATCCGGTCCTGACGAATCCCGAGCGAGACCGCCTGCCGACGCGAAAGCCGCTTGCCCAGCGAGACCTGACCACCGAAGGTGTCCTGGTCGTAGTAGCGCGACGTGAACTCGCGCAGATGGATGTTGGCGTCGAGGTAGACCGGATTCGACAACGGGCCGGTGAGGTAGGGCTCGGTGAACTGGATCAGGTAGTTCGAGTAGCGATTGCCCGGATTGGCGCGGAAGCGCAGCCGCTGGCCGCCGCCATGCAACGCCCGCTGGTCGAGGAACTCCTCGAACAGCGTCGCGGGTGAATCGGGCAGATCGGTGAGGTCGAAGTTGTCGATGGTCAGGTCGGTGCCGAGGAAGAAGCCCTGGCCCGAAGCCACGCCGCCGAACAGGGTGAAGAGGCCGGCGGTGCCGTCCTCGACGCGCATCACGATGTCCTCGCCGTCCGGGTCGGCCGTCGCTTCGTTCTCGACCCAGGCGAGCGGAGTGCCGCGTTCGTCGGCGAAGAACCCGCTGGCGCGCAGCCGATCCTCGGCGGCCAGCACCTCGTCGCCGTCGAACAGTTCTCCGGGATGGAGATCGAGCTCGCGGCGGATCACTTCGTCCTTGGTGTTCTGGTTGCCGACGACGCGCACGTCGCGCACGCGCTTGGGAGTGTCCTCGCGAACCCGGTAGGTCACGTCGATCTCGGCGCTTCCCGTGGCGTAGCTCTCGACCGGACGCGCGTCGATCGCCGCGCGCGCATAGCCGAGGTGTCGGTAGAGCTTCAGGATGCGCGCGCGATCCTTGCGGTAGATCGTCTGGCGATAGGGCTGCCCCGGCGCGAGGCGCGTCAACGCGGCGAGCTCCGCCTCCGAGAACTGCTCGTTGCCGGAATACTTGACCGAACGAACGGTGTAGCGCGAACCCTGCTCGATCCGGATCGTGATGTCGACCTCTTCGCCGTCGAGATCGGGCGTCACCGACTCGACCGCGACCCGCGCATCGAGGTACCCCTCGTCGCGCAGGAACTGCTCGATCAGGACGACGTCGTCCTCGAGCACCTTCGGCTTGTAGGCCTGCGTGAAGATCCAGAACGAGCGGCTGGTCTTCATCAACGAACGCAGGTGGCGTGGCGCGAACTGCTCGAGGCCGACGAACACGAGTTCGTCGACGGAGACCTCGGGGCCTTCGAGGATCTCGAAGAGGAGCACGTGCTCGTCGCCCTGCTTCTCGATGCGCGGTTCGATCTCCGCGTAGAGGAAGCCCTCCTCCTGGTACTTCTCTTCGAGCTGGCGCACGAGGACGGCGAGCCCGCTGCCGCGAACCGTGCTCTCGGGCAGCGCGTTGTTCTCCGAAAGGCCGAGCGCCTCGCGGAGGTCGTCCTCATCGAGTTCGCTGTTGCCCTTGAAGAGGACGCGGCTCACCGCGGGCACCTGCTCGAGCCGGAAGACGACTTCGACCGAGCCGTCGTCGCGCCGATGCGCCCGCACGTCGCCCCACACCTGGAATCGCGCCGCCAGCGTCTTCAGGTCCTCGTCCGCGATCCGCGGCGAATAGGCCGATCCGACCTTCGTCCGCACCTGGAGCGCCAGCAGCTCCGGCGTGAGCCGGGTCTCGCCTTCGAACTTGACGCTGGCGACCACGCCATCGACGGCGTCGAGCGCGACGGCGGCCGCCGCCGGCGGCGCGTCCTGGACCGGCGCTGCGACCGCGAACGCGACCGAGTGGATCAAGCATGCTGCGACGATGAAGCGCATCTCAGCCCCGGAAGTCGAGGTCAGAGAACGGCTCGAAGCGAACGTTCTCCGGGAAGAACGACAGCTTCACGTCGCCAATCGGCCCGTTTCGATTCTTCGCGATGATCAAGGTCGCCTGGTTCTGCGTCTGCGGATTCTTGCCGCCGTCGTAGTAGTCCTCCCGGAAGAGGAACATCACGACGTCCGCATCCTGCTCGATCGACCCCGACTCGCGCAGGTCCGACATGCGCGGCCGATGGTCCTCGCGATTGTCGACCGCCCGGTTGAGCTGCGAGAGCGCGATCACGGGCACGTCGATCTCGCGCGCGAGCCCCTTCAGCGCGATCGAGATCTGCGAGATCTCCTGCTGGCGACTGTCGACTTCGCGCGGCGACGCGATCAGCTGCATGTAGTCGATGATGACGAGGCCGATCCCATGCGAGGCCTTCATGCGGCGCGCCTTCGCGCGAATCTGCAGGCTGGTCATGCCGGGCGTGTCGTCGATGAATACCGGCGCGTACTCGAGCGACGCCGCGGCCTGCGCGACGCGCTGGTAGGCGTCGTGGTCGAGCATCCCCTTGCGCAACAGGTGCGAATCGACCTGGGCGTGGCACGCCAGGAGGTTCTGGGCGATCTGCTGGCGCGGCATCTCGAGGCTGAAGATGAGCACGGGCGTCGGCGGCTCGTTGCGCGTCGCGGCACGCAGCCCAATATTGAGCGCGTAGCTCGTCTTGCCCATCGACGGGCGCGCTGCGAGCACGATCATCTGCCCGCCTTGCATGCCGGAGAGGCGCTCGTCGAGGTCGGGGTAGTGCGAGCGGATGCCCGCAAGTTCGCCCGCGCTGCGCTGGTCGAGGGCGAGCAGCACTTCCTTGACGATCGTGCGCAGCGGCGCGGCTTCGCCCTTGATGTTGCGGCGGGCGACGTCGAAGACCACCTGCTCGGCGCCGTCGACGATCTGCTCGATCGAGCGACCGGCCACGCGAGCATCTTCCAGGATTCGTCGCGCCGCCTCGATCAATCCGCGACGCAGCGCCCGCTCGCGAACGATGCCGGCGTGATAGGCCACATTCGCGCTGGAGGGAACCCGCTCGACGAGCCGCGCGAGCTCGAGCGGTCCGCCGATGCGGTCGAGGTGGCCGCTCTTCAGCAACGCCTCGCCCACCAGCGTCAGGTCGATTCCGGAACCGCCCTCGAAGAGGTCGACGAGCGTCTGGAACAAGATCTGATGGCCGAGGACGTAGAAGTCCTCCGACTTGAGGAACTGGGCGACTTCGCTGACCGCTTCACGGTCCTGCAACAGCGCCCCGAGCACCGCTTCCTCGGCCTCCCGATGGTGCGGCAACGTCTTCGCCGTCAGCTCATCGAGAATGCTCGGATCGACCGAAACCATGCGGCCGCCCTCCCCAGGGCGCGCCAACGCCCTGCATCAAAAAGCGCGGGCGCGGCCGAGCGACACCCGGCCGCGCCCTGCTCGATCGGACGATATCAGCTGGCCGGCGCCGCCGGGGTAGCTGCCGCGGCCGCAGCTTCCTTCATCGCAGCTTCCGCCGCCGCCAGCGCGGCAGCGGCCGCCGCGCCTTCGGCTTCGACCACGACCGTGATGCCGACCTTCACGTCAGCATGGAGGTGGATCGCGACCTCGTAGGTCCCGACGGTCTTGATCGGTTCCTTGATGCGGACGTCGCGCTCGGCGACCTGGTGCCCCTTCTCGCGCAACGCTGCCGCGAGGACATGCGCGTTGACCGAGCCGAAGAGGTGGCCTTCCTGAGTCGCGCGCATGGTCAGCTCGAGCTTCAAGCCCTCGAGCTTCCCGGCGACGCCCTTCAATTCGGCGACGAGAGTCGCCTCTTCGACGGCGAACTGCTTCTTCATGGTGACCAGACGCGAGAGCGCGTCTGCCGTCGCCAGGATCGCCTTGCGCTGCGGCAGCAGGTGGTTGCGGCCGAAGCCGTCACGGACGTTGACCTGGTCGCCCTTGCGACCGAGGCTCTCGATGTTCTCGAGGAGGATGACTTCCATGTGGTTCTCCTGAGCTCAGCCGACGAACGGCAGCAGGCCGAGATAGCGCGCCTGCTTGACCGCGACCTTGAGCTGACTCTGGAACTTCGCGCTATTGCCCGAGCGCTTGCGCGAAAAGAGCTTGCCCTGCTGTGAGCAGAGCCGCTCGAGGGTGTTGAGATCTTTGTAGCTGATGGTCAGCCCGTCGGGGAGGACACCTTCCTTCTCGAGGATCCCTTCCTTCTTGCTGAACCGGCACGGCCCGCGATCGACGAACTTGCGGTAGCGCCGCTGACGGGCACGGGCGAGCGCGATACGCGATTTCTTCTTCGGCATGGTGTTGTTCACTCCGTTCAAACGGCCGACGCGTCGCCGGCCGGATCGGCCGCGGGCGCCATCGAATCGCCACGGGGGCCACGACCACGACGACGTTCACCGCCGCCGCGCTCGCCACCGCCATCAAATCCGCCCTCGCCGCGCTGCTCTTCGCCTTCGCGCAGGGCTTCCTCGACGGACGTCGCGCGTCGACGCTCTTCGTCCTCAGTCGGAATACGATCAAGCGCAAGGACGAGCATGCGCAGGACGAGCTCCGAGAGCTCGGCTTCGCGCTTCAGCGTCCCGATCACCGCCGGGTTCGCTTCGAAGTAGGTGAGGAAGAAGATCCCCTCACGCTGCCCCTTGATCTCGTACGCCAGCGATCGCTGCTCCCACTTGTTGAAGCGGGAGACGGTCGCTCCGACCTTCTCGAGCAGCGACTTGATGTGCTCCTCGAGATAGTCGTGGCTCTTGCGCGCCTCCTTGTTGAACACGAGGAACATGGCCTCGTAGGGGCGCATCCGGACTTCGCTGCTCAAAACACGATCCTCCATCGGGTGCCGGCGTTGCCGGCACGTCTGCCATACGCCGCGACGCGACCCTGCGTCGTGACTGGGTCAGGCTCGGTGGTGGTCCCCATCGCCACACGGCGACGGCGGCTCCTCGGGCGCAGATCGCGTGGTCGTTGGCGGCTTCACCGCCTTTTCAGGCGATGGGTCGCGGTTCAACCGGTTCATCAGGGTCACGATCGGCGTCGAGTCGAGCCACGCTACCACGGCGTGCACCGCTTCGGCAACGGCTCGATCGAGCAGTGCTCGCTCCTCGCTGCTCGGCCGCTGCAGCACGTAGTCGGCCGTCCCCTGGCCCGCAGGGGCGCTTCCGATGCCGATCCGGAGGCGCGGGTAGGCCGCGCTTCCGAGCTGCCGCTCGATCGACTTGAGGCCGTTGTGGCCGCCGTCGCTGCCGCTCAAGCGAAGTCGCAGCCGCCCGGGCGCCAGCGCCAGGTCGTCGCAGACCACGAGCACGTCCGCAGGCGCGGCAAGCCTCGTAGGGTCGAGGCGGGCGAGGGCCTCGCCCGAGACGTTCATGTAGGTCAGCGGGCAGATCAGCAGCGCTTCGTCGCTGCCGCGGCCGACCCGCGCGGACAAGGCCGGCCCGCGCCCTTCCTTCAGGTGCACCTTGAGGCGCGCTGCGACCTTGCGCACGACCTCGAATCCGAGATTGTGGCGCGTCCCGTCGTATTCGGGACCGGGGTTGCCAAGGCCGACCAGGATGCGCATGCACGGCTCGCTGGGCTTCGACACCGCCGGCCGGCCGACGCCGCCGAATGCGACGCTCGACCGGCCGGTGGTTCACGGCAACGCGGGCAAGAGCCCGCGCTTCTGCGATCACTTCTTCTCGGGCTTCTTGTCCTTGCCTGCCGCCGGTGCGGCCTCGGCCGCCTCGCCATCCGCCGCCGGCGCCTTCTTGATCAGCTCGGGTTCGGCCGCTGCAGCGACATCCGCCGCATTCGCCGCCGCTACCACGACTTCCTTCTTCTCGACGATCGACAGCACGAGCGCGTCAGCGTCCTCGACTGCCTCGACACCGGCCGGAAGGCGCAGTTCCTTCACGTGAACCGTGCCGTGCAGATCGAGATTGCGGACGTCGATCTCGATCGAATCGGGAATCTCGAGCGGAAGGCAGCGCACCTTCACCTGGTCGAGCTGGAGCAGGAGGATGCCGCCAGCGATCTCGCCCTTCGCCGGGCCCTTCACCTTGACGGTGACGTCGATCTCGATCTTCTCGCTCATGTTGACGCGCTGGAAGTCGACGTGCAGCGGCTGCTGCGACATCGTGTCCCAGTCGACACCGTGGACGACTGCCGCTTCCGACTTCCCGTCGAGCTGCAACATCACGATGCGCGCGTGCGCCTTGCGGGCCGCCTCGAAGTCCTTCACCGCGACGTGCAGCGAAAGCGACTCCGTGCCCTTGCCGCAAAGGACGCCGGGAAGGCGGCCGTCGAGGCGGAGGTTGCGGCTGGTGCGGCTGCCAACGCTGGTGCGCCGATCGGCCTTCATGTCGAACGTCTTCATCATTTCGCTCCAAGCGCGGCGCCAGGCGCCGCGTGGCCCCGTCGAAGGGGCTCTAGACCTTGTCGAACAGCGCGCTCACCGACTCGCTTTGGTGGATCGCCTTGATCGCACGCGCAAGAAGCGGAGCCACTGAACGGTATTGGAATCGCTCCGGAAGGGGCTCGTGCACAGGAACCGTGTCGGTGATCACGATGCCGTCTGCCCCGCAATGGGCCAGCTTGTGCACGGCGTCCCCGCAGAATACCGCATGGGTCGCACCAACGTACACCGTGCGTGCACCGTGCTCCCGAACGATGCGGACTGCCTGCACCATCGAACCGCCCGTGGCGATCATGTCGTCGATGATCAGGGCGTCCTTGCCCTTGACCTCTCCGATGATGTGCTCCCAGTCGACCTTGTCGGCCGAGATGCGGCGTTTGTCGACGATCGCGACCTGGGCGCCGAGCGACTCGGCATAGGCGCGCGCCCGCTTGAGCCCCCCCATGTCGGGGGCGACGATGATCGGGTCCTTGGGGCCGAGCCCCTGGAAGTACTCGATCAGGACCGGCTTGGCGTAGAGGTGGTCGACCGGGATATCGAAGAAGCCCTGGATCTGCGCGGCGTGCAGGTCGATCGTCAGGACGCGATCGGCGCCGGCCGTGCTGATCATGTTCGCGATGAGCTTCGCCGAGATCGGCACGCGCCCCTCGTCCTTCCGATCCTTCCGCGCGTAGCCGAAATACGGGATCACGGCGGTCATCCGGCCAGCGCTCGCGCGCTTGCAGGTGTCGAGGAGGAGCAGCAGCTCCACCAGATGGTCGTTCACCGGCGGACTCGTCGGCTGGACGATGAAGACGTCCGATCCGCGCAGGTCGTCGTAGATCTTGACGTCGATCTCGCCATCCGGAAAACGACCGACCGTGAGGCGGCAAAGATCGATGCCGATCGAGTCGGCAATCGCTCGCGCGAGGTGTGGATGGGCGTTGCCCGAAAGCACCGCGATCTTGTCGCGCGTCATGTGGTCCCTTCCCGAGTTGGCTTCGGCGCACCGTCGTCGCGTGGCTTGGCGCCGACGGCTCGCGCCGGAACCCCCACCCACGTGGTCCCGGCCGGTACGTTCTGTCCGCGCGTCACGACGGCACCGGCGCCGGTGGTCGCGTTGTCGCCGATCTCGACCGGCGCGATCAACACGGTACCGCTGCCGATGAACGCCTTGGCACCGATCTTCGTGCGGTGCTTCGCCTTGCCGTCGTAGTTCGCGGTGATCGTGCCGGCGCCGATGTTGGTCCCGGCCCCGATCGTCGCGTCGCCCAGATAGGTCAGGTGCTTGGCCTTCACGTGAGCGCCAAGATGGCTGGCCTTCACTTCGACGAAGTTGCCGACCTCCGCCCCATCGGAGAGCACCGCTCCGGCGCGCAGGTGCGAGAAGGGGCCCACTTCGCAATCGGCCCCGATCTCGACGCCGGCGCGAATCACGGTGAAAGGGAGGATTCGCGTACGTGCGCCGATCCGCACCTCGTGATCGATGAACACCGAGTCGGGATCCTCGATCTCGACGCCCGCCGCTTGATGCCGCGCGAGGATCCGGCGTCGCATCCGGCGCCGGCACTCGAGGAGGTCGGCCGGCGTATTGAAGCCGAGCGCTTCCTCAGCATCCGACAGCGGCTGCAGGGCGATCGTGTGGCCCGCCTCGCGGAGCAGTCGATAGGCGTCAGTGAGGTAGTACTCCGACTGCGCATTGTCGGTCCGCACGCTGCGCAGCGCCGCGAACAGGTCGCGCGCGCGAAAAATGGCGAGACCGCAGTGGACCTCGCGCAGGCTGCGCACCGCGTGGTCCGCGTCCTTCTCTTCGACGATTCGATCGAACGCTCCGTCCTCGGTTCGAACGACGCGACCGTAGCCAGTCGGATCGTCGAGCCGCGCTGGCGCCATCGTGCACGCATGGCCTTGCGCGCGGTGCGTTGCGAGCAGCGCCTGCAGCGTCGACGCGCGCAGCAGCGGACTGTCGCCGAACAGCACGACGAGATCGCCGTCGAACTCTGCGAGCGCCGGCGCGGCGGCGAGGACGGCATGTCCGGTCCCGCGCGGCGTGACCTGATCGACCCACTCAACGCCGGGAAACCGGCGCACGTAGTCGGCGATGAGTTCCTTGCGGTAGCACGCAACGACGATGGTGCGTACGGGCTGCAGCTCGAGGGCGGCTTCGATCACGAAGCCCAACGCCGGCGTGCCGCACAACGGTTCGAGCACCTTCGGCCGATTGCCGCCGAGACGCTTGCCTTGTCCGCCAGCGAGCACCACCACTGCCAACGGCGGGGACGAGGGCCCTTTGGCGCCAGATTGCGTCGCAGCCTGCGCGATGACCGGTCTCCGCCAAACCTCGGGGGCGGGCGCCGTCCTGGCGCTCCGTCCGTTCCGGGAAAAAAGGCGAAGGTTCTTAACCGGCACGCTCGATGCGGTCAATTCCGCCGCCCGATGAACCAGCTCCCCCCCGGCCGATTGGTTCCCCGATCAGGATTCGAACCTGGACTGAGGGATTCAAAGTCCCGCGTGCTACCGATTACACCATCGGGGAATGGGCCGACGAAGCGGCGCATCATGGCACCCGCCGAGGCGGACGACAACGCGCAGGCGGCCGTCGATTCGGCGAGTTCGCCTGATTCTCGCTGCCCGTCGCGCGGTGCCGAGGCACTGGCTCCGGCCGGGGATCGGAAGCTCCGATTCGGCGACGCGGGTCGCCCTGCCCGCCAACGTCACCGCGCCATCGGAGGGCAGAGGACCGCTCAAGAGCCTCGCAGCTGCCGCCGCCAAAGATCGAGCGCCGCGATCACCGCGAACTGCTGGACGGAGTCGCGATCGCCCGGAAACTGGCGCCGCAACGAGGCGGTGCCGCGCGGGCCCGCGACCGCCAGGTGGACGCACCCGACCGGCGTCGCTTCGCTGCCACCTCCAGGTCCGGCGACGCCGGTCGTCGCGATCCCATAGGTGGCGCCCGATCGAGTTCGGATGCCCTCCGCCATCGCCCTCGCGACGGCGTCGCTGACGACGCCGTGCTCCGCGACGAGTTCGAGCGCCACTCCGAGCGCACGATGCTTGGCCGCCGCGGTGTAGGTCACCGCCGCCTCGAGGAAGACATCCGAGGCACCCGCAACCGAAGTCAGCGCGGCCGCAAGGCGCCCGCCCGTGCATGACTCCGCCACTGCCACCGTCGCCGGTGCCGCTCGAGCCATTTCGAGGAGCGTCGCTGCAAGCGAGCGATCCCCTTCCGCGAAGACATGTTCCGCAAGCGCTTGGCGCATGCCGAGCACGCACGCGTCGAGGCGCGCGCGCCCCGCTTCGTCATCGCGATCCGCCGCGCAGATGGAGATCACGCCGTGACGCACGGTGTCCGAGACACGCGGTGGCTCCGGGGATTCCATCCATCGCGCGATCCGTTCGCCCACCACCGACTCGGGCAGACCGACGACCTGCAAGAGGACTTCGCGAAACGGCGCGGCGCCGAGCCGCTCGCGGATCCAAGGCAGCACCGATTGCTCGATCATCGGTCGCAGCTCGCCGGGGACGCCTGGCAGCGCGAAGAGCGTCGCTCGCTGCAGCGCCAGCATGATCCCCGGCGCCGACCCGCGCGGATTGGCGATCGGTCGCGCGCCGAGCGGCACCATCGATTGCCGCTCATTGCTCGGCGACGGCGCTCGACCGAGCTTCTTGAAGTACTCCCCGACCTGCCGGCCCGCCTCCGCATCGACGATCAACGGAACTCCGGCCGCCTGCGCGATGGCGTCGCGCGTGCGATCATCCGCGGTCGGCCCGAGTCCACCACCGATGATCAGCAGATCGACCCGCTCGGTCAGCTCGCGCACGGCGGACGCGATCGCGGTCAGTTGATCACCGACGATGCGAATCTCGGCGAGTTCCACGCCGAGCGCGCGCAGCTGCCGCGCGATCCATGCCGAGTTGGTGTCGACCACGGCGCCGCAGACAAGCTCTTCACCCGTCGCGAGCAGCGCGGCCGTGCGAACCGTCGCCGAGCGATCGGCGGTCACGACGCGCTCTCTCGCTGCCGGACCGCGCGCAACCGCGCGGCGCTCTTGGCGAGCAGCAGTCCGATCTCGAACAAGACGAGCATCGGCACCGCGACGAGCATCTGCGAGACGTAGTCCGGCGGCGTGATCACCGCCGCGATGATGAAGATCGCGAGGATGCAGTGGCGCCGTTTGCCGCGATAGAACTCCGGCCCGACCAGCCCCGTGCTCGAAAGCACCCACATCACCAACGGGATCTGGAAGACGAGCCCCATCACCAGCAAGAGCAGGAACAGCAGGCCGAGGTACGAGCCGATCGCCACCTGCGGCCGCACGAACGTCGGATCGCCGTAGCCCACCAGGAAGCGCACCGAGAGCTCGGCCAGGACGAAGTAGCCGAACGCGAGACCGACGAAGAAAAAGAGCAGCGAGACCGGGAGCACCCTCCCGACCATGCGCTTCTCGGCGTCGTAGAGCCCCTCGGCAACGAACCGCCACAGCTCGTAGAGCAACACCGGCGCCGACACGATCAAGGCCGCCAGCAGGCACTCGAGCATGTAGGCGCTGAACGCCTCGAGCGTTCCGACCGCCTGCAGTTGCGAGAGCGACGGCGGCGGCTCGCGCCACTCGACCGCCTGGAGCGTGCTCAGTTCCGCGAAGTCGGTGTCATCGAGCAGGCTCTTGCGATGGAGTCGCTCGATCAGCAGGTCGACCGTACGTTTGATCGGGTGCTCTGGCGCCGGTCGCGCCAGCCACTTCTCGGCGAACTCCGCATTCAACGAGGCCCGCGCGCGCTCGTAAGGGCGCGTGAAGAACTCCATGAGCGATTCCTGAAACGCGAACGCGGCGGCAAATGCCACCGCGAACGCGAGGATTCCTCTCATGAGACGCCGGCGCAGCTCCTCGAGGTGCTCGCCGAACGTCATCCGGACGTCGTCAGGGGCGAGACTCACTCGTACTTGAGGAACTCAAGGATCTCGCGCACCGGGAGCACCTGAACGCGATAGAGCTGCGCGAGCTGCATCTCGGCCGATTCGGAAGAACCGGCATCGGAGCCATCGCCTTCCGCCGCCGCGTCCGCCTCGCCGCTCGCCGCAGCCGGCTCGGCGTCACCCATCACCAGGAAGTCCGTGGTCGGACCCACCTTCTCGGAGACGTTGGCGCCCAGAGCGCGGAGCCGGTCGGCGACCATGGCACGCGAGTAGCCCGACGGGAAGCGACCGGTGAGGACGAACTCGCGCGGCATCTCCGGGTCGTAGTTCGGAGCCGAGATCTTGTCGCCGCGAGAAATCGGGTCGAAGCGATCCTTCAGATCGACCACGGTGCACTCGGCCATCGCCTCGTTCACCGAGGAGACCTCGACCATCCCCTTCTCGCGCATCGCGCCGTTCTTGCCGTAGGTGAAGACCTTGAAGCGCGTTCCGCGACGCAGCAACTGCTTGCTGCCGAGATCGATGTAGCAGGTGTTCGCGGTGCTGACCGCGACGACGGAGCCGTCCGGCTCATCCGGAAGGCGGATCACTTCGAGCTTCTTCGACATCTCCGCGATGCGGCCCTCGCGCTTGCGGACATCGTCATTCAGCGCGGCGACCTGCTTCTCGAGCTCTTCCTTCTCGGCGCGGGCGCGCGCTTCGGCAGCGTTCAGGCGCCCGTTGAGCTCTTCGATGCGGGTTTTGTCCGACGTCTCCTGCGCGCCATTGCGATCGCGCTCGTCGGAGAGCTGGCGCTGCACTGCCGCCGTCGCTTCATCCTTCTGGCGCGTCATGTCGCGCAGGTTCTGTTCGGTCGACGCGCGCGACGCTTCGGCCGTCGTTTGCGCCTGCTTGGCTTCGGCGAGCTGACGCGTCAGGTCATTGACCTGCGCCTCGAATCGCTCGACCACGCGAGCGAGGTTCGACGCGTCCTTGCCGACGAAACCGTAGCTCTCCTGGAGCGCGGTCAGGCGGCCTTTGATCTCGTCCGGACGCGCATCCGAGTTCGGATCGGTCTCGTCACGGAAGCCGACGTGCTGGGCGAGGGCGCGGACCTTGCCGGCCGACTCCTCGTACTTGGCACGCGCCTGCGCTTCGAGAGTCTGCGCGTCCTTGACCTTCTTCTCGTTGTCCGCCTTCTCAGAGGCGAGCACGTAGATGCCGGCGCCGGCAAAGAGCACGAGCGCGAGCAACACGATGACCCAAATGACGCCAACAGTCGCGGCCCCGCGGATTCGGCGGTTCATTCAGAAGCTCCAGGCGGTTCAAGACGCAAGCTACGAGTCCGACGAACAGGCTGCCCGCAGAGCTGCGGGCCTGGGAGCGCGCTCTAGGTGACCAGCAGCCGCGCGGCAACGCCGCAGCGACCGATGCCCCTCCCGGAACGTCGTCCCGACGCCTCTTCCAGGCGACCTCCAATCGCACGCAAACCGTTACTGCAGCGTAGGATCGGCGGGCCGCCGCGGAAGCGCGGGATTAAACGGCTGTCGTTCTGGGGTGTCAAGCGGGAGAGCCGGGAGTGTCGACGCCGCCGTCCGCCGCTCCGAATCCCGCGCCGTCCCGGCGACCGATCGTGATCGGCCTCCTCGGCGGCATCGGCAGCGGCAAGAGCAGCGTGGCGCGGATGCTCGCGGCGTTGGGAGCCGAGTGGCTCGACGCCGACGCCATCGCCCACTCCGTGCTCGACGAGCCGGAGATCGTCGCGGCCGTTTGCAAGCGGCACGGCGCCGCCACGCTGCTGCCCGGAACTCCGGCGCGCGTCGATCGCGCCGCGCTCGGCCGTCGGGTCTTTGACGACCGCGACGCACTGCGCCACCTCGAAGCGCTGCTCCACCCCCGCGTGCTGGAACTACTCGAGCAGCGACTCGACTCGTTGCGCCAGCGCGGCGAAGTACCGGCGATCCTCCTCGACGTCCCGCTCCTGCTCGAAACGGGGCAACTCGCGGCGCGCTGCGACCTGCTGCTCTTCGTCGACAGTCCCGCCGAGGAGCGTCTGCAGCGCGTCGTCGAGCGTCGCCGCTGGTCCCCCGCGGAACTCGCGCGGCGCGAGGCGCTGCAGCTGCCGCTCGCGCAGAAGCGCGCCGCCGCGGACCAGGTTCTGGTGAACGACGGCAACGAGGCAGGCCTTTCAGAGCGCGTCCGAGCGTGGCTGTCGGGCGCGGGCGGATTCGAGGGGCTGCCGCGCCGCAAGAGGGGCTGAACCGCGCGCGATCGTGACATCCGCGGCCCTCGTCAACGAGCGAGGCACGGCTACCATCGCTCGCGGACGTCCGGCCCAACTTCGGCCCAAGTCCCAACCCGTGTCCCGAATCGATCTCCCCGGATGGAGCTTGTCGATGCAACGAAGTCACGCGCTCAAGCTCGGCGCGATCCTGCTTGGATCGTGCCTTGCCCTGATGCCGGAGTCGTTTGGCTACGGCTGAGGTCCTGGATGCGGCTCCGGAGGAGCTGGCGGTTCGTCGGGTGGCGCGAGCGGAGGCGGAGGACCCTCGGCCGGATCAGGAGGCGCTGGCGTGCGCTCCGGCGGAGGCGGCTTTGGCCGACGCAAGCCCTCCTCGACGGGCAGCGGAGATGGCGGCGGATCGGGCGATCTCTTCACGCCGGGGCAGGACGGCAACCTGTCGTGGAACGGGACGCAGCCGATCGCCAACAAGCCGATCCTCGTCTACGTCTTCGATGGCCACATCTACGACGGCAGCGTCTTCGACTTCAGCAAGCGGATCGAGACCGAACTGCTGAAAGACCCGCAGGTCATCAAGGAAGCACGCGACTTCGTGTGCGAGAAGGTCTGCGTCGGAGATCACGAGTTCCTGCGCAAGGTGAAGGGGCGCGAAGCTCTCACCGCGTATCTCACCGCGAACCTCGCCAAGCCCGAACAGCGCAAAGTGCAGCTCTTCTTCCTCGATTCGACCGGACAGTGGATCTCGACCTTCAACGACCCGAAGGCGATCAAGGAAGGCGCGCCAGCGCTGTTGCGTGAGATGCGCAAGGCGAAGGAAGAAAACGCCAAGCGACTCGCCGCTCTCGCGGCGAAGGCCGCCGCACCGGCCGCCGGAAAAGGGACGGGCGCCAAGAAAGAGTGAGCCGATTCAGCGAATCTGCGCCCCGGGTCGCCGCGCGCGATCCGGGGCGCAGTCGTTTGATGGCTAGCCCCCGCCCTTGCGTGGTGGCGATTTCGGGTCGTCGGCCGGCAGCTTGTCGAGCTGCTTCTGCGCATCGGCTGCGACTGGCAGTCCCTTCATCCCGCGCACGACGTTCGCGAGCCGCTTCCTCGCGGCGGCGCGATCGCCCGCGCGCGCGACTTCGAGCGCTTCCTCGATCTGCCCCTCCGCCTCCTCGATCAACGCGGCCTGCAACTCCCCGATCCACTGCGCCAACGCGGCGGTCTTGAGCGGCCGCGGCAGCGACGCGTCCTTGATCCCCTTCTGCTCGGCGATCAGGAGCTTCCCAAGCTCGCGATGAACGAAGCTGCCGCCACGCTTCTCGCGTTGATCGATCAATGCGCGGACCGAAGCGAGCAGCGCCGCGTACTCGCCGTAGCTGAAGCTTGGGTGTGCCCGATCCTTGTTGGCGTGAGCCAGTTCCTCCTCCAAGCGCTCGATCGTGAGCTGATGGCCCTCCGCTCGCGCGCGCTCCAAGCCATCGGCGCCGACGAAGACATGCAGCGGATTCCAATACTCGCGCTGCGCGAACTCGTCGCGAACCTTCACGTAGCTCGCGCGATGCTCGTCGCACGCGCAGTCGAAGAGGTCGCACCAGTCGATGGAAGCGTTCGCCGCGACGCGAGGCTTCGATGGATGTGCCTTGCCATCGAATGCCGCGAGCAGCACCACTTTCTGCGACAAAGCGCCGAATCCAGGCTTCGAGTAGACCGCGCTGCTCATCGACTTGAAGCCCGAGCTTTGATCGTCGCTGAGCACGGCGAGCACCGGCACGTTGCGCCGCGTCGCCTCATCGAGCGCGCCGTACCAATCGCCCGTCCAACGCACCTCGTCGGCCTTGCGCTCGCGCGGCACCTCGAACTCGAGTCGGCGCCGCGCGCTCTGGGTCAGCGGGCTGATGAAGTCGTCGATACTGCGGCTCGGACACGGCGACGCGAGCGGGGCGAACGCGAGAGTGGCGGCAGCGAAGCCCCACCGGAGTCGATTGACGGCCATGGCAGCTCCAGTCGACGGCGAGTTCGGATGGACACTAGCTAGTGGCGCCGGCCCGGCGCGCGCTCCAACGCCGCCTCCGCACGGCGCGCGTCCGCAGCCCGTTGCTCGGAACGCACCTGCTCGAGCTGCTCTGCGACTTTTTCGCGCATCGCCACGTCGGTTGCGCCGCCTCGCAGTGCGCGCTCGCCCCCCGGGGCGCCGCCGCCCTCGTCCTCGCCGCTGCTCGAACCACCGGTCTTGCCTGGCGCGCCTACCGCCGCCCGCGCCGCCGCTGCGCCGGGCTTGAGCGGGCCGCGCGCTCCGCTGCGAGCGGCCGCCGCCGCCGCCGCTGCAGCCTCGCCCGCCCGCTCCCACGCCTTGTCGCCCTCCTCGGCAGCGCGCAGACCGGCAACGACCCCCGCCAGGCTCGCCATCACTCCGGAGTCGCTCGAACGCTCGATCGCCAACTCCGCGAGCGCCGCACGGGCAAGTCGCAGGTCGGCCGCGATCGCGCCCCACTGAGCGCGCGCGTCGGCGACGGCTTTGGTGGTCGGCCGTCTCGGCGGCTCGCCAGGACGCGGCCGAACGCGCGCTCGCTCGAATCGCGTGCGCGCGAAATCGAAGGTCGCGGCCCGCGCCAGCGAACGATCGGGCGCGTCGCAAAGCGGCGCGAATCGATCCGCGGCCTGATCCCATTCGCCCGCCTCGGCCAGCGCCAACGCCTGCTCGAAGGCGTTCGAAAGCGACCCGGCGACTTCCTCACCCGGAGTTCCCGATCGCATCAGGAACACGCACAGCGACGTCAGCAGCGACCTCATGGCTCGCGACCTCCGAGGAAGTGGGCGGCCACGGCCAGCGCGAAGGCGAGCCAGGCGCAACCCGTGACCCACCGCTCTTTCGTCGTCGCCGATCCGGACCGCGTGCCCGCCGCCGCCAGCGCGCTGACTCGCTCCGGTCGCGCCTCGCTCCACTCGACGGCGTCGCCTCCCGAAGCAGGATCGGCCCGCGGCAATGCCGCCGGCGTCGACCGACCCAGAGGCGTCGCATCGATCCGATGTCCTTTCGCGCTCGCCTCGGCCAACAGCGGCGCGGGATCGCTTCCCTCCCACTCGCCATCGCTCAACAACCACAGCTCCTCGCCGCTGACCATCGTGGCCAGCGCCAGCGTCACGCCGGCTCCCGCGTCGCTGCCGGCGTCTGCGATGCGCAGCGGGTCGAGTTCACCGACGAGTTCGAGCAGTGCGGCATGGTCCGCCGTCGGTGGCGCCACGGTCCACGCCGTTCCAGCGAACGCGACCACGCCGACGCGGCGCCCCGCTTCACGCACGAGACGCGTCTTCAGGCATTCGATCGCTCGCTGCCAGCGCGTCGGCACTTCATCGGCGGCGAGCATGCTGCGCGACAGATCGAGCACGACCCGCAACGCCGGCGGCGCCGCGCCGCCCGCTGACGGCTGCGCCGAGCGCGGTCCCGCCAACGCGATGACGAGGAACGCGAGCGCCAGCGCCTCGCACCACGCCCGCGCTCCCCGCGCGCGCCACGCCAGCAGCGCGATCACCGCGAACAGCGCCCAGAACCAATGCGGTGCAGCGAAGCTCATGGCAAGCTCCGCAGCCAGCGTCGCTCGACCGTGACCAGCAGGCACCAGCCGATCAACACGGCGACCCACAGGCCGTTGCCGAGCGGCTGCTCGATCACTCCTTCGCGGCGTTGCGTCGGTCGCTGCTCGAGCGCATCGATCGTCGCCCACGCGGATTGCAACGCGCTGGCATCGCGAGCGACGAACGCCGTCCCGCCGGTCGTGCTGGCGATCGATTCGAGCAGCTGCGTATCGACCGCCGGCCGGCCGCTGCCGAACTCCTCGCCGGCGCCCAGAGCGATGGGATAGACCCGTACCTGCTCGGCGCGACAGAAGTCGGCGCCTTCGAGCGGCTCGATCGGGCCGACGTTGTTGGCGCCATCCGTGACCAGGATCAGGACGCGCGTGCGGCCGCTGCCCGCGGCGAGGCGCGCAGCGCCGTCCGCCAGCGCCACACCGATTCCGGTGCGATCCTCCTCGCCAGCGGCCGCGACGGGCGCGGTCTGCGCGAGCATCGCCTCGAACAGCGCATGGTCCCAGGTGAGCGGACAGCGCAGTCGTGGGTAGCGGGCGAAGGTGATCAAGCCGAGTCGATCACCGGGGCGACGTCCGGCGAAGGTACGCGCCGCTTCGCGCGCCGCGTCGAAGCGCCGGCTCGCAAACGACCCTGCGAGCGTCGCAGTCATCGACGACGAAGCGTCGAGCGCCACGAGCAGGTCGACGCCCGGGCGCTCGTCGGTCAGCGCGCGCCGAGCAAGTCGCGGATTCGCCAGCGCCAGCGCAAACAGGACGAGCAGCAGCGCGCGCAACGCGGGCCATGCGGCGGCGAGGCGGTCGAGCCGCGTGACGGGCAACCCGCCGAGCCACCCAAAATCGGCGAACGCCTCGCCTTTGGTCTGGCGCCGGCGGCGCGCGAACTCGGCGACCAGCAGCAAGGGGAGCGTCGCAACGAAGAGCCACGGATCGGCGAAATCGAGCGCGCTCATCGATCGCCCTCGTCGAGCGCGTTGGCGAGGCGAACGCCGAGATCCGCCGCGAGGCGCGCGGCCCCGTCGGCGGCGAAGCGCGCGTGCTCGAGTTCGTCGAGCAGCTGCGACCAGCGCCCCTGCTGAGCGAGCGGCCACGCGCCAGCGCCGCTCGCTGCGAGCAGCTCCGGCAGCGTCCAGGCGTAGTCGCAGCGCTCGCTGCGCGTCATGAACTCGACGCGCAGCAACGCTTCCACGCGCGCGCCCCACACCCGGCGCGCTTCGAAGTCGGACGGCAGTGGCTCACGCAGCAGCGCTCGATCGCGGCCGGCTTCCGACGGCTCCGGTCGCGGCGCGCCCTGCGTGTGATCGCCGCGCCGCCGGCGAACGCCGTACACCCACGCGCTCACGACGGCGAGGAGGATCGCTCCGATCACGATCCGCTGGCGCCCCTTCGTTGGAGTCGGAGGCTCCCGCTCCGGGCGCCGCCATTCGGCAAACGGCGGCGGCGCAAAGCCTTCCGCCCACGGCGACTGCACGTCGACCTGGAACACTTCGCTTTCGAGGCGTTGCTCCGCGCCGTCCGCCATTCGCAGCACGAACGCGAAAGGCCCCGGATCGAAGCGACCCGGCGCGCATGCCTGCAGTCGCCAGATCAGCCGCGCGGTCCGGTCGGTTGCGTCAGCCGGAGAACTTGCCTGATCGAGCAGAACGAAGGCGGGATCGAGGTCGAGGCGTCCGCCCAGGCGCAGCGCCGCGCCGATCTCCGCTTCCGTTTCGAAGGTCCACTCGAGCTTCGCGCCGAGCGCGACGAGCGGAGGGTCGACCACCACGCGCGCCGTTCCCACCGAGCTCGCTTGCGCGGCGAACGCCAACACGACGGCGACGGTCGCGCCGCTCATCGCCGCCTCCGGATGGCGCGCCGGCGCGCCCACGCCAACACCGGCGCCAGCAGATCACCGTCCGCGTCGAGTTCGACCCAGTCGGCGCCCAGCCGGCGCGCTCGCGCCGCCGCCGCCGCTCGCTCCGACTCGATCCGCTGCAGGAGAGCGGCGCGCACGCGCGGGTTTCCCAGATCGACGACCCGCCGCGCGCCCCCTTCGGGGTCGTCGAAGCGCCAGCGACCGCTCGTCGGCAATCGCGCCACGAGCCCGGCTCGCAACGCCAGGAAGACGAGGTCGTGGCGCTTCGCGACGCGCGCCAGCGTGGCATCGCTCGCCGCGGCGTGCGCGTCGCTGACCACGAAGAGCAGGAGCGGGCGGCCACGAATGCGCATCACGCTGGCCAAGGTCGCATCGAGGTCGGTGGCGGGCGGAGCATCGTCGTACGCGAGCCACTGCGCCACCCACGCCAGCCACGCGGTCAATCCATGGCGCGGCGCGACCCATCGCAGCAGGTCGCCCGCGAAGATCCCGGCGCCGACCCGGTCGCCCGCCTGCGCCGCCGACCAGCCGATCACGGTCAGCAGCTCCGCCGCTGCAGCGCGCCACGGTCGCGTGCCGGCGGCCACCGCGGTGCTGCGCGATCCGTCGAGCAGCATCACGACCGACTGCTCGCGCTCCTCGTCGTATCGCTTCACCTGCAGACGGCCGCTGCGTGCCGTCACGTTCCAATCGATCGTGCGCGCATCGTCGCCGACGACATAGTCGCGCACCTCGGCGAACTCGACCCCGGCGCCGCGCACGGCGCTCGTCCATGCCCCGCCGAGTCCAGCGCGCACGGCTTCACGCGCACGCAGCTCCAGCGCGCGCACGGCGGCGACCACGCGCGGATCGGGGGACGGCAGCGCCATGGCCAACTCGGCTCAGGGCGCCGGCACGGTGCGCAACAGGTCGGCGAGCAGCTCGTCGACCGTGCGACCCGCCGCTTCCGCCTCGAAGCTGAGCAACAGGCGATGGCGAAGCACGTCGGGCGCGAGTTCCTTGACGTCGCTTGGCGCCACGAACGCGCGACCGCGCAGCAACGCCAGCGCCTTCGCCGCCACCAACAGCGCCAGCGAGGCGCGCGGTGAGGCGCCCAGCCGCAATTCGCGGCGCGTCGGCTCGCGCGTCGCGGCGACGATGCGCAGGACGTAGTCGTGGATCTCCGGCGCCGCGTGGATGCGATCGAGGAGCGCGCGCGCCGACAGCAGTTCCGCGCGCGTCGCCACCGCCTGCAGCGGGCGCGTCGCCGCGCCCCGTCCATGACGGCGCAGGATCTCCTCCTCTTCGCTGCGCTGCGGGTAGCCGAGCCGGACCTGGAACAGGAAGCGGTCGAGTTCCGCCTCCGGCAGCGGATAGGTCCCTTCGTGCTCGAGCGGGTTCTGCGTGGCGAACACGACGAACGGCACCGGCAGCGGCAGCGACTGCTCGCCGATGGTCACTTGCCGCTCCTGCATCGCTTCGAGCAGAGCGCTCTGCACCTTGGGCGGCGCGCGGTTGATCTCGTCGGCGAGGACGAGCTCCGCGAAGAGCGGTCCGCGCCGCACGGTGAAGTCGCCGCTGCCCGGTCGGAACAGCTGCGTGCCGATGACGTCGGCCGGCAGCAGGTCGGGAGTGAACTGGATGCGCTTGAAGGCGAGTCCGCTGGCCTGCGCCAACGCCGCGACCGCGAGGCTCTTGCCGAGACCGGGGACTCCCTCGATCAGCGCGTGACCGTCGGCGAGCAGCGCGACGAGCAGTCGGCGCACGAGCAGCTGCTGCCCGACCAGCACCGTCCCCACTTCCGCCTCGATGTGGGCGAAGAGCTCTCCGGCGATCTCGATCTCGTGTTGCGCTGCGCTCTCTGCCGCCACTCGTTCAGTGTCCGTTTCCAGCCCCGCCACCCGCGGCCTGAACCGACGTCGCCTCGCGCCAGCGCGCGGCGAGCGCCGCAATCACCGCAGGCTCGGCCTCGGTCGCCAGGCTGCCGAGCGAACGGCCGTGGATGGCTTCGAGCAGTTCGAGCGCGCTGCGTCGAACGAACCAGCGCGGATCCTCGATGGCCGCGACGAACAAGCGCTGGAACGCCGCGTCGCGGTAGTCGCTGCCCGCAGGAACCACTGCCCCCGCCTCCTTCAACGCTGACAGGAAGTGGTCGAGGTGGCTCGCGCTCGGAGCGGCTTCATGCAGGGAACGAAACTTCCACGTCTCGGTTCCCGGATCGTGGCAGAAAAGGTAGGTCAGCAGCGTCTGCGCACGTCGGTGGGAGCGCTCCTCCTCGAGGTCGGCGAGCAGGACCGGAACGGCATCCATCTCGCCGAGGTCCGCGAGTCCATAGGCGGCTTCTCGCGCCAGGGCGCCCTGCTCTTCGGTGAGCAGTCGGCGCAATCGAGCGACCGCCAACGATCGCGGCAGCGCCTTGATCCCGGCCAGCGCCAGGCGGCCGATCGCTGCCGTGGTGCCGACCTCGCGCGCGATCCCTTCGAGCGCGGCCGCCGCCGCTTCGTCGCCACGCTTGGTGAGTCCTTCGAGCGCTGCCGCTGCCAGCGAGGTGTCGTCGCCGCGCACGGTCGCCACCAGCATCGCCAACGCGTCGTCGCGATGGGAGAGGCCGAGCCACCGCAGCGCTTCGGCACGGACCGCCATCGGCGCCGACTGCGCCTGCTCGAGCAGCAGTGCAACGCCCGCCTCGCCCCCTTGGCGCGCCAAGAGCGACAACGCCTTGCTGCGTACGCGCTCCTCGGCATCCGTGCGCGCGACGGCAACGAGCCGCTCGTCGTCGAAGCGAACCCCGTCGCGCTCGGCGATCGTCAACGCCGCAAGGCGCACGAGCGGTCGCGGGTCGTCGAGCGAACGCTCGATCCGATTCATCCGCGTCACGGCGCTCACGATCAGGTCGAGCGCGGCGCCACCGCGAGGCGCGATCGCATCGACGACGCGATCGAACGCGTCGTCGCGATTCGTGGAGATCAGCAGTTCGATCACCTTCTGCGTCCGCGCGTCACCGAACGGGAGCTTGGCGAGCAATGCGGCCAGGCTGTCGATCTGCGTCGCACGGACGCTGCCACCGAGATCATCGATGCGCGCGAGCACGACGAAGGCCTGCCGCGCCGCCACCGGATCGTCCGAGGCCATCTGGGCCAGTGCCAGGTCGAGCAGTCGCGAGCGCCGCGCCGCCGCGTCCTCGTGCGTCGAGAACCACGCCTGCTCCTCCGCGAAGCGCGACGGGAAGGTGCCATCGAGCGGCAGCAGCAGCTGCCAGAGCGACGGCTCGACGGCGCGCCGAATCAGTCGTTCGAACTCGATGCCGCGCGCCTCTTCGGCCCGCAGCGCGACGACTCGCTCCTTGCCGCGCGACGTCAGTCGGAGCATTCGGTCGCCCGCGGCGGCAGGTTGCAGCTGGCGCGGCAGCTCCGCGTCGAGCAGGCCGGCGTCCTGCAGATGCGAGAGCAGGTCCCGCATCGGTTCGGCCCCGAGGTAGATCGCGCCGGGACGCTGGCCCGACGCGATCGCGGTGCGCTGGTGCTCACCGCACACGATGACGTCGGTCTGCAGTTGCCCGGTCGCGTCCGCGCTCTGCACGGTCACGACCGCATCCTGCGCATCTTCATCGAGGACGAGCATTTGCAGCTCGCGACGCCCCTCGAAGCGCGCGGTCGGATGGGCCGCGAACCACTCGCGCCAAGCCGGCACGCTCGGCCCGAGCCGCTCGCCCGTCAGCACCTCGAGGCAGGTGACGGCGGTCTTGAAGCAGAGTTCGAAGTCACCGAAGAAGCGGCCATTCACCACGACGTCGACGAGCGCCGGGACCACCTGTTCCTGCGTCACCGGGCCGTACGACTCGCTGCGGTAGCCGATCGTGCCGCAAACGACGCACGCCGTGGCCTGCAACAACGGGTCGCTCGTGCGCACCATCGGCAGGAATCGATCGAACAGCGCTTCCGGAAGCAGAGCGGTCGCGGTGCGCTGCTCATGTAGCACCAGCGCGAGCGCCGCGTGGAGGTTGCGCCGCTCCCGTTCACCGCCGGCGAGCCGAGCGAGCTCGGCCACGACCGCGGGGTCGTCCTCCCACGACAGGAGCTTCGTCGCCTCGATCGCCAACGAGGGATCGCGATCGCCGAGGAAGCGCTCGAGCGCCAGCGCCGGCAGCGTCGGCTCCTTCATGTCGCGCAGCAGTTCGAAGAGATCGAGGCGCACACCTTCCGAACGCGTCGCCACCAGCTTGCGCATCAGCTCCGCGCGCACCTCCGGAGTCGCATGCAGACGCAGCAGCGCCGTCGCCGCGCCGCGCAAGGGCGCCTGCTCGGAGTCGAGGAAACGCAGCGCCAACGCGCCGCCGCGCGCTTCGTCGAGTTCGAACAGGGAGGCGAGCAGCGGTGCGAAGCGCGTCCGTTGACGCGGGTCGGCGAAGAGCTTCTCGATCTGGGGGAACGACTCGCCGTCCGCCAGCAGGCAGAGCCCGCGCGCCGCAGCCGTCCGCTCGAGGACGGTGCCGTCCTTCAACCGCGCCCGCAGGAGCGGGACGAGCTCCGGGCCGCGCGCCACCAGGGCGCGCAGCGCCCGCTCGCCCGACTCGCCGGGCCACGTCGTGATGAGGGGCAACGCCTTGGCGAGCGCCTGCTCCGACGTGACGACCACAGGCTCTTTCGAGTCGCGGTCACGCGGCTTGTCGCCGTGGTCGAATTCGGGGCGATCGCGATCCTGCTTGCCCGCGCCGCCGCCACTCTGTGCCGCAGCGGGCGACGATAAAACGACAAGAGCGGCGAGCACCGCCGGCAGTTTCCACATGAACGTCATCGCCTCCGCGGACAGGAAGGGCGACGGAACTACCAGATGGCTTCCACGCTGGCAACTGCAGTGGCACCGAAAGGCATGCCCAGCATGGACTTGCGCGCTCCGGCGAGGAGCGCTCGACGAGCTCCTTCCACCAGCTCGGGATCGAGCAGCGCCTCCGGGTAGAGACCCGCGAGGATGCCGTGCTGACGGGTGCCGAGGAGCTCGCCGGGCCCACGCAGTCGCAGGTCGAGCTCCGCGAGGGCGAAGCCGTCGGTGAGGCGCCCGAATTCGGTGAGCCGCTCGATCGCCGCTTCACTCGGATCCTGACACACGAGCAGGCAGCTCGCGCGGCCGCCGCGCCGCCCGACTCGGCCTCGGATCTGATGGAGCTGAGAGAGGCCGAAGCGGTCGGCGTCGAGCACCACCACCATCGTCGCGTCGGGAACGTCGATCCCGACTTCGATCACGACGGTGGCGACGAGGATGCGCGCGCGGCCGGCGGCGAAGTCGTCGAGACGCTGCTGCTTCTGCTCCGGATCGAGGCGTCCGTGCAGCAGCGCCACCGGCGCCGCCGGCCCCACCTCGCGCGCGACCCACGGCGCGACCCGTTCGGCGGCAGCGCGGCCGTTCGGTTTGCCCGACGCCGCGCTCGCAGCGGCGATGGCGGGACAGACCACGAAGACCTTGCCGCCGGCGGCCAGTTCCGCGCGCAGCCGTTCGCCGAGCGTGCGACGCTGCTCGCCCGCGAGCAGCTCCGACACCACGCGAATCGGCCCGAACGGACGTTGCCGCAAGATCGAGCCGTCGAGATGGCCGAGCAGCGTCTGCGCGAGAGTCCGTGGAATCGGTGTCGCCGAGACCAGCAGCAGGTCCGGTGTCGTTCCTTTCGCCACGAGACGGCCGCGCTGCCGAACGCCGAACTTGTGCTGCTCGTCGATCACGACCGCGGCGAGGTCGCGAAACTGCAGCGGCTGCGAGAAGAGGCGGTGGGTCCCGACGACCCAGGGCGCGGCCACTGGTCGCCGCCGCGTCGACGGCGGCCCACCCGCGACTCGCAACTCGGGCGGCGGCAGTTGCAGCTTGGTGGCCAGTCGGCTGAGCGTGCCGTGGTGCTGGCGCGCGAGCAGTTCGGTCGGCGCGAGCAGCGCTCCCTGGCGTCCGAGCCGCGCGGCGACCCACAGTGGGAAGAGCGCGACACGCGTCTTGCCCGATCCCACTTCGCCCGAAAGCAGGCGCGCCATCGCCTGCGGCTTGGCGTAGTCCTCGACCAGTTCGTCGAGGGCGCGCAACTGATCCGCCGTGCACGCTTCCGGCCATGCGGCGAGGTACTCCTCGAGCCAGGCGCCCGCCTGCACCGCGACGTCGAGCCCGCCATGCAACGGCCGCCGCGGCCGCGACGAACGACTGGCCGCGAGCCGCTCCTGGATCGCCAACGCCTCCTCGAACGCCAGGTAGCGGCGGGCGGCCGCGGCCTGCGCATCGTCGCACGGAAAATGGAGCGCCTTGAAGAGCGCGCCGAACGTGGTCGGCAGCCCGGGCAGCAACTCGGCATGGAGCGGCAGCGGTTGGCACAGCTCCGGCAACTCTCGCTCGAGCAGGTCACGCAGGCAGCGCCGGTGCAACCGCGGTGCGACCTCGTCGGGAAGCTCGTAATGCGGCTGGTAGGTGGCGGCGGCCGTCGCCGGCGTCGCTAGTTCTTCGGAATGGAGCCACGAACGCACGACCCAACTCGGCGGATCGCGACTCCCGTCGAACCCGCCGCGCAACAGCAACTCCTCGTGGCGCGCGAACGAACCCGCCAGCCAACGCGGTCCAAACAGGACGCAGGCAAGTTCGCCGCTGGCGTCGGCGACGGTCAACCGGGTCGCGACGATCCCGCGGCGGCCGCTCGCCTGCTTGCGGACCAGCCGCACGCGAATCGTCGCCTCGCCGATCGGCGGCAGCGCCACCACCAGCGTCGGTGCCGCGAACCGAACGTGGCGACGCGGCGGCCAGCGCAGGAGGTCGGCCAACGTCGTGACGCCGCACGCCGCCCACGCCGCGATGCGTCGCGGCCCGAGGCCGCGCACGCCATCGAGCGGTGCAGAGAGGGACGTCGGTGGAGGCGGACGCGAGGGGCTCACGGTCGTCCACCTATAATCCGCGCCCCTCCACTCCGCGCCTTCGTCCTGACGTTCCGCGCCTCGAGAAGCTCGCGAAGGAGCCTCCGATGAAGTCGCTGCTGCTGCTCGTCGTTTCTCTTTGCTGGTACTCCGCACCGTCGGCCGGTGAGGACGAGGCGGCACGCACTCGCCTGAAAGTCGCGTCGGAAGAGAAGGACACCGCGCTGCTGGCCCTCGAAGGGGCGTACCTGCGCGTCGAGAACGCCTTCACGGCGTGGCGCGCAGCGGAGGGGCAGCGCGAGCCGTCGCTGGCGAGCGCCATCGCCACGAAGTACGGCGAGCGGCTCGCGGCTTGGGAGGCGCAGCGTGCCCAAGCGCCGAAGGACGCGCGCGAGGCGAAGGCGTCGCGGCGCGCCGAGATCGACGACCTCGCGGCGGCGCTGCGCGAATTGCTGCAGTCGCGGGGGCTCGCCGAAACGACGCTCGCGGCCCCCCTCGCGGACCGCGCAGCGCGCGAGCTTGCTGGCAAGCCGGCGCTCGACGCCGCGGTCCGACTGCAGCCGGTGATGCAGCAGTGGCTCGGCGCATCGCAGCGTTTCGAGCTCCTGTGGAACGACGCGCTGTGCAGCCAATCGCCAGAGGCGCTCGATTGGCGCGCGAAGTACGACGAGTACATCGCCGCTGGCGTCGAACTCGATCGCGCGGAGCATCCCGAGTCCTACTTGCCCGGCGGCGCGAAGACGCGGACGGGCATGGTCTACATCGCGGGTGGCAACTACGCGGTCGGCCCCAACACCGGCATCGAGCGCAAGAAGAAGCGGATCACCGTGCGCCCCTTCATGCTCGATCGCTGCGAAGTCTCGAATGCCGACTACGTGACCTTCGTCGAATCGCTCCCCGCCGAGCAGCGGGCGGCGCGGACGCCCCGCCATTGGGTGGCGGGAGCGGACGGCAAGGCGGCTCCGGCACCGGAACTGCTCGACCATCCAGTGACCTTCGTCACGTGGCGGGACGCCGACGCGTACGCGCGCTCCGTCGGCAAGCGCCTCCCCACCGAAGATGAATGGGAGGTCGCGTGCCGCGGCAAGGAGGCGCTGCTCTATCCGTGGGGCCCGGCGTGGGTCGAGGGGTGCAGCAACGATGCCCTGGCGAACGTCGGGACCACCGTTGGCGTCACCCGCTACGAAGCGGGCGCGTCGCCGTTCAAGGCGCTGCAGATGGTCGGCAACGTCGAAGAGTGGACCGCATCAAGCGAGGATGGCGACACCTTGGTCGACCTGCCCTCGAACATCGTCGCAGTCGTGGTTCGCGGCGGCCATTTCCGCAGCCCGACCGAGTATGCGAGCGGTCTCTTCCGCTGGGTCGCACCCGGCGGTTCGACCCGCGAGCCGCACCTCGGCTTTCGCTGCGCGGCAGACCTCAAGTGAGCGACGCGCTCGATCGCCGTTTGCGCCCCACGGCGGGCGTCGCTCGTTTGATCGGCGAGGCGCTGTTCGACCTGCTGCTCCTGGTGCCGAGAGTGCTGCTGGCGATGCTGTTCTGCACGAGCCGCCAACGCTCGATTGCTGACCTCGTGCGCGCGAAAGGACCTCATGCCCCGTAAGACGCGCATCCTCCACGACAACGACGAGTACCTCTTCGTCGAAGCCCCCGGTGACCCGCTCGGCCCGGCGCTGCAGGTCTTCGCGCGCACCGACAATGAACGCGCCGTTCCTGCCGGCCGCGCCCCCACGCACCAGACCGAGCACGGCCTGTGGATCCAGATCGCTCGCTTCGACGGCCTGGAACTCGGGATCGCCCCGGATAGCCCGGACGGGCTCGGCGAGCGCGTCAAGACGATGCTGCCGCGCTACGTCGAAGTGCGCGCCACGCGAATGGCGCAGGCCAAGCACCCGATGTGGTGGATCGTCAGCGAAGGACACGCGCTGCACGGGCTCCATCCCGCGCAGCCGGCCGGCGCACTGTTCAAGCTTTGGAGCGATGAAGCGCGCGCGCGCGCCGTGGTGGCGGAGCTCGGTGTCGAGGGCGCCGTGCAGACCACCGGACACCTGCGCGAGTTCCTCGAACTGCGCGCCGAGGAGGGTTACGCGGGCGCGCTCCTCGATGACGAGGAGCTGATCTTCTTCTGCCTCGACGAGCAGGCGAAGCTGCAGTTCCTGCGCCTCGCGCCACGCGCCGGCGATGACGAGGAGGCGGCCGGTGTGGCGACCCATCTCCTCGGCGAAAACGGCCGTTTCGCGCTCTACGAGGGCGACGAGAAGCTCGAACCGCTGTCCGACCCGGATGGCTGGGATCGCCTGCTGGCTCGCCTCTACGGCGAGCTGCCGTTCTACGGCTACGTGCCGGGCTGGCGCTGCTTCGCCCTGCGACTCGACGGCGCGTGGGTGACCCGCCTCGATGCGGAGAGCGAGTTCAAGCAACCGCTCGTCGCGCTGTTCCACGATCCGGCGACCGCGGACGACTACCGCTCGCGTCACGGGCTCGCGCGCGCCACGTTGGAGCGGGTGACGGACATCGTCGCGCTGGTCCGCCACGCGCAGGAACAGGGACAGCTCGTTTCACTGCAACCGGAAGACCATCGGGTGCGCGGTGGACCGCTCTGGCTCGACCGCGACGGCAAGCTGCTGCTGCTCGGCTACTGCGGAATCTGGTCGTCGCGCGATGGAGTCGCCTTCGAGCGCGTCGCCGAAGAGGAGCTTCCCACCACGAGCCCCGACGACGCCGAAGTCGACGATCAGTCGTCCGGCATCACGTAGGAGCGGACCGCGCCATCGTCCGATCGCGATCCCGCGAGGAAAGTGCCGAGCACGTTGCAGCCAGCGTTGCGCAGCAGCTCGAGCGCGCGGGTCGATTGGTCGCGCGGAGTCTTCTCCAGGCGCACCACATAGAGCAATCCATCCACGCGCGCGCCCAACGTGGCGGCGTCAGCGAACGGGAGCGCCGGCGGCGTGTCGAACAGGATCCACTGGTAGTCGGCCTTGAGCGCGCCGATCAGGTCGCTCATGCGCGAGCTGCCGAGGAGTTCCGAGGAATTTCGCACGGCGCGACCGGCCGGCAGGACCGAAAGCCCCGGGATCGAGGTCGTCGAGATCACCTTCTCGAGCGGCACGAAGTCGAGCATCAGGTCGGCGAGACCCGGCTCGCGCGGGATCCCGAACAGCTGCGCCTGAGCCGGCGACCGCAGGTCCGCGTCGATCACCAGCACGCGCGCGTCGGGCAATTCGCACAGCGCGGCGGCAAGGTTGGCCAACGTGATCGACTTGCCTTCACCCTTGATCGCCGAGGTGACGGCGAGCGCGCGCGGCTGGCCGCCCGTGTTGAGCGCGACGAGGTTGGTGCGAAACGACCGATACTGCTCGGCAACGCCGCTCTGCGGCTCGTGGCAGACGACGACGCGCGGATCGATGGTGCGATCCACCAGGATCAGCAGCTCGTCGGACGGCCCGCCGATCGAGTTGCTGCGTTTCGAAGCGGGGGTTGCTGGATCGGCCATGGGAGATCTTTCGGTTCGCGAGCGGGGCCGGCGTGAATCGAAGCGGGAAACATAGCGCGGGCGGCGTCGAAGCCTGCCGCCGCACCGTTACACTTCCCGTCTCGCATCAGAGGACCGGGCGGCGGCTCAAGACGCCGGGGCCTTCCCTCCGATCGACGACTCGGAATGGCGGCACGCCACCGACGCCCGGCCCAAGAGGAGCACTGCTGCTTTGCCGCAACCGCTGAGTCGACGCCTCGCCGGGCTGTTCCGCAGCAAGGCCGACCTCACGAGCGTGAAGGCGCTCGAGAAGGCCGGCGTGCGCAGCGTGAACGTGCTCGACCTGCGCCGTCTCGAGCAGATCGTCGGTGACGCGATGGAGAGCGCGCTGCACGAGGCGCTGGTCGCGGGCGGCTCCGCGGAGCACGCAGCGACCGGAGCGCAGCTCGAATTCCTGCGCCGCCTCGGCCTCGAAGGACGTCTCGCCGAGCGCACCGGAGAACTTGACGCCGAACGCGCCGAGCTCGCCGGCAGCCTCGAGAAACTGAACACCGTCCTTGACCAGAGCAAGGCGGAACTCGCGCAGCACAAGGCGGAACAGCGCCGCGGCGCGCTCGACGATCTGCGCGCGCGGCTCGACTTGTTGCTGGATGAAACGTTCGCGCGCTTCGTGGCGCTGCAGGAGGAGGGGCTCGCGCTGACGTCGAGTCGACCGCCGCTGCGCGCCGCGCTCCTCGCACTCCTCGAAGGCGCGCTCCTCGCGGGCGGTGGCACCGTCGCTGCCGTAGAGGACAGTGCACACGTCGATCGGCTCGAACGGCGCGTGAAGAAGCTGCACGTGCAGCTCCTCGAAACGCAGGAGCTGCTGGCGCGCACGCGCGAAGAGCAGGAGGCGCAAGTGGCGGCCACGGCGCGCGCGGCGCGCGACGGCCGCACCGGAGTCGCGGCCATCACCGCTCCATCGAGTGACCACTCCGACCGCAAAGCGCTGATGCGCGAGATTTTCGCTCACAACCTCGAACTGCGTCGCACGCTCGGTGACCCCGACGCCGCGACGCGCCCCGTCCAACGCACCGATCCGGAGACACGATGAATGCTTCCACCGGAACCCCGTCCCGTTCGCGCCCTGCCACGCCGAAGGGAACCCTCTACCTCGGCATGGATCTCGGGACCTCTCGCACCTCCATCGCCACCAGCACTGGCGTGCGGGAGACGGTGGCAAGCTACGTCGGCTACCCCAAGGACGTGGTGTCGCGAAAGGCATTGAAGAAGGACGTGCTCTTCGGCGACGACGCGCTGGCCAATCGCCTCGCGCTCAACCTCTATCGCCCGCTGGCCGGCGGCGTGATCCAGCACAGCGACGGCGCGGCCGATAGCGCCGAGGCGAAGGCCTACCTCAAGGCGGCTCAGGACCTGATCCGCCACGCGGTCGGGTTGGCGCGACCGGAATCCGACGAACTCGTCTACGCCGTGATCGGCTGCCCGGCGCAGTGCTCGTTGCGCAACAAGGCGGCGATCCTCGAGGCGGCGCGACCCGTCGTCGACTCGGTGATGATCGTCTCGGAGCCCTTCAGCGTCGCCTACGGCATCGACCAGCTCACCGACTGCCTCGTCATCGACATCGGCGCCGGCACCACCGACCTCTGCCGCATGCGCGGCGCGATGCCGACCGCAGAGGACCAGCTCACCAACGTCTTCGCCGGCGACCACGTCGACAAGAAGCTCGAGGAGCTCCTGAAGAAGAAGTGCGTCGGCGCGGCCTTCACGATCCACGCGATCAAGGACCTGAAGGAGCGCTTCTCCACGGTCAGCGACATCCACGAGCCGGTCTACTTCGAGGTGCCGGTGAGCGGCAAGCCGACCCGCTTCGAGGTCGGTGCCGAGCTGCGCGAAGCGTGCCGCTCGATCGTTCCGCCGATGGTCGACGCCATCCACCAGCTCATCGCCAGCTACGATCCCGACTTCCAGAGCCGCCTGAAGAACCACGTGCTGCTCGGCGGTGGCGGCAGTCAGATGGGTGGCTTGCGGGAGATCCTCGAATCGGAGATGAAGTCGCGCCTCGGCGAGGGGCGCGTGACACGCGTCGAAGAGCCGACCTACGGCGGCGCCAATGGCGCCCTCAAGATCGCGCATGACATGCCGGCGGAGTTCTGGGAGAAACTCTCCTGAGCTGCAGCCGACCCGGCCACCACTGATCGCGAGGACATGTCGCCATTCCGCCGCTGCTGAAGGCCCTGCGCCCCCATCAATGGACGAAGAACCTCGCGGTCTTCGTCGGCATCCTCTTCGCCCGGAAGCTCGGCGATCCGGCGGTGCTGCTTCCCGTGGCGCTGCTGTTCTGCGCCTTCTGTCTCGCGGCGAGCTGCATCTACCTGATCAACGACATCGCCGACCGCGAGGAAGACGCCAAGCACCCGGTCAAGCGCATGCGGCCGATCGCGTCGGGCGCGCTGTCCGTCGGAAGTGCGCGCGTCGCCGCGGTGGTGGTTGCCGGGCTCGCGCTGGCGCTGGTGTGGTTCCTGCCGACGGACGTCCGACTCACGCCGTGGAAGCTGCGCCCCGGCCCATTGGTGCTGTCGGCCTACCTCGGATTGAACCTCGCCTACACGTCGCTGCTGAAGCGCGTCGCCATCGCCGACGTCACCTGCGTTGCGCTCGGCTTCCTGATCCGCGTCGTCAGCGGGCCGAAGGTGGCGGGCCTCGAAGTCTCGTCGTGGCTGATCCTGTGCACCTTCTTCGGTGCGCTCTTCCTCGCGCTGGCGAAGCGCCGCGGCGAACTGCTCGTCACGCAGACCAGCGGCGGCGGTCGCTCGGTGCTGGAGCAATACTCGGCGCAGGCGCTCGACACGCTGGTGGCGATGTCCGGGACGGCGACCGTGATCTGCTACTCGATCTACACCGTCTCGGCCGAGACGATCGCGAAGTTCCACACCAGCGACCTGCTCTACACCATCCCGTTCGTCTTCTACGGGCTTGGTCGCTACCTGCTGCTGCTCTACCGCCGCCAACGGGGCGAAGACCCGGCGGCGGTGCTCTTCACGGATCGCGGCATGTTGGTCGCGATCGTCGGCTGGCTCGCCACGTCGGCCGTCGTCTTGAGCCTGCCGCACACGCCCTGAGCGACCGCCGCTTCGCGTCGGCCTCCTTCGCGACGGCCTCCTTCGCGACGGCCTCCGTCGTGACGGTTCAGCGAGAGGGTCGTCGCGGCGGCTCACGGACCGCCGGCGCCAACCGCAGCGCCTTCACCAGCTGAAGGATCAGCACGTCGGCGACGCGATCGATCGGCGGCACACCCCCGAGCAGTTCGGCCATCGACGTCATCACGCCCGGCGCAAAGCCGCACGGCGAGATCAGCGCAAAGTCACCAAGATCGGGAGCCACATTGAGCGCGATGCCGTGCCAGGTGACATGGCGGCGTACGGCGACGCCGATCGACGCGACTTTCCGCTCGCCGACCCACGCACCGGTCGCCCCGTCGCGACGCTCGCCGGCTAGTCCGAAGGCGGCGAGAGTCGCGAGCAGTGCCGCCTCGAGCGCGCGCAGGTAGTCGCGCACGCCGAGTTCGAGGTCCGCGAGCGAGACGATCGGGTAGGCGACGAGCTGCCCGGGGCCGTGCCAGGTCGCCTGGCCGCCGCGCTCGATCGCGACCACTGGAATCGGCAGCGTCGGCGGCATCGGCGGGCTCGCGCGCCCGAGCGTCACCACTCGCTCATGTTCGCCGACGAGGAGCGTGTCGCAGCCGCCAGCGATCCGCTCGGCCAGGAGCTCCTGCTGCAAGGCGTGGACGTCGCGGTACGAGCCGACGCTCTCCGGAGAGAAAGGGAGCACCCGCGTGCGCGCGAACCACGGCTCGACCGTCGGCACCGCCACCGGAGCGCCTCAGACCTCGGCGACGAGGAGCGGCGCGAAGTCGATCCAATCGCACGAGGCGAGGACGTAATCGGTCGTGCCGCGCCGACCAAACAACGGCACGCCGCGATCGCGCTTCAGCGCATGGAGATGGCCGAAGACGACGTGGCGTGCGCCCGACGCTTCGAGGAGCGCGGTGGCGCGCGTCGGCGCGAGCGCCCCGTCGCACGGCGGATAGTGGGTGATCGCGACGCGAAGGCCGGCGTCACGCGTCGCTGCGAGCTCCTGCATCGCTCGTTCGAGACGGCCCAGTTCGCGCTCGAAAAGGCGCGCACTCTCCGCTGCGTCGGCGCTGTCGGGCTCCGCACTGACCATGCCGCCCGGGCCGGGCCGCCAGTCGATCCAGTCGCGAAACGACACGCCGGGCTGATCCCACAAGCGCGAACCGGCGATGGCGAGCGGCCCGATGCGCACCACATCGCCCTGCACCGCATGCATCCGCGGAGGCAGCGCCGCTCGCACCTTGCTGATGGTCGACCACCAGAAATCGTGGTTGCCCTTCAGCAGCACCTTGTGGCCCGGCAGCGCTCCGAGGAACTCGAGATCGGGGCGCGCCTGGTCCAGGTTCATCGCCCAGGAGATGTCACCGGGCACCAGCACGACATCGTCAGCGCCGACGCGTTCGCGCCAAGCGGCGGCGATCTTGTCGGCGTGGTCGACCCACTGCGGACCGAAGCGGTCCATCTTCTTGTTCGGAGTTCCGAACGAGAGATGGGGATCCGAGAGCGCGAAGAGCTTCATCGCGCGCAGGCGAGCGCCACGCTCACTCCTCGATCAGGTGCTGGTAGACCTTGTGCTCCATCCAGCCTTGGCGCGGACGCGGGAAGGTCTGCACTTCGGCGTCGCCGAAGACGAAGGTCTGGCACGCGAGGCGGACGGTCGGATCGGTCTGGGGCAGCTTCGCGATCTCCGCTCCCGTCTTCGGCGAGCAGAGCTCCTGCGGCTTCACGCGCACCTTGCACGTGCCGCAGAGCCCGCGGCCGCGGCAGTTCAACAACTGGTGCAGGCCAGCGTAGATCTGGATTCCCTGCTCGGCCGCGATCGTCCGCAGGTCGCGGCCCTCGGGGGCCTCGATCTCCTTGAACTCGCGGGAGAAGTAGAACTTGGGCATCGCGCGATCCTCGCCGGTCGAAGCGGAAGGGCGGCCATTCAACGGCGCATGCACGGCGAGTTCAAGAGAGGCAACGCAGTCGGACCCGAGCGCGACTTCCGCGAACCGACGCGCGGAGGCTCCGTTCACCTCGGCTCCCCGGGGGAACCCGGGGATTCTCAGACACTTCAGTGGACTCCATCATGAACCTGCTGTGGCTGCAGTGGCTCCTGGGCTCCCCTGGCGACAGCGCCGTCGCGACCGCGACGTCGGTGGCCCCTGCCGCCGACGCCGTGCAAACGGTCGTCGAACACGCGGTCGTTCCGGTGCCGGCACCGCATGAAGAGACGTTCGGCACCGCAGCGATCCGCCGAGAAACGCTGACCGCCGATCTGTTCCGCCTCGAACGGCAGTCGCGCACGCTGCCCGACACGCTGAAGGAATTGCCGGCGATCCACCTGCAGCGAACCGGGCCTGGCCAGACCTCGCCGTTCCTGCGCGGATTCACCGGTTTTCGAACGCTCTACGTGCTCGACGGCTTCCGCTTCAACCACGCGGCGTGGCGCGACGGCCCCAACCAGTACTTGAACACGATCGATCGCTTCCTGATCGACCGCCTCGACGTGCGCTACGGATCGGGCAGCGTCCGATACGGCTCGGACGCGATCGGCGGAACCGTCGTCATGGAGACGCGCGCAGCGGGCCCCACCATCGAAGGGCGCGACCACACGGCGCTCGTCGAGACGCGCTTCGCGAGCGCCGAGCGCTCGGCGCTCGGCCACATCGAGGTGGGCGGCATTGCCGGGCCAGATCTCACCTACACCGCCGGCGCAACCACCAGCCACTTCGGTGATCTCGAGGGCGGCCGCCATGTCGGAGTGCAGGAAGGGACCGGGTACGACACCGCCGCCGCCGATCTGAAGCTCGCTTGGAAGATCGGCGCCAGCAGCGAGTTCGTCGTCGCCCACCAGCGCGACCGCACCTTCGATGCGGCCCGCACCCACGCCACGGCCGACGGCATCTCGTGGCACGGCACGACCGTCGGCACCGACCGCGTGCGCGAGTTCGACCAGCTGCGCGACTTCACTTACGGCCGCCTCGAGTGGCGCGAGCCGGGCCTCTTCGAGCGCATGCGGTTCGGGCTTGGCTACCACTCGCAGGCGGAGGACGAGACGCGCGTCCGCAGCAACGGCAACCGGACCGAGTCGGGGTTCGACGTCGACACCGTTGCCACGTTCGCCAATTTCGAGCTCGAGGTGCCGTGCGGCCGCCTCCACTTCGGCGCCGACTTCGCGCACGACGACGTCCACAGCTACCAGGAGAGCTACAACCCGTCCGGAGCGCCGACCGGCATCGCCATCCAGGGCCCCGTCGGCGACAACGCAACCTTCGACGCTGCCGGCGTGTTCGCCGAGAACTCGATCGAACTGTCAAAGGCGACCACGCTGACCGCTGGCGCGCGCGCGCAACGGTCGCGTGCCGATGTCGACTCGGCGCGCGATCCGGCCACCGGCACCAAGATCGACATCGAGGACAAGTGGTGGTCGTGGGCGGCCGACCTGAGGCTGCGGCACGACTGGAACGCGGCGCATGCCGACTGGATCGCCCTCTCGCGCGCGATCCGCGTCCCCAACCTCTCCGACCTCTCGCGCTTCGACATCGCGTTGTCGGGCGAGATCGAAACGCCGACGCCCGGCCTCGCTCCCGAGGAGTTCACCACGCTCGAACTTGGCGGCCTCCACCGCTTCGATCGCCTCGAGACGCGCGCCGCGGTCTACTACACGCTGATCCGCGACATGATCGTCCGGTTCCCGACCGGCAATGTGGTGAGTGGCGCCAACGAGATCCAGAAGGCCAACGTGGGCGATGGCTTCGCCTGGGGTCTCGACCTCGGCGCAACCTGGCGGTTCGACGCGGCGTGGTCGGTCGGAGGCGACCTCTCTTTCGTGGCCGGCAAGGTCGACACCTTCGTCGCACCCGGAGTCACGAACGAGGAACCCCTGGGAAAACTTCCGCCCCTGCATGGCAGCGGCCAGATCCGCTGGGATGATCCGGAATCGACGCTCTGGGTCGAGACCGTACTGACGTACGCCGATCGGCAGGACCGCCTGAATCCGCTCGATGAACTCGACACGCAGCGCATCCCGCCCGACGGCACCCCCGGTTTCGTGGTGTACGGCATGCGCGGTGGCTTCTCCCCTGTCGATCGTCTCGACGTGGCGCTGGCGCTGGAGAACGTGACCAATCGCGACTACCGTCTGCACGGCTCCGGACTGAACGAACCCGGCACCAATCTCGTCGCCAGCCTGAGGTACCGCTTCTGAGGATCCGCGCCATCGCCGCATCGCTGCTCTTGCACGCCGCCGCATTGGCTGCCGTGTCGGGGCTGTCGTGGAGCCTGCGAAGCACTGCCGATCGGGCGACCGTCGCCGCCAAGAGCGCCTCGTTCGCCAGCGATGCCGACTCGGCGCCGCTCCCCGAGCCGATGTCGCTCGCACCAGTGCCGATCGATCCTCCGCCGACGGAACGGCCGCCCGATCCGGAACCGGAACTCGACGAACTGCACGAACCGCTCGACGACCCGCGCGCGCCTGAATCGTTGGACTCGACGCTGCTCGCACCGCTGCCGAGTCTGCCGCCCGCCGTCGAGCGCCTCCCCGCGCGACGGCCACCTCCCCCAACCGAACCGACGCCCGTTCCTCCACCGCCAGCGCAAGTCGCGTCCGAACCGGTCGAGCTGCACGAGGCGGTGACCGAATTCGCACCGCAACCGGTCTATCCGCAGCGAGCCGTCGATCTGCGCTACGAGGGCACCGTCACCCTGCTGGCGCTGGTCAAGGCAGACGGCCGCGTCGAGGCATGCGAAGTCGAGACGAGCTCCGGCTTCGCGCTGCTCGACGAGGCGGCGCGCGCCGCGCTCAAACGCTGGAAGTTCAAGCCCCGCATGGTCGATGGCAGCGCGCGCCCGTTCACCGCGCGCGTGCCGTTCCAGTTCTTCATCCCGAAGCCGAGGTGATCGGGATCGCTGTCGCGGGCGCCGCGGGCGCCGGCCGCAGCTCGCGCACGAACAGCCGCTCGATCCGGCGGTACTCGTCGATCCAGCTCTCCGGATCAGTGAAGCCGTGGTCCTGGCTCGGGTAGAGCATCACGTCGAACTCCTTGCCGAGCTGGATCAGCTTCTCGATCAGCCGGATCGAGTCCTGCGCGAAGACGTTCGAGTCCTTGAGCCCGTGCAGGATCAGCAGCGGCTTGGTGAGCCCTTCCGCGTGGTCGATCGGACTCGAGCGCCGATAGTTCTCCGCGTCGGTCTTGGGGTCGCCAAGTCGCGGCGTCGTGTACCACGTGTTGTAGGTGCGCCAGTCGGTCACCGATCGCAACGCAGCGCCGCACGCGAAAACGTCCTGCTTGGTGAAGAGCGCCATCAGCGTGAGGAAGCCGCCGTAGCTGCCGCCATAGAGGCCGATGCGCGCCGGATCGACGTAGCCGAGACTCGCGAGGTAGCGCGCGCCAGCCACCTCGTCGTCGAGGTCCTTGCCGCCCATGAAGCCGTAGATGTCGGTGCGGAACTTCCGGCCGTAGCCGGCGCTGTGGCGATAGTCGACGTCCAGCACGGCGAAACCGAGCCGCGCGAGGCGCTGATGGAACAGGTAGTTCGCCGGATACTCGGTCATCGAACGCGTGACGTTCTGGAGGTAGCCCGCGCCGTGCACGAAGATCACCGCCGGCACCTGGCCGCCCGCGGGTGGCGCCACCGGTCGATAGAGCAGCGCGCGCAACGCGGTGCCGTCGTCCGGATTGGTGAAGCGGACCAGCGCTGGCGGCGGCAGCGCGAGCTCGCGCAGCGCCTTCGGCACGGTGTCGCTCAGCTGGACCGGTGCCGCGCCAGGCGCCGTCGCCATCGCGAACCAATCGCCGGGAACGCCAAGCTGCTCGAACAGGAACGCCACCCGCGAACCGTCCGCGCTGACCGTGAGATCGCCGACACATCCGTCGCGCGGGGTCGCGAGCTCGCGCACCGCGCCGCTTTCGAGGTCGATCTGCAGCAGCGAGCGCTCGGCCGGATCGCGCTGATTGGTGATCGCCAACGCGAGCGGCTTGCCGGCGACGAGCGCCACCTCCTGGATCTCGCTTCCCGCGGCGGTCAGCACTCGCGCCGCGCCGCCTTGCGCCGGCACGAGGTAGAGCTGCGCGAAGCCGTCGCGTTCGGATGAGAAGAGGACCGCCTCGCCGTCGGCACGCCACGAGGCGTGCTGCAGCGGGCCGCCGATCCACGCGTCGTCGCGCTCGGCGAACAGCGGGAGCGTGCGTTGCGTGTCGGGATCGGCCACCAGGATCTGGCGGACCTTCCAGTCGCTGCTGACGCGCTGCACCAGCAGGCGCGCGCCGGCGGGTGACCAGTCGGTGCCGATCTGCGCGAAACGCTCGCCCTCGTCCAGCGGGAGCGCAACCTCGACGCCGCGCTCCACGTCGAACAGGGCGATCGACGCCTTGGGAGGCGGATCGCCCGCGAGGTCGCCACGCACCGGCACCGGCTTCACCTGCTCCGACAGGTAGTCGGCGAGGATCAGTTGGCGGCGCTGTTCGAACTCGCGATTGGTGACCACGGCGAAGCGGCCGTCGGCCGAAAGCGCGACGCGCCCCGACTCCCATAACGGGGTCGCTCGCGGCGCGCGCGGGTTGGCCGCAAACGGCAGCGAGACGCGCCAGAGCACTTTCTTCTGCGCGCGCGGCTCCTTGCCGTCGGTCGCGCTGGCGGTTGCGGCTGCCGCGGTCGCAGGCGGCGGCGCGGGCGGCGTCGCCGTGGCAGCTACCGGCTTCCCGTCGCCATCCGGTGGCGCCGCGAACAAGACGACCTCCCCCGTCGCTTCGAGCAGCTGGAACCATCGGCCGCGCTGCGTCAGCGCGCGCGCCGGCGACCAGCGCGCACCGGTGGCCAGGTCGACGACCCACAACTCGTCGTCGGCGCCGGCAACGAAAAGCGCATGACGACCGTCGCGCGTGAACGTCAGCCGGCCGCGATTCGCGCCGCACTCGAACAACGGTTCACTGCGGCCGCTTGCGACGTCGTAGCGCTCGATCCAACCGCCACGGAACAGCAAGAGCATCGAGTCGGTCGGCCCCCACTGCAGCTCGACCGCCGGTTCGGCCGGGAAGAGCTCCCGCGCGGGCGCGCTGCCATCGGTCGGCGCGATCCACCATGCCCGCTGCGGCATCTCGGCGTCGGTGGCCGTGTAGCGCCACAGCGCGAAGCGACCATCGGCGCTGAGCGACCCTTCGCTCGGCCGCACGCCGAGCAAGCGCGGCGGCGCGAAGATCTCCTGCAGCGTCGGTCGCACGACCGCGTCGACGGGCGACGTCTCCGCCGGGACTGCCGGCGCGCCCGCACCGCCGACTTGAGCGATCAGAGCCATGACGACGATCGACTCGAGCATCTGCATTCCTCCGTCGCGACATGATGCCGGCGCCATCGCCGCGCTCGTACGCCCACCACGACCCGGTATAAGGCTCGGTTCCCCAAGCCTCGGCGAGCGGCGTGTTCGATCCGGCCTTCGCGACCTCGGCTCGGGGCCAAAGCACGGAGTGTTCATGGGCGTTCCGCACGGCATCGTGGTCCTCGACAAGCCGGCTGGCATCACCTCGCGCGACGCCGTCGACCATGCGTGCAAGCGCCTGAAGACCCGCGAGATCGGCCACTGCGGGACGCTCGACCCGCTTGCGACCGGAGTCCTCGTGCTGGTGATCGGTCGTGCTCGCCGCCTGCAGGAGCTGCTCGCCAAGTCGCGCAAGGTCTATGCGGCGCGCATCAAGCTCGGCGCCATCTCTGAAACCGACGATGCGGAGGGCCCCCTCACCGAGACGTCGCCACTGCCCCCGCCACCGACCCTCGATGCGGTGCTCGCCGGCGCCGCGCGCTTCGTCGGCGAGATCGAGCAGCGTCCGCCGCGCTATTCCGCGGTGAAGGTCGACGGCGAGCGCCTCTACGACCTCGCCCGCCGCGGACAGGGCATCGACGCGCCGATGCGCAAAGTCACCGTCTACGACCTGAAGGTCACGAACTACGACTACCCCTTCATCGACCTCACGGTCGCGTCGGCGGGCGGCACCTACGTGCGCTCGATCGCGCGCGATCTTGGCGCGCTGCTCGGCACCGGCGGCTATCTCGCGCAACTCGCACGCACCGAGTCCGGCGGCTTCCGCCAGTCGGAAGCGACGTCGCTCGAGCAACTCGGGCCCGAGCACGTGCTTCCGCTCGAGAATGCGTTGCGCCACTTCCCGCGGATCGACATCGCGGCGGCGCAGGCACTGCGACTCGGCAACGGCGCCGTCGTGCGCGCCGAGGTACCGCCCCTCTCGCTCGGCTCCGACGACACGCTGTTTGGCTGGGTGAACGGGCACGCCGTCGCGCTGCTGGCGAAGCAAGGCCCGCAGCGGGTGCGTTCGTCGCGGCTGCTGGTGACGATCCCGGAGCTGCAGCGACTCGCCGACGAGGAGCTCGCCGCGGCGCCGCAGCAGGCGAACCGCGAGCGCGCCAGCTACGACGACGACGAGCGGCGCTGAGAGCGCCGCCGCGACGATCGCTCAGCGCGGCTGCAACCGCACCGGTTCGTCGTAGAGCGCACCGCCCTCGCCAGCGTCGGTGACCACCGCCCGAACCAGCAGGTTCGCGCAATCACCGCTGCGTTGCTGGCCTCCTTTGGCCATGAAGGCCACGCTCGGATGAATGGCATCGTCGTGGCGAAGGGTGACCGCGAGCCGACCGATCACGCTCTCGATCCACGCCGGCGCCCCATCGCGAAGACCCGCCGCCGCACTCGGATGGACGCGTACCTCCGCCGGCGATGGCGGCGTCTCCGACCACTGTGAAGACTGCGCCTTCGCTGTCGAGACGGCCAGAAGTCGTAGCGGGAAGTCGACGCTCGCAATCGCCGGTCGCTCCGGCGCCGACACCGGCAGGCGCGCGCGGCCGTCCGCCGTCGCGAAGCGATCACCGGCGAACCGAACCTGCGGCGCCAGCGGATTGCGTCGCGGCGCCTGCGTCAGTGCGGCCGCATCGATGCCATGAGGCGCGACCTTGCGCAGCAACCGTTCCTTCCACGCCGCGATCGAGGGGTCGAAACGGTCCCCGAGGCCGAGCCGTTCCGCCAACCCGTGCAGGAGGGTGATCTCGTGCACGACGCCGGGGGGCGGCGCGAGTGCCGGCGTCGACGCCCGCAACCAGTGGTTCCCGTAGGCGCCAAGCAGATCCTCATCCTCGAGCAGCGTCGGGCACGGAAAGACGACGTGGGCGACATCGGTGGTGTCGGTCGGATGGGTATCGACGACCGCCACGAAGTCCGCGCGCTCGAAGCCGCGCCGCACGGACGCGGCATCGGGCAGCATGCTGAGCGGGTTGCCGGCCGTGACCCAGATCGCGCGTACGGGCGGCGTCGCTTCGAGCAGCTCGCGGCCAAGCAGCGGCTCGCACAACGTGCGGGGAGCAGCGGCCTCGCCGCGCACGAAGCTGGTGTCAAAGGCCGTGCGTCGCGCGAAGTAGTACGAACAGCCGCCGCCGCTCACTCCCATGTTGCCGCGCACCGTTGCCAGCGCGTCGAGCGTGCGCACCACCGCAGCGCCGTTCACCCGGCGCGCCAGACCCCAGCCGACCAGGATCGCGGCCGGGAACTGCGCGGCGTAGAGATCGGCGAAGCGCTGCAAGTCCGCTTCGGGGACACCGGCGGCGTGCGCGCGCTCAGCAAGCGTGCTCTGCAACGCCAGCGCACGAAAGTGGGCCGCGCCTTCCGCGAAACGCTCCAGGTCGGACGCGATCGCGCCGCGCGCGAAGAGTTCACTCGCCACCGCCAGCGCCAGCTCGCCATCGCAGCCCGGTCGCGGCTGCAGGAAGAGGTCGCACAGCGACGCCAGTCGCGTCCGCACGCAGTCGATCCCGACGATCGTCGTGCCGCGCCGCTTCGCCTCGAGCAGCACCGGCAGGAGATGCGAGCCTGAAACGTGGACGTTCTTGCCCCAGACCACGATCAGGCGGCTGTTCATCAGATCGAACAGGTCGTTCGAATCGGAGGCTCCGAAATCGAGCAGGTTGGCCGCTTCGCCTGCTCCCGAGCAGATGTCGCCGCGCTTCACGGTGACCGGCCCGAACTGCTCGAACAGGTAGTCGGCCGCCACCTTGAGCAGCCCCAGCGAGCCGCCGGAGCGGTAGTGGAAGATCGCTGCCGCTCCCGATTCCGCGCGAATCTTGAGCAGCTGCTCCGCCGCGAAGTCGAGCGCCGCCTCGAGGCTCGCCGAAACGAGCTTGCCGCCGCGGCGCACCTGCGGCGTGACGAAGCGATCGGGGGCGTACTGGCGCGCCAGGAACTTCGCCGTACGTTCGCAGAGGAAACCGCGGGTCACCGGATCGTCGGGGTCTCCGCTGAGCCGCACGGCCCGCTCGCCTTCCATCTCGACGACGATCGAACAGGCGTCGGGGCAGTCCCGATTGCAGGCGGTCTTGCGGCGCGAGCGCGTCTTGCTGGCCATGGCGCGATGTTAGAGTCCGCCCCCCTTTTCGTGCCGCTGTCGAAGTCGGACAGCTGGCACGCGGAGCGACCCATGCCGGCCGACAAGATCGCGAAGTGGAAGCCGTTGGTCGAACAGCACCCCGACCACGAACTCGCGCGCTACAGCCTCGGCTGCGCCTACTTCGAAGCCGGCCAGTTCGCCGACGCCGAGCCGCACTTCGCGCGCGCTCTCGAACTGCGCAACGACTGGGTCATGGCGTACATCTTCCGCGCCAAGTGCCTGATCCGGCTCGGGCGAGGCACCGAAGCGAAGCCGCTGCTGGCGCTCGGCCGTTCCCACTCGCAGGCGCAAGGGCATGACGCGCCGGTCGAGGAGATCGACGCGCTGCTCGAGATGCTGCCGTGAAACGAGACGCGGTGACGTCGCGACGACGAGTCGAAGCGATCGCGACCGTCGTTGTCTCGCTCGTCGCCACGGCGTCACTCGTTGCCGACGACGCCCCGTTGCCACGACGCTGGCTCGAACTCGAAGTTCCCGCCGCCGATGAGTCGCCGCTCGTGCCGATCGCGACCGAAGAGCTCGCCACGCTGCTTGCCACCCACGGCTACGCCGGCGTGCTCCTCGACTTTCCAAGCGGCACCGGCGCATTCGACGAATCATGGGCGCTCCCCTTTCGAACGGCGGGCCTTGCGGTCCGCTCCACACGGCGCGCGACGCAGCGAATCGACGAACTCCCGCCGTGGCCGGCCATCGAGCCGCGACTGCTGCCCGGCGAAGGCGACGGCGACGATCCAGCGGCCGTGTGGTTGCGACCGCTGCTACGCCCGGCCGTCATCGACTGGCTCTGGCAGGCGCCGCCGGAAGCGACCGGAGGCGGCGATGGCTACCTCTCGTCGCGACTGCTGTTGCCGACGCGGCCGGAGCGACGCGCCGAGCAGATGCGACTCGATCTTGCGAGCTTCGCGCCGGTCCCGGCCGCACCGTCACCGCCCATCGACGCGCCGCTGTTGCGCCAGAGTGCCTTGGCGAGCGAACTGGCGGCGCTGCTCGGCGGGAATCACCCCGAGCTGATCGCGCCGCTCGAGAATCGCGCCAGCAACGCGTTGGACGCGCTGCGCTGGCGCCCGCTGCGCCGAGCGCCGGAGTGGCTCGAGGTCGATGAGTGGTTCGGCGCGTTCGGCAGCGATGGCGAGATGCTCGCCGCGCGGCTGCTGCGCGATCCCGCCCCGCCGGCGGCGCTCGCCGCGGCGCTATCCGCCGCACGCGACACACGCACGGAGTCGGGACAATCGTCACGCGCCGGGATCGTCGATGACGCCACGCGGACGTGGCTCGCCGACGCCATCGAGCAGCGCTGGCAGGCGACGGCGAAGCTGGCCGCGCTGCTGCGCGACCCGACGCTGCGCCTCGCGGAGGACGCCGTCGCAGCGGCGCCGCCGGCGACGATCACGGCTCCCGCTTGGCGCGACGGGATCGAGTACGAGTCGCGGCAGCGCGTCGCCGAGCGCTGGCAGCTCCATCCATGGCGGGTGCACACGCGCCGCTTCGCGCTCAGCAGCAAGACGCTGCGAGCCGGCGTCAGCGCGCCGCCGCTCGACGTCCTCGCGATCGACGACCCGCGTCTCGAGCGGTTCGTTCCGCAGCTGGCGGCCGCGCTGAAGACGACGCCGTGGGACCTCGCCGCCTGGCTGCCGGTGGTGCCCGGTGCGACGATCACGCTGCGGACCACCCTCGCGCTGCGCGATCCGCGGCAGTTCCGACTCGAACTCGACGCTGCGGCGACCTGCACCGTCCGCCTCAACGAAGCGCTGGTGATCGACCGTTTTTCCGCCGACCGCGACCACCTCCTCACGACGTTGGCGGTGCCGGCCGGGACGAGCGAGTTGAGCCTCGAGCTCGTCCTCGACGGCACCCGCGACACGCTCCAACTGGCGCTCGAGCTGCTTCCGCAGCGCGCTGGCGGACTTCTCCTTTCCGCGGCCAACGCATCGCAGGTCGTCGAGCCGATGGTGCGCCTGGGCGACGCCGGCGCGCTCGACGGCGCCAGCCTCGCGCTCCTCGCGGCGCGCCCGCAAGGCGGCGAAGGCAACGCCTTCTTTCCCTTCGCGCTCGACACGACCACGCTCTACGACGTGTGGCTCCACGCGCTCCCAATCGCCGGCGGCGGCGCGCTCGAACTCGACTGCGATGGCAGCCCGCCGCTCAAGGTCGACCTCGCACCTGCGAGCGGTTGGCGGTGGCAGCGCGTCGCCGCGCCCTTCTGGCTGACCAACGGCTCGCACGCGCTGCGGCTGCGGCTGCTCACCGCTGGCGTGCGGCTCGATCAGATCGCCCTGGTCGCCAGCGAAACGCGCTTCCCGCGACTGCCAGCAGGAGATCAGCCGCTTTGGAACAGCGCGTGGCGCTACGACCCGCTCGGCTCCGGCATCGTCGTCGATCTCCCGACACTCACCACCGGCGAGCTCTTCGGTCGCGCGTTCGAGGTCGAGAAGAGCGGTAACTACCAGCTCTACGCCTGGCTGAAGGGGAGCAGCCCGATGGCGCCAGGCCAACGCGCCGAGGTCGAGCTCACCTCCCCTTCGACGAGAGTGCGCCTGGTCCTGCCGGCCGGCACCCCGAGCGAAGAGTGGGTCGCGCTCGGCGACGTGGCGCTGACCGCCGGCGAGCGCGTCGAGCTGCGGGTCCGCGGTGACGGGGCACTGGCGCGCGTGGCATTGCGGCGCTGAGTGCTAGAAGGGCCGCGGAACACGATCCTCGACGCCGGTGCTGGGGAGCCGCTGATGCCCACCTTCGACTACTCATGCAGCACTTGCGGCGAGCGCTTCGAGAAGCACGTCGCGAGCGCGCGAACGCGGCCGTCCTGCCCACGTTGCAGAGGCAAGTCGGTGACGCGCGAGATCGCCGCGCCGGCCATCCGCGGCAGCTCGCCGCGCGCGCCCATCCTTCCGGTCGCGGGTGGATCAGCGCACGGCTGCGGGAACATCGAGCGACCCGGCTGTGGTGGCGGAGGTTGCGCGTGACGCCCCGCACGCCGCCGGCGACGGTCGCCTTCGACATCGAGGTCGTCGGCTACGACTGGAGCGAACTCGACGAGGCGACTCGCGGCTACCTGCTCGAGCGCGCCCGCAAGAAGGGGGAGACGGCGGAGGACGCGGCCGGGAAGCTCGCGCTGACGCTCGGACTCGGCCGGGTCGTCGCCATCGCGTTGTGGAATCTCGACGAGCAGCGCGGTGCCGTGCTGCTCGAGGGGCCCTCCACGGGCTGGAGCGCGTGGCCGGGTCGCAGCGACGGCGCCTGGCTGTTTCGTGGCGACGAGAAGCAGCTGCTCGAAGCGTTCTGGGAGCGCATCCGCGGCTACGGCCGTCTGGTGACGTTCGCCGGCCGAATGTTCGACGGCCCGGTGCTGATGGTCCGCTCGGCGCTGCACGGCGTCGCCCCGTCGCGCCACCTCGCGGCGCGCGACTTCGCCATGCGCCAGCACTGCGACCTCGCGGAACTCTTCACCTTCCAGGGCGCCGTTCGCGACCACTACAAGCTCGACTACTGGTGCCGCCGCTTCGGTCTCGAGTCGCCGAAATCGACGCTCGACGGCTCGCAGGTGGGCGCGGCGTACAAGGCCGGCGAGATCGAGAAGATCGGCGACTACTGCCTGCGCGACGCGCGCGCCACCGGACTCCTGTTCGAGAAGGTCAAGGAGACGCTGATTCCGCTGCTCTAGCAGCCCGTCCGCCGCTTCGGCGCGAGAACCGTTTTCCTTGCTCGAGCGCCCCACTCCGGCTGCACGAGGGCCGCTGCCGATAGGTCAGCGGACTCTCTTCCAGATGTTCGATCGCAGCCAGGAGTGACGCGACATGCAGTCCTCGCGGGCGCCTCTTTGCGTCTTCTTTGCGGCGTTCATCACGTTCGCCATCGCCTTCTCGTCGCTGTTGGCGCTGCTCAAGCCGCGCCTCGAACAGCGTCATCGTGACGAACAGGCGAAGCACGCGGAGCCGCCCCACCCGAAGGACGCGGCCGTCAGTGCTTCGCTCGGCGCCATGGCTCACGGTGGGCGGCCGCCGGGCACCGCTCGGCCGACTTCGCTGCGCGCGATCGGTCGCGTCGTCGACGCTCGTGGCGCACCGATCGCCGGTGCCACCGTCGTCTTCACCGATCCTTCCACCAACGTGGTCGCCACCTGCAGCAGCGATGAAAGCGGCCAGTTCGACGCGTCGTTCGCGGCGACGCCGGATTTGAACGCCAGCGCTTCAGCGGCGGGCTACCAGAGCAGCACACCTTCCCCGCTGCCAGGCGATTCCGCGCTCCAGCAGATCGGCGATCTCGTGCTGCGCGACGGCGGTGCCGTGCGCCTGCGCATCAGCGGCGATGCCGCCGGTGCGATCCAGAACGCGACGGTCACCTTGCTGCCGATGGGCGAGGGCGATGCTGCAGCGCTGGCGCAAGCGCACAGCAGCGCCGACGGCAGCGCGATCCTGCGCGGGATCGACTGCGGCAGCTACCGGCTCCGGATCGAGGCGGAAGGCCATGCGCGCGCCGAACGCAACTGGCGATTCGACGGGATCGGCCGCGCCGGCACCGACGAACTCGCCTTCGTCCTGCTACCGCTGACCAGCTACGTCAGCGGCACCGCCAACGACTCCACTGCGGAAGCGATCGATCGCGGCGAAGTGGTCGCACGCCTCGTCCGTCCTGATCCGCCGTCGTCGCAGACCTGGCGCAGCGAGCTGGCCGGAGACGGCGCCTTCCGGATCGGACCGCTTCCGCGCGGCACCTACGAAGTGCATCTGCAGGTCGATGGCATGGTGCAGCAAGGTCACCTCTACGCCGAAGCGGATGGTGAACCGATCGAGATCGTCGCCGGCCACGGCGGTTCGCTGCACGGCCGCTTCGACGATGACTTCCCGCTCAGCCAGGCGCCGACGCTCTCCTTGTGGAAGCTCGACCGCGCCGGCCAAGCGCAGCCGCTCGAACTCGAGAAACCTGCCGTCGTCGATCTGGCCACTCGCGAGTTCCGTCTCGATGGCGTCGCGCCCGGGCGCTACGTGCTGCGCGGCGTCGCCGATGGGTACGCCCCGACGCGGACCGATCCGTTCGAGTTGGCGATCGCCTCGGCGCCCGATGCGGTGCTGCTGCGTTTCGGCGGCGGCGGTGCGGTGACGGGCACGCTCGTCGACCATCGAGGAGCGCCGTTGCGCGGCGCACGCGTGACCTTGTTCGAGGGCATGGCGCCGCCACCGGCCGCGTGGGCCTCGACGTTCCCGCACGACGCCCACAGCGAGGTCGCCACCGATGGCGATGGGCGCTTCAGCTTGAGCATGCTCGCGCCCGGAAGCCAGGTCGCGGTCTTCGAGGCGGCGGGCCAGCCGCCGCGCAGCTTCGGCCCGCTGTGGGTCGCGGAAGGCGTCACCACCGCGCTGCCGGAACTCTCGATCGCCGGCGGGACGGTGCTGTCGATCACGCTTCACGACGGCGCCGGGACCGTTGCCGCGAGCGGCCGCGTCCGCGTCAGCTCCACGGAGCTCGGCGTCGACGTGACCACGATCGCCGACGAGCAGGGCAACGTCTGCTTGCGCGGGATGCCGGCCGGCAAGTACTGGCTGACGCCCTGCGATGGCAGCGAGCCGCGCGAAGTCACGCTGACCACCGGCGAGACGCTGCGCTGCGAACTGCTCCACAGCTCGCGCTGATCCGCCGGCTACGCTGCGGCGCGCATGGAACGCGCGTCGCATGACCCGCTCGCCCCTTCGCGACCACCCTGGCGCGTGGCGAGCCTCGCCATCGCCGCCTGCGCAGCGCGGCTGCTGCTGGCGGCCGCGCCAGCGCAGGCCGACGTCGCGGCGCGCAGTGCGGCGGTCGGCGCCCTGCTGGTGCTGGGATGGCTGCCCGCCGCGCTCAGCCGTTTCGCGCGGCGAAACGACGCGGATCGCTGGCGTGCGGAGACGCGCGCGGCCTGGCTCGCGCTGGGCGTCGGGCTGCTGATGTGCGCCCTCGGGCTGGCGTTGCGCGAAGTGCTGGCGCAACCGCAGCCTCTGCTGACGGATCGGGCACCTTGGCCGTGGGCCGAACTGGCCGCCGCGCAGGCGCTGCTCTTCTGTTCCCAACTCGTTCCGCTGCCGGGCAGCGAAGGCTCGACGCTGATCGAGGCGGCCCTTCGTCGCGGGCGTCCGCAATTGGTCGCGGCGCGACTGGTCGGCCGGTTGCGCGGCGGCGCCGTGGCGCTCGTGGCGTTGCTCCTCGCGCTCGTGCCCGGCGCTGGACGTGATCCCATCTCGCTTGCAGTCGCCGTGCTCTTCGCCGTACTCGCATGGCGAGGCGAGCGCGCTCTGTTCCAACAGGCGCTCGCGCGCGAGCAGGCGTTGCAGCTCGATGCGCGATCTCGCCCCGCGCTGCTCCAGCCGCTATCGCCCGCGCAGTTCCGCGCGTTCGCGGCGGTCGCCGCGCGAGCCTACGCCGAGGCGACGCGTGCCCGCCACAGCAGCCCGAAGCCGATCGCAAGCGCCGCCAGCAGCACGCCAACCGAGCCGGAGTAGCTCGCCGCACCGCTCGCGACCCCTCGATCGACCAGCGCCGTGAAGGGAAACAGCGTCAGCAGCGAGGCGCGTTGTGCGAGCCCGTAGACGCCGAAGGCCTCCCCGAGCTCCGCGCGCGGCACCATCTGCACCAGCCAATGGCGGCTCGCCGCCCAGATGCCCGCGAGACCGGCGCCGCCAAGCGTGCCGATGGCGGCGACGCGCACGCCCCACCACGGCGCGAACTGCGCGATGAGCAGCCCGAGGAACAGCAAGGCGACCGCCAGCAGCGTCGTGCGCCGGCCGCCGCGACGATCGCTCTCACGGCCGAGGACGAAGCCCCCGACGATGCAGGAAAGCTGGATGCCGAGCAGGAACAGCGTGACGCCATGCGAGCTCAGCGCCAACCCTTCGCGACGCGCCGCATAGCGGGCCACCTGCGCCAACACGGTGTTGACGCTGTCGCAGACGAAGAAGATCCCGAAGAAGAACGCGCGCCGTTCGCGCGGCGCGAGCTGGCGACGCAACGCCGCGAAGCCCTCGCGAAACGAAAGCAGGAGCAGCGCGCGCGCCGTCAGCGGTGCGGCGAGTGGGCGCGACGCCGGCTGCTCGACGACGCAGAAACGCATCGGCAGCGTGAAGATCAGGAAGAGCGCCGCCGCCAGCAGGTAGAGCGCGCCGTAGCCGCTTTGGTCGAGGTCGAACGCGAGGATCAGCCCGAACGCGAAGAGGTTGCCGAGGTAGCCGAGCGCGACACCGGCTCCTGACGCGGCGCCGACGGCCTCGACGCCGACCAATCCGGGCAGCAGCGCGTTGTACGGCACCGCCGCCATCTCGTAGCAGAAGCGCGCCACGACGTAGAGCAGCATCAGCGCCAGCGCGCCGTGCGCCGCCGCCATCGCCGTCGTCGCCGCGCAGCACGCGAGCGTCAACGCGAACGTGAGGGAGCGGGCGCGGCCGATGCGATCGACGAGTGCGCCGAGCGCCGGCGAGAGCAGCGCGGAGAGCAGCATCGCGGGGACGTACGCCAGCGCGACCGCGGACTCGCTTCCGGTCTGCAGCGCGAGCTGCTCGGGGAAGTAGCGCGTGGCGACCAGCAGGAAGAAGACGGTGTTCGCGAGGTCGTAGAGCGACCATGCCAGGAGCGCACGGCGCGGCGACGTTGGATGGGCGGGAGCGGTCACGCCCGCATCATGGGCGCGCACCGCCGCGCTTCAACCCGGGTGTCAGGTCGCGCCGCTCGCCGCCTGTGTGCCAAGGTGCTTGCGGATGGTCTGGACCAGAGCTTCGGGCCGGAACGGCTTGCGGAAGTACTCCACCGCGCCGAGTTCGCGCGACTTCGAGCGCCCTTCGCGGTGCTCGCGGGCCGTGAAGACGATCACCGGGACCGGCGCGCACGCCGCGTCCGCCTTCATGCGCTCGAGCGTCTCCCAGCCGTCCATCCCCGGCATCATGATGTCGAGCAGCACGATGCCCGGCCGCTGGGCTCGCGCCTTCTCGATCCCCTCCGGGCCGGAGAGCGCCGAGTCGACGTGGAATCCTTCGGCTTCGAGGACCATCGCCGTGGACATGGCGATCCACTTGTCGTCGTCGATGATCAGCACGCTGTCGCCCATGTCGCTTCCCTCGCTCAACCTGGAACGGTGACCGGTGCCACCGGCTTGTCCTGCGCGACCGCAGCGGGCGCGATCGGCAGGCGCAACGTGAAGATCGACCCTGCCTGCAGCGCGCTCTCGATCGCGATGGTGCCGCCGCTCGCCTCCACCATCCGCTTCGCCAGGCTCAGCCCGAGACCGGAGCCCGCGTGGGCCCGTGTCAGCGGATCTTCGAGCTGGCGGAAGCCGAGGAAGATCGTCTCGTGATGCTCGGACGCGATGCCGATCCCGCTGTCGCGCACGCGCACGACGGCCTCGTCGTCGTGCGCTTCGATCGCGATGTCGACGTTGCCGCCGGCGGGAGTGAACTTGACGGCGTTCTCGGCCACCTCCGCGAGGGCCCGCCGCAGATCGTCGGCGTTGCCGAACACCTCGAGCGTCGGGTCGAGCGTCGTGACCTCGAATTGCAGCCCCTTCTCGCGCGCCCCGATCCGGCACGGCGCGAGCGCCTCCTCGACCATCGGCGCGAGCAGGAACGGCTCGCGGACGGCAGCGCTGCCCCGCTCGAGCTCGGCGAGCAGCAGGAGCTTGTCGATCTGCCGCTCGAGCCGCAGCAGCTGCCCTTCCATCGCCGACAGCACGCGCTGCTGGCGCGGATCGAGCGGCGGTGAGCCGCGCCCGAGCACGCTGGCGAAGCTGTTCAACGCGGTGAGCGGCGTGCGCAGTTCGTGGGCGACGACGTTCAGGTAGTGGTGCTTCAGTTCCTGCACGCGCTGCTCGGCAGTGGCGTCCGCCAGCACCGCAAAGGAGCCAGCCGGACTGCCGCCCGCCGTCACGAGGGGCATGGTGCGCACGTCGGCCACTCGGCCACGACGGGACAGCTGGACCCGTTGCCGGCGCGGCGCGCACGGCTCCTGGCCAGGAGCCGCCAACAACGCGTCGCGCAGCGCCCCGTCGAGCTTCACTTCCGCGAGGACGCGACCGAGACAATCCTCGGCCGCGACTTCGAGCAGCTCGGCGGCGGCCGGGTTGAGCTGCTGCACGCGGCCATCGCGATCGAGCACGACGATGCCGTCGGCGATCGCCTGGAGGACCGCGTCGGCGCGCGACAGGCTCGCGCGATGCTGCAGCTTCGCGACCTGCGCCTCCGCGAGATCACGCTCGATCGCCGCATCGCGCTCTGCCCGCGGAGATCGCCGCGCCGCCTCGATGACCTCGGTCACCGTGGAGCGCAGCAGTTCAAGGTCGGTGAACGGCTTGCGGAGGTACGCGCCGACCCCGTTCGCCACCGCATCCGCATCGGCGACGAGCGCCGGAAAGGCCGTGATCACGATGATCCCGATGCGGTCGCCGAACTCGGCGCGCAGCTCTCGGATGAACTCGGGCCCCGACATTCCGGGCATGTGCAGATCGGTCACGACGACGTCGGGGCGGTTGCGGCGAATCGCCGGCAGCGCATGGAGAGGCGACGGGAAGATCTCGACTTCGCGTCCGGGTGAACGCAGCACGCGACGCAGGAGGGCGAGGATGCCCTCTTCATCGTCGACGATGACCACCCGTTCCAGCATGCGCGTCGCTTCTCCGCGTCCCTCTTCGGCGCATCGGCACGCGACGGCTCAGGGAATTGGGTTCCGGTCGACGCGCCGCTCAGGCGACGCGGGCGGGGACCTGCTTGCGAACGTCGTCCTCGGTGGCGGCGACGTGGAAGTACTCGTCGAGGTGCATCATCTGGAAGATCTTCTGCAGGAAGTGGGTGATCCCGACCAGCCAGAGCGTGCCGCCGGCGGCTTGCACCTGGTTGTGCAGCCCGATCATCAGCCCCACCCCGCACGAGTCGACGATGCTCACCTTCTCGAGGTCGAGCACGAGCGTGCGGCCCCCCGCATCGAGCTTCTGCTGCACGACCGGGCGAAGCGACGCCTTCAGCTCGTCGGCGACGTCGTAGTTCAGGTACTTGCACAGGATCTGGATCGTCGCCGCGGGCCCGAGCGGCCAGTCGCGGACGATGTAGCGCGCGTCGCCCGCTTGATGTTCGGCCATTGCGATCCTCCCTCGACCACCGCTCCCTTTTCGGCGGGCGCACGGCGAGGGCTAGAGCGAAGTTCGACCGACCGGACGCGGTTCTCAGCGCGGGAAGATCGAAAGTGATTCCTGACCGCACCGTTCGCCCGCCGCCGCGCGCAGCAGCGACTCCACGTCGGCGGCGCGGTCGAGGTGCAGCAGGCTCGCCATGAGGGCGCCCGCATCGGCTGCGGTGAAGTGGCGGAAGATCGTGCGCACTTCGGGCAAATGGACCGGCGACATCGAGAAACGCTTCAAGCCGAGCCCGAGCAAGGCGAGGGCGCTCAGCGCCTCGCCCGCCATCTCGCCGCAAACGGTCACCGGCTTGCCGACGGCCGCGCCGGCGGCGATCACCTGCTCGATCAACCGCAGCGCCACCGGGTGAAGGGGCTGATAGAGGCCGGCGACCTGGAGGTTGTTGCGATCGACGGCGAAGAGGTACTGCAGGAGGTCGTTCGTACCGATCGAGATGAAGTCCGCTTCGCGGGCGAGACGTTCCGCGGCAAGGGCGGCGGCTGGCACCTCGATCATCGCGCCGAGCGGCACCTTGGCATCGTGCGCCAGTCCCTGACGATGGAGGTCTTCGGCGAGCTCCGCGACGAGCGCGCGCGCCCGCGTCACCTCCTCCACCGTCGTGACCATCGGCAGCAGGATCTTGAGCGGCCCGTGTGCCGCGGCGCGCAACAGCGCGCGCAGCTGCGGGATCAGCAGATCGAGCCACTCGAACGTGAGCCGGATGCCGCGCCAGCCGAGCGCCGGGTTCTGCTCACGCGGGGTGACGAGGTAGGGCAGCGGCTTGTCGCCGCCGACATCGATCGTGCGGAACGTGACTTCGCGTCCGCCGACGTGCGCGAGCACGTCCTTGTAGAAGGCGAGCTGCTCCTCTTCGGAAGGGAACGTCGAGCGCCCCATGAAGAGGAACTCGGTCCGATAGAGGCCGACGCCGTCCGCGGAATGGAGCACCGCCGGGTCGAGGCTCTCGAAGTTCTCGACGTTGAGCAGCAGCGTCAGGTCGCGGTCGCGGCTCTGCGCGGTGACGGCGCGCTCGACGAGCCGACGGCGGCTGTCGACGAAATGCTGCCGCGATCGTTCGAGCGCACCGCGCAGCCGCGCTTGCGGCTCGAGCCAGAGTCGACCGCGCCGGCCGTCGATCCCGAGCGAGCCGCCCGGCGACAGCAACGACTCGAGCTTCTTCACTCCGCTGACCGCTGGAATGCCCGACGCACGCGCGAGGATGGCGACGTGGCTCGCCTCGCCGCCGACCTCGGTGACGATGCCGAGCAACCGACCGCGATCGAGCGTCAGCGTGTCCGACGGAAGGAGCTCGCGCGCGCACAGGATGACCGGCTGGCTACTGACGAGCGCTTCCTGTTGGCGACTCACGAGCACCCGCAGCACGCGATTGCCGACATCGCGCACGTCGGCGGCGCGCTCCGCGTAGAGACGGTCCATGGTGGCGAAGAGCGCGGCGAGGTGGTCGATCTCGTCTTTCAGCGCCGCTTCGGCGTTCTGCGCCTGTTTGCGGATGCGCTCCTCGATCGACCCGCGCAACAGCTCATCTTCGTAGAGCGCGAGATGAGCGTCGAAGATGCGCCGCTCGTGTTCGGGAAGGCTGCCGACATGGGCGTCGCGCTGGCGACGGAACTCCTGCGCCGCCTCGCGAAACGCCTCGCGCAGGCGCGCGACCTCGCCGTCGACCGCGTCCAACTCGAGCGCTCGGCGCGGCACCTCGCCGACGTCGTTCTTGAAGTAGTAGACCGGGCCGAACGCCACGCCCGGCGAGATGCCGAGCCCCTTCACGGCTCGCCGCTGCTCGCGCGCGGCACTCACGAGGCGTCGCGCTTCCACGCGGCCATCTGGTCGGCGAGGTAGTGCTCCACCTGGCCTTCGGCGATGCGCTCCTGGCGCATCGAATCGCGATGGCGCACGGTCACCGCCCCATCCTCCTTGCCCTGTCCATCGATGGTGACGCAGAAGGGGGTGCCGACCTCGTCGTTGCGGCGGTAGCGCCGGCCGATCGCGCCCGACTCGTCGTATGCGGTGGTGAAGCGACGCCGCAGCGACTTCTCCAGTGCGTGCGCACGCTCGGGCATCCCATCCTTCTTGACCAGCGGCAGCAGCGCGACCTTGGTCGGCGCGAGCCGCGGGTGAAGCTTGAGCACGACGCGCGTCTCGCCTTCGACGACGTCTTCGTGGTAGGCGTCGACCAGGAACGCCAGCGTGGCGCGATCGCAGCCGGCGGCAGGCTCGATCACGTACGGAACGTAGTGCTCCTTGGTCTGCTCGTCGAAGTACTGCAGGTCCTTGCCGCTCACCGCGGCGTGGCGCTTCAGGTCGAAGTCGGTGCGCGAGGCGACTCCTTCGAGCTCCGACCAGCCGAACGGGAAGAGGTACTCGACGTCGGTGCAGCCGTTGCTGTAGTGGGCGAGTTCGTCGCTGGCGTGGTCGCGCAGGCGCAACTTGGCCGCGTCCATGCCGAGGTCGATGTACCACTGATGGCGCAGGCGCCGCCACTCGGCGAACCACTTCTCCCACTCCGCCGGCGGCACGAAGAACTCCATCTCCATCTGCTCGAACTCGCGGGTCCGGAAGATGAAGTTGCCCGGGGTGATCTCGTTGCGGAACGACTTCCCGATCTGCGCGATGCCAAACGGCGGCTTCTTGCGCGCCGACTGCTGCACGTTGACGAAGTTGGTGAAGATGCCTTGCGCGGTCTCGGGGCGCAGGTAGGCCACCGACGCCCCCTCTTCCACCGGACCGAGGAAGGTCTTGAACATCAGGTTGAAGCGGCGCGGCGCGGTCAGCTCGCCGCCGCACTCGCCCGGCTTCTTCGACGGCTTCTCGAGGCAGCGGGCGTCGTCGAGCTTGTCGGCCCGGAAGCGCCCCTTGCACTTCAGGCAGTCGACCAGCGGGTCGGTGAAGTTCTCGATGTGGCCCGACGCTTCCCAGACGCGCGGGTGCTGGATGATGGCCGAGTCGAGCCCGACGATGTCGTCGCGCTCGCGCACCATCGACGACCACCAGGCGTCCTTGACGTTGCGCTTCAACTCGACGCCGAGCGGGCCGTAGTCCCAACTCGAGCCGATGCCGCCGTAGATCTCGCTCGCTTGGAAGACGAAGCCGCGTCGCTTGCTGAGCGACACGAGCTTCGACATCAGGTCATCGGCCATGGTGCGTTCCCGGGGGGGCGGCGCCAGCGCGGCGCGGTCGTGCAGGCCGGACGGAGGGCACTCCCCCGGCGGAAAGGCGGAGCATTTAAGGTGCGGTCGCGCCGCCGATCAACCGTCGCGCGGCTCTCGCGGCTTCTCCGCGGGTGTCGGCCGACTTATCCTATCCGCCCTTCCCATCACGACTTCCAACCGACGTCACGATGTCTACCGCGACCTCTTCCACTGCGCTCGCGCCGCTCCAGTCGATCCTCGACCGGGTCGCGGCAGGCGTTCGCCTCGATCGCGACGACGGCCTCGCGCTGCTCGCTTGCGAGGACCTCTCGCTGCTCGGCGAACTCGCCACCTTGGTGCGCGACCGCAAGCGCCCCGAGCGGGTCGTCAGCTACATCGTCGATCGCAACATCAACCCGACCAACATCTGTGTCGCGCGCTGCTCGTTCTGCGCCTTCGACCGGCTGCCGGGCGACCCTGAGGGATACGTCCTCAGCCACGAGCAGATCTTCGCCAAGGTCGACGAGTTGCTCGCCGTGCCCGGCGTCGACGAGCGCCTGCTCGCCCGCGGCGGCGTGCAGGTGCTGCTCCAGGGCGGCCACCACCCGAAACTCGGGATCGAGTGGTACGAGGAGTTGTTCCGGGCGCTGCGCGCGCGCTACCCGAAGCTGCACGTGCACGGCCTCTCGCCCTCCGAGATCGTGCACGTCGCGAAGCTTTCGCACCTCGACGTCGCGACGGTCGTGCGCCGCCTCGCGGCCGCCGGCCTCGACAGCATTCCCGGCGGCGGCGGCGAGATCCTCGTCGATCGGGTCCGTCGCGCCATCGCGCCGGGCAAGGCGATGACCGACGAGTGGCTCGGCGTGATGCGCGAGGCGCATGCCCAGGGCATGAAGACGACGGCCACGATGATGTACGGCCACGTCGAAACGCACGCGGAGCGCATCGAGCACCTGTTGCGCCTGCGCGAACTGCAGCATGAATCGCTGGCGCGGCCCGCCGCGCCGGGTCGGCGCCAAGGGGCATTCACCGCCTTCATCTGCTGGCCGTTCCAGCCCGGCGGCAGCGAGCTCGAACTGCCGCGCAGCGGCGCCAACGAATTCCTGCGGATGAACGCCGTCGCCCGGCTGATGCTCGACAACTTCCCGCACCAGCAGACCTCGTTCGTCACGCAGGGCGACAAGCTCGGCCAGCTCGCGCTGTTCTTCGGCTGCGACGATTTCGGCGGCACGATGCTCGAAGAGAACGTCGTCTCGGCCGCCGGGACGCAGTGCCTCATCACCATCCAGCAGATCGAGCACTGCATCCGCGCCGCCGGCTTCGAACCGATCCGCCGCAACATGTACTACGAGAGGGTCGACGCATGACGCCCGGCGCTCCCTCAGTCGCACCGGAGCTGGCGTCGACCACGCACGAGCTGCGCCTCGACGGTCGCGCGGCGCTGCTGCCCGGTGGCCACGACGCGCGGCTGCGCGCGATCGAGGAGTGCGTGCGCGGCGGTGGACGCCTGACGTTCGACGACGGCTTGTTCCTCATGCGGACGCCGGCGCTGCACCGCGTCGGCCGGCTCGCCAATTGGGTGCGCGAGCAGAAGCACGGCGATCGCGCCTACTTCGTCGTCAACCGCCACCTGAACCCGACCAACTTCTGCGTCTACGACTGCAAGTTCTGCGCGTTCTATCGGCGCGCCAACGACCCCAACGGCTACCGCATGGCGCTCGACGACGTGCGCCGCATGGTGCGCGACGAGTTCGAGCGCGAGCTCACCGAGGTCCACATCGTCGGCGGCATCGATCCGAAGCTGCCCTACTCGTACTTCATCGATCTGCTGCGCGTCATCAAGGAGGAGCGGCCCGACCTCCACCTGAAGGCGTGGACCATGATCGAGATCGAGTGGTTCGCGCGGATCTCGAAGAAGAGCATCGAAGAGGTCATCGACGACCTGCTGGCGGTGGGGCTTGGCTCCTGCCCCGGTGGCGGCGTCGAGGTGCTCTCCGATCGCGTCCACGCCGAGATCTTTCCCGACAAGCTCTCGCCCACGCAATGGCTCGACACCGCGCGCCGGGTCCAGGAGCACGGCGTCCGCATGAACGCGACAATGCTCTATGGGCACATCGAGACCGACGAAGAGCTCGTCTCCCACATGGTGCAGGTGCGCGAGCTGCAGGACGCGACGCACGGCTTCATGACCTTCATCCCGCTGGCGTTCCACCCGGCGCACACCGAGCTTGCCCACCTGCCGGGCCCGACCGGCCTGCTCGACCTGCGCACGATCGCCGTGTCGCGCCTGATGCTCGACAACGTCGAGCACATCAAGACCTACTGGATCATGCAGGGCATCGGCGTGGCGCAGGTCGCGCTGCGTTACGGCGCCGACGACATCGATGGCACCGTCGTCGAGGAGAAGATCACCCACGACGCCGGCGCCACCACCCCATTCGGAGTGACCCGCACCGAGTTGATCCGCTTGATCCGCGAAGCCGGTCGCACGCCCTTCCAACGCGACACGACCTACTCCCGCGCGGCACCCGTGTGAGCCTGAAGATGCAGAAGATCCGCATCGGAGTCGTGGATTTCGTCAACGCTCGGCCGCTGGTGCACGGGCTCGATCGCGAACGCGGCGTCGAGCTGGTGCGCGGCCGCCCGGCCCAGCTCCAGCAAGCGCTGCGCAAGGGCGATCTCGACGTCGCCTTGATCTCCTCGATCGAGGCGTTCCGCGCGCCCGAACTGAAGATCCTGCCCGAGATCGCGATCTGCTCGGAAGGTCCGGTGAAGAGCGTGAAGCTCTTCCTGAAGAAGCCGCTCGATCAAGTGGAGAAGGTCGCGCTCGACGCGGGCAGCCGCACCGGCGCGGCGCTCGTGAAGATGGTCTTCGCCGAGTTCCTGCTGAAGCCCGGCGTCGTGTCGGTCGAAGTCGAGCCCACCCTCGATCCGTCGAAGGTCGACGCCGACGCCGTGCTGCTGATCGGCGACGCGGCGCTGAAGGCGAAACCCTGCGCGCTCGAACCGCTCGACCTCGGCTGGTTCTGGACCGACCGCACCGGCATGCCCTTCGTCTACGCGGTGTGGGCCTGCAAGAAGCCCAAGGCGTTCGATGCCGCGCTGCCGCTGCTGATGCGCGCACGCGACCGCGGCCTGCTCGAGCGATCGAAGATCGCCGCCGTCGCCGCCGAAGAACTGCAGCTCCCGGTCGCCGGCCTCACGCAGTACCTGACGCGCAACCTGCGCTACCACCTCGGCGAGCGCGAGATCAAGGGACTCGAGCGCTTCCGCGACATCGGCGTGACGCACGGACTGTGCAACCTGCACGACGTCCCCTTCGCCACGGTGCGCCTCCAGGCCACCTGAACGCGGCACGCGGAACAGCGCGCCGCTATCATCCTGCGCCACATCGCGCGCGCGGCCTCTTGGCGGGGGTCGGGCGCGCCGCGCCGAAACGGGCGCCACGCGACAGCAGGGAGGGGATTCGATGACCGACAAGGTCGCCGAGCAGCACGGCCTTTTTCAATCGAACGACGCGACGCCCGCCGGCAAGCGCAAGTCGGCGCGCACCGAGGCGCCCGCTCCGGCTGCGGCGCCGCTCGAGCGCAGTGATGGTGGCGGGGCCGGCGGCGACACCGTCGCGCACCGCCTCGCGACCAAGCAGCGCGAGATCTCCGTCTCGGAGTTCTTCACCAAGAACCGCCACCTGCTCGGCTTCGACAACCCGCGGAAGGCGCTCCTCACGGCCATCAAGGAGGCGGTCGACAACTCGCTCGACGCCTGCGAGGAAGCGGGGATCCTGCCCGACGTGAAGATCGAGATCCTGCCGACCGCGCGCGAGGATCGCTTCCGCGTCGTGGTCGAGGACAACGGCCCGGGCATCGTGAAGCAGCAGCTCCCCCACGTCTTCGCGCGGCTCCTCTACGGCTCGAAGTTCCACGTGCTGAAGCAGCAGCGCGGACAGCAGGGCATCGGCATCAGCGCCGCCGCGATGTACGGCCAGCTCACGACGGGCAAGCCGCTGTCGGTCATCTCGCGCATCGGCAAGTCGCACCCGGCGAACTACGTCGAGCTCAAGATCGACACCGCGCGCAACAAGCCGGAAGTGCTGCGCGAGATGGAGACGGACTGGGACAAGGAGCACGGCACGCGCATCGAGCTCGAGCTCGAAGCGAAGGTGCAGAAGGGCAAGCAGTCGGTCGACGAGTACCTGCTGCAGACGGCCATCGCGAACCCCCACGTGCGCCTCGAATACAAGGACTGGGAAGGGGTCGTCGTCGTGCACGAGCGCGCGACGCAGACGCTGCCGCCGCAGCCCAAGCAGATCCAGCCGCATCCCTACGGCGTCGAGGTCGGGATGCTCGGCGGAATGATGAAAACGACCGAGACGAAGAAGCTCGCCGCCTTCCTGAAGAGCGACTTCTCGCGCGTCAGCGCGCGCGTCGCCGAGGAGATCTGCGAGAAGGCGAGGGTCTCGCCCGATGCGCGACTCACCGGACTCGAGCCCGAGCAGATCGAGCGGGTCCATCAGGCGATGAGCGAGGTGAAGATCCTCGCGCCCGCCACCGACTGCATCGTGCCGATCGGCGATGCCGGGCTGATCGCCGGCATGAAGAAGGTGATCAAGGCCGACCTCTACCTCGCCGAGACGCGCACGCCGAAGATCTACCGCGGCAACCCGTTCGTCGTCGAGGTGGGCGTCGCCTATGGCGGCGAGCTGCCGGCCGAGGAACCGGTGCGCGTGGTGCGCTTCGCCAATCGCGTCCCGCTGCTCTACCAACAGGGTGCGTGCGTCTCGACCAAGGCGATCATCTCGACCGACTGGCGCGGCTACATGCTGCAGCAGCCCAAGGAGTCGCTGCCGGTCGCGCCGATGGTGATCGTCGTCCACCTCGCGTCGGCCTGGGTGCCGTTCACTTCGGAAGCGAAGGAGGCGGTCGCGCACTACCCCGAGATCCTGAAGGAGATGCGCCTCTCCTTGATGGAGATGGGCCGCAAGATCGCGACCCACATCCGCAAGACGCGCCACGCCGCCGACGAGGCGAAGAAGCGCGACTACATCGACATGTTCCTCCCGACCGTCGTCGACGCCCTGAACGAGATCCTCACGCTCGATCAGCCGACCCTCGACAAGACCTCCGGCAACCTGCGCGACATCCTCGAAGCGTCGCGCAAGAAGATGACGTAGGAGCCGCCCGATGGCGAAGGACGACAAGAAGAGCCGCAAGCACGCGAGCGCCAACCCGGAGCTCGACAAGGTCACCGTCAAGTGCATCGATCGCGCGGCGACGCGCGTGCTCGACTCGATCACGAAGAAGAAGCAGCCGGAACTCAAGTTCCCGGTCCGCTCGCTCTCCAACGTCGACTACGACGTGAAGAAGGGCTTCTTCGAGCTCGGCGAGAACCTCTCGACGCGCACGCTCACCGTCAATTCGGTGAAGACCTTTGCGCAGACGCTGAAGCTGATGTCGCTCAGCAAGCAGATGGTGCTGGAGAACAACTCCGCCACCAAGCGAGAGGCGTACTACGTCAGCAAGAACTGGAAGGACGCTCGTTTCGACGAGCAGACCGAGTCGGACACCGTGATGGACGACGTCGAGGCGATGTTCAGCCTCGATGGCGTCACCCGCGAGCAGCTGCGCTTCGTCCCGGACGAGCACGGCGGTGCGGTGGCGGGCGAGCTGATCGTCATCGACCGCGACCCCAACTCGCACGAGCCGATCGAGATCGACTGCACCAAGTTCGGCACCGGCGCCTACACGATCCCCTCGTCCGTCGAGCACCTGAAGTTCCGCACCAACGCCAAGTTCGTGCTCGCCATCGAGACGGGCGGCATGTTCCAGCGCCTGCAGAGCAACGGCTACCCGAAGGATGCCCACTGCATCATCGTCTCGATGGCCGGCGTGCCGACGCGCTCGACGCGCCGCTTCCTGCGCCGCCTCACCGATGACCTCGACCTCCCCGTCTACGCCTTCGTCGACTGCGACCCCTACGGCATCGCCAACATCTACCGCACCTTGAAGGTCGGCTCCGGCAACGCCGCGCACATCAACCAGTTCTTCTGCGTTCCGCGCGCGCGCTTCCTCGGCGTCACGCCGCAGGACATCCTCGACTTCAAGCTGCAGGACGCCACCCACCCGCTGCAGGAGGTCGACGAGAAGCGCGCCAAGGATGCGCTGAAGAACGACCCCTTCTTCAAGAAGAACAAGGCGTGGGTGCGCGCCTTCGAGCAGATGCTCTCGATGAAGGTCCGCGCCGAGCAGCAGGCGCTGACCAAGTGGGGACTCAATTACGTCATCGACGAGTACCTGCCGCGCAAGCTGAAGAGCCCGGGCACGTTCCTGCCGTAGTCAGCGGGAGGGCGGGATGGCAATCACTCCGTCTTCATCACGATTCCGTCGACGTCGATCGTCCCCTGGTCCACCGTCAGGGTGAGCCGCGTCTGGAATACCGGGTCGGCGGGCGCGGCGGGCGCGACGGCGGTGACCGTGTACTCCGCCCATTCCGTCGTGACGTCAAGCGAACGGGTCTCGCTCTTCAGCGGCGCGCTGCCCTGCTCCTGATCGCGGAAGTCGATCGTGAGCAGGAGCCGATCGGCGGGCGACGCGCCGCGCAGCCGCAGGGTCACGGTCACCGTCTGCCCGTCACTCGCGGGATTCGGCTGATGGACCGTGCTGCCGGCATCGAGGCGCAAGTAGCAGCTTCCCTCGTACGCCCGCGCCACGTCGACGACCCGAGCGACCCCCGGGTCGTCGCGATAGCGCCAGCCGAAGCCGCCGAACGGCGCGATCGCCTCGAACCCACCGTTCGCGACATCGCCGCCGCTGCCAAAACCGCTCATCACGTCGAGCGGCTGCGCTTCCCAGCCGAGGCGCGCGGTGAGATGCGCAACGAGATAGGCCGCCGCGCCCGCGTGGTCGTACTCGCAACCGTGGTATCGCTCGAACAGCCAGGGAAACGTCGCGAAGGAGACGTTTCGATCGCCGTAGCGCGCGACGACATCGCCGGCGTAGTTCGCCGGCTCGCGCTTGCTCCAGCCGCGCGAACAGAAGAGCACGATGTGCGCGTCGGAATGAGCTGCTCGCAGCCGATCGAGCAGCGCAACGTAGCGCTGCTTCACCTGCGCCTTCCCGACCTCGAAGATGTCGTTCGACCCGAGGTCGACCACCACGACGTCGGCGGGAAACTCGGTGAAGTCCCAGCTCGGCGCCGGATCGTCCCGAAAGCGGCGGTCGTAATGCGTCTGCATCGCGGCGATCGTCTCGCCCGAGATCGAAACGTTGTGGTAGTCCGCGGCAAAGGCGCGCGCGACGATCCCGGCGTAGCTCAAGTCGCAGCCGACGTGCTTCCAACCGCTCGCGTTGCGCTCGCTGGTGAGCGAGTCCCCAGCGACGCCGGAATCACCGTAGAACTCGATCCGTCGCATCGCCGCTGGGGGCGGCTCGAGCAGCGCGAAACCCTGCAGGGCGAGCCCGTGCAGCGTGCTGCCGCTGCCGGCATCCGTCTCCTTGACCAGCTCGACCCGGTGCACGCCGGACGGCAGGTCGGTCGCCAGATGGTAGCTCACCGCCCCAGGCGTCGCGGCGAAGCGGAGACCGTGCGCGCGATCGCCGTCGACGATGACGCGGAAGTACTCCGTGGCGCTGCCCGCGTCGAGCACGACCGACGCCGCGCTCCCTTCAAACATGAACTCGAGGCGCGCGCCCTGCCAACCGACGCGCGGAAACTCGGGGTCGGTGAAATCCCAGCGCCCGACGTAACGCAGCAGCGGATCGGCCGGGCGAATCGAGAGCAGGATCGGCTGCCGATCGTGGTTTCCGATCGGAGCGGCGAGTGGCTGCGCACTGCCGCTGCGACAGCTGACCGACACCACGCCGAGGCAGACACTCCCGCCCGCGGCGAGAATCCACTTCATCCGTTCACTCCTTGGTCCGCAGCTCCGCCGCCAGCCCCTCCGCCGTCGTCACCGGCAGCTTGCACGTCCCGGCGCGGCAGACCCACGCGGTCGCCACCTTCGCGTCGCGCCCTTCGAGCAAGGCGGTGAGCTTCGCGACCTCCGCGCGCGTCTCCTGCGTCGCGGCGATCACGACTCGGTTCGGGGCGAAGCCTGCGCGGAGCACCGCGAGGAACGGCGCGAGCGCGGCTCGATCGGGGGCGAGCAGCACCACTTCGGCGGGCTGCGACTGCGCGAAGTCGACGGCGGCGAGCATGCGCGACAACGCGTGGGGCATCTGCTCGAGCTTGCTGCGGTAGAGCTCGAGCGTGCGCAACGCGGCCAGACGGTAGCTCTCGTTGCCGGTCAGCTCGGCGAGGCGCAGGAGGTTGTGGACGTGGACGGACGGGCCCGAGGGGGTCGCGCCGTCCCATGCTTCTTTTCCGCGGACCAGCAGCGCTTCGGCGTCGTGCGCCGTGAAGAAGAAGCCGCCATGCTCGCTGTCCCAGAACTGCTCGAGCGTGACGTCGGCGAGGCGCTTCGCGAACGCGAGATCGGCCGGATCGAAACGCGCCTCCCACAGCTCGAGCAGCCCCTCGATCAGGAACGCGTAGTCGGCGAGGTTGCCGTCGTGGCGGGCACGGCCGTCCTTGAAGCTGCGCCGGAGCTTGCCGCCGTCGGCGTCGCTCCACAGCTCGCGCTTCACGAAGGCGGCCGCCGCGGTCGCCGCGTCGATCCAACGCGGCTCCCCCATCGCGGCACCAGCGCGCGCCAGCGCCGCGATCATGAGTCCGTTCCAGTCGGCCAGCACCTTGTCGTCGCGATTCGGGGCGATTCTCTGCGCGCGAGCGGCGAGGAGTTCGCGGCGCGCCGCGTCGATACCGGCGCTCACCGCGGCCGGCTCCATCGAACGCGATTTCGCGAAGTCGGCCACGCTCCACGGCCGCCACAACACCGTCTTGCCATGCTCGAAATTGCCGCCGGGCCCGACCCCGAAGAACGGCGCCACCCATGCGGCACGCTCCGCCCCCAGCACGGCCTCGAACTGCGCCGGATCCCAGACGAAGTACTTGCCCTCTTCGCCTTCGCTGTCGGCGTCCTGTGTGGAATAGAAGCCGCCGGCGGGCGAGTGCATCTCGCGCAGCGCCCAGTCGAGCGTTGTGCGAACGGTCTGCGCGTGCGCCGCATCGCCGGTCGCAAGCCAGCCGTCGAGGTAGGCCATCGCGAGCAACGCGTTGTCGTAGAGCATCTTCTCGAAGTGCGGCACGGCCCAGCGCTCGTCGACCGAGTAGCGATGGAAGCCGCCGGCGAGCTGATCGTGGAGGCCGCCGCCGGCCATCTTCTCGAGCGAGCGGGCCGCCGCTTCGCGCGCGGGCGCTTGCCCGAAGCGCGCATCGATGCGCAGCAGCAGTTGCAGGTCCATCGAGTGCGGGAACTTGGGCGCTTCACCGAAACCGCCGTTCTCCTCGTCAAAGCCCCGCAGCAGCAGTTCCGCGGCGCGCGGCAGCAGGCTCGGATCGTCGACGAACGCGCCCGGCTCGCCGCCGCCGACCGCCGGAGCCGCGACGGCTGCTGCGAGTTCGCGCAGATGGTCGGTGAGTCCATCGGCCGATCGCAACACGCGCGGGCGATCCTCCTTCCAGAGGCGCGCCATCTCGTTCAGCACGCGCGGGAAGCCGGGGCGACCGTAGCGGTCGGCGGGCGGGAAGTAGGTGCCGCCGAAGAAGGGCTTCAAGTCGGGCGTGAGCCAGACCGACATCGGCCAGCCGCCGCTCTGCGTCAGCGTCTGCACCGCCTTCATGTAGACCTCGTCGACGTCGGGCCGCTCTTCGCGATCGACCTTGATGCAGACGAAGGAGGCGTTCATCAGCGCCGCGATCGCTTCCTGCTCGAAGCTCTCGTGCTCCATCACGTGGCACCAATGGCAGGCCGAGTAGCCGATCGAAAGGAAGATCGGTTTGTCCTCCGCCTTCGCGCGCGCGAACGCCTCGGGCCCCCACGGATACCAGTCGACCGGGTTGTGGGCGTGCTGCAGCAGGTAGGGCGACGTCTCCTGCGCCAGGCGGTTCTCATGCTTCGCGGCCATCGCGTTCGACTCCAAAGCCGTGTCCTGCGCCGCGCTCGGCGAAGCAGGAGTCACGGGAACGCCGCACGCCACCGCGGCCCACCAGGCGAAAGCGCTCGCGCGAGGCGCGCTCAAGGCAGGAAGCGCGTTTCGCAGCGTCCGACGTAGCCGAGCAACTGTTCGCGCAACCAATCGTAGGTCTGCACGAACTGGGCGATGAGCCGCCCCGCCTCCGCCTCGGTCACCTGCGAGCGGAAGACACCGACGTTCTCGAGGAAGATCGTCTTCGGGTCGCGCTGCATCGTCTCGATCCGCGAGTGGAATTGCCCCTCGTCGACCGGCGCCGTCGGGAAGGTCATGCGCAAGCCCATCAGCAGCGGCGGGCGCTCGAAGTTCGCGTCATCTTCCGCAGTGAATGCGAGCATCGAACGCTTCATCAGGTCGACGGCATCCTGCGCGACGCGCGGCGTCGCCAGCGATTGCACCGCGAACTGCGTCGCCGCGAAGTGCGGGATCTTGAGCTCGCTGAAGGCTGCGCGCGCGAACGCGTCGAGCCGCTTCTCGAAGTCCTCGCGCGAGAGGCCGGTGAGCTGCTCCTGGAGGCGGATGCGATCCGGCAGGATCCACGCCGCCGACACGGCGCCCTGCTGCGCCACCGGATTGGCCAGCATCGCGCCGCCCTGCACCAGCTGGAAGTTCACGTAGCGCGTCGTCTCGCGCTCGAAGCACTTCGCGTGCATGCGCTGGAGATCCGCGAGCTGCCACTGCTGCGCCGGAAACACGAGCTCGGCCAGGAACTGGATGCTGCGCAACGGGTGCAAGAGGCGCTCCAACGAGAGTCGATCCGCGAGGGCCGCGCATTATCGACGCGGCGACCCCGCGAGCAACCGCAGCGCGATCCACGGCACGAAGACCGAGACCACCTGCATCCACGCCAACGTGCCCACCACCGCATCGCGCGACAGATGGACCAGCTGATAGAGGCGATAGGTCAGCATCTCCTGCGCTCCGGGCAGGAGCACGATCGCATCGAACTCGCGCAGCATCAGGCCGAGCGAGAGCGTGCCCACCGCGAAGAGCCCCGGCGCCAGCAACGGCAGTCGCAAGCGCCGGAACCGCGTCGCGCCCCCCACCGGCGCCAGTGCCGCGGCCTCTTCCAGTTCCGGCGAGAGGCGCCGCCACGACGCCGCCAGGGCCAGCACGGCGAGCGGCAGGAAGCGCGATGCGAGCGTCAAGGAGACCAGTCCGTAGCCGCGCGCGATGCGATCGACGATCCCCGAATCGGCCAGGAAGAGCTGCTCGCTCGCCATCCCGAGCAGCAAGCTCGGGAAGGCGAAGGGAAGCAGCACCAGCGCGCGCGCGGCGGTGCTGACGCGTGATGCGCGGGCGAGCGCACGCGCCGGCCCGATCGCCAGCAACAACACGATCAGCACGCCGAGCAGCGCGTTGCGCAAGCTCGCCACGATGTCGGGCGAGTAGCGGCGCAGCGCCTCGCGCGCGGGCGAGCGGCTCTGGTAGATCGACAGGTCGATCACCGGGGTCGCGAGGCGGTTCACGCCGCCGGCCGGATTCGCGCCGCTGGCGGAAGCGGGCGCGGGCGCGGGCGCGGCGGGCGCGACCACCGGCGGCGGCCCGTTCGACTGCTTCAGCGCCATCTGCCCCAGCACGCCAAGCGGGATCCCCGCGGTCGTGAGGACCACCGCCAGCAGGAACAGGTGCGCGAGCGGTTGCCAGCGGCCGAGGTGGAACGGGCGCGGCGCGACGTGGCTGCCTTGCACCGAAGCGACCGAGCGGCGCTGTTCCGCGCGCGCCAGCAGCAGCAACGCGACGGCGGCGATCGCCACGAGGGGCACGGCGAAGGCCGTGGCGCTGATCGGATCGGAGTTGCGCACGAAGGCGCCGTAGATCTCGGTCGCGAACACTTGGAACGTCGCCTCGCCCTGCACCGCGAAGCTGAAGAAGTCGGGCACCACGAAGTCGGAGAGGGCGAAGACGAAGACCAGCAGTGCCCCCGCCGCGATGCCGCCGCGCGCCAACGGCAGCGTCACTCGCCACAGCGCCCGGCGCGCGCCCAACGAAACGCGCGCCGAGTCTTCGAGATCGGCTCCGACTTCACGGAACGCGCGCGCCGCCAGCAGCGCGACGACGGGGAAGAGCGCGCCGCCGAGGATCAGCACGATGGCCGGCAGGCCGCGCATCGGGTGCAACTGCACCCAGGCGATTCCGGCGAGATACGGAGGCAACAGCAGCGGCACGAGCGCAAGCGCCTCGTAGAGGCGCGCGCCGCGCAGGTTGGTGCGCGCGACGAGGAATCCGAACGGAACGCCGATCAGCGTCGTCGCCGCCACGACCGCGAGCGCGAGTTCGAGGCTGTTCCACAACGTCGCGCGGCGCGCGGCGGCACCGGCGTCACTGCCGAAGATCGCCGCATACGCCGCGAGCGAGAAGCCTCCGCCCTGCGGAAAGAGCGAGCGGCCGATCAGGTAGAGCACCGGCCCGAACGCGACCAGCGCGAACGGCAGCCAAGGCAACCAGCGCTTCAGCAGCCGAGTCGAATCGGAAGCCATGGCGGGATCCAGTCCACGTCGCATCGCCCCCGCGATGGCCCGAAGCCTAGGACCGCGCCGCGGCTAGTCAATCTCCGCCGCGTTGCTGATGACGCGATCGACGAGCCCGTAACTGACCGCTTCCTGCGCGGTCAGCCAGAAGTCGCGCTGGCAATCGGCCTTCACCTTCGCGGCGGCGCGGCCCGTTTCGAGCTCGACGATCCGGTTGTACTTCTCGCGGATCCGCTCGATCTCGGTCGAGGTGATCTCGAGGTCGCTCGCGCTGCCCATCGCCTGCATCGAAGGCTGGTGGAGCAGGAAGCGGGAGTTGGGCAGCGAGAAGCGCATCCCCTTGCGACCGCCAAGGAAGATCGGCACGCCGGCCGACGCCGAGAGGCCCGCGCAGATCGTGCGGATCGGCGCGCGGATGAACTTCATCACGTCGTAGATCGCAAACCCAGAGTCGGCGTCGCCGCCCGGCGAATTGACCCAGACGGTGATCGGCTTCTCGTGGTTGCGACCGTCGAGCAGCAACAGCGCGGAGCACGCCTTCTCCATCAGGCCGCGATCGACCGGCTTGGCGATCATCACGACCCGCTGCTTCAGCAGCAGCCGCAGCCCCGGGGGCATCGGCGGCGCCTTCTTCTTGTCGGTCTTCTCGGGTTCGGCGAGGAGCGGTCGGTCGCCGTCAAGGCCAGTTTCGCGCGAGGAAGCCATCGGCTCTCGATCTCCCATTGCCTGCGCGCGGCCAAGGAAGCCGCGAAGGCCGCGCAGGATATCCAAACCCATCGCTGTCCCGATCGGCCAACGCGCCGTTCCAGCTCAAGCTCGAAGCCAGGATGCTGGGCCGCGGTCAGCTTTCCTTGCGGAAGACGAGGTTGTGGTCGGGCGACCACGCCATCGCCTTCCAGGCCGGCACGAGCTTCTCGAGTTCGGCGATCAGCTGCAGCGGCCACTCCTTCGTCTGCAGCTCGGGCGCCTCGGCCGGCCATTGGCGGCAGAGCGTGAAGCGGTGTTCGCCCGGCTTGAACCACTGCGCGAAGGTCTGGAGCATCCCCGGCGTCATCTGTTCGCACGGGTAGAGCTTCTGCCAATCGTGGATCCGCATCGAGTAGCCGACCAGCGGCCGCACCGCGGCCGACAGCCGCTCGACCTGCGGCGACTCCTTGCAGCTCTTCAGCAGGTTCTGCGTGTCCCACCAGCTGCGTTCGGAGATGCGGATGCCCAGCGTGAAGTGCTTGAGCGTCAGCTCGCCATAGAGCAGCGCATGGAAGTAGGACGGATCGATGTCCTCGGCGAACTCCTGGCCGAGGATCTGCTGCAACTGCACGCGCTCCTTCTTCCCGGGGAAGAGCGTGAACCACAGCGCGTCGACGCGATAGCCGTTGAAGCTGAACGGGTGGTTGATCGAGGTCTTGGTCTCGAACTTCACCTCGGTCCGCTTGACGAGTTCCTTGACCGCGAGCTTGCCGATCGCGCCCAGGTTGGCGCGCACCAGCCGGCGCGCGTCGTTGAACATCGGGTCGCGCGTCTTGTGCGGCTCGAAGACCAGGAAGTCGGCGGGGCGGAACGGGCGAACGACGTCAGCCATCGGGAGTCCAGCGCGGGACGAGGGGGGTGAGTGGTCGCGACGATAGACTCTCGCCCCTTCCGAAACCCGGCCCGATCGGCGCAGAGCGTCGCGGCCAAGGAGCGCCATGCAGCCCGCCAAACAGCTGTGGATGGACGGACGACTGATCGAGTGGGATGCCGCTCGTGTCCACGTGATGGCGAGCACGCTCCACTACGGCGTCGGCGTCTTCGAGGGCGTGCGCTGCTACGCCCAGCAATCGGGGCCGCCGGCGATCTTCCGGCTCGACGACCACATCGATCGGCTGATCGACTCGGCGCGCTGCGTCGACATGGCGTTGCCGTTCGACCGCGCCGCGCTGATCGCCGCGTGCAAGGAGGTCGTGCGCGCCAACGGTTTTGGCGACTGCTACCTGCGACCGATCGCGTTCTACGACGACGGCGAGGCCGGCCTCGGCGCGATCAACCCGGTGCGCGTCGCGGTGATCGCCTTCCAATGGGGTGCCTACCTCGGCCGCGACGGGCTCGAGAAGGGCATCTCGACCACGATCTCGTCGTGGATCCGCCACCACCCCGGCTCGGCGATGCTGCGCGCAAAGATCTCGGGCCAGTACGTGACCTCGGTGCTCGCCAAGCGGCTCGCGAAGAAGAACGGCTTCGACGAGGCGATCTTCTGCGACGTCAACGGTTCCGTCTGCGAAGGGACCGGCGAGAACCTCTTCCTCGTGCGCCACGGCGTCCTGAAGACGCCACCGACGAGCTCCGCGATCCTCGCGGGCATCACGCGTGACTCGGTGCTGGCGCTGGCGCGCGCCGCCGCCCGCGAGCAGGCCCTCGAGGTGGTCGAGGAGCCCTTCGCACGCGACGAACTCTTCCTCGCCGACGAGGCGTTCTTCACCGGCACCGCGGCCGAGGTGACGCCGATCCGCGCCATCGACCACCGACCCGTCGGTATTGGCAGTCGCGGGAAGGTCACCGCCGACCTGCAGGCTCGCTTCTTCCGCGCGGCTCGCGGCCACGAAGCGGCCTTCCGCCATTGGCTCGCCCCCATCGCGTGAACGCGCCGCCGCGCACGATCTTCGTCAGCGCTGGCGACACGTCGGGCGACCACCACGGCGCGCGCCTCGTCGAAGAGTTGCGCCTTCGCTTCCCCGACGCGCGCTTCACCGGGTTCGGCGGCGATGCGCTACGCGCCGCCGGCGTCGAGCTGCTCGATCCGCTGGCCGACCATCCCGTGATGGGGTTCGCGCCGGTCCTCGCACAGATCGGCCGCTTCATCCGCCTGCTGAACGGCATCGACGGATGGCTCGCGCGCGAGCGTCCCGACGTCGTGATCCCGATCGACTACCCCGGCTTCAATGTGCGATTGGCTCGCCTCGCCCGCGGCCACGGCATCAAGGTCGCCTACTACATCTGCCCGCAGTACTGGGGCTGGGCGCCGTGGCGCGCGAAGCGCTTCGCCACCAGCATCGACCTCGGCCTCACGTTGCTGCCGTTCGAGGCGCCCTTCCTCGCCCGGTACGGCATCGCAGCGACCTGCGTCGGTCATCCGCTCGCCGATCGCATGGCGGAGGTGGCCCCGGCCGGCGCCGACGCCGACGCGCTCGCGCTGCTTCCCGGCAGTCGCCGCCGCGAGATCGACGAACTCTTCCCATGGCAGCTGCGGGCGGCCGCGACGCTGGCGCAACGCGGTGCGCGACGGCTGCGACTGGTGAGCGCCCATCCGCGCGCCGCGCAGCGCGACTACCTGCGCTCGATGGCGCGCGCCGCCGGCCTCGAAGTCGACGTGCGCGATCAGCCGCTGCCGCAACTGCTGCGGGAGTGCCGCGCCACGATCGTCACCTCGGGAACGGCGACGCTCGAGTGCGCCCTGATGCGCGTGCCGTCCGTGATCGTCTATCGGGTGAACGCCTTCTCGAAGTGGGCGTCGAGCTTCATCTTGACGAGCCCCTGGATCGGCCTGCCGAACCTGCTCGCCGGCGACGAGCTCTTCCCCGAGTACCTCGCGGTCGAGGACCCTGGCGCGCCGCTCGACCGCGACCTCGCGGCGCTGTGGGACGACGGGGCGCCGCGTGAGGCGTGCCTGCGCGAGCTCGACCGCTTGCGCGCCACGGTGCTGGTGCCGGGTGCCGCGCGCAAGGCCGCGGCCGCCATCGCGGAACTGATCGAGAGACGCTGAGCGGCGCGCCACCATCGGCGCACCTTCGAACTCAGTCGCGCGACGCGGGCGGCGAGGGCGGCGGATCGACGAGGAAGATGACGCGAATGCGCCGCGATGGTGCGGTCGTCCTCGACTTCGACACCGAAGCGGGAGCGGCGTCGAGGAGGCCGCCGACGGCGGCATCGTCGCCGGCGATCGCTCGATACCGCTCGCTCGAGAGCAGCGCTTCGCTCGGCTCGGCAGTGGCAGGATCGGCGCTCGCGGCGCGGCCGACCGCGCCCGCGACGTCGCCTGGCTGCTGCAAGTCGCGCGCGGCGCCGGCCGTTTGCGCCGCGACTCGACCCGCGCGCCACCGCGCAAGCCATGCCTCCGGCGTAAGTGGCTGCGCGCCATGCCACGCCTGCCACTGCGCTTCGTCGACATCGACGATCATCACTTCGTCGGCACGCGCACCCGGCGACGCATCCTTGTCTGCCGGCGAACTCTCGTGCGCCTCTTCGCGAGCGCCACCCGCGACGCCCGGCTCCGTGACGATGGGCCGCGCGTCCGCAGCATCGATCCGCGCGAAGAGGAGCAAGGTCGGCGCTCTCGCTGCGGCAGCCACCGAATCGTCGCTGGAGCGCTCCAACCGCTTGGCGTCTCCCTTCTGCTCCGGTTTGTTGTCGCGATCGGCGACGTGCTTCGCCTGTTCGCGCGACCGCTCCTTCGCGGATTCACCGGTCGAGAAGCCGCCCTCACCCGGTTTCGAGGAAGGCGACGACGAGCGCGCGCTCCACTCCTCCGACTCGATCCCGTCCAGCGTCGCGCGCAACTGCGCGAGCGCGACGTGCGGCGCTGCGGCAGCGAGCAGTTGCATGGGATCGAACGGCAGCAACGTCGAGGTGTCGACAAGGCCGCGCGCCAGCGCTCCGGGCGCTTCCTCCGATGGAGCCGCCGTTGTTTCTGGAATCCCGCCGCCATCGTCGCCCGTCGGCGCCGGCGCCGCGACGTCACGTGGGCGGGCCGCTTCGCCGCCGGGGTTCCCGGCCGGCGGAGCGCCGAGAGGGGCGGGCGCTGCGGGTTTGCGAACGTCCGTCGAGACCGGCTTCGTCGGAGCCTCCTCCTGCTTCTTGGGATCGAGCGAGCCGGAGGTGGCGCCGCGGGGTCGCGACGACTCCTCGTCCGACTCCACGGCCGGATCTTTCTTCGACTTCGAGTCTCCCGCCAGCGGCGCGTCCTTCTTCCGCCCCGGTTCACGGCCCGCGCGGCGGTAACCCTGCTCGTCAGTAGCCCCCTCGCGGTCCGCCCCATCGAGCGCTTCGAAGTCGAGGATCGCCGGCGACGACGCCTCGTCCTCGAGCGCGTGCTCGGCAGGCGCGTCGCTTGCGCCGGCTGCGCCCTCGCTCGAAGCACGTCCCGGAACTCCACTGCCGCCACCGCCGCCGCCCGTCGCGTATCCGCTGAACCGTTCCTGATCGAACTCTTCGAGCGCGTCGAGATCGGTCATCGCCGCGGGTGGCGCCGAAGCCACGGATGCTGCGTCGCGCGCGGCCAGCAGCTCCGTTGCCGGCGCGAGAAGCCGCGATTGAAACCAAATCACCGCCGCCACGGCGGTCGCCGCCGCGAGCGCCAACGGCGCGGCGATCTTCCGCCAGCGCGACACGACGAGGCGCGGGGTGAGCGGCGCAGCAGCGGCGGCATTGACGCGGACGGCCGCATCCAACGCAGCCAGCGTGGCGTCGCGCAACTCGGCGGGAGCCGCCGTCGGGCCGCCGACCCTCAGTTCGCGCAATCCCGCCGTCACGCGGCGCGCCCGCAGGGCGGCCTCGCGGCAACTCGCACAACTCGCAAGGTGCAGGTCGAGCAGCGCCTGCTGTTCCGCCGACAAGCCGCCGTCGGCTGCGGTCCAGACCCACTCGCGCAGCGCTTCGCAGCTCATCGCGCCACCTCCGGCCCCTGGAAGCCGCTGCCGCCAAGCGCTCGCGACAGCTCTTCGCGCGCGCGCGCCAGGCGCGAGCGGACCGTCCCGATCGGGACTTCAAGCAGCGCCGCGATCTCTTCGTAGCTCTTGCCCTCGACGTCGCGCAGCAGGACCACGATGCGACGCGATTCCTCGAGCGCCGCGAACGCGCGATGGAGGCGCGCCCGCTCTTCCGTCGCCTGCGCCTGTTCGGGCGGGGTGGCGACTTCTCCGGGGATCTCGAACGTCGAGTCGTCTCCGGCGGCGGCCGCACCCAACGACAGCTGGCGACCCCGCGCCTTCGCGGCGAGGCTGCTGCTGCGGTTCAGGTGGAGGTTCACCACGATGCGATGGATCCAGGTCGTGAAGGCGGCGTCGCCGCGAAAGGCGGCGATGCCCTGAAGCGCGCGCAAGAACGCTTCCTGCGCCAGCTCCTGCGCGTCGTCGCGTCGGCCACGGCACAGCTGCAGCGCCAACGTGAAGACGCGATCCTGGTGGAGTTCGACGAGCTCGCCGAACGCCGCCCGATCCCCGAGCCGGGCACGGGCCACCACCGCCGAGTCATCGGCAGCGGCGGTCGCGTCCAGCGCAGGCGTCACGACCTTGGATGACGACGGGTCCATCCGGTTCCCGACCGGGCCGCTGCCCGGAGCGTCACGGGGAGATACGACGGACGGTCACCGAGCCGCCGCGCACCGCCACCAGCCAATCGCCTTCGCCAAGCCTGGGCAACGCGACCTCGCCGCAGCAGTTCGCACCGCCGCTCGTTGCGCAGCCGCTGCAGTCGCACGCCTTCGAAGGCGCCGCGCCGCCCGCCGCCGGCGCCAGCTCGATGCCAGCCCACAACGCATAGTCGCGAGCCGCCGGCGTGACCAACGTGTCGCGATCCACGACCAGTCGCGAGCCGCGCGCCAGCCGGCGCAAGTCCGCCTCGGTCACCAAGCGCTTCACGAGGAGTTTCCCGGGCGCAACCACGCCATGAGGTCGGCGTGCGGTTGCGGGAGGAGGAGGGAGCCGAGCAGTTGCCCGCGCTCGCGAGCGAAGTGAAGCGCGGCCGCCAATGCGGCCTCGACTTGAGAGACCGTTCCGGTGGCGACGCAGTACGCCTTGCCGCCGAGCCCGTTCGCGGCGTTCACGGAGAGCAGCTCGATCGCCGCCGTCTTGAGCGCCGCGTCGGCCGCCAGCAGCAGCGTCGCCACGGTCGCGCACTCGACGATCGCCACGGCTTCGCCGGCAGGGGCGACCGCCCCGCCGGCCAGCGCGCGCAGCAGGCGCGGCTCGACCTGCGGCAGGAGCAGCGTGTCGAGCGGCGCGTGCTCGAGTCCTTCTTGCGCGGCGCGCAGACCCGACACGACCGCGGCTGGCGCGCCCGCGAAGAGCACCAGCAACTTGCCGGGAGAGACCGGTCGGCACAGCAGCAGCGTGACGGGTGCCGCCTTCACCGCGCGATCGGCCGCGGCGAACCCTTCGGCAATGCTCGCGCACTCGACCAGCGCCAGCGCCTCGCCCTGCGCCGCCGTCGGCAACGCGAGATCGTCGAAGGACGGTTTCATCGCACCGCCATCACGCGTCGCGACCGGAGAGGCCGGCGAGCGCCCGTTCCGCCGCGCGCGCCGCCTGCTCGATCTCCGCCTCGCCGCCGCCGAGGTAGACGCGCCCGAAGGCGCCCGACGCGCGCATCTCCAGCAGCTTGATCGGCGCCGCCTTCTCCGCCTCGTTGGCGGCGAGCGCGGCGTAGCCGGCCGGCTCGCACTCGAGGATGTAGAGCGTCTCGCCGCCGAGCAGCATCATCCCGTGGCGTTCACGGTTGATCAGCATGGTCTGGTAGTCGTCGACGTGCGTGATGATCTCGGAGGATTGGAGCTTCGGCTTGCGCCGCCCCTCTTCCTTCACGCCGAGGTAGTCGAGGATGCGCTGACCGGCGCCGCGAATCTCGCTCTGCGAGTCGGAGTGCAGTTCCAGCAGCCCGTACGCGCGCTCGACGATCTGCATGCCGGGGCGCACGTCATGCGACTTCAACGCGAGATCGGTGATGCGGTTGATGGCGATGCCCGGCGCGATCTCGACGTAGAGAGCGGCCTGGCCGGCGACCGGCAGGTAGCCGCGCGCCACCGTCGCGACGAACGACGCGAACTGCGGCTGCATCCGATCGATGAAGACGAACGAGCGCAGGTCGACGCCGCGCGTCGACGTCGGCTGCCGCTCGGGAGGTGGCGATTGCATCGCGGCGCGCCGGGATCAGCTCTCGGCCGCGGCGGCCGGCGGCGATGGCAGCAGCTGCTCGACTTCGGCGTGCGGGCGCGCGATGACGTGGACGGCGACGAGTTCGCCGACTCGCTGCGCGGCTGCGGCGCCGGCATCGGTCGCCGCCTTGACGGCGCCGACCTCGCCACGGACCAGCACGGTGACGAGTCCGCCGCCGACCTTCTCGCGGCCGAGCAGGGTCACCTTCGCGGCCTTGACCATGGCATCGGCCGCCTCGATGGCCGCGACGAGCCCCTTGGTCTCGATCATTCCCAGTGCGATCTGCTGCATGTCGATTCACGTCCTCGGTCGGGCGCGACGCACGCCGAAAGGCGCGCGCACGCCTGGGTGGATGGTCAGCGTTTGCGTGGAGGTGTCGGGTAGTCGCGGCCGCCGATCGAAGAGCCATGGAACGAAGGCGGTGCCGGCCGCCGCGGCAGGGATGCCGGCAAGAAGCTCTCGCGATCGAGACGCCGGCGCGCCTCCTCCTCGATGAAGCCGGGCCGGCCGAAGGCGAGCCGCTTGCGCAACATCAAGTTCTCGGCCGTGATGTTGTCCGACGTGATGTTGCCGCCGAACGCTCCACAGCCGAGCGTGAGCGACGGCTTCAATCCGGTCGACAGCCCGACCGCGCCGTGGCTGGCCGGCGTGTTCACGAGGATGCGGTTGGCCGGCTTCTCGAGCGCGAACTCCCAGATGATCTTCTCGTCGTTGCTGTGGATGGTGAGCGTGTGGCCGCGGCCACCGAAATTGAGGATCTCGAGGCAACGCTCGCAGCCCGCCTTCCAATCCTTCACCACGTAGAACGCGAGGATCGGCGAGAGCTTCTCCATCGACAGCGGATGGTCCCAACCGACGCCCGTCTCCTCCGTCAGCAAGACCGGGCAGTCGCGCGGGACCTTGAAGCCCGCCATCTCCGCGATCTGCCAGGGATAGAGGCCGACGATCGCCGGGTTGAGCGCTTTGCCGTTCGCCACGACGCGCGCGAGTCGAGCGCGCTGATCGGCATCGCAGAAGTGGGCCGCGCGCGCCTTGAAGGCGGCGACCACGGCGTCACGGATCGGCGCGTCGACGACGACCGCTTGCTCGCTGCAACAGAGCGTCCCGTTGTCGAACGCCTGGCTCTGCACGATCGCCTCGACGGCAAGCTCGACGTTCGCGCTCTTCTCGATGTAGACCGGGACGTTGCCCGGCCCGACCCCGATCGCCGGCTTGCCGGAGCTGTAGGCGGCGCGCACGAGGCCCGGCCCGCCGGTCGCGAGGATCAGCGCCGTCTCGCGCGCCTTCATCGCCGCATCGGTCCCTTCGAGCGTCGGCTTGGCGAGGCAGCTGATGAGGTCCTTCGGCGCGCCCGCACGCGTGGCCGCCTCGGCAGCGAGTCGCGCCACTTCGCCGATGCATCCCACCGCGCGCGGGTGCGGCGACAAGACGATCGAGTTGCGCGTCTTGACCGCGATCAGGATCTTGAAGATGGCTGTCGAGGTCGGATTGGTGACTGGGATGATCCCGACCACCACGCCGTAGGGCTGCGCGATCTCGTAGACGCGATTCACTTCGTCGCTGGCGATGACGCCCACCGTCTTCAGCGCGCGGATCGACTCCCAGACGCCGCTGGCGGCGAAGCGATTCTTGCGCGTCTTGCTCGAGACGTCGCCGAAGCCTGACTCGGCGCACGCCATGGTCGCGAGCCGATGGGCGTCGCGCTCGAGCACCGCGACGATCGCCGTGCAGACGCGGTCGACCTTGGCCTGATCCGCCTTGCTCCACGCGGCCTGCGCCACTGCCGAGCGGCGCGTCGCGTCGCGGGCTTCCTGGATCGAGGCGAGATCGGAGTCGGCAGCCATGAGGCGCGGGATCATAGCGCCGCATCTCGCGCCGGCGTCGCCACGCCTCGCGCATGGAACGGGTCGAGCGGCTCGCCCGACCGATAGAGGAACGGCTCGGCATCGCGCCGCGATCGGGCCGCCGAGATCACCATGCCGATCAGCATGAAGGCGGACAGCACCGAAGAGCCGCCCTGGCTGACGAAGGGAAGCGGGATTCCGGTCACGGGAATCAGGCCCGTGGTCATCGCCATGTTGGCGAACGCCTGCATCACCAGCGCCGCGGCCGCGCCGGTCGCGACCAGCTGGCTGAAGCGATCGCGAGTGCTGGCGCCGACGGCCAGGCAGGAGAGGCCGAGCAGCAGGTAGAGCAGCAGCAACCCGCAACATCCGACGAACCCCCACTCCTCGGCCACCACGGCGAAGATGAAGTCGGTGTGACGTGCCGGCAGGTAGGAGAGGCGATTCTGCGGCCCCTGTCCGAGTCCCTTGCCGAACAGGCCGCCCGAACCGATCGACGTCTGCGCGCAATGCGATTGGTAGCCGGCGCCGCGCTTCAGGTTGGAGAGCTTCTCCTCGAGCGCGTCGGCGGCGACCACATCGCCGGCGCGGCGTGCCGCCAGAGCCTTCGCCGCGAGCTCCGGCACCGATTCGAGGAACGTGCGCACGCGCTCCTTCTGGTAGGGCTTCAGGATCGGTGAGAAGTACATCGCCGGCATCAGGACGGCGGCGATCGCCGCGGCGCCGACGAAGTGGAGCTTCCTCGCGCCCGCGCACCACACCATCGCGATCAAGATCGGCACCAGCAGCAGTGCCGTGCCGAGATCGGGCTCGAACTTGATCAGCACGAACGGCAGGCCGACGATCGCGAGCGGGCCGAGCCAGTCGCGCAGCCGCGTCGGCGGGCGGCGGAACTCGAGCCAGCGCGCCAACGCGAGCACCAGCAACGGCTTCATCACCTCGCTCGGCTGCAGCTGGACGTCGAACGGGAGCTTGAACCAGCGCCGCGCGCCGCCGACCTCGATGCCGATGAACGGCACCAGCATCAGCAGCACGATGCCGACGGCGTAAAGCGGATAGGCGAAGCGCGCGAGCCGCCGCGGCGCGAATCCAGCGAAGGCGATGAGCGCCGGCAACGCGGCCGCGGCCAGCACCAGCTGACGGCGCTCGATCCCGGCGTTCTGCGTTCCGAGCGTGCTCGACCGGACGAAGAGGATGCCGGTGGCGAGCAGACTCGCCGCGAGCAGCAGGAGTTGCCATGGCAGATCGAGACGGCGCCGCCAGATCATCGCGCGCCCTCGCCATCGATCGCGGCGTCCTCGGACGGCGAACTCGACGGATCGAGGGGCGCCTCGTCGTCGCCACTCTCCTCACCCTCTGGCACCTTCTCGTCGATGCCGGCCGCGGCCGCCGCCATGCGAATGGCGGCTGCTTCGGAATCGCTGCGCCGCGCGATCGCCGAGACCTCGGCGAACGCGGGGTCCTGCAGAAGTTCGAGCAGGAACGGGCCACAGGCGTCGCCGCCGTGCATCCCCGTACGCTCGACGAAAAGGGCGAAGGCGTAGCGCGGCGCCTGGCTCGGGAAGAAGCCGACCAGCCACGAGTGCGACAAGGGGCTGCCCGCCTGCTGGGGCGTACCGGTCTTGGTGGCGAGATCCCAACCGGTCAGGTCGTAGCCGTGCGGCGGGCCCGCCGTGCCGCCCGGCATGGTCACGCCGCGCATCGCTTCGACGACGGTCGCCCAGGCGGCGGGGCTGATCGGCAGCGGCTCGATGGCGGGACGGGACGGCACCTCCTCGCCGATACGCGCGATCAACGTCGGTGGCTGGTAGCCGCGCATCGCCAGCGCCCCGATCGCCGCCGCCATCTGCAGCGGCGTCGCGTCGACCTTGCCCTGTCCCAGCCCAAGCAGCATCAGGTTGCGCCCGCCGTTCTCGCGCGCCGCGTTGCCCGCCGCCTCGCTGCCCAGACCGCGGATGCGGGTGCCGTCGACGAGCTCCGCCGAGGTGAAGCCGGTCTTGCGCCCCAGTCCGACCGACTGGTACCAGCCGATCATCCGCTCCGAACCGCATGCCGCCGCCGTACGCGCGAAGTAGTGGTTGCACGACTTCACCAGCGCGTCATGAACATCGATCGCGTCATGACGCCCTTCGCACAGCACCGGCCTGCTCTCGCCTGCGGCTCGCAGCTGGTCCTTGTCGCATTCGAGCAGCGTCCCGGGTCCGATCTTGCCCGCGGTCAGCGCGAACGCGGCGACCAGCGGTTTCACCGCCGAGCCCGGCGGCGCCGGAAAACACGGCTTCCACGCACGCGGATGGAGCGGCCGCAACTTCGTGTCGGCGACGAGTCGATCCCACTCCTCGGCGAGCTCGACGCGCGCAAGCGCTGGACACGACGCCAGCACGCGCACCTCCATCGACGGCAATTCCAGCAGCACGAACGCGGCTGGATGGAAGCGGCGCACCGGATCGCCCTCCTTGGCGACGCCGCGCCGCAGGATCTGCTCCGCGGCCTGCTGCAGCTTCGCGTCGAGCGTCAGCATCAGCTCCGCGCCAGCGCGCGGCGGCACCACTTCGAGCTCGCGCTCGATGCGACCGGAACGGTCATTCTCCGTCCGTCGATAACCACGCCGTCCGCGCAACTGCGACTCGTAGGCCGCCTCGAGCCCGTCCTTGCCGATCTCGTCGTCGGGCGTGATCGCGTCGAGTCGCAGCCGCTCGTCGAGCTCCGCCATGCGCTGCGACTGCTCGAGCGTGGGGAACGGCTCGAGCGCAAGGAGACTGCGCTCGTCGCGATCGTTCTCGTACGCGGCGATCGCCGCCGGCGAAGGTGGTCCGACCCGGCCGATCAGATCGGCGCAGACATCCTGCTCGGGTGGATAGACGCGGCGCACCTCCTCGCGCACGACGACGCCCGGCAGCCGCGCCGGATCGGCGGCGAGGTCGACCGCCAGCGCGTGGGGAATGCGCTCGAAGAGCTTCGCGTCGCGATAGTCGAACTCGCGGTGCATCTCGCGTTCGCGCTCGTAGGGCCGCGCAGTCGGCGGCTCGTCCGCAAGCGAGCGCAGCACGCGCGCGTCGGTGGCACGGATCGCTTCGTCGATCCGATCCACGAGCGGCGGTTCCGCGGCCTCGATCCGGAGCGCGCGGCCGAGCGCCGCGAGCGTGATCGCTTCCTGACGCACGCGCTCGAAGATCGCGGCACGCTCCTCCACGAGACGCGGAAACGCCAGCGCTTGGGGTTCGCCACGGCGCAAGCGCTCGAGGCCCTCCTTGATCGACTCCTCGCCGACCAGCCAGGTCGCGTAGTAGAGGAGATCTTCACGACGTTGACCGGGCTCGATCGCCGCGAGTTCGCCGACGCGAAGGGCTGCCAACTCGTCGAGGAAGGGCTGCGGGCGCTCCAGCACCTCCGCCACATCGCGCCGCTCTCCGGTCAGCAGATAGCGCGCGAGCAGGAGCTGGCCGCTGGCGGCGCCGCGACGGAAACCGGCGAAGACGAACGCGAGGTTCCAGGTCGTGCGATGGCTGGCGAGCGGGCGACCGGCGCAATCGACGATGGCGCCGCGACGAAAGCCGATCGCCTGCGCGCGCGTGCGCGCCTTGATCGCCTCGGTGTCCCAGAATTCGCGCTGGGAGAATTGCAACGTGGCGAGGCGCGCGACGATCGCAGCCGCGACGCCGACGAAGACGAGCCCGACCTGGAGCAAGCGCGAGCCGCCGCCCATCCCCCGCCATTCCTTCGCGCGCCGCCGTTTCGAGAGCGATCCGGTGCGCTACGCCGACGAGCGCCCCGACCTTGCCCGCCATGCCGCGAGAGTCGCGACGAGCTTGCGCCACCCGCTCGCCCCACCATCGCCGGCGCGCGCGAGTATCGGCAGCAGCAGCCCGGCCAGCAACGGCGCGTTCCACGACGCGGCGCTCCACGGCAGCGCAGCGGCGAGGTCGAACCACGCGAACAGTTCGCGCGCACAGCGCAGCAAGGTCGCCGCGGCGGCCGCAAAGAGGAAACGGGTCAGCGCGCTTTCGACGAAGACCACTTCGCGCATCGGCACCAGCACCAGCGCGGCGATGCCGCCGCCAAGCAGCAGCGCGCCGATCGGATCGGCGCTGAACGTGGAGAATCCGAGCAGAAGCCCGATCACGAGGCCCGCGGCGCGACGATCGGGCGCGCGCAACAGGACCGCGCCGATGGCGACGCCGAGCAGGTCGGGGGCGACATCGATGTGAGCACGCCACGCGCCCTCCAGGACGCCCAGCAGGAGCCCGATGGCGAGTCCGATCGGCAGGCTCACGGCGCTGCGCTCCACGCGCCAGCCGGTCGCCAAGCGACGACGCGACCCACCGGCTCGGGCGTCGCGACCAGCTCGCAACGGCCATTCTTCTCCGTCAGCGCGCCGATCAGCAGTCCCTCCGGGGTGCCGTCCGCGCTTGCCGCGGTCACGACGAGCGCCCCCTCCCACGCGAGCCCGACCGGCGGACGCACTTCGATGGTGCTCCCGTGCGCCCGCACGACTTCGAGTTCGAAGGCCAGGACCGTGCCCTCGACCAGGGCGAGCGCACGCTGGCGGAATCCGGGGTCGCGCACCGTCTGCACCAGCGCGTGGCCGAAGCCGGCGCGGACGACGCGGCCGAGCAGGTACCCCTCGCTCGCGACGGCGCTCCCCGGAACGATGCCCTGCTCGCGGCCGTCGCAAAGGCGTGCGAACGCGCGGCGCGAGTCGACGACGGAGTGGGCGAGCAGCTCGCTCGCGCAGGGATAGAGGTCGGTGTCGCTCGGGAGCGGAAGTCCCGGCGGAAAGCGGATCGCCACTTCGGCCAGCCGCTCGAGCGGACGCAGCGGCTCGATCCGCCACTCCTCCCGTTCGGCCCCCTCGGGCAGGTCACCGCGCACGAGCCGACCCAGCACCGCGGCGTCGATCACGCGATTGGCGGCGCCGCCGCGCGGACTAGGCGGATCGAGGGCGAAGGCGAAATCGCCTTCATGCAGCTCGACGCCGCCGTCGGCGTACGCCACTCGCAGCGCCGTGCTGCCATCCCCGAGCGCCAGGAAGCGCGCTTCACGTCGCCCGGGTGCACCGGCGCACGCCGACAGGCGGGTGCCCGACTTCGTCACCCGCTCGAGGCGAATGCTCCCGTTGGAACGAGCCGCCGTGAAGCCGACCAGCTGCTCGCCGTAGAAGGCGGGTTCGCCGGGTGCGACTGCGGCCGGCGGCATCAACGTCAGTTCGAGGCCGTCCGCCGTGCCGAGAGGGACGACGCCGAAGCGCCCGTCGCGTTGCCACCCGCGAGCCTTGGGTGGCAGCACGCTCTGGCGCAGCGACGCGAGCAGCTCGGCGACGCGCGGGTCGGCGGCCGCTGCGGGCGGAGTGGAATCAGCGGCGCGGGCGGATCGCCGCGCCGGCTGCACGAGTCCGCGCAACGTCCACGTCAGCTCCTCGGCGAGCTCGTGCGCGCGCTGGATCGCCGGAATCGGCAAGAGTCCGCTGATCCCGACGAGGACGAGGATCGCCGGCCAACGCTTCGGAGCCGGCTCCTGCAAGCCGTCCGCCATGGTCGCCTCTCTGCGCGCCGACTGTCGTCAGCTGTCGTCGCCGCTCGGAAGCACCTGGCTGTAGAGGTGGAGCTGGCTCAGGAACTCGAAAGTGCCGCGGGCAACGCAAGTCAGCGGGTCCGGAGCGATGCGCACGGGAAGCTGGACCGCGTCCTGGATCGCGACGTCCATCTTGCGCAGCAGGGCACCACCGCCGGCGAGCGTGATGCCGGTTCGAACCAGGTCGGCCGACAACTCCGGCGGCGTCTTCTCGAGCGTCCGGCGAACGGCCGCGACGATCTGCTTCACGGGCTCGGAGAGGGCGACGCGAATCTCTTCGGACCGCACCATCGTGCGGCGCGGCAACCCAGAAATGGTGTCGCGGCCCGCGACCTCCATCTCCATTTCCTGCTCGAGCGCTGCCGCGCTGCCGATCTCGAGCTTCACGCGCTCGGCGGTCGGCTCGCCGATCATCAGATTGTGCTCGCGCCGCATGTACTCGCAGATCGAGGCGTCGAACTCATCGCCTGCGACGCGGATCGACTCGGCATGCACGAGACCGAACAACGAGATCACGGCAACCTCGGTCGTGCCGCCACCGATGTCGACGATCATGCTGGCGACGGGCTCGGCGATCGGCAGGCCCGCGCCAATGCCGGCCGCGATCGGCTCCTCGACCAGGTAGACCTTGCGAGCGCCGGCACGCTCCGCCGAGTTGATGACGGCGCGCCGCTCGACCGCCGTGATGCCCGACGGGATCGACACGACGATGCGCGGGCGCACGAACGAACGCCCCTTGTGCACCTTGCGGATGAAGTACCGCAGCATCTTCTCGGTGATCTCGAAGTCGGCGATCACGCCGTTGCGCAGCGGTCGGATCGCCTCGATGTTGCCCGGCGTCTTGCCGAGCATCTCTTTGGCGGCGAGTCCCACGGCGTTGCCGTCGAGGAGCACCTCGTTGGTGCCCTTCTTCACCGCGACGACGCTCGGCTCCGAAATCACGATTCCGTGGTCCTTGATGCAGACCAACGTGTTCGCGGTTCCGAGGTCGATTCCCATGTCGTGCGAGAAGCGTCCAATCAACCACTCGATCGGCCGCAAGAAAGCTTGGCTCATGGACCTACCGCCATCCCTTCGCGCGCGGGGCAATTCCCCGCATTCCCGCCGGCTCTCACCGTCCGATAACGAAGCGGGCCGCCGTCCCTGAGGACCGCGGCCCGCGCAAGTCACATGCTTGTTTCGGGTGCCGCCGGCCCAGTACGGCCGGCATTCAAGCGCCCAGACCCACCATCGAATAGGGCCAGGAAAGCCCGACTTCGCGACCCGTCACCGTCAGACGAAGAGTCCGGTCCCGAAGTACTTCTTCATCGCGAGCTGCGCGAGGATGACCCCCACCAGCAGCGCGGCGAAGGTGACGAAGGCCAACCCCCCGGTGAGATCCATCTCCTTCGGAGCCGTAGGCTCCGATTGGAGGTCGTTCTGCTCTTCCATCTTCGCGGCCGACGTGCGCTTGGCCATGTCAGGCGTCTCCGGTCAATCGAGTGCAGGAGTGGTTTCGATCCGGTGGACAGCAACCGGTCGGCTCAGAGCCGGGTGGTCGCCGTGTCCATGGCCTGGAACTCGAGGCCGCCCTTGTTCTTCATCTGGACGCGGGCCGTCGAGGTGTCCGGAAGGACGTTCTCGACCACGACGCGACCGATGTAGCTGTTGCCGCGGTAGACGTCGAAGGGGAAGCCGACCTTCACGCCCTCGTTCTCACCCACCGACAGGACGACGAACCCGGAGCCGACCGCGCTGACCTTGCCAGCGATGGAGGGGACCGCGTTGCCGACCAGGGCGCCGATGTCGACGCCGGCAGCCACGAGCGCGGCGCGCTCCGCCTGGAGGTTGCCGATCTCGTCGCCCTGCTTGGCAAGCTGCATTTCCTTCGCCGCGATGTCCTCGTTGGCGCGCTTCAGATCCCCCTCGAGGCGGGCGCGATCATCCTGCGCGTTCAGCTTGTCCTGCTCCGCCTTCGCGGTCGTCGCACGGTGCTGATCGTTGGAGTCCATCAGCGCCTTGTTGCGCGCCTCGACATCCGAGAGCTGGGTTTCGACGACCTTCAGCGACGCGGCGTTCGCGTCGACCGAGTTGCGCAGCTGGTTGTTGTCGTTGCGCAGCTGATCGACCGAGGCATTCGCCGTCGCGAGCTCGGCACTGCGATCGGCCAACTGGTTGGTCAGATCGCGATTGCGCGACTCGAAGTTGTTCTTGTCAGAGACAGCAGTGTCGACGTCCTTCTGCTTCGCAGTGACGTCGTTCTGACGATCCATCTGCTCCTTCTCGAACCTGGCCTTGTAGTCCTCGCTCTTCGACAGGATCGAGCCGATCGTGCCGACCATGACGAGGGAGAAGACGAGGTTGAGGACCGTGAAGACCTTTGCGATGGTGCTCATCAGCCTTGATTCCTCTGGCAGCGTGAGCGCGCAGGGCACCGCAGCCCAACGCGCGATCCGAGCGAGCCACTCCACGCATCTGTCAAGATGCGGGCCACGACACCCAACCCCTTTACGTCGCCAGGGTTAGAGCCGTGGAAAGGGGCGGGACTATAGGGCGCCCGGAAAAGCTGTCAAACAGTCTTTGCCAGGGGTCTGACAGGGCCCCGCCCCACGAGCGGCCCTTCAGTTCGCGGAATGTAGGGCGGTGCTCCGGCGAGGTAACCGCGCGACGCTGCACAACAGCGCCAGCGCCACCGAAAGCCATGGCAGCCAGTCGCCGAAACGGACGTAGAGCGTGAGGCCGGTCGCGATCGGCGGCGCAACCACGATGCTGCCGGCGAAGCCGTCGCGCCGCCCCGCCTGTTCGAGCCAGCTCGGCCGCCCCCAGGGATCGATCCAGCCGCTCGTCCCGGTGTTGGCGCAGCGCAGCAGACTGCGGCGCGCCTCGACGGCGCGCACGACCGCCATCGCGGAGTACTGGTCGAACTCGGAGCTGTCGGGGAACCACCCTTCGTTCGAAAGGTTGAGCAGGAAGTCGGCCCCCTCCGCCACCAGCGCGCGTCCGGGTGCCGGGTAGGCGATCTCGTAGCAGATGGTCAAGCCGACGCGGGTCGCAAGACCGACCGATCCAAGGTCCACGAGCCCCGGGCGCTCGCCGGCGAGGAGGTTTGGAACGCCGCCTGCCATCGCCACGATCTGGCGCCGGATCGCCGCGGCCACGCTCTCGGGAAACGCATCGATCCACGGCACGTACTCGCCGCCGGGCACGCGCAGGCGCTTGTCGTACGCCGCGACCTGGCGACCGTCGCGATCGAACAACAGCGCGGAGTTGAGGAAGGGGGTCGTCGGCAGCCATTCCTTGGCGAGCAGCGTGACGGCACCGGCGAGCAGCGGCTTTCCGTAGCGCTGGGTCATGCGCTCGTGGATGCGATCGGCGAGGACGGCGCGCAGTTGCGCCAGTTGCTGTTCCTCGCCTGGAAAGGGGCCGTCGCTCGCGCGCCATAGGCCGGGAAGCATCGTTTCCGGCCAGACGAGCAGATCGCAGCTGCTGGCCGCTGCCGCTCGATCGGCGACCTCCACATGGGCATCGATCATCACGTCAAGCGACGGCGGACGGTTCTTCAGCTGCTGCTCGATGTTCGCTTGCAGCAACAGGAGGCGCGGCCCGCGCGGCAGGTCGGCCGTCGTCCCGAGCGTCGTGCGTCCGTACCACTCCGCCGCCCCGAGCAACGCCACCGCCGCGAACGCGCCAACCACGGCGCCGCGGCGCCGACGCTCCAACGCATGCGCGAGCGCGCCCGCGACCATCGCCAGCATGAAGGTCAGTCCGTGGACGCCGGCCACGCTGGCGAACTGCAGCACACCGAGGTGCGCGTGCTGCGTCGAGCCGAGCGAGAGCCACGGGAATCCGTCGAGCGGCAATCGACCGCGCGCAAACTCGACGCTAGTGAACGCCAGCGGCAGCGCGATCCAGGCGGGCCACTGCTGGACCACCTGCAGCCGGCGCAGCAGCAGCGCGAAGAGCCCGAAGAAGAGCGACTCGGGCAACACCATCAGCACGAGGTTCAGCGGATGGCTCTTGCGCAGCCAGAAGCAGCCAACGGTGAAGATGGCGGCCCCGATGAGGTAGGCGAATCCGAAGAGGCGCCGCCCGCTGAGGCGTCGCACCAGTGCCGGCCACGGCGTCAGCGCGATCGCGGCGAGCCACCCGAAATCGAGCGGCGCGAAGGCCGCGACGTAGGACGCGAACGCCGCGACGGCGAGCAGGAGCAACGCGCTCATTCGATCGGCTCCTTGGCGCGCGGCCAGCCATCCGCTCGATCGACGAGCGGCACGACCCGAACGTCCTCGCCCAGCGACCGCTGCTCGCCGCGCGGTAACTGGATCAGCGCGGCAGCCCCGGCGATCGCCACCAGGTCCCCTGAGCCGCTCCATCGCAGCGGCGCCGCCGTGACCCGTCCGTCGCCGCTCGCCTCGTAACGCGCCACCTGCAGCAGGTCGCGCTCGGCCGGAGCCTTGAGCGCGCTCGCAAGCGGCAGCGTCTGCGCGACGGGCCACACGGCGCGCGCACCGGCCATCCGCTCGATCAGCGGTCGCACCAGCAGTTCGAAGGTGACAAAGGCCGAGACCGGGTTGCCGGGCAGGCAGAAGATCACCCGATGGCCCCACGTCGCAAGGATGACCGGCTTGCCCGGCTTGATGCGCACGCCATCGAAGCGGACGGTGGCGCCGAGCGACGCCAGCACGTCGTGGGCGAAGTCGAAGTCACCGACCGAGGAGCCGCCGGTCAGCAGCAGCAGGTCGGCGTCGCCCGCGGCGAGCGCCGCTGCGACGATCGCGGCCGGCTCGTCGCGAGTGATCGGCAGCATCTGCGCGACGCCGCCGGCGCTTCGCGTCTGCGCCGCGAGCCCGTGGCGGTTCGACTCGCGAATCTGCGCCGCGCGCGGGACTTGCGCGATCTCGACCAGCTCGTCTCCGGTGGCCAGCAAGGCCACCCGCGGACGACGCGTCACCTCCACTTCGACGCACCCGAGGGTCGCGAGCAACGGCACCATCGCCGACGTGACGCGAGTGCCCGCCGCGAGCGGTCGATCGCCACGCCGCAAGTCGTTCGCGCGCGGATGGACGTTCTGTCCCGGCGTCGCGCGGTGCCGGAAGCGGACGCTGTCGGCGTCGGCCGTCGCCTCTTCGATCGGGATCACGGCATCGGCGCCGCTCGGCAGCGGCGCCCCGGTCATGATGCGAATCGCGTGGCCTGGAGCGACGAGCGCGTCGCTCGCCTGGCCTGCCGCCACGGCCGCCACGACCCTCAGCGGCGATTCGGGGATGACGTCGCCCGCGCGAACGGCGAAGCCATCCATGGTCACGCGATGGAACGGCGGCAGGTCGAGGTCGCTGGCGGGCGCCGCGGCCAGCGTGCGCCCCACCGCATCGGCCAGCGCCACTCGCTCCGACGGGAGAGCTGCGAGCGTCAGCGCCGCGATCCGTCGTTGCGCCTCGATCCGAGCGATCATTTCGCCTCCCCTGCCCACGACCCCAGCACGCGCGAATGCGGCGCGGGGCGCGATCTTGCCATGGCGCGCTCGTGGCCCCGACAAGGGAGTCGCGGGCCACTGGAAATGGCGCGCTCGGTCGCTATGGTTCCCCGCCTTCTCTCGGGTGGGTGGTTAGCTCAGTTGGGAGAGCGTCGCGTTCGCAATGCGAAGGTCAGGGGTTCAACTCCCCTACCATCCACCAACTTAGAACGTGGCTCGGGCGGTCAGCGGTCCTTACCGGAACGTTGACCGCCCGTTTTCTTTTCGCGACGCCGCACGCTCGCGAGCGAGCGCTCAGCCGGCCGACTGGAACTCGTCGAGCCAGGCCATCTGGATCGCTTCCAGGACCTTCTCATTCGACTTCTTCGGATCGCCGACGAAGCCGGGCAGCGCGCAGACCTGACGGTGCAGGTCGGTGAAGCGGACGGTGAGCGGATCGACGGTCGGCTGGGCGGCATGCAACTGCAGGCCGATCTCTTCGAGGTCCTTCCAGTCGAGCTTCGTCATGGCCATCTCCTTCTTGGGCGCCGGCGCGGCGCGGAAGCCGTCGCCAAGATCGCCGCACTCCTCGCTGCGAGCCGGCTGCGAACCGGCGATGCGGACGAGCGCGCGGGCGATCGGGGTTGCGCTGGTCAACGTCGGGCTCGCGCGCGTTGCGACGGCGGGCCGCGGCACCGCCTTGTCGGCCAGAACCTCGGCCACGGTCCGGCCGGCAATGGCCTGCGTGGCGACCTCCGACATGACGTTGCTGGCCAGCGGCACCGTCGCCTCGACGAAGCGGTCGTAGGCGGCCTTCAGCTCCTTCACCGTCCCACGCCCGATCCGCGCCTCGACGTCCGCGAGTGCCGTCTCGATCACGGCGAGCGCCGCTGCGTCGAGCCCATGCGCGCCGGCACGCAGCACGCCCCGCGTCGCGGCGAGCATCGTCTTGCACTCGTTCTCCAGGTCGATGCGCTGGTGCGCTTCGAAGTCCTGGCGCGCGAAACGGAACGACTCGTCGACCATCCGCGCCACTTCGCCGTCGGTGAGCCCGTAGGAAGGCACCACCTCGATCGAAGACTCGATGCCGGTGAAGCGCTCCTTCGCGTGGACGGTGAGCACGCCGTTCTCGTCGATCAGGAACTGCACATCGACGCGCACCATGCCGGCGGGAAGCGGCGGCAATCCGCGCAACTTGAAGCGGCCGAGGCTGCGGCAATCGGCGACGAGCTCGCGCTCGCCCTGCACGACATGCAGGTCGATGGCCGTCTGGTTTGCGACGTGAGTCGTGAACGTGTCGGACGCCTGCGTCGGGATCGGCGTGTTGCGCATCACGACCTTGGCAGCCGCGCCGCCGTAGGTCTCGATCCCCAGCGACAGCGGAATCACATCGAGCAGCAGCAGGTCGCGCGCGCCGCCGGCGACGATGTCCGCCTGGACCGCCGCGCCGAGCGCGACCACGAGGTCGGGATCGATCCCCGCGTACGGCTTGCGAGCGAAGAACTGCTCGACGCGCGCGCGAACGAGCGGCACTCGCGTCGAGCCGCCGACGAGCACCACCGCGCGCACGTCCTTCACCGCGAGGTCGCCATCGACGAGCGCGCGCCGGCAGCAGGCGAGGGTCCGCTCGAGCTCGGGCGCGATGAGCTCCTCGAACTCGGCGCGCGTGAGCGTGTCTTCGAGCGCGAGCCCGCGCCGATCGTCCGCCACGCCCCACGCCACGCTCGTCGCGCTCGACAGCTCGATCTTGGCCTGCTCTGCGGCGAGCTTCGCGGCCTGCAGCAGCGAGGCATCGGGCGCGACGCCCGCCGGCAGCTTCGCGAGCAGGCGATCGACGAGCTTGCGGTCGAAGTCGTCGCCGCCAAGCTGCGTGTCCCCGGCAGTCGCGCGCACGCGGAAGATGCCGTCACGGATCTCGAGCACGGAAACGTCGAAGGTCCCGCCGCCAAGGTCATAGACGACGACGGAGCCCTCCTTGGTGCGATCGAGCCCGTAAGCGAGCGCCGCAGCCGTCGGCTCGTTCACGATGCGCACGACTTCGAGTCCGGCGAGCTTGCCGGCGAGCCGCGTCGCCTGCCGCTGCGCATCGTCGAAGTAGGCGGGGACCGTGATCACCGCCTTGCCGACCGGACGACCGAGGCTTCGCTCCGCGCGCCGTTTGAGGTCCTGCAAGATGCGCGCGGAGATCTCCTCCGGGGCGAACTCCTGCTCGCCGACGCGCACCTTCGCGAGGCCGCGCTCACCGGCGACCACCGCATAGGGCAACGCGGCGCGCTCGCCCGGCAGGAGGTCGGCAAGACTGCGCCCCATCAACCGCTTGATCGACCACAACGTGGCGAGCGGATGCTCGATGGCCTGCGCGCGCGCGGCGCGGCCGACGAGGACGCTGCCATCGACGAAGCTCACCACGGAGGGCACGATCGGATCGCCGCTCTCGTCGCGCAGCACCTGCGGACCATCCTTGCCGAAGAAGGCGACGAGGCTGTTGGTGGTTCCCAGATCGATGCCGACGATCGGCTCCGGGCCGCCCGTTGCGTGCTCTGCCGCGTTCACGCCGACTCCTTGTCGCGCAGCCCATCGCGCAGGTCGCGCGCGAGGGTGCGGTAGTACGCCATGCCGTTCAGTTCACGCCGCAGCGACGCCAGCAGCGTCGTGCGCTCTTCTGGAATCGCCGTCTCGAGCGCCGCAAAGCCGCGCGCCAGCGCCGCCTCCGCTTCGAGCCGTCGCGCCTCGAAGCGCGCGCGCAAGGCCTCCGCTGCGGCGCCGCCCTGCGCGATCGCGGCATCGACCGCATCACGCTCGTCGAGCATCGCCTCGAGGAATCCCGCCGGCACCGACTTGTCCTGATTGGGCCCCGCCCCACCCAGGAGCGTCAACAGGTACTCGGCGCGCTTGTGCGCATCGCGCAGCACGCCGAACGCTTCATTGACCTGCGCCGCGCCGAGCACGGCACGAGCGCGGACGCCGGGCGCAGCGCCCGCGAGATCGGGATGGAGGTCGCGCGAAAAGGCGACCACCCGCCGATCGAGCAGCGCCTCGTCCAAGGCGAACTCGCGCGCAAGGCCAAGCGTCGCGAAGTGATCGCGACGTGGATCGTGCGGCTGGAATGCGCCGCAAGCACGGCACCGCTGCGGATTCTCGAGCGGTGCGTGGCAGGCCGAACAGGAAGCGATGACGGCGACGTTCATGGCGAGATCGACGGCGCAGGCCGGAGCGGAAGCCCCGTCACGCCGAGAACGACGCTCCGCAGCCGCAGCTCCCGGTGGAGCTTGGATTCTTGAAGACGAAGCCGCGCGACGTCAGGTCGTCGTTGAAGTCGACTTCGGTTCCTTCGAGGTAGAGGAAGCTCTTCGGGTCGACGAAGACGCGCAGGCCCGCCGACTCGAAGATCTCGTCGCCGCGCGCAGGACGCGGCTCGAGGTTCATCACGTAGGAGAAGCCCGAGCAGCCGCCGCCCTTCACGCCGAGGCGCAAACCTGCCTCGACGCCGAGCTGCTTCTGCTCGAACGCGCGACGCACCTCGCGGGCCGCCTTGTCGCTGACGGTGATGGTCGAAGAGGGCGTGCCCCCTGCCGGCGCATCGGTGGTTGCAGTCGCATCGGCTGCCATGAGATCAGCTGCCCGTCTTCGCCGCGTCGGGCGTGCTCGCTGACCCCGCCGCGTGCGCCTGCTGCTTGCTCTGGTAGTCGGCGAGCGCTGCGCGGATCGCATCCTCGGCGAGCACCGAACAGTGGACCTTGACCGGCGGCAGCGCGAGTTCCTGCACGATGTCGACGTTGCGGATCTGCAGCGCCTGCTCCACCGTCCGCCCCTTCACCCATTCGGTGGCGAGGCTCGAAGACGCGATCGCGGAGCCGCAGCCGAAGGTCTTGAACTTGGCGTCCTCGATGACGCCCTTGTCGTTCACCTTGATCTGCAGTCGCATCACGTCGCCGCATTCAGGCGCGCCGACCACCCCGGTCCCGACATCCGCGGCGCTCTTGTCGAGCGAGCCGATGTTGCGCGGGTTGTTGTAGTGATCGAGGACCTTGTCGCTGTAGGCCATGGTCTTGTCCTTGCGCGCGGCACGAGGTCGCGCGATGGGTGGATCGGTCGTTTCAGTGTTCGGTCGGGGACCACTTCACCTGGCTGATGTCGATGCCTTCCTTGGCCATCTCGTAGAGCGGCGACATGTCGCGCAGCCGCTTCACCGCGAAGATCACGCGCTCGGCGGCGAAGTCGACCTCCGCCTCCGTCGTGAAGCGTCCCATGCCGAAGCGGATCGAGGTGTGGGCGAGGTCTTCGCCGACGCCGATCGCGCGCAGCACGTAGGAAGGCTCGAGGCTCGCCGAAGTGCAGGCGGACCCCGAAGAGACCGCCAGTTCGCTCATCCCCATCATCAGCCCTTCGCCTTCGACGAACGCGAAGGAGACGTTCAAGTTGCCCGGCAACCGCTGCGTCGGATGGCCGTTCAGGTAGATCTCGTCGAGCGAACCGCGCAGCTTCGACCAGAGCCGTTCGCGCAACGCGGTGAGTCGCACCGTCTCGCTCGCGAGCTCGGCCCCGGCGATCTCGCAAGCCTTCCCGAGGCCAACGATGCCCGGCACGTTCAGCGTGCCGGAACGCATGCCGCGCTCGTGGCCGCCGCCGTCGAGTTGCGGCGAGAGGCGCACGCGCGGGTTGCGGCGCCGCACGTAGAGCGCGCCCACTCCCTTCGGACCGTAGACCTTGTGCGCCGTCATCGAGAGCAGGTCGATGCCCATGCGCTCGACGTCCATCGGGATCTTGCCGACCCCTTGGGTTGCGTCCGTGTGGAAGAGGATGCCGCGCGCCTTGCAGAGGCGGCCGATCTCCTCGAGCGGGTGGAGCGTGCCGATCTCGTTGTTCGCCGCCATCAGCGACACGAGCACGGTGTCGGGCCGGATCGCCTTCTCGAGATCGGCGACGTTCACTTGCCCGGACTTGTCGACCGGCAGCAGCGTGACCTGGCAGCCCTCCTGCTCGAGGCGCTTGCACGGGTCGAGCACCGCCTTGTGCTCGGTCGGCGCCGTGATCAGGTGGCGCCCCTTCTCGCGGTACATCTCGGCGACGCCCTTGATCGCGAGGTTGTTCGATTCGGTGGCACCGCTGGTGAACACGATCTCCTTCGCGTCCGCACCGATCAGCGTCGCGATCTGCTCGCGCGCGGTCTCCACCGCCTTCTCGGCATCCCAGCCGAACGCGTGGTTGCGGCTTGCGGCGTTGCCGAACTTGTCGCGGAAGTAGGGCAACATCGCGTCGAGCACGCGCTCATCGAGCGGCGTCGTCGCCTGGTAGTCGAGGTAGATCGGGGTCTTCATGGAGCACTCGCTTCGGATGGTTCAGCGGGCGAGCGGCGCGGCGAACGCTTCCGCTACCAGCTGGTCGAAGGTCAGTCCGTTCAACACTTCGTGGATCTTCTCGTGGACGCGGCGCAGCGGCGCCTTGATGAGGCAGGACGATTCGATCTGGCAACTCGATCCGGGGACCGGCAAGGCGCCGATCGCCGATGGCACGCACTCGACGAGTCGCACGTCGCCCTCGAGCGCCCGCAACAGCCCGCCCACCGAGAGCTCATCGGGGGCGATGGCCAGCTCGTAGCCACCATGGACGCCGCGTGCCGAGCGGACGAGACCGGCGTGGTGCAAGTCCTTCAGGATGTTGGCGAGGATGGCCGGCGGGATCCGAGTCGAGTCGGCCAGGGCGCGTGCGCTCAGCGGAACCGAACGTCCGCGCGTGGCGAGGTGCGACACCGCGAGGATCGCGTAGTCGAGCCGTCGTGAGAGCTTGATCATGGATTTGGCCTCGCCGGGGCGCCCCAGGCGGTGCAACCGTCGATGCAACCGTCAGAGGAGGTAATCCGGATGAACTTGGTACGGATTAACTAGTCGGCGCCACCGAGCTCGGCAAGGAGAAAATCTGGACTCGTTCGGTACGAGTTTCCGCCGGCTCAGGCGGGAGGCAACAATGCGCGCTCGGTCCAGGCCACGGCACGTCGTTCCAGTTCGTCGACGCGGGCCAGCAGTTTCGCTACCTCGCCGCGACGAGCCGCGGCGGGCGCCGACTCATCGCCGACCAGATTGACCAGGACGTTCCACGCCGCGCAACGAGCCCCGGCACGCAACAGCAGCGCGCCCGATCCAGCGTCGGTCGCGAGCCTCTGATTGACGACGGCGAGCGTGCCGTCGACGAGTTCCATCGCCTCTCGCGCCACCCGCAACGTCTGCAGCGGAACGTCAGCGGAGTGGGCCGTGGCCGCCGCGACCGCCGCGGTTCGCGCAGCCTTCTCCTCGGCGCTCGCTTGCGGCAGCTTGCGTGCGCTGCGCACCGCTTCGAACGACGCCGCGTCGGCATCGCCGAGTCGCTGCAGTTCCACGGCGACCGCGAGCAGAGCGGCCTCGACCTTCGCCAGCACCGGGTCGTGCTCGCTCGGCTCCCCCTTCTTGCCGAACGAGAAGCGGACCGCCATGCAGCCAAGCGCGGCACCGAGCGAACCGGCGAGCGCCGCACCGGTTCCGCCACCTGGAGTTGGAGTGCGCGCGGCGAGTTGCTCGACGAGCTGCGTGAACGGGGCATCACGAAACGAAGCAGCGGGAGCGTCCACAGCAGCCCTTTCGTTGGCGCCGCTCATTCGCGCGAGCGGCCGCGTGAGCCAGCGAGGATCGCGAGCACCTTGATCAGTTCCACCACCGCCGCGGCCGCCGATGCCACGTAGGTCCACGCCGCCGCGCTCAGCACGGCGCGCGCGCCGTCGATCTCGCCGCCGACGAGCACGCCGCTGTTGCCGAGCAAGACGAGCGCGCGGCGCGAAGCGTCGATCTCGACGGGCAAGGTCACGAGACTGAACAGCACGACGGCGGCGAGACCGATCGCAGCGCCGATCAGCAGCGACGTGCCCAACGGGCCCTGCGACGCCATGGCGATGAACATGCCGATCGGCATCAGCAACATCCCGAGCTTCGAGCCGATGCTGACGACCGGCACCATGCGACTGCGCAGCGTCAGCCACGCGTAGGCATCGGCGTGCTGCAGCGCGTGGCCCGTTTCATGAGCGGCGACGCCGAGCGCCGAGATCGAGCGGCCACCGTAGACCTCGCTCGACAACCGCAGCGTTTTCGTCGTCGGGTCGTAGTGGTCGCTCAGGAAGCCGCCCACCGACTCCACTCGGACGTCGCTGATGCCGCGCGAGCGGAGCAGCAGTTCCGCGACTTCGGCGCCCGTGAGGCCGGAGCGTGTTGCAACTTTGGCGTACTTCGAAAAGGCCGACTTGACGCGGGCTTGCATCAATACGGCAAAAAGCATCGCCGCAAGCGGCAGCCAGATCCCGTAGATCGGGTTCACCCAAGGCGGCATGAACCAATACATGAGCAGCGTCACGATCCGTCCTCCTGCGCCCGCGTCAAGGTGACGCGCTTTCGCGCGAAACGCAAAGCTTCACCGCAAGCGCAGTGCCCTCCGTGCGCCGCGTGCGGTCGGCGAGTATACGGAGCGCCATGGACGCTGTTGGCGCGCTCTACCTCGATCACAACGCGACCGTTCCGCTGTTGCCGGAAGTGCGCCGCTGCCTGCAAGCGGCTCTGAACGGAGAGCTCGCCAATCCATCGAGCCTGCATGCGGCCGGCGTGCACGCTCGCCGCTCCCTCGACGACGCGCGCGAACAGGTCGCCGCGCTGCTCCACGTTTCCGCGGATGAGATCGTCTTCACGTCGGGCGGCACCGAGGCAAACCACCTCGCGCTCGCCGGGCCGCTGCTGCCGCGCCCAGAAGGGGCGCACCTGGTCGTCAGCGCCATCGAGCACTCCTCGACGCTCGCGGCCGCGCGTCGCCTCGCCGAACTCGGCGCGCGCGTCACCTTGGTGCCGCCGAGCGCCAACGGCATCGTCAAGGTCGATGCGATGGTCGCCGCGCTCGAGCCGCAGACCCGACTCGTCGCCTGCATGGCGGCCAACAACGAGACCGGCGTCTGCCAGCCATTCGTCGAACTGGCGGCAGCGCTCGCGCCGCGCGACATCCCGCTCCACGTCGACGCCGTGCAGTGGCTCGGCCGCTTCCCGCTCGACGCCGCGCAGAGCGGCGCGACCACGATCAGCGCCTCGGCCCACAAGCTCGGCGGACCGCAGGGGGTTGGCGCGTTGTGGGTGCGCCGCGGAACGCGGATCGAGGCATGGATTGGCGGCGGACGACAGGAGCGCGGCCGGCGCGGCGGAACGCCCCCGCTCCTGCTGCTGATCGGGTTCGCCGCCGCTGCCGCCGCCACGCGATCGCGCCTCGCCGCGCAGCCCGAATCGACTCGCGCCCGCGATGCGTTCGAGTCCGCTCTCGCCTCCGGCGGACGCTCGTTTCGCGTCGTCGGCAGCGACGCGCCGCGCCTGCCGAACACCTCGCTCGTACTCGCGGAGGGGCACGATGGCGCGCAATTGGTCACGGCCATGAGTGCGCGCGGCGTCGAGATCGCCAGCGGATCGGCCTGCCAGGCGGGCGCGAGCGAACCCTCGCACGTGCTGCGCGCGATGGGAATGTCGGCGGCGAGCGCGCGCTCCGCGGTGCGATTCAGCTTCGGCAGCGCGGACGATGTCGCGGTCGGACAAGCCGCCGCCGATCGCCTCCTCGCGTTGCTCGACGAACGCGCCCGACGCGTCGCAGGCTGACCCCCGCTCGCGGAGCTCCCCGCTCCGAGGGAAAGTTCTGCACGCGGCTATGTTGCGCCCTCGGGCCGTGATACGGCCGCTCGCACCGGACGGAAGATCGCGGCCCTCGCACCGTCTTAGGCGCAAGACTCTTGCGGAATCCCCTCCATGAAGCGTACCGCCCCACTCCTCCTCGCCGTGATCGCCCTCATCGGCGGCCTCGCCTGGTGGCTGCATGAACCGACCGAACCCGCGATCGGCCCGGTTCCCAATCGCGTCGCCCGCGAAGGCGGCAACGTGGCTCGCGTGCCGGATGCGGTGACCGCCGACGCGACGACGCCCGAGGCGATCCGCCAGACCGAGCTGCCGCCGGAAGATCCGAACGAACTGCCGGTGATCGATCCCACCGCACCGCCGGGAGCGATCTACGGCCGCATCCTCGATCCAGCCGGCGCGCCGGTGGCTGATGCGGAAGTGGAGCTCGTGCGCGGCCCCGCCGCGGCGATCAACATCCCGAGCCTCTACACGCGGCTGAATCTGCTGGTGCGAACCGACGCCGCCGGAAACTACCGCTTCAACAGGGTCACTCCCAACGACGACTACATCATCGTCGCGAGCCACCCCGACTACGGCGACTGCGAGGCGGGGCCCATCGTGGTCGCCCCCGCCACCGAGCAACCGGCCGGCGATCTGCGCTTGCGGGACGGCGTGATGGTCGAGGGGTTCGTGCGCTGCGACGGCCGTCCCCTGCAGAACGCCGTCGTCATCCTCAGCAATGCGATGGAACGGCTGCGCAAGCTGCGCCCCGACGGTCCTCACCCGCCCGACGCCGAGCCCTTCGAGCTGCGCACCGCCACCGATGCGAATGGCCACTACTCGTTCACCTCGGCGCCGTTCTCGAGCTTCGAGATCACCGCCGAACTCGACGGCTACTCGCGCATCACGAAGAACTCGCAGACGAGCTTCCTCGGCCGCAGCTCGAAAGAGCACAAGATCGATTTCGACCTGACGTTGGCGCGGCGCATCACGGGCAGCGTCACCGACGAGAGCAAGAACCCGATCGCGGGCGCGAAGCTGGCCGCCACCATCGCGAACCAGAGCTTCCGGTGCGAAGCCGAGGCGCTCACCGACGGTGCTGGCCGCTTCACGATCGAGGCGCTCGCCGAAGGGCAGTACTTCCTCCAGGCGAGCTGCGACGGCTTCTCCGAATCGCACCAGCAGCAAGTGAACGCCGGCAGCGAAGGTCTCGTGATCGAGTTGCGGGTGCAGGGCAGCGCGGTCGGCGTCGTCGTCGATGAGGAGAGCGGCGCGCCCATTCCCGAGTTCACGCTGGCGATCCAGCAGCAATACAAGGGACGCGGCCCGATCGACATGAAGCAGAACCTGCGCTACCACGACAGCGGCGGCCGCTTCGAAGTGAAGAACCTCGATCCAGGTCGCTACACGGTCGAAGGCTCGGCGGCCGGTTATGCCACGAGCGTCTCCGATGAGTTCGAGGTCACGCGCGGCCAGGTCACGGCCGGCGTCCGCATCGAGATGAACAAGGGCGGCAAGGTCGTCGGCATCGTCGTCGATCGCGACCACAAACCGATCCGCAACGCGCTGGTCAGCCTCCGCGACAACGGCACCAAGGACAACCAGGTGCTCGAGATCTTCTCGCAGATGTCGGCGCGAGGAAGCGGGATGCCGAAGTTCCGCACCCAGGAAGATGGCCGCTTCACGCTCGATCTGGTGGTGCCGGAGACCTACCAGGTCGCGGTTCGCCACAACCAGTTCGCCGGTCAGCTTCGGGACGACGTCACCGTGCGCAAGAACGAGACGGTCGACGTCGGTGAGCTGATCCTGCTGCGTGGCGCGCGCATCTCTGGGACCGCCTACGACCTCGACGGCAAGCCGCTGGTGGGCGCGACCATCACCGGGATGGCCGGGAAGTCGAGCGGCTACAAGTCGACGCGGACCAACAACGACGGCTTCTACGAACTGCTCAGCATGAACGACGGCGAGTACACCATCACGATCAACAGCTTCCAGTCGAACCCCCCCATGAACCCGCTCGCGACGCTGTCACTCGCGAAGAACAGCCGTCAGACCGTGCAGGTCTCCGATGGCGACGACGTCACGGTCGACCTGCGCCTCTCGAAGGACAAGCCGAAGGAGTAACGATCTCGAGCTGCGATCGCGACGCGCGGCGGCACGGACGATCCCATCAGGCGAACGCCGGCACCGGAAGCGCGGTCCGACCGATCGCCAATCCGCGTGGCTCCAGCGCAACGTCGATGGCCCCACGCCGGCGCGCGGTGAATACGAGGCGCCATCCGATCCGGCGCGCGAGGCGCCGAGCAAGGATCAGTTCCTCGACTCCGCGTCCGCGCGCGGGGCGGCCGAATCGCAGCACCCGCAGGCGCAGCGCGCGACCTTCGGCCGTCGCACGCACGCGGATCACGGTGCAGCCTTCGGCGCGCGCTCGCCGCGACTTCGCCAGCGCCGCGAAGAGCGCCCACAGCAGCGCCCTCAGCAGATCGGGATCACCCTCGCACCATTGCAGTCCGTCGGCGTCGAGTCGAAGCCGGCGCCCGTGGAGTTCCCCTGCCACCGCGGCCGCGGCCTGACGCGCCACCACTGCAAGATCGCAGGAGCGGCGCAGCTGCTGACGCTCCTGCGCCGGCGCTTGCGCACCGTTCGCCCGAGTGGCCAGCATGGTCTCGAGGTGATTCAGGACTTCCGCGCCGCCCGCGACCGCTTCTTCGAGCGCCGCCGGCAAACGCGGCCCGTGGCGCTCGAGGTGCGCAAAGAGGCTGCGCAGGAACGCGAGCGGTCGCTTCGCCTCTTCCTCGAGCCACGTGGCCTGATCGCGCAATCGCCGTCGCTCGCGGACGTAGCGCCCCTGCTCGTCGACGAGCCGCGCGGCGTAGCGCATGAGCGGCGCACGTGCCGGTGCCGCGTCGCCTGGCGCGCCAGGCGGCTCGATCGGTGCCGCCGCCGTCGCCGGCAGCGGCGCGGAACGGTTGAACGACTCGTCGAGCGCGATCTGCAGCGCCGACAGTCCGATGCCGCAGCCATCGAGCGCGAGTTCGCCGTGCGCCCGCGTGGCTCCGCGACGCAACAACTCGAGCAGCGATCGCACCACCTCTTCGCCGTCGAGCGCATCGGTGCTGAACGACGGGAAGCGGCCGGACCCGACCACCGACTCGAGCTCCTGGGCCGCGACGAAGTCGCCGCCCGCGCGCCGATTGATCAGCAGGACGCCGGGCATCGCGCTTCGACCCGCGCTGCGCAGGCGCTCGAGCAGCCAGGCGTACGCGATGAGATTGTCGCGCAGGCGCTCGCGACGCGGATCCGCGACGAAGCAGACGCCGTCCGCGTCACGCATCAGCTGTTCTGCGCGAGCGTTCTCCTCGTCGATCGGATCGAATTCGACGAGCTCGACTTGCAGGGTCGCGAGCGCACCTGGCACGGCGAGCGGCAGCGAGGTCCACTCGCGACTGCGCTCGGCGCTGCGGCTGCCGACGCGTTCCCGAATGCGCGCGAGGACTTCGCTCTTTCCGGCCCGCCGTGGACCGCACAGCAGGAACCGCAATGCGATGACGCCGCCTTCCGCCTCGTATCGAGCCATGCCCACGCTCCGTTGGCGGCGCCCCGACGTCGCCCCGGACGCGCCGACGGCTCGTTGATCGACTGACGAGTGGCCGGGATGCAGGTCGCTGCGCCGACGGCGCCGGAGAAACGATTGCTGGTGCCTCCGCACCGGATCGTCCTCAACGCGCGGTTGCGCCCGCGGGGAGTTCGATCAGGCCGCGGCCCGGACGCTCGCTGCGCCCGAGTCGCCAGAACTCGGCGGCCGCCCGTTCGCACACCACGCGCCAGTCCGTGGCGACCGTCGTTGCGGCGCTCTGGCGCAGTGCGTCCGCGAACTCGCCGCACAGGAGCAGGTCGTCGCGCTCCCGTCCTGCCGCCTGATCGACGAGGTCGCGCCAACTCGCGGTCCACTCCGCGAGCCGCGCCTCGTTCCCCGTCGACTCCGTGCGCGGCGCCTGCGCGAGCAGTTCGGCGAGACGCGCCCGAAGCGCTGCACGAGTCGCGAGCGGCGGCGGCGGAAACGGCAGCGCCGCTGCGGTCCGCTGCTTCTGCTGCGACGGACCACGCCATTCGTCGATCGCCCGCTCGAGGCCGTCATCGAAGGTCGCGTTGGTCGAGGTCGCGCCAAACCAAGGCAGGCCGAGCCGCAAGAGCAGACCGCCCGCCGCGGTCGCCGCCGCGCCGGACGGAAGCTCGCGACAGCGCGTCAGCGCCGCGCAGAACCACCGCGTCTCGCACGCGCGCCGCTGCTGCAGCTCGACTTCGCCGCGCTCGGAGTCGGACGCCGCGTCGGCCTCCGCCATGGCGATCGGAACGACCCAGGTCGCGACGAGACCGCGAACCGCCACCAACTCCTGGCGCGCCAGCTCGATCTCGAGCCAGCCATCGGCGGCGACCTCCTCGGCGAGCGGCGCCTGCACCCCGCCGGCAAGAACCCCAGGGAAGAGCGCGACCCCCTGCTCGAACGCGCCCGCAGCGCGCAGCGTCGCCTCGAGCTCGACGAAGGAGAGGGGCGCGCGCGGTGCGCCACGGCGCAGCGCTCGCCAGCCGGGCTGCGACCACGGCAGAGTTCGTTCGCGCAACGTCTCGAGTTCGGGGCGCCACGGTGCGAGCTCGCCGACGCGCTGCTCGAAGGTGGCGCCAAGGAGCTGGACGGCTCCGTCATCCCCTTCAACCGCCGCGAACAGGAGCGCCGCTCGCAAACGCGGCAGCTCCAGCAGCGCTCGCTCGAGCGCGACCGCCGGCGCGGGCGGCCAGCGATTCAGCGCCGCCAGCGCCGCCACGACGTCCGCCGGTGCAAGCGCACGGCGCAACTGCGCCTCGGCCGCCGACCGACGCGCCGGCTCCGACGCATCGAGCTCGACCCGCCACGCATCGAGGCGCGGGTCGGAGCCGTTCGACGCGACCGCTTGCGGGCATGGCATCCGCGCGCTCGCCGGCGTCGCGGCCGCGACCAGGAGCCACGCCGCCACCAGCGCACGCCTCATTCGACGAGCTTCCCGCGCAGCTCGACCCGCTCGATCTGCAGCTCGGTCAGGCTGCACAGCTGAACCGCATCCTTCGCGCGCGCGGTCGGCAGAGTCGCCTGGGTTTCGTAGACGACGTCGCCGTCCAGCGCCACCTCGATTCGCACCGTGCCAGCGCCTGGATCGGGGAGCCATCGCACCTCGAGAACGTAACGGCGGCCGCGTTCGAGACCGACATCGACGACCTTGCCGACCGCAGGCTCGCTCTGGTCATAGATCGGGTCGTAGAAGCGCTGGGTGCTCTCTTCGAGTGCGCCGACCCAGGCCGCGAGTTGCGGCGTGTAGCTCTCGCCTCTCGGCTCTTCGGGCCGGAAGAAGGCGGCGCAGGCGGGGCCGAGACGAAGCCCGACGTAGTGCGGATCGTCGGGTGCGCCGAGCGTCGGCAGCAGTTCCACGCGCAAGCTCGCCGGCGCGCGCCGATCGAGCGGGAACGGAAACGTCGCACTCGGCGCCGGGCCGCTGCGGCCGCTCCCGCCGCCGACGAAGACGAGGCGCCCGTTCTCCACGCGCAGCGCGTTGCCGCTGACGTTCCAGTCCTGGCCCTCCGTCACCTGATCGAACGCATAGACCACGCGGACCACGCCATCTTCGGCGAGCGTCCGTTCGCTCGCGTTGCGAGCCACCTGATCGAGCAGCGCGCGCCGTCGCCCCGTTCGATCGAGGTCGCTGAGCAGCGCCTCGAGGTGTGCGCGATCCGATTGCGCCGCTCGACCGGCGGCGGTGTCGCCGTAGCGGAGCAGGTCGCGCCAGGCCGCGCGCGCCGTTTCGACGTCGCCGGCCGCGATCGCCGCGTCGAACTGCGCGCGCCGCTCGTTCGCGGCGCCCTCGCGCTGCTCGCGGCGCGCCGCATCGCTCTGCATCTGGTCCTGCAGCGAACGATGGAGCGCGTCAGCGACCGGCGCACCCGCCAGCCCGTTCAGCTCGAGCCCCAGCGCGCTGCGCTCCTTGGCGTCCCCGAGGAGAAAACGGACGAAGAGGCGCGCCGGTGGCGCGGTCACCGTCGCGTTCACCGACTTCTCGAGCGACGCCAACGCGAGATCCTCGACCGTCAGGCCACGCCTGGATCCGACCGCGAACGCGTCGCCGGCGCCGTCGAACTGCACCTTGCCGCGAATGCCGATCCCCTGGCGATCGCGCACGTCGACCTCCTCACCCGCTCGATCGCGCAGGTTCTGGCGCGCGTGGCCGAACACGGCGATCAAGTCCGAGACGACGCCGCTCCATGCGGCGCGCTCCGCTTCGGGAAGATCGGACTGAGCAGCGATCGCCTCGGCCGCCTCCGCGATCCGACGATCGGCCAGGAACGGGACGATGCCGGGCCGCCCGCCGACCCCATCGAGCAGCTGCGCGCGCGCCGTGGCCTCGCGATCGCGCCGCGCCTGCAAGGCCAGTTCCGCGAGGTCGCGCGCCAGCAGCTCCCAGCGACTCTGCAGCTCGGCCGGAAGCGCGCCGATGGCGACCAGCCCGTCCCATGCGGCACGGTTCGCCTCCTCGACGTCGGCGCGGCGTTTTGCCAGGTCGACGACGGCGCCCTCGCGAGCCTCCGCCAACGCCTTCTGCGCGGCCCGCTCGACCTCGAACTGCAGATCGCGGCGCGCCCTCGCCACCCGCCCGGCGAGCGAGTCCGCGAGGATCGACACGAACGACGCGGTCGGATCACGATCGAATTCGACGCGCGTCGAGTCGGGCCATCCGCGCTGCAGCACGGCAGCGGAGACGTCGCTCGCCACGGCGACTCCGGCGCCGCTCAACACGGCGATCGTCGCGGCGGCACAAGCGTTCGCCTCCTCCTCCGGATAGGACGCCAGCCGCTGCTGCGCCTCCCCGAATCGCTGCGCCTCGAGCAGCGCTTGCACTTCATCGTCGAGCGCGGTCCGTCGGGCGAGCAGCTCCTGTCGCACCTTTCGGCGCACCTCCTGCTCGAGGGCCTCCTGCTGAGACGTGGCGTTGGCGCGCGCGGACTGGAGCCACGGCTCCACGTCGACTTCGGCGCCCACGAGCCGTGTCCGCAGCGAAGCGGGCGCGGCCGCCTCGAAGGCGCGCTCGAGTTCAGCGTCGAGACGCTCTCGCGCTTGCGCGAAGTCGCCACGCGCGAGCGCCGCGCGGGCTGCCGAGAGGGCCAGCGGCGCCGCCGCGCGCAGTTCCGTCTCGAGGGCGACGCTGGCCGCCGACTTCAGGTCGACGCGGGAGAGGCTCGAGACGCTGGTGAGCTGCCCGTCCCGCTTGAGCTCGCCGATGCGCGCCAGCACTTCCGCCGCCGGCCGGGCGCCGCCTCGCCAGCCTTCCGCGAGTTCGTTCAGCAGCGCTTCCTCACGTTGGCGCGCGTCGCTCCAGTCGACATCGCTGCGGTGGTCGCCCCGCCACAGGAACAGCGCCACGAGCGCGACCACGAGCGCCGCCGCCGCGGCGATCCATGGGCCGCGACTGCTGCGCGGCGGCGGCTCGGCGGCTTCCTGCCAGGAGAGACCGACCTCTTGCGCCTGTTCGGGCGCGGTGAGTGCCGCGCGTACCCGCTCGAGGTCTTCGAGCAGCTCCTCGCTCGACTGGTAGCGACGGCGGACATCTTTCGCGAGCAGCCGCGCGAGCATGCGCGAGAAGCCTTGGGGCAGGCCGGGTTGCAGCTGCTCGGGTGGGCGCGGCACCGAGTAGAGCACCTCGTGCAGGATCTCGGCGACCGACTCGCCGCGCAGCGGCGGGTGGCCCGTCGCGAGGTGGTAGAGCGTGGCCCCGAGGCTGTAGAGGTCGCTGCGCAGATCGACGCGGCGCGGGCTCCTCACCTGTTCGGGAGACATGTACTGCGGCGTGCCGACGGTGATGCCGTCCTGGGTGAGCGAACGGTCGCGAGTGGCGCGCGCGAGCCCGAAGTCGGTGAGCTTCACCGCCCCATCTTTCGCCAGCAGGATGTTGCCAGGCTTCACGTCGCGATGGACGACGCCGTGGCGCGCCGCATGAGCGAGCGCCAGCGCGACCCGCTCGCCGATCAGGAGGACCTCGCGCAGCGGGAACGCTCCGCGATCGACCAGCAACTGCTTGCAGCTCTGCCCCTCGACGAGCTCCATCACGAAGTAGACGAGGTCGCCTGCTTCGCCGAAGTCGATCGAGCGCACGATCGCGGGATGGTCGAGCCGCGAGAGGACGCGCGCCTCCTTCGTCAGACGCGCCAGCGCGAGACCGGGGTCGAGATCATCGCGGCGCAGCACCTTGAGGGCGACCATGCGGTCAAGGCCCTTGTGGCGCGCCTTGTAGACCGAGCTCATGCCTCCCGACCCGAGCAGTTCGAGCACTTCGTAGCCGGGGATCGGCTGGGTCAGCATGCTGGCGCGCTCGTGCTTCACGCGTTCCCTCCCCGATTCAGCGTCGTGTCGGCGCCGCGATCGACTCTCGCAATGCCGCATCGAGACGCTCGGCCGGGATCCCCAGCGCGGCGAACGCTTTCGCGTGTGCCGCCGCCGCCTCGGCGCCGAGCGCGGGGACCTGCCCTTTCGGCCACTGCTCGCGCAACGCCGCCAGCATGGCGAGGAAGCCGTCCTGCTTCTGCGTCGACAGCCAATCGACCACCACCATCGACTTCGCGACCTCCTCGGCGGTGATGGTCGACAGATCGCGCTTCAGGATCGGCCCGAACGGCGGATCCTTGCCTTCCTTGATCGCGCGCACCGCGTCGTCGAACCAGCGGTCGCGGGAGAGCAGCTCCTCCTTGCGGACCCCTTCGGCGCCGTAGCGGCGGCTCGAGATGCAGGAGATCGCATTGCGTCCGAGCACGCGGTGCTCGGTCCAGGCGGCGAACCCCTCGTCGAGCCAGGTCGGGAGGAACTTCCAGTTGTAGCCGTGGCGGTTCAGGAGGACGTGACCCAGGTGATGCACGGTATGGGCGACCGTGTCGTCGACGTGGCGAGCGCCACGAAACGTGGCGGAGGTGCCGGTTGGATCCCACCAATAGAAGCCGTCGACCTTCGCCGCTCCTTCGGCCCAGCGCGCATCGACCTTCTTCTCTTGGCGCGAGAAGAAGCGCGCGAAGAGGCCGAAGTCGTCCCGCGTATCGACGACCACCGCGAGCGCCTTGTGGCCACCGATCCACGCCAGGTCGGTGACCGACTCGCGCAGCGCGCCCGCCGCCAGCGCGAAGCTCTTCTCCGACGCCTCCTGGAGCGCGTGCGCATGCGCCTTTCCGAACGCGCTCGCGACGACGAAATGGTCGCTCGCATCGAAGGTCAGCGCGAGCGACGCCTCCTTGCCGAAGTCGACGGCGCGGCGGCGCGCCAGCACCTCGCTCGCCACCACCCATTCGGATCCGACGCGCTCGAGTCCGCGCGCCCGCTGCGCGTCGTCGGCGGAAAGCCACCGCCCGTCGATCTGAACGTCACCGCGTTCGAGGTGCTCCTTCTCTTCTGGCGTCACGAATCGGCCGCTGTAGGGCACGAGGCCGCGCGCCGCCATCGCCGCGGTCTCGTCCGCTTTCACCTTCGCATCGCGCTCGGCCGGGGTCATCCACTGCCCCTCATGCCGCACCCGTCCGCGCGCGAGGTTGGCGCCCTCGTGCTGCGGATCACGGGCAAGGGCCTTGTCGAGCAGCCGCTCGCGATCGCGTCGAAGCGCTTTCGCGCGAGCGAACTCCGCGAGTTCGAACCAAGCGTCGGCGGAAGCATCCGCCTTCATCGCCTTCTCGCGCTCGGCGAGCTCCTCGGCCGCCGTGAGCCCCTTCTCGATCCTGGAGATGCGCGAACGCTCGATCACCATGCGGCCGAGCGCGGTGTCGATCGTGATGGAGCCCTTTTCCTCGGCGACCACCTTCCCCTCGAGCTTGCCGCCGTCGCGCAGATGGACCGTGTCGGCGCGCGCCACCGACGCGACGGCAAGTGCCAGCACCATCCCGCAGACAAACGCGACGCGCCGGCTCATGTCTCCGGGTCCCCGTCGCCCGTCGCCGCCGGAGCGACCGCACCATCCGGCGGAAGCTCCTCGACGCCGCCGTCCACCGTCTCTCCTGGTGCGAGCGGGCGACCGTCGCCGCCGATGCGGTACTTCTCGAGCTTGCGCTGCAGCGCGAAACGCGAGATGCCGAGCACGTCAGCGGCGCGGCTCTTGTTGCCGGTCGCGTCCTCGAGCGCGCGGCGGATCTCGGAGCGCTCGAGCGCTTCGACCCGGCCGGTGAGCCCTTCGCGCAGCGGCGGGTCGGCCGGCGTCGCCATCGCGCGACGGATCCGCTCGGAGAGCCGATCGAGGGTGATCGGATCGTCCGAAAAGGTGATCAGCATGCGGATCTCGTTCTCGAGTTCGCGCACGTTGCCCGGCCAGTGGTAGGCGCACAGCGCGTCGAGGACCTCCGGACGCATCTTGATGCCGGCGCGACCCGACTCGCGACCGAAGCGCTTCAGGAAGGTGTCAGCGAGGAGCGGGATGTCGTCCTTGCGGTCGCGCAGCGGCGGCAACCGCATCGGCAGCACGTTCAGGCGGTACATCAGGTCTTCGCGGAACTCGCCTTTCGCGACGATCTCCGCCAGGTCCTTGTTCGACGCGGAGATGATGCGCACGTCGACGTGCACCGACTCGCGGCCGCCGACCGGCCGAAACTCGCCCTCCTGCAGGAAGCGCAGCAGCTTCTTCTGCACCTCAGGGCTCATGTCGCCGACCTCGTCGAGGAAGAGCGTCCCCTTGTGCGCCGTCTGCAGCAGCCCCTTCTTGCTTTGGCGCGCGCCGGTGAAGGCGCCGCGTTCGTAGCCGAAGAGTTCGCTCTCGAGCAGCGAATCGGGCAGCGCGGCGCAGTTCTCGGAGACGAAGCGCTGTCCGGCGCGCGGACCGTTCTCGTGGATCGCGCGCGCGATCAGTTCCTTGCCGGTGCCGCTCTCGCCGGACACATGTACCGGGAACTCGCTCGCGACCACGCGATCGAGGAGCCGGAAGATGTCCATCATCGGCTTGCTGCGACCGACGATCCGCGAGTAGTCGTTGCCGCCGGCCGCAGCGCGCTCCCGCAGGCGCGCGCGCACCTCCACGAGCTCGACTTCCTGGACCGCGACGCGTCGCTTCAACTCCTCGTTCAGCAACCGGACGCGCTCCTGGCTCTCCTCGAGCTGCTTGTTGGCGTCGACGAGGTGCGTGACGAGCCGCGCGCGGTGGACCGCGACGGCCGCCTGTCCGGCGAACGCCTCGGCGAGGCGCAGGTCCTCGTCGTCGAACGCGCCCTTCGTCATGCGATGGTCGACGTAGACCGCGCCGATCGTCTCGCCCTGCGCGGTCAGCGGCACGACGAGCACCGAACGCAATCCGAGGTTGGTGATCGACTGGACGCCCTCGAAGCGCTGGTCGTCGCCGGCGTTCACCGAGAGGAGCGACTTGCCGCTCTCCAGCACGCGCTGCGCGATCGAACGCGAGATCGCGAGCTCCGGCTCTGGCACCTGGTCGCCGTCGAAGTTGCGCGCGGCGACGAAATGGAGCGCCTCATCGCCCTCGCGCAGGATGAGGAAACCGCGTTCGGCGCCCGAAAGCTCGATCAGCGAATCGACCACCAGGTTCAGCAGCTTCTCGACGTCGCTCTCGGTCGAGAGCGCCTGCGAGATCCGTTGCAGCCGCAGGTGGTTGCTGCGCTCGCGCGTCAGGCGGCGCACGAGGTCGTCGTTGGGAAGCGTCGGTCGCGCGATCAGCGAGGTCTCGTTGGGGTCGGGCTCGCGCTCGTAGTAGATGCGCGTCGAACCGATCGAGACCACGTCACCGGTGCGCAAGTCGGAGCTGAGGATCTGCTGGCCGTTCAGGAAGGTGCCGTTCTGGCTGCCGACGTCGACCACGGTGGCGTGGCCGCCCGGCTCGATCTCGATCCGGCAGTGAATTCGCGAGGCGAGGCGATCGCCGATGCGCAGATCAGTGCCGGTTCCGCGACCGATCAGGATCGTGCTCTTGTCGAGTGAGAGTTCGCGACGTTCGCCTTCGGCATGGACGATGAAGCGTGGCATGGCGCGGATCCTCAGGCGGCGGGCGGAAGGGCGAGCAGCTCGGCGGCGGCCTGCAGGGCCATCTCCGCCGTCAACGAAGTCATGCAACGATGATCGAGGGGACAGATCTTCAAGTGGCAGGGACCGCATGGAACGTCGACCCGCAGCACTCGCGTCCGTTCGAGGTTGCTGGCCGTATGGCGCGGGTCGGTCGGTCCCATCAGCACGACACAGGCGGTGCCGACGGCAGTGGCGATGTGACGTGGGCCCGTGTCGGTGGTGACCAGCACGCGCGCGCGCTCCAAGACCGGCTTCAGCAACTCGAGCGCGATCGGCGCGGACGAGGTATCGAGCGCCGCCGGCCCGGCGGCTTGCGCGATGCTGCGCGCGAGCGCCTCTTCACCCGGGCCGCACAGCACGACGGTGCGCAGTCGATGACGCTCGTGAAGGCCGCGGATCGTCGCCGCGAACCCTTCAACCGTCCAGAACTTCGAGGCACCGAAGGCGGCGCCTGGATTGGCGGCCGCGAACGGCTCATCGGCGGCGAGGCCGAGGCGCGCCAACTCCGCAGCCGCGCGCGCGCGCTCGTCGTGGTCGATCACCAGGTGGAGCCGCTCGTCCTGCGCCGTCACCCCCACGGACGCCAACAGGTCGAGGTAGAGCCGCGTCATGGGCAGCGGGAGCCGCCGCTTCCCCTCCATCGCCTGGCGCGGCTTGACGTCGAGCAGGAAGCCTCGCTCCCGCGACCAGAAACCGATGAGGCAGCGCGGACGGCTTGCTCGGCCGATCAAGGCCGACGACAGCGAGTGAGGCAGCAGCACGTGGAGGTCGACCGGGCCTTGCGCCGCGATCTCCCGCCCCGCGCGCCACCAGCCGAGCCATCCGCCGTGACGTCCCCCGCGCTCCAGCGCGAAGTAGCGATCGAAGTCCGGCGACCCACGAAGCAGGCGTGAGGCTGGCTTGGTGCCGACGACGGTGATCGTCGCGTGCGGTGCCGCGCGTCGAAGCGCACGCAGCGCGGGCGTGGCCATCACGACGTCGCCAACCCAGTTGGGTAGTCGGACGACGATCACTCGGCAGCTTTGATCGCGAGGATCCACTGGCGCTTCGCTCCGCACTTGACGGCGCACAGTCTACGTGCGAAACGTCACGCGGTAACGAGCGAACCCGCCCAACCCCCTGGGCAGCTCTCTTCGGCCGGATCGATCAGAAGCCGAATCCCGGCAGCAGTTGGGCCAGGATTGGCTGGACCTCGCCGACGGGCAGGCCCTGAGTCGCGGCGACGCCTGCCAGCAGCGCACGCGCCGCGGCAGGGTCGGCGAGCGTGGCCCGCAAGGCCGGACCGATCACCGGCCCCGACGCCGGACGGAAGCGACCGGTCCGCATGCGCTCCCGATTGCGCGTGAAGTCGGTCGAGACGAATCCTTCGCGCTGCTCCTGGAACTCCTCACGATGGCGGGCCATCTCGTTACGGCCTGCGGCGAGTTCGTCGTGGCGAAAGTGCTCCGTGCCGGCTTGCTCGAGCATCCGCTCGCGCTGAGCGGCAGGACTCGCGTCGTGATTGAACGGCAACCATCCGGCCACGGTGTCGATCGACTGGTCGAGCGCGCTTTGCGAGGCCTGTGAGGTCGCGTTCGCTCGATCGGGCACGTTCTCGCTGGGGCTTGCGCAGCCGCCCAAAGCGGCCGCGCCACCGACAAGGAGGAGGCGCCCGTGGGCGAGCAGGCGGTGCCGAAGCGACCCGAGCGCGCGGACGCAGGACTTTTCCAAGCCAGGACTCCTCGGCGAGCAGCGCCTATCGCCGGGCGACGGCCGACTCTTCGACCGCCACGGCGACGAGCGCTACGGGCCGCGCGTTCTACCGACGAGGGGTGGTGGCGGCAACGCCGCGCCCCTCGGCCCGGTCTCCTCCGCGAAGGAGCGCGAGCAAATGCGGCCCCAACCGATCGACCCCGCGGGCGGCGATCACGTGGGCGCGTCGCGCTTGCGCCGCCGTCCGCTGGCCGGCCCCACCCGCGGCAGCCGCATCCCCCGCGAGGCTCCGCAGCGTCTCCACAACGACTTCGACTCCGTCGGCGCACGGCGGCCAGTCGACGACGCCCCTGAACTCCGCGGCGAGCTCCGACTGCGCTCCGACGCGGCTCGCGACCGCAGGCAGCCCCGCCGCAAGGTAGCCGAGCAAGCGCGCGCCGCACTTGCCTCGCGTCCACGGATCGTCGGCGAGTGGTGCGAGTCCAAGCCACGCCTCGCGAAGGGCCGCCTCCTCGCCCGCCAGCGACCACGGACGAGCGTCGATCCCATCCCCACTCGTGACGCAGTCAGGCGCGCCGACGACGATCCAGCGAGCGTCGGGTAGCGCGGCGCGCACTCGCCCCCACGCCGCCGCGAACCGCGCCACGTAACGCCACGTCGAAGGTTGCCCGATCCAGAGCAGCGTCGGCGCCAACGCGCGCGCTCCCCAATCGCCGGCGGCCGCGTCGTCTGGCGGGACCGGCGTCGGCACGACCGCGGCAGCAACACCGAGCTCCCGCAACTCTCCCGCGAGCGATGCCGCTCCAGCGACGACCACATCGGCCCGTGAACAGAGCGCCCGAGCGCGCCACGCGCGGCCGCGCGACCGAAAGGGCGAAGCGTCGCGGCGCCACACCGCGTCGTCGAGGTCGACGACGAGTCGCCGTGCACGAGCGCGCAGCCACGCGCTCTCCCATGGTTGCGGCAACCGACGTTGGAGCCAGACGACGTCGTGGTCCGCCGCCCGCGCGAGTTGTCGCCAGCGCCGCGGCCCGCTCGGGACGAGCGCCTGCTGCTCGACCGCGACGCCCTGCGACGCAAGCCACGGCAAGAAACGCTCGACGCGCAACCGCGCGCTCGCGCCGCCGAGCGCCTCAACGAGCGCAAGCACTCTCATGGGGCGGCCCGCTTCGCGGCGGCTGCGTTGAGCAACGGCAACAGGGTGTCGATCTGATCGTCCCAACCGAAGCGTGCGCCCACCATGGCCGCGCGAGCTCGCGCTGCGTCCCCTTCCGCCAGCAGGCCGTCGATGGCGGCGGCGATCTCGGCGATCGATGACGGCGCGTCGACGACGCGCCCGCCCGCTGCCTCGACGTGCGGCGCCGCTCCGTTGCAAGCGGTCGTCACCACTGGTACGCCGGCCGCGAGCGCTTCGAGGCAGACGAGCGCACATGGGTCGAACCAGGTCGGATGGAGCAGCAGGTCCGCACGAGCCAGCCAAGGGTCGATCGACGTCGCGGCTCCCGCGAAATCGACCTGCGCCGCGATGCCGAGGCGCCGAGCCACCGCTTGCATCGGCGCGACGTGGCCGCGGCCCGCCACGACGAGTCGCGCCCCCCGCCGGTGCGCCTCACTGCGCGCGAAGGCGGCCAGGCCACTGCGTAGCCCCTTCAACTCGAAGTCGTGCGCCACGAAGAGCAATCTCGCACCGCGCGGCACCGCGCCGCGGTCGGAACATGCATCTCGTTGCGCCGCGAGCGCCGCAAGGCGTGCGACGTCGATCGCGGGTGGCACCACGACGATTCGATCGCGTGCGGCCGGGACGATTGCCGACAGGTCCGCTCGCACCCGCTCCGACACCGCGATCGTCAAGAGGTCGCGGCGCTCCAGCAGCTCGCGTTCGACGGCGAGGAAGTAGCGGTGCCGCGCGCTGAACCGCTGCACGAACGCACGCAGCGTGCGGCGCCAACCCCAGCGATCGCTCGCACGCCGCGCGGCCGCGCTCGCTCCCCAACCACCGCCGTGTGGTTGATAGACATCGACCTGCGGCGCGTGCCGGATGCCGAGCAACGGCGCGCAACCATCCGCTCGCGCCATCGCGCAGGCGATTGCGGCGAAGCGCCGCTCGCGCGCGATGCGGCGGATGCCGCCGGCCGCGATCGTCACGCACGTCACTCCCGGCGGAGGTTCACCATGGCGCATGCAGTAGACGCGCACTGGATGGCCACGCGCGACCAGGCGCGCCGACAGCTCGAAGAGGTAGCGCTCCGCCCCACCGCGGGCCGCCGTGAAATCGTCGACGACGATCGCCAGTCGCACGCGCGGCTACGCCTCAGGCGCGGCGCGGCCATGGCGGCGCTCGTGCGCGGCGATCCGCGCCGCCTTCGCAAGCGCGCGCCGTGCCAGCCGACGGGCGAACGCCCCATCGCCGCGCGTGTAGGCCAGCAGCGCCCGCCACCGTTCGGCACGTGTCACGCCGGCCGCGCGTGCCGAGAACTCGAGCGCCGCGAGGTCCTTGGTGCGCCCGCGGCCGGGCAGACGCGCATGCCAGCTGACGCGCGACAGGTCGATCAGCACCAGCGAGCCGTCGACGCGCGGCAGGAAGTGGTCGAGATAGAGATCGCGGTGGAGGAACCCGGCCGCATGCAGTCGCCGCGCCATGCGCGCCGCAGCCAACAGCAACCGCCGCCGAGACGCTGCGCCAAGCGGCAGGCTCGGCAACTGCTCCCGCAACGTCACCCCCGGATCCACGCCCCGCGTCCACAGCACCGACGCGGCACCGTGCTGGCGAGCGACGGCCACGACTTGCGGCACCTCAATTCCGAGCGACGCCACCGCGCGCAGATGAACCCACTCCTGGAACGCCGGCGAGCGGCCGCGCTTCGGCGCCGCGTCGAATCGCTTGCCAAACCAGGTCGCCGTGGGCTCGCCTGGCGGCGCCGGCCAACGCAGGTTGGCGCGTCCGTCCCGAGTCCGCACCACGATCGAGTCCGCCGGCGCGAGCCATCTCGCCACCGAGCCGATCGGCGCCGCGCCATTCCACCGCGCAGCCACGTCGCCGGCGATGACGAGACGCTGCGTCGCATCGGTCCACTCGCGCACCCCCTCGGGGCGGGGCAGGCGCGCCTTCTCGAACAAACGACCGCGCGCGCGCCGAATCGACGCGGCGAGGCGGCGCCGCTTGAGGCGGTCGGGCTCGTAGGCCACCAGCATTCGCGCGCGCTCCGCCAACGAAAGTTGGCGCCGATCGATCGTCGCGAAGAGCGCGGCCCAATCGGCCGCCCGCGCCACGTCGGGGCAGCTCCGTCGCACCGATCGCACGCGCGCCTGCGCCAGGTCGATCCAGGCGATCGTGTCGCCGTCGATCCACGCATGCCAGGCGAAGAGCTGGCCGTGCGCGATCCCCGCCGCATGCAGCTTCGACAGCGCCATCGGGAGCGCGGCGAGGAGCTGCGCGCGCCGCGCGCGATCGACCCGCGGCAGGACCACGTCGAGCGGCTCGCCAGCGCGTTCCGCGTATGCCAGGAACGCCGCGCCATCGCGCCGCCGACCACGCGCCACGATGCGCGGCGCCGCGATCCCGCGCTCCACGCACGCCCGCGCGGCAGCCTCTTCGCGACGGAACGTGCGGCGCTGCGCCGGCAGGAAGCTCTTCACGAAGAGGCGTGGACGCCCGAGTTCGGCGACGCACCACACGGCGCGCCCGTCGTTGGAACCGATGGCGCGGGCCGCTGCTGGCGGCCACGGCCACTCGGCAGCTGGATCCCACGCCGCCAGCAGCGCGGCCGCTTCGTCCGCGACCGCCAACCTCCAGCGCGAACGCGCCACCGGCTCAGCCATGCGACTCCGACGCCGCTTTGCTCTTCTTGCCGACGGCCATCGGAGCCGCAACGCGCGCCGCGAGCGCCTTCGCGACGGCATCCTTCGCCGCTTTCGCGGGCCCCTTGTCGATCAGCTTCGCCGCGCTTTTCATCGGCACCGTCTTGGCCGCGCCCGGCTTCTGCAGCGGCGCGCGCGCGGCAGCCTTCGGCGCCGACGATTTCGCCTTCGCGTTCGCGGTCGCCACTGGCTTCGCGCCCTTCTTCGGCTTCGCCGCGGGGGGCGCAGCGACCTTGCGCTCGCGGCGCGGTGCACTCGGACCGCTCGCGCCGCGTTCTCCGCGGATCCGCGCCAGCAGGTCGATGGTCGAGTGGTCCTTCGGATCGCCCACCACGATCAGCTCGGCGCCGATCTCGGCGAGGACGTCGCGCTCCGGCAGCGTGTCGAGCGCGTAGTCGGTGCCCTTCGCCACGAGCTGCGGCCGCAGCTTGCGCAGCAGCGGGCCGCAGGTCTCTTCGGAGAAGATCGTGACGTAGGCGACGCCTTGGATGGCGGCGAGGATCTCGGCGCGCTCGGCCTCCGGCTGCACCGGACGATCGGGCCCCTTCAACTTGCGGATCGAGGCATCGCTGTTCAGCGCGACGACGAGGAAGTCGCCGCGCTTGGCCGCGTCGATGAGGCAGCGGATGTGTCCGACGTGCAGCAGGTCGAAGCAGCCGTTGGTGAAGACGACGCGCTTGCCACCGTCGCGAAGCCCGCGCAACCGCAGCGCGAGCTCGTCATGGTCGCGGATGATCATTCCCATCGGACGCTCCCTCTCCCTGGTTCCGGCACGGCGCGACATCATGCCGCGGCGCCGTCGTTCCTGATCACGCTTGCCCGAAAGGCGCCGGCGCGCGAGCGAGCACGTCCCGCAGTTCCTGTTGCGAGCAGGTCGCCGCCCCGACCTTCATCACCACGACGCTGGCCGCGCAGTTGCTGATCCAGGCCGCCTCGCGCAGCGACGCGCCGGCGAGCCGCGCCGCGCTGAACGCCGCCACCACGGTGTCCCCGGCGCCCGACACGTCGACCACTTCGCCGGTCCCGACGATTCCGAACTCGAGCGGCTCCTGGCCCTGCGCGAAGAGCACCATGCCGTGCTTGCCGCGGGTCAGCAGCACCGCCCCGACGCCAAGCCGCTGCAACAGCGCCCGCCCGACCGCGAGGGCATCGCTGCCCGCCTCGATCTTGAGGCCCGCGGTCTCCTCGGCCTCCTCCTCGTTGGGGGTGATGACGGTGACGCCGGAGAACGCCGGCAGTCGATGGCGCGAATCGACGATGACCGGCTTGCTCTTCGCCTTGCGGCGCAACCAGTCGATCACGGCCGGCGTGAGCAGGTCGTAGTCGTAGTCGGAGACGAGGAAGGCTTGAACGCTGCGGTCGACCACTTCGAGACGCGCGATCGTCTCCTGCTCGCGCGGTCGCGCCTCGCCCCGGCGCGGCTCGCGGTCGATCCGGAAGAGCTGCTGCTTGGTGCGATGCGGATCGCCGGCGAGGATGCGGGTCTTGGTCACGGTCGGCCGTTCCGGGCGCCGCAGGATCGCGCCGGGATCGACACCGGCCGCCCCCAGCATCTCGATGACGCGGTCACCGGCCGAATCGCTGCCGACCTCCGCCACCATCTGCACGTGCACACCGAACGCCGCGAGGTTGCGAGCCGTGTTGGCCGCGCCGCCCGGGATCACCTCTTCGCGCTCGTAGTGGACCACCAGCACCGGTGCCTCGCGCGAGAGGCGCGCCGGCCGCGTGTACAGGTAGACGTCCGCGATGACGTCGCCGACGACGCCGATCGTGAGCCCGTGCATCTTGTCGAGCCAGTGGGCGAGCGGGCTCACGCGTCGGCTCCCTTGCCGTCACGGATACGTTCGATGAGGCCGGTCGTCGAGAAGCCGGCGACCAGCGGCGCAAGCACCACCACCCCGCCATGCGCCTCCACGAACGAACGGCCGACGACGCCCTTGTCGCGCCAGTCGGCACCCTTCACCAGCACGGCGGGCGCGATGGCGGGCACCACCTTCTCGGGCGTGTCCTCGCTGAACGGGAAGACGGCGTCGACACACGCGAACGCGGCCAGCATCCGCATCCGCTGCGCGAGCGCCTGCACCGGCCGCCCGGCGCCCTTCGCGCGGCGCACCGAGGCGTCGTCGTTGACGGCGACGAAGAGGAGGTCGCCCTGCGAGCGCGCATGCTCGAGCGACTGCACGTGGCCCGCATGCAGCAGATCGAAGCAGCCGTTGGTCAGCACGACGCGCCGCCCCTGCGCGGCGTAGCGATGGGAGAGCTCCGCCGCTCCGGCGCGCGTGAGCACCTTCGACGCGGTCGAGAAGCCATGGGCGAGCGCATTGGCGAGTTCCGCCGGCGTCACGCTCGCCGCGCCGAGTCGCTCGACGACGAGTCCAGCCGCCGCATTCGCGAGTTCGACGCCCTCCGACAGCGGCAGCTCCGCCGCGCGCGCGAGCGCCAGCACGGCGATGACGGTGTCGCCGGCGCCGGTCACGTCGAAGACGGTGCGCGCGCGCGTCGGAGCATCGCCTTCGGCGCCATCCGCCGTGCGCCAGTAGATGCCGCGCGCACCGCGCGTGATGACCACCCAACGCAGCCCGATCCGCTTCAGCAACTGCTCCGCCGCGGCACGACAACCGTCGAGCGTCGACGTGTCGCATCCGGTCGCGGCCTCGGCTTCGGCGGCATTGGGAGTGATGCCGTGCGCGCCGCGATAGCGCTCGAAGTCGCGGCCTTTCGGATCGACCAGCACTTCGGCGCCGAGCGCACACGCCGCCTCGATCAACGGGCGCGTCAGCAGCCCCTTGGCATAGTCGGAGAGGATGACCGCGTCGACCTTGCCGCGCAGCTTCAGCAGCTGCGCGACCATCCGCTGCTCGAGCGCGCCGTGGATCGCGGACGCCTCCTCGCGATCGACCCGCAGCATCTGCTGATGGCGCGCCAGGATGCGGGTCTTCTCGATGGTCGGGCGCGCCGGATCGACGCGGATCCCGCTGGCGGAGACGCCCGCCGCAACCACCTGTTCCTTCAGCAGGCGGCCCGCCGCGTCGCTGCCGCAGACGCCGACCAGCAGCGGATGACCGCGCAAGCTCGCGACGTTGGCGGCGACGTTCGCCGCGCCGCCCGCGCGCACCTCTTCGCCGCGGACATGCACGACCGGAACCGGCGCCTCGGGCGAGATGCGCGGGACGTCGCCGCGCACGTAGCGATCGAGGATGAGATCCCCCACCACCAGCACGCGGCGCCGCGCGAGGCGCGCCACCAGCTCATCGCCGCCCTCGCTCATGCGCGCCACTCCGCCGGCGGATCGATCAGCATCCAGCGCAACAACGGGAGCAGGATCTCGTGGTGACCGCGCAGGTCGAACGCCGGACCACCGGCCGGTCGATCGAGCACGTTCATGCGCGGCCGGTAGTGCGGCAACTGGTCGAGGTTCGCCGTCGTGAAGCGGTCGACCGTCGCACCGAGGTTGCGCGCGATGGCGAGCGCCTTGAGGAAGACCTCGGGCAGCGTCACCGCCGAGCCGACGTTCACATAGGCGCCGCCCTGAAGCTTCGTGACCTGTTCGGCGAAACGGCGGAAGTCGGCGAGGCTCGTCGCGCCGATGGCGGCGCCATCCGCGGTCGCGTGCATGTGCACGATGTCGGCGCCGAGCGTGACATGGACGGTGCCCGGCGTCCCGCGCTGCACGCACTGCCAGAGCACCGAAAGCTCGCGATGCGGCAGCGCTTCGCGATCGATGGCGCGACCCACCGCCTCGCCGAATCCGATGCCCGCTTCAGCGCCGCGCCGCACGGCGCCGTTCAGGAACTCGGCGGTGTCGCGCGCCATGCCGAAGCTGCCGTCCTTGAGCGCGCTGCCCACATCCTCCGACGTCGCGCCGATCATCGCCAGCTCGACATCGTGGATCGCGCCGGCGCCGTTGGTCGCCAGACCGTTCAGCAGCCCGCGATCGAGCAGATCGATCAGCAACGGTGACAGTCCCACCTTCAGCACATGCGCGCCGATCCCGAAGTAGATCGGAGCTCCGGCAGCGCGCGCGTGAAGCAGCGCCTTCGCCAGCCCCTTCAAGGCCTTCGCCCCGAGCACGTCGGGCAAGGCGCCGAGCAACGCGGCGACGGCACCGGGCGGCGGCACATCGACGCGCGCGAACCCGTCGCGCGAGACGAGGCTTGGACGGTCCGCGAGCGCGTAGGTCTTGAGGCGATCGAGCGGAAGAGTCATGGAAGCGGGCGAGCATAGCGCTCGCGCCAGCGCGGATCGGGCTCCGTGCCGCCCTTCTTCCAGCGTCGATGGAACCAGAGGTACTGCTGCGGATCGGCCCGGATCGCCGCTTCGAGACGCCGATGGAACAGGTCGGTGATGCGCCAGGCATCCTCTTCGTCCGACAACGTCGGATCGACGGCCAGCGGCTCCTCGAAGCGCGCCTCGACTCGATGCGGGCCGGGGACGCGCGCGAACCACGGGACGATCGGCGCACCGAAGCGCCGCGACAGCGCGGCCGCGAGCGTGAAGGTCGACGCCTCGGCATGGAAGAAGGGCACGCGCACGCCGCGACTGCCGGCGTGCTGATCGATCAGCAATCCGACGGTCGCTCCGCTGCGCAACGCGCGCGCGAGCGGCAGCCCGGCACCATCCTTCGCCACGAAACGCTGCCCATAGCGGCTGCGCAGCGCCATCAGCTCGGCGTCGAGCAGCCGGTTCTTCATGGGGCGCGCCACGACCACGCTGCGCAGTCCGAAGAGCGGCGCGAGCAGGCCGAACAACTCCCAGTTGCCGAAATGGCCGGTCAACAGGATCACGCCGCGACCGAGCGCGAGCGCCGCATCGAGGTGATGGCGATCGCGCAGCTCGAGCATGGCCGACGCGCCATTCCGCTCGACCAGGCGCGGCGCGAGGATCAGCTCGAGCGGGATGCGCATGAAGTGGGAGAAGCAGGCGCGCGACCACTCGCGAATCTGCGGATCGTCGGGCGCGCGACCCAGCGCCGCAGCCATCTGCTCGCGAGCGAGGCGCGCGCGCGACGGCAACACGAGCCGCATCAACGTTCCGAGCGCGTCCGCGAGCCCGATCGACGCGCCGTCGGGAAGCCGGCGCGCCACGGCCAGGACGCCGCGCACGGCGACGGTCTCGATGCGATCGCGCAGCGTCGGCTTCGCGTCAGGCGCTCGCGGCATGCGTGCGCGCCTTCTCCTGCTCGAAGCGCATCGCCATCGGACGCGAGATGCCGTTGCCTTCCATTGTCACGCCGTAGAGCGTGTCGGCGACCGCCATCGTGCGCTTGTGGTGGGTGACGATCAGGAACTGCGTGCTGCCGAGGAAATCACGCACCATCAGCGAGAAGCGCTCCACGTTCGCCTCGTCGAGCGCCGCATCGACTTCGTCGAGCACGCAGAACGGCGACGGCCGGGTCGAGAAGAGCCCGAATAGGAGCGCCGCGGCGGTCAGCGTGCGCTCGCCGCCGGAGAGCATCGCGATCGAACGCGGGTCCTTGCCGGGCGGAGCGGCGACGATGTCGACGCCCATCTCGGCCGGATCGTCGGTCTCGACCAGCGTGAGGTCGGCGCGGCCACCGCCGAAGAGGCGACGGAACAACGCCTTGAAGTGCTCACGCACCGCGTCGTAGGTCGCGCTGAAGCGCACTTCGCACTCGCGATCGATTTCCTCGATCATCTCCTTCAGCTTCTGCTTGGCCTGCGCGAGGTCCTGCTTCTGCTGGTGGAGGAAGGTCGCGCGCCCCTCGACGGCCTGGAGCTCGTCGATCGCCACGACGTTCACCGGTCCCAACCGCGCGAGGGTGCCGCGCAGCTTCTCCGCCTCGTTCTCCATCACCGGCAGCGCCGTACCGAACAGGTCGAGGTCGATCAGCACCTCGATCGGCGCGGGTGCCGGCGGCGCCGCCGACGCGAGCGCCGCCGCCTCGTCGCTTCCCGCCTGCACGAGCTGCGGAGCAGCCGGGGTCGCCGACGCCGCCGGCTCGACCGTCGCGGCGACCGCCAGGTCGTTCGCGGCAAGCGGCGCGGGGAGCAGCACGACGTTCGCGCGTCCCTCCTCCACTCGCACCACCTGGCGCACCAGCTCGTCCGGCTCGATCAGCAGCTCTTCGCGAACCTTCTGCTCGAGGAGGTTGCTGTGCAGCCGCTGCTCCTGCTCGCGCAATTCGAGGCTCTGCGCGTGGCGGCTGTCGGTTTCGACCCCGCCGCGCAGCTCATGAACGCGGCGCCGGATCTCGCCGGTCTGCGCCTTGTGCTGCTCGAGCGCCCCTTGGCGCGCCGCGAGCTCCTGCGACTGCTCCTCGACCATGGCCAGCAGGCGCGACCGCTCGGCACCGGCCGCCGCATGCGCTTCACCGAGCCGCGCCTCTTCTTCGCCGAGCTCGACCAGTCGCCGATCGGCGCGCTTCAACTCCTCGTGGCGCTCGCGCAACCGCATCCGGGCCGCTTCGCGCGCGTCGTGCGACGCTTTCGCGCGCTCGGCGAGCTTCACCACCTCGATGTCGAGCGCGAGCGCGATCTCCTCGGCTTGCCGACGCTGGTCGGCGCCGCCGTGCAGCGCCTCGGCGGCCTGCGCCCGTTGCGCGCGCGCCTCGAGCCGCTTGCCATCGAGCGCGAGGCGGCGCGCCGACAACTCGCGCGCATCGCTCTTCAGCGAATTGCTGCGCCGTTCGAGATCGACGAGCTCGCGCGCATCGAGGCCGAGCTCCTCGCGCATGAGGTCGAGGCGGTTGGAATGGCCCTGCAGCTCCTTCTGCGCCACCCCTTCGAGCTGCGACGCTTCGGCGCGCCGACGCGCGCGCACCTCGCGGTCCCGCTCGCGCAGCGCGATCTCCTGCTGCTTCGATTCGAGTTCGGCGGTCCAGCCGGCGCATTCGCGCTCGCCGCGCGCGACCGACTGCTGGAGACGCTCGCGTTCGTTGCGCCGCGTGATGAGGCCGAGGAACTCGCCACGACCGCGGCTCACGCTCTCGAACGAGGAGAGCATCACCTCGCCCTCGGCGGAGACGAGCGCGCGCCCCTCCGGCGGCGAGCAAAGCGCCATCGGCACATCGGTCGGCAGCAGGTCGAAGCGGCCGAGCAGCGCGGCGAGCAGCTCGCCATCCTTCGCGTCGAACGTGCTGGCGCGCAGCAGCTCGCTCCATGCCAGCGCCGCGCCGCCTTCCGAGGCGCGCGTCGGGATCTCGGCCCGCGACAGGATGCGGATCCGTTCGAGCCCTTCGCGGCGCAGCACCTTCAAGACGCGATCGGCCGCGGCGCGGTCGCGGACGACCAGCGCCTCGGAGAGCGGGCCGAGCGCCGCTTCGAGGACGCGCGCCGTCTCGGCCGGAGCGGTGACGAGGTCGGCGACGATCCCCTCGATGCCGGCGAGCTCGGGGTCGCCTTGCGCGGCCCGTTCGAGCAGTCCGCGCACCACCTCGCTCACCCCTTCGTGGCGAGCGATCGCATCCTCGAGCATGAGCAGCTTGGAGCGCTCGCTCTCGACCTTCGATTCGCGATGGCGCAGGCGGTCGGAGAGCGCCTGACGATCGGAGTAGAGGCGACCGAGCACGTCGTCGTCCGCCGACAGCTCCGACTCCAGCGCGAAGCGATCGGAGGTGAGGCCGTCGACGCGACGTCGCATCGTCCGCACCGTGAGGGCGGTGTCGGCGATCGAACGCGAGCGTTCGGCGCTGCGCGCTTCGAGCTTGCGACGCGACTGCGATAGCGCCTTCCAGTGCGACTCGACGTCGGCGAGCTCGCTGCGCGCGCGCTGCTCCGCTTCGACGAGATCGAGCTCGTCGCGCTCGAGTTCGACGAGCTGCCGCTCGAGCTCCTGCGCTTCGCGCGCCAGTTCCTGCACGCGCCGTTGCGCGAGGTGCTTCTCCTCGCGCCGATCAGCCTCCTGCTCGGCGACCTCGGCCACCCGCGCCTCCGCCTCGCGTTCGAGCCGCGCGAGCTGCTCGATCTGATCGGAGATCTCCTCGCGCCGCGCGCCGCCTTCGTCCCGTTCGCGGCCATTCTCTTGGCTGCGTTCGGCGAGCTCGGAGAGGCGGGCCGCGAGGTGCTCGCTGCGCGCGCGCCGTTCCGCCAACGTGCTGCGCAGATCGGAGATCAGCGCGGCCTGGCCCGCGAGCTCTTCCTCGCGACTCGACAGCGACTCCTCCGCGACCGAGAGCTCGGCGCGGGCGGCCACCACCTGCGCGGTCACCGTCTCCCGTTCGCCGCCCAGCTCCGCGAGCAACGCCGAGAGCTCGCGCCGCTTGCGCGCGAAGAGGACGGCGAGCACGCAGCGCAGTCGATCGCGCTTCTCGACGTAGGTGCGGGCGCGCCCCGCCTGCACCTTGAGCGAGCGCACCTGCCGCTCGAGCTCGCCGAGCAGGTCGGTGGCGCGCTGGATGTCCTGATCGGTGCGATCGAGGCGGCGCACCGCTTCCTTGCGGCGCACGCGGTAGCGGCTGGTCCCGGCGGCCTCCTCGAGCAGCACGCGCCGCTCGGCGGGACTCGCGCGCAGGATCGCGTCGATCTGCCCCTGCGCCATGAACGAGTAGCCGCCGACGCCGAGCCCGGTGTCGAGGAAGAGATCCTTGATCTCCTTCAGCTTCGCGGGCGCGTCGTTGATGCGGTACTCGCCGTCGCCTTCCTTGCTCAAGCGGCGGGTCACCTTCACTTCCGCGGACGGATGCGGCAGGCGTCCCTTGCTGTTGTCGAACACCAGCGAGACTTCGGCCCCATCGACGCTCGCCGAATCACCGCGGTAGACGACGTCGGCCATGCCGGAGCTGCGCAGCCGCGTCGGCCGCGTCTCGCCGAGCGCCCATTGGATGGCGTCGACGAGGTTGCTCTTGCCGCAGCCGTTGGGCCCGACGATCGCGGTGATGCCGTCGCCGATCAGGAACTCGGTCCGATTGGCGAACGACTTGAAGCCGTACATCTCGACCTTGGTGAGCTTCATGAGGTGGGCGATCCTTCGGGCGGTCGAACGACGCGGAGCGAGGGGCCGGCGACGGTGGCGGCGAGCGCCTGGCCGTGCGGCTGCGGGTCGAAGGCATAGCGAAAGGCGGCGCCGTCGTGGGCGATGCCCAGCACGTCGCAACCGCGCGGGAAACGGAGGAAGTCGGCGCGACCGAAACGCGCCTCGGCATCGGGGAACGACTCTTCGCGCAATTCGAAGCGCGCCGCCGCGGCCCCGCCCGCCGGCAACGCCGACCGCAGGCGATCGAGCAGCCGCCCGCGCAACGCGAGCGCCGACTCGCTCTCCTGCGGGTCGCGCTCCGTGATGGCGCGCACCGCGGCGTCGACCCCCACCGGGACGAGCACGATCTGGTAGGCGTGGCTCCCGGGCAGTTCGAGCGGCAGGTCGCGCGCGATCTCGCGCAACAGGTCGCGCAGTCGCCGCAGGAACCCGACCCCCTGCTCATCGCGCTGCAGCAGGACGCGCAGGAGGTTCGCGCCGGCGGCGACCGCCCGCTCGACGATCTCGGGCAGCGCGATCAACAGTTCACGCTCACCGCGGCGGCCGGCGGAGAGCGCCAGTCTCGCGACGTTCATGCCGATGCGCGCGCCGACCACGCGCACCGTCGGGCCGGAGAGCGGCGCATGGGCGACGTCGGCGGCGCCGAGCGCGAGCGCCGACTGCAACGGCGCCGCGAAACGCAGCAGCTGCGATTCCTCTTCGCCGGCGTCGAGCAGCAGGCGCACGCGCGGCACGCGCAGGTGCGGCGACACCGCCACCGCCTCTTCGAGCAGCTGCTTCACGAAGGCGTGCATCCGCTCGCGAACGGCACCCGGCGCGCCACCGCGCCGAAACAGGCTGGTCGCGGAGGAGGGTGGCAGATCGGCGCCGACGCCCAGCACGCGCCGCAGCGGCTGCGTGCGCGAGCCGCGGCCAGGCGCATCGGCCAGCGCCAACAGCAGCGTGCGCGCCGCATCGGCCGCACGCGCGTCGTCGGCAAACGCCGGCGCGAGCGCGCGCTCGACGTGGTGGAGTTCGAGCGGCCCGTGCAGCGCGGGCTCGAGGCCATGCACGAGGTGGAGCAGGCTGGCGAGTGCGCCCGGCCACGCGGCGCGCCGCACTTCGCCGAAGTCGAGCGTGGCCTGCAGCACCTGTCCCGGCGCCTGCAATCCGTCGACGTGCAGGGCCCCTTCCAGGTGCGCGGTCGCGACCGCCGGCTCGAGCAGGCGACACAGCGAGTAGCGGCGCAGGAGTTCTCCGCCGAGCCGGACTTCCGGACGTTCGCTGTCGACCCCGCGCTGGAATGCGATCGCCTCGACTTCGCTCGCCGGCAGGCCGAGGCCCTGGTCGCGCGCCAGTCGATCGGCGCAACCGCGCGCCACCAGCTCCGCCGCCACCAACTGGCGCAGCGTGGCCGCCGCGATGACATCGCCGCCGAGCGCGCGCGCCTGCCGTTCGACGGCGGCGGCGACGGCGGTCGCATCGGCCCGCTTCATGCCACCGTCGACGAGCAGCGCGGTCGCGATCTTCGCCGCATCGAACGGATCGAGGCATTCGCGCCCGAGCGAAGCGACCTGCAGCGTGGCGTCGCGCGCGCCGCCAGGTGCCGCGACCAGCGGTTCATTGGCGTGCAACAAGATGTAGGAACGGGCCACCTCGTGATGGCCGGTCTCCATCAGCACGCGCTCGGTGGTCTCGCGCAGCGCACGAGTCGATGCGGCGACGCTCCCGTGCTCCTCGTCGAGCACCAGCGCGACCAGCGCCGCGAGCTCCTCGGCCAGCAGCAGCTCGCCCTGTCCGACCGCAACGGCGGCGCGGTGGATCGATTGCGCGAGCCGCTGCGCGTTGAACGGTTCGCGGCTGCCGTCGCGGCGCACGATCTCGCGGATCGGCGGCCGGCCCGACGGCGTGAAGCAGTCGTCGCCGTGATCAGCCACGGTGGCCGCCTTCGCCGCGCGGGTCGTTGCGGCGCGGCGCCTTCGGATCGGGGCGGTCGTTCAGGAGCGGGCCGAGCTCCTCGAGGAACTGCTCGACGTCCTTGAACTCGCGGTACACCGAGGCGAAGCGAACGTAGGCCACCGGATCGAGCTTGCGCAGCTCGTTCATCACGAGGTTGCCGACGAACTGCGACGACACGTCCTTGTCGAACATCTCGTTCAGCTGCGCCTCGATGCGACGGCACAGCTCCTCGATCTGCTCCTGCGACACCGGCCGCTTCTCGCACGCCTTCAGGATTCCGGCGCGCAGCTTGGCGCGATCGAAGGGGACGCGCGTGCCGTCCTTCTTGATGACGCGCAGTTCGAGTTCTTCGATGGTCTCGTAGGTCGTGAAGCGGCGGCCGCAATCGAGGCACTCGCGGCGGCGACGGATCACCGCCGCGTCGCCCGAGGTGCGCGAGTCGATGACCTTGTCGTTGTTCGCCTTGCAGTACGGACACCGCATCGCGGCGCGATCCCCCTCAGGCCTGCGAGAGCCGCGGGATTGTCGCGCCCCAGGGATGGGGTGTCAAAGTTCCTGACCGACGAGATATGGGGTTGCGGGCGCGCACCGCGCCGCAATCAGCGCCCCTGACGCAGCTGCCCGGCTTCGAAACGCAGGTGGGCGCGATCGAAGAAGCGTTGGAGCTGCGGGAACGCCGGCAGTTGCCCCGCCAGCTTCTGCAGCGCTTCCGGGTCACTTCGCCACACCTTGTCCGCAATCTCGAGCGCTTTCGTCGTCTCTTCGAGTCCCACCTGCGTCGCCACGAGCCCGAGCCAGGCGTCAATCCGCGTGTCATCGACCGCGATCGCCTGCTCGAAGGCGCGGCGCGCGAGGAAGAGCGACTCGCGCTGGTTCGGGTTCGATTCGAAGTACTGCAGGAGGCTCAGCCCCAACCCGGCGAGCCCGCCGCTCAACGCCGCACGCGAGAGGCCAAGTTCGCCGAGCCATCGATCGACCGGCTCGCGCAACGCCGCCACGGCCTGCGCCGCGTCGATCCCGGCCGCCCGCGCGCCAAGCGCTTCGAGCAGCGGACGCACCAGCGACTCGGCCAGCCGGGCCGTCCCATCGAGGTCGGGGTGACAGTAGTCGAGGAAGAGGTCGCTGCCGGGAGCGGGGCCGCCGCCAACCACGAAGAGCTCGGCGGGATCGACGAGCCGTGCGCTGCCGTTCGCGGCGAACTCGCGCACCACGGCAGCGAGCCTCGGGCCCGCACGGTTGGGAGAGCCGTCGCAAGCGAGCGCGCGCGAATAGGCGGCGCGCGCCGCGGCGTCGTCGCCCATCGCGGCCGCGAGGCGCGCGGCGAGGAACTGAACTCGCGCGACGCTGGCATCCTGCGCCAGCAGCTGCGCGACTTCCTCGCGCAGGCTCGCGAGCGGCGACGGCGGTGTCGCGGCATCGGCTCGATCGAGCGTCGCCGCCGCGGCCTCGATCCGCGCCACCGCCGCGCGATAGGAGTCGCGCTGCCCGGGTGCGAGCGGCTCGCTGAAGTGCGAGTAGCACGGCTCGAACGAGAGATTCTCGACCGGCGTCATCAGCAGCAGCGGCACCCCGGCCCCACGCGCCGCGGCGGCGATCGCTGCGAGGTTCTCGCGGTAGCGCGCGACGCCGCGCTCGAACTCGCGAGGCGAGAGCCATGGCGCATCGCCGATGGGCTGCGGCGACGGTCGCGATTCGGGTGGCAACGCGCGCCGCCATTCGCGCGACTGCCCGGCACGCACGCACGCGAGCGAGCGCAGCGCCGTACGCAACGCCGGCCACAGCCCCTCGCGCAACGGCTCGACGTAGGAGGCCTGGAATTCGTTGTGGCCGCTGCTGACGACCAGGACGTCAGGGGCCAGGGTCAACGCGGCCAGCGCGGCCTCGCGGACGTCGTCGCTCGAATCGGCGGAGCGCCCGAAGTTCACCACTTCGAGCGAAGCGGGCGCTCCGCCGCGACGCAGCGCCCACTCGAGCAGCCTCGCGAAAGAGAGCTGCCCATGGAACGGGAAGCCGGCCACGGTCGACTCGCCCACGACGATCACGCGCAGCGCGCCCGCGACCTTTTCGGGGGCGCAGGTGAGGCGGTCGGCGGCGGCGGCGGGATCGCCACTCTCGCCGCTCGCACTCGGCGCACGCGCGACGCGTGGCCCGTTCGGCGTGGTGAGCCTGACGAGCGGCGGCTCGACTCCAACGTGCAGGAGGCGGAGCACCACCTCGAGCAGCGCGAAGACGACTAGCGCGCCGCTCGCGCCGATCAGCGCGAGCCCGACCCGACCGCCGCGGGGCAACGGAGCGCTCACGGCTTGCCGTCCCATCGCAGCTGCCCCTGCTCGATCGAGATACCGGCGCCGTGCAAGGTCGCCTGCAGTCCCGGCAGCACCGGCAGGTGGTCGAGGATCATCCGCAGCGTCGCCGGGTCGCGGCGTTCGAGCGCGAGCAGCTTCATGCGCGCCGTTGCGGGATCGGCGGCGTCGGCGGCGAGCAGCGCGCCGAGGAACTGCGCGAAGGGATCGTCGGCGAGCTCCGGCGCCATACGCAGCGCCGCTTCGACGATCTCGCGCACGATCGCCCAATCGGCGTGCGGAACCTCCGGTCGCGTCCCGATCTGGTTGGTGTAGGCGCGCGCCTGCGCGAGCAGCTGCTGCCCGCTCTGCGCCTCCGAGACACCGAGCTCGCCGCACCACGCCGCGAAACGCTCGGCGTCGCCGCCGGCAGGCTCGCGCGCCGCGTCGAATGCGGTCAGCGGGGCGATGAGGCCGCCGTCACGCACCGCCGCGAGGAGGGCGTCAGCGATCAGCCAATGGCCGCGCAGGCGCGGATGGCAATAGTCATAGAACAGGTCGAACCCGGCCACGCCGTGCACGGACACCGCGTCGAAGAGCGGCTGCAGTGGCACCACATCGACTCCCCGTCCCACCGCGAGCTCCCGCAGCGCGGCGATCAGGTCGGGCGACGCCCGCTCGGGCAGGTCGTCGAGCGCCAGCGATCGCTCGAACGCGGCGTGCGCGAGACCACGCTGGCCGAGCTGCAGCAGCAATCGCGCGCGCCGGTAGTGGAGGATCGCGGCGTCGGGTTCGAGCGCGAGCGCCGCGTCGACCTCGGCGAGAGCGGCGGCCGCCGCCGTGCGCGCTGCGACGGATGCAGTCGCAGCGGTCAGGTCCTGAAGCGCGCCCGACTCGTAGTCGCGCCCCGCCGTTTCGACGCGCGCGAGGCGCGACGCGGCGCCGTCGCCCGGCTGGAGGATCGAGTAGCGCGGCCGCGTGTCGGCAACGTTGGAAGCGGGCAGGCAGACGATCGTCCGGATGCGAAGGTCATTCGCAGCCGCCAGCAGCGCGTGCACGCCTTCGCAGAAGAGCCGGCACGCGAAGGTGCGCTGCTCCGTGGTCAGGAAGCGCCCCACCGCGATGGCCGGCGGTGCCAGCGGTGCATCGCGCGGCGGCCCGAGCAATCGCTGCAGCAGGCGGCTGCGAGCCAGTCGCGCGACACCCGGCGCCATCACGCCCAGCAGATTCGGCTTCTTCAGCTCGTTGTGGCCGACGTAGAGGATCAGCAGGTCGGGGGCGAATTGGCGCAGCTCGCTCGCAAGCGTCAGCCAGTCGTGGCTGTCGTAGCCGTTCTTGCCACAGTTCACGACCTCGACGCTCGGACCGCCCTCTCCTAGCTGCCTTCGAAGGCGCTCCTCGAGGAAGCGGGAGTAGGAGATGTTGGGCGCATACCCGGCACCGAACGTCGTCGACTCGCCGATCGAGAGGATGCGAAAGGCCGCCGGCGCCTTCTCGCGCGTCATCGCGTAGCGGCCGACGTCCGGCTCGCCATGGCGCACCGCCGCCGCGGGATCGATGGCGTAGAGGACGTGGCCGGCCGCGTCCGTTCGCGGCCGCCCCGGATCGCGCGGGTCTTCGAGCGGCACGAAATGGGGCGGCGGGCCGGGCAGCGGCCACGCCCCCGATCGATCCACCAGCACCAGCGTCGCCAGGCCGATCAGCAACGCCGCAAGCGCGCCGCACACCGCGAGCAGCAGTCGCGCTCCGAATCCACGGAGTGACGCGCGCGACGAGGGAGGACTCCCTGTGGCCGAGCTCTCCGTCACGCCGCCCCTCCGTTTCAGGCTCCGCTCAGTTCGATGGCGTCACCTTGAGCAACTTCATCTGCGCCATGCCGAGCAGCGAGTTGGTCAACATGTAGAGCGACTGTCCGGCGGCGTACTTGTAGAGCATGACGCCGAACAGGATCGGGAAGAAGTTCATCATCTTCTGCATCTGCGCCTGCTGCGGGTCGGACGGCTTGGGCATCATCCGATTCTGCAGGAGCCACGCGACGACCATCAGGATCGGCAGCAAGTGGAGCTGGCCGATGAGCGGCAGCTCGAACGGCAACGGCACCACGTCGGGAGCCGAGAGATCGCTGATCCAGCTGACGAACGGCTGGTGCCGCAGCGGTGGCGCGCTCGACATGATCTGGAAGAGGCCGTACCACACCGGCATCTGCAGGAACAGGATCAGGCAACCGAAGATCGGCGGGCGGACGCCGTGCTCGCGCATCAGCGCCTGCTGCTCGGCGTTGAGCTTCTGCATGTTGCCCTTGTGCCGCTTCTTCAGCTCCTCGATCTGCGGCTGCAACAGCTTCATCTTCTTCTGGAACTGCTCCATCGTCTTGCTCTGCAGGCGATTGAGCGGGAAGAGCAGCACCTTCACCGTCAACGTCAGCAGGATGATCGCGACGCCCCAGTTGCCGGTGAAGCGCTCGAGCAGCGTCATCCACCCGAGCAGCAGGCGATTGATGAAACGGAACGTCTTGCCGCCGTACTCGACTTCGTAGAGCAGCCGAAACGAGTCGAAGGCGGGACCTTCCATGACGGCCGGCGTACGCGGGCCAGCGAACGCCGTGAAGTGCAGCGCGAGCGGCGCAGCGCCAGCGGCCGGGAACGGAACCTTGAGGAACGACTCGGCGCGCACGTTCGTACGCGACTCCTCGTGCAGCGAACGGCTCTCGTCGGCCGTGAGCTCGGCGCGGCCGGCCAGCTTCTTTGCCCGCTCCTGTTCGAAGCGGTACGGATCGTCGAGCGCGGCGCAGGTCACGCTGTCGACGTAGCCCGCGGTCGCGGCGTCCGGTGCGATCACGAAACCGAAGAAGTTGCTGCTGGCGCCGAAGAACGGCAGCAGCTCTTCCCGCTTGAAGCCGCGCGACTGCGGCCCGTCCTTCAGCGACTTCGCATCGATCAACTGGAGGTCGGACGAGTTCTCGCTGGTGACGACCACGGCCGGCGGCTTGGCGAACGGCGAATTGCGCTCGTCCCAGATGCCGCCCGGCGCGATGAAGCCGTACGAGGCGGTGCCTTGCGACAACTCCGGGCGATCGCTGGCGAACCGGAGTTCGACGTCGAACAGGTAGCTCGAGCGGCGGAAGGTGAAGCACTTCTCGAAGCGGCGACCGGCACCGTCGGCGAGGCGGAACGTCAGCGACTCGCCGCCGTTCACGTCGGCGCGCTCGAACGACCAGTTCGACTGGTCAAGCGCCAGCGCCGCGCCGTTGGCAGCGCGGGCATTGTGGGCCAGCCGGAACGTCGCGCCCGAAGGATCATGCGGCGCGATCAGCGGCAGCCAACGCGACGGATCGGCGCGCTTCTCGGCATCGGCGCCGTCGCCCGGCGAACGGAAGTACTCCTTCAGCAGGAGTTCGACGAGGACGGCTCCTTGATTCGAGAAGCGCGCGCGGAAGAGATCGGTGTTGACGACGATCTGGTCATCGAGCGCGACTCCGCTAGTCAGCGGAAACTGCGTTTCACCCTCGACGGCGACCGGCAGCGGCTCGCCCGCGGGCGGCGCGGCCACCACCGACGTCGGCACCTCGGCCGGCGGCTCCTTCGCCTTCTGGCACGAGCGGAACGAGAAGAAGGCCGCCATGAAGATGATGAAGACGACGAACGCCGAAACCGGACGACGATCGCTTGGCTGATTCGGGTCCATGGAACCTTTCGTTTGCGGTCCGGAGCGACGGAAGTCGACTCAACGGCCTTCTTGCAGGCGAGCCGCGAGGTAGCGCGGCAGGACGCCTGTATCGAGGATCTTCTTCTGAGTGGCGCGGTAGTCGTATTCGACGCGGTGGAACCAGACGGTCTCGCCATCGAACGTCGCGTAGGAGGCGCGCGTGTCGCCGTCGCGCGGCTGCCCCACCGAGCCGACGTTGATCAGCGCCTTGCCTTGCGCGCGCCGATAGCCGTCGGGAAATCGCGAAGGGACGAGGAACGCGGGCGACTCGGTGTAGACGCCCGGCACGTGCGAGTGGCCGACGAAGCAGAAGTCGCAGCGCATCCGCTCGAAGACCTCACGCATCTTCGGCAGGTCCTGCGCATCGCGCGGCAGCATGTACTCGCGAACCGGATCGCGCGGCGAGCCGTGCACCAGCAGGGCGTTGTCGATCTGGTGCGACGTCGGCATCGCGCCGATCAGTGCCCACAGCTCGTAGTTCTCCTCCGGCGGATGTTCCTTGGCGTTCAACTGCTCGCGCGTCCACTCCAGGGCGATTCGAGCCCGCTCGTTGAAATCCTCGGGGTGGTACATGCACGCTTCCTCGTGGTTGCCGAGGAGCGTGACCTCCCATTCCTTGACGCGCTTCAGCGTGACGCGCGGCTGCGGGCCGTAGCCGATGACATCGCCGAGGCAGACGATGCGCTCGACTTTGCGCCGTTCGATGTCGGCAAGAACCGCTTCGAGCGCTTCGACGTTCGAATGGATGTCGGAGATGATCGCCCGGAGCATGGTTCGGCAAGTCGCCTAGCGGGAGAGCTTGGACAGCGGAGTCCCGGAACGCGGGGCGACACGGTAGCCGGCGCGCGGGCTCCTCGCCATGCGACGGGTCACGTCGACCCGGCCAACGCTAGCGGCAGCGCTTCCTCGACCAGCATGATCGGAAAGCCATCGCGCACCGGATAGCCGAACTTGCCGTCGGCGCGCACGAGCACGCCTTCGATGCGCTGTTCGACCTTCTGGCCGCCGCGGTTCTGCAGCGCCCCGCGCTCGATGAGCGCGTTCAATCGCGCCACCAGGTCGTTCGACCCGAGCGCCACGGCCTCTTTGGTTTCGGGACAGGCCAGGATGTCGAGCAGTTCGCGGTCGAGCATCGGATCGATCTCCCGGCGCACCTTACCCGCACGCGCCGCTCGTCGGGTGGTCCCGTTTCGCGCGCCACGATTCATGGCAGCCACCCTTCGTCGCGAAAGCTGCGGTAGCCGTCGGCGGCGACGACGACGTGATCGAGCAACCGGATCCCGACGACATTCCCAGCTTCGGCGAGCCGCGCCGTGACCTGATGGTCCTCGACGCTTGGCGTCGGATCGCCGCTCGGGTGGTTGTGGACGAGGATCACCGCCGCCGCCGCGAGCCCGATCGCGGGGCGAAAGACCTCGCGCGGGTGGATCACCGATGACATGAGCGAGCCGACGGAGACACAGCGCTCCCCGAGCAGCCGACTGCGCGCATCGACCAGCAACACGTGGACGCGCTCGCGCCGTTCGGCACCCAGATCCCGGCGCATCAACGCGTCCACCTTCGCCGCCGCGTCGAGGACGACGCCACCGCGCGCCGGCGCACGCGCCAACCGCCGCGCGATCTCGACCACCGCCGCGATCCGGCACGCGCCCGCCGCTCCGACACCGGGGACGATGCGAAGTTCAGCGAGCCCGAGGTCCGACAACCCATCGAGGCGCCCTCCGGCGCGCAGCAGGTCTTCCGCGACGGCGAGCACGGAGCGTCGCCGCGTGGCGCAACCGAGGACGGCGGCGAGCAGCTCGCGATCGGTCAGCCCTTCGGCACCGAGCAGGCGCAGCTTCTCGCGCGGCCGCAGATGCGGCGGCAGCGAGTCGATCGTCGGAAGGGGCAGCGAGTCGTCCATGGCAGCGTGAAGACGCCGTTGCCGAGTCGCGGTGACGCATCGTCCGCGCAGCGGACACGATTCCGCGAGTCCTCAGTCGAGCAGCAGCGCGTCCCCGATGCAGGCGCGGTCGGCGACGTCTTCACCGGAGCCGAAGTCAGCCACCAGCGTCAACACCTTGCCGCCGCTGACGTCGAGCGCCTCGATGCGCTGCGGTTCGTCGCCGCCCCGCAGCAGGCGGCTCTTCCACCGTTCCACCCCATCCACGAGGACGCGGAACTCGACGGCGCCGCGCTCGGGCAGCGACAACACCTCATCGCACAGCCCGACCGTCGCCACGAATCGGCGCGACGCAGGCGAGAGCGCGAAGCTGAGCTCGCATCGCGAATGGCAGCCGAACCCCTTGCCGAAACGGTGGCCCGCGGACCGGAGCGGGAGCCCCGTCACGCTGCGATCGCGCCGCCATGGGAAGAAGAAATCGCCGGGCCCGCCGAGGTAAGGGGTCTCGACGACCTTGGACGGCTCGAGATCGGAGAGCCAGCGCCAACCGGGCGCGCGCAGGCGAATGGCTGCGACGGCGGCGCGCGGCAGTGCGACCTCCCGTTCGCCCGAAAGCGGCCGCAGCACGAGCTCCGACCCGCTCAGGCGGACGAGCTCGCCGATCAGCGTCCCATCCGGCAGCAAGTCCGCTTCCACCACCCGTCCCCGCGGCAGTCGCGGCGCAACCTGCTGCTCGAGGACGATCGCTTCGACCTCGCTCCAGGCGAAGTCGGCGGTGCCAAGGGAGTACTCGAAGCGGACGCCGCTCGCCGCGAAGGAAACGACCGTTCCGCGCGTGTGATCGCCGCCGACCTCGAGACGACGATGCAGCGTGTCGCCGTCGTGGTTGACCGCGAACGCCGCGACCTCGAGTTCGGAGTGACGCGGCCCGGCGAACACCGCGCGCACCGCGTCGAGCGGCAGCGCAAGTGTGCCACCCACCGCGAGCTCGAACTGCACCTGTTCGTCGTCGCCGCCCACGACCTTTCCGAACAGCCGACTGCCGTCATGCAGCCGCAGGGTCATCGCGTCGGCGACGGCGCGTCCGATCGCACCGGGAAAGGTGACCTCCACCAGATCGTCGAGGGCGACGCGATCGGCACCACCGTCGGCGCCGCTGACCGTCGCGTCGCCATCGGCGGCGAAGGCGACGGTGCTCGCGAGTCGTCGGCTGCCATCGCGCAGCTGCAACTCGCAAGCGTCGACCACGCCTTCGTGGGGTGAGGCAAAGACACCGGCGGCGCACAGGGCGACGAAGCTCGGGATGGCAATCATGGCGCGATTGTACGGAGGCCAGTTCCCCGGTGATCGGCGCCAAATTGTCAACGCGGTCGTGGGCCGATCGCAGCCTCGACGACAAAGTGGCGCACCCTGCTCGCTGAATGCGCCGTTAGCCGAGGCACTCGGTTTGCCTTCGGCCCCTCGGCTCGACAGCGCCCGCCGCGGGCGCCGCGTTCGATGCGACGTCGCCGCTCGGCGAGGCGATCGACCCGACCTGGGCTCGGTCGCAGAGTCGGACCGCACCCTTGACCTGCTGATTGGACCAGCTGAGTTCACCCGCTGGCGCAAAGACGAAGGAGAGCACTCGGAAATGGCGAAGCAGATGGTGTTCGAGCAGGAAGCGCAGGAGCGACTTCTCGCCGGTGTGACCAAGTTGGCGCGTGCGGTGAAGACGACGCTCGGCCCGCGCGGCCGCTGCGCCGTGCTCGACAAGGGCTGGGGCGGCCCGTCGATCATCAACGACGGCGTCACCGTCGCCGAAGAGATCGAGCTCAGCGATCCCTACGAAAACCTCGGGGCGCAGCTCGTTCGCGAAGCCGCCTCGAAGACCAATGACATCGCCGGCGATGGCACGACCACCGCCACGATCCTCTCCGAGGCCCTCTACAAGGAGGGGCTGAAGCTCCTCACCGCCGGCGTCAATCGCGCCGCGCTGGTGCGCGGCATGAAGCGCGCCTGCGAGGACATCACCAACGCGCTGCAGTCGATGAGCAAGAAGGTCTCCGGCAGCAAGGAGATCGCGCAGGTCGGCGCCATCTCGGCGAACAACGATCCCGAGACCGGCAAGATGATCGCCGACGCGATGGACAAGGTCGGCAAGGACGGCGTGATCACCGTCGAGGAAGGCAAGACGACCGAAACGACCGTCGACGTCGTCGAAGGCATGCAGTTCGACCGCGGCTACCTCTCCCCGCATTTCGTCACGCAGCCCGAGAAGATGACCTGCGTGCTCGACAACCCGCTGATCCTCATCTACGAGGACAAGATCAGCTCGATCGTCAAGCTCGTCCCCCTGCTCGAGAAGGCCAGCAAGGCGGGACGCCCGCTGCTGATCATCGCCGAGGAGATCGAGGGTGAGGCGCTCGCCACGCTGGTGGTGAACAAGCTGCGCGGAATCCTGCAGTGCTGCGCGGTGAAGGCTCCGGGCTACGGCGATCGCCGCAAGCAGTACCTCGAGGACCTCGCGATCCTCACCGGCGGCACCGCCGTCATGAAGGACGTCGGCCTCGAGCTCGACAAGGTCGACCTCAACCGGCTCGGCAAGGCGAAGAAGGTCACGGTCGACTCCGAGCACACCACCATCATCGGCGGTGCGGGCGCGGGGGCTGCGGTCTCCGGGCGCGTGAAGCAGATCCGCCGCGAGATCGAGGCGGCGACCTCCGACTACGACAAGGAGAAGCTGCAGGAGCGGCTCGCCAAGCTCGCGGGCGGCGTCGCGCAGATCAACCTCGGTGGTGCGACCGAGACCGAGGTGAAGGAGAAGAAGGCCCGCGTCGAGGACGCGCTGCACGCCACGCGCGCGGCCGTCGAGGAAGGCATCGTTCCGGGCGGCGGCGTCGCGCTGCTGCGTTGCCGCAAGGCGATCGCGAAGAAGGAACGGCCCACTGGCGACGAGAAGTTCGGCTACGACATCGTCGAGCGCGTGCTCTCGATCCCGTGCCGCACGATCGCCGACAACTCCGGCTTCGACGGCGCGCTCATCGCGAGCCAGGTCGAGGCCGCCAGCGGCTCCCACGGTTTCAACGCGCTCTCCGGCGAGATGTGCGACATGGTCGAGGCCGGCGTCATCGACCCGACGAAGGTCGTGCGCACTGCGCTTCAGAACGCGGTGAGCGTGGCGACGCTGCTCGTTTCGTCGGACGCGCTGATCACCGACCTCCCGAAGAAGGACAAGGGCGGCGGCCACGACGACCACGAGCACGGCGGCGTGGGCGACATGGACATGTGAGATCGCGGCGCGCCGCGACGTCCCGCTGATTTCATCCCGAAGACATCTACACACGAGGCCGCTGGCCTCGACAGCCCGGAGGCAGTGAGCAATGGCGAAGTTCAAGCCCCTCGACGATCGGATCGTGGTGCAGGTCCTCGATGCCGAGGAACGCACCGCTGGCGGCATCCTGCTGCCAGACGCGGCGAAGGAGAAGCCGCAGCGTGGCACCGTCACCGCAGTCGGCCCGGGCCGGATGCTGAAGAGCGGCGCGCGCGCGCCGGTCGCCGTGAAGAAGGGCGATCTGGTGATGTTCGGCAAGTACGCCGGCACCGACGTCGCCGTCGGCGGCGAAGAGTTCAAGATCCTGAAGGAGACCGAGGTGCTCGCGCGCCTCGAGACGGCGTGACGCTCGCCGCGCGCTGCGCGCGGCATGACCGCTAGGCGGTCCCCGCCGCGCCGCAGCAGACGCCTCCCACTTTCCGCCGGCCGCCCCAAGCGGCCCAACCAAGGACCACGGAACCAACATGGCGAAGCAGATCCTCTACGACGATGACGCGCGCCGGAAGATGCGCGATGGCGTGCACGCGCTTGCGCGCGCGGTGAAGGTCACCTTCGGGCCGGCCGGCCACACGGTGATCTTGAAGAAGTCCTACGGTGGCCCCACCGTCACCAAGGACGGCGTCACTGTCGCCAAGGAAGTCGAACTCGAAGATCCGTTCGAGAACATGGGCGCCAAGCTCGTGATCGAAGTCGCCAAGAAGACCGGCGACGCGGCGGGCGACGGGACGACCACGGCGACCATCCTCGCCGAGTCGATCTTCTCGGAAGGGCTGCGCTTCCTGTCGGCGGGCGTCAACCCGACCGTGCTGAAGCGCGGCATCGACAAGTCGGTCGACGCCGTCGTCGCCGAGCTGAACGGCATGGCGAAGAAGGTGAAGGGTCGCGACGAGATCCAGCAGGTAGCGACCATCGCCGCCAACGGCGATGCGCAGATCGGCGAGATCCTCGCCACCGCCATGGATCGCGTCGGCCAGGACGGGGTGATCACGGTCGAAGAGAGCAAGTCGACCGAAACGTCGGTCGAACTCGTCGAGGGGCTGCGTTTCGACAAGGGCTACCTCTCGCCCTACTTCATCACCAACGTGCAGGCGATGACGTGCGAGATCGAGAATCCGCTGCTCCTCATCCACGAGGCGAAGATCTCGAACCTGCGCTCGCTGTTGCCGCTGCTCGAGCAGATCGCGCAGGCGGCGCGCCCGCTCGTCATCATCGCCGAGGACGTCTCGGCCGAGGCGCTCGCCGCGCTGGTCGTCAATCGCCTGCGCGGAACGCTGCAGTGCGTGGCGGTCAAGGCGCCGGGCTTCGGTGATCGTCGCAAGGCGATGCTGCAGGACCTCGCGATCCTGACCGGCGGCACCTTCGTCAGCGAGGATCTCGGCAAGAAGCTCGAATCCCTGCTGCTGTCCGACCTCGGCGCGTGCAAGCGCATCGTGGTGGACAAGGACAACACGACGATCGTCGAAGGCGCCGGCAAGAAGGCTGCGATCAAGGAGCGCGTCGAGCAGATCCGCGCCCAGATCGAGCAGACCACCTCCGACTACGACAAGGAGAAGCTGCAGGAGCGGCTCGCCAAGATCGCGGGCGGAGTCGCCGTGGTGAAGGTCGGCGCGCCGACCGAAGCGGCCATGAAGGAGCGCAAGGATCGCGTCGAGGACGCGCTTGCGGCGACCAAGGCCGCGGTCGAAGAGGGCATCGTGGTCGGCGGCGGCGTGGCGCTGCTGCGCTGCCTTGCGGCTCTCGAGAACGTGAAGTTGAAGGGCGATGAGCAGTTCGGCCGCGAGATCATCGCGAAGGCGCTCGAGGCGCCGATCCGCCAGCTCGGCACCAACGCCGGCCTCGAAGGCAGCGTCGTGTCCGCCGAAGTGAAGTCGCGCAAGGGCAACTACGGCTTCAACGGCCTGACCTGCGAGTACGAAGATCTCGTCAAGGCGGGCGTCGTCGATCCGGTGAAGGTGGTTCGACTTGCGCTGCAGAACGCGGCGTCGGTCAGCGGCCTGATGCTCACCACCGACACGCTCGTGACGGACCTGAAGGAGAGCAAGAAGGCGGTCGTCGGCAGCACGACCTGACCGCCGGTCGGCGCCCGCCGCGCCGCCTCCCCGATACGGACTCGGATCAAGCTGTCACGCGGCCCCGCGAGATGCGCACCAGCGCCCTCGCGGGGCTGCACGCCAACCCGGAACTTTGACGCGCGCTCCTGCGGAAACGCTCGATGTCGACTCCTCGCGACTACTACGAGATCCTCGGCGTCGCGCGCACCGCGACCGCCGACGAGATCAAGCGCTCGTTCCGCAAGCTCGCCTTGCAGTTCCATCCCGACCGCAACAAGGATGACCCCAAGGCGGAGGAGAAGTTCAAGGAAGCCGCCGAGGCGTACGAGATCCTCTCCGACGCCGACAAGCGCAAGGTCTACGACCAGTACGGCCACGCCGGCGTCCGCCAGGGCGGGCATGCGCGCGGGTTCGGGAACTTCGAAGAGATCTTCCAGGCGTTCGGTGACATCTTCGGCATGGGCGGCCGCGGTGGCGGCGGCGGCGGCGGTGGCTCGGTCTTCGACGAGTTCTTCGGCCAGTTCACCGGTGCCGCGAGCGGTCCGCGTCGGCAACGCGGCGCGACGCTCAAATGCCAACTCGACATCTCGCTCGAGGAAGCGGCGCGCGGCACCGAGCGAACCATCGAGGTGGCTCGCAACGAACACTGCTCCGAGTGCAGCGGCAGCGGCGCGGCCGCCGGCAGCGCCCCCACCGCCTGCCCGACCTGCCGCGGCAAAGGCGTCGTCCATCAGTCGCAAGGCTTCTTCTCGATCCGCACGACCTGTGGCCGTTGCCAGGGCGAAGGCGAGATCCTCGAGCATCCGTGCCGCAAGTGCCGCGGCACCGGCACCGAGAAGTCGCGGCGCGAACTGAACGTCCGTCTCCCCGCTGGCGTCGACACGGGCACCCAGGTCCGTCTCGCCGGCGAAGGCGAACCGGGCGCGCGCGGCGGCCCGCGCGGCGACCTCTACTGCATCGTCAACGTCAAACCTCACGCGCTCTTCCAGCGCGAAGGCGACGACCTCCACCTCGAAGTGCCGGTCAGCTTCTCGGGCCTGGTGCTCGGCACCAAGATCGAGGTGCCGACGCTCGGCGGACCCGCCACGCTGACGATCGCGCCACGCACGGCGGCCCACACCGTGATGCGGTTGCGCGGCAAGGGGATTCCGAACTTGCGCGGTGGCGGGCCAGGCGACCTGCTGGTCCGCGTCACCGTGGACATGCCAAAGAAGGTCACCAAGCGGCAAGAAGAACTCCTGCGCGAACTGCAGGGCATCGAGGACGAGAACGTGAGCCCCGAGCGCAAGAGCTTCCTCGGCAAGGTGAAGGAACTGTTCGGGTCGTGACCGACCCGTCCGACGACGCCACTATGAGCAAGAAACCCGCCACTCCCGACCCCGCCGAATCGGCGGAAGCCACGCCCGCGAACACCGCGGCCGGCGCGCCGCCCGTAGAGCAGAACGCCGGGTCGCCCGCCGACGTCGCCACCGAGATCGCTCGCCTCGAAAGCGAGGTGCGACAACTGAAGGAGCGACTGCTGCAGTCGCACGCGGACCTCGACAACCAGGCCAAGCGCTTCGGCCGCGAGCGACAGGTCGTTCGCGACGAGATCACGGCACGCGTCGCGCGCGAGATGATCGAGGTGCTCGACAACCTCGACCTCGTGCTGCAGTCGATGCCCGACAGCGAGCGTGCCACGCCGCTCGCGCAAGGCGTCTCGCTGACCCGCATCGTCTTCCTCGAGAAGCTTCGCGCTTTCGGCGTCGAGCCGATCGAGCCGATGAACCAGCCGTTCAACCCGTTCCACCACGAAGCGCTGTTCCAGGAAGAGCGCAGCGACGTGGCTCCTGGCACGGTCGTCGGCGAGATCAGTCGCGGCTACCGGATGGGCGCCCAGCTCGTCCGCGCCGCGAAGGTCCGAGTCGCCAAAGCACCGGCCGCTGCCGGCGGCGCTGAGGCGAGCTGAACGCGATGCCCACCTACGACTACCGCTGCAAGTCCTGCGCGCACACCTTCGAGCACTTCCAGTCGATCTCGTCGGGGCACCTGAAGAAGTGCCCGAGCTGCGGCAAGAACCGGCTCGAACGACTGATCGGACCGGGCGCCGGCCTCATCTTCAAAGGGTCCGGCTTCTACATCACCGACTACCGCTCGAACGACTATCAGGAGGCGGCGAAGAAGGACAGCGCTGGCGCGACGAGCGCCAAGCCGCCCGACCCGAAGCAAGGCGACGCGAAGCAAGGCGACGCGAAGCAGGGTGCCGCGAAGCCGGGCGAAGCAAAGACCGACGCCGCGACGACCAAGCCGAGCGGCGCGACCCCTCCCGCCGCCAACGGCGCGAACTCCTCGGCTCCCGCCGCGCCACCTGCAACCCCACGTCCTTCGTCCGCCAAGCCGCAGGGTCGCACCTCGCCGGGCAAGAGTTCGACCCCGAAGAAGCGGTGAGTCGCGCGGCCGGCGACACCGAGAGTTTTCCAACGGGCTGCTAAGCTCCCCCGCCCATGAACGACGGAACGCTGCTTCGCCCTGTTTCCCTCCTGGCGGCACTGCTCCTGGCAGCCTGCCAGACACCGGCGCCGATCGAGGCGAACGTCGAGTTCCAGACCGAGCGCGGCATCGTGCGCGGCGTCTCGACCGAGGACGGCCTCTTCGCCTTGCGAGAGATCGTCCCGACCACCGGTGAGGTGTCGTTCCGCTACCGGACCGGGAACGGCTTCTTCGACGATCGCGCCCGCCTCGTCCGGCAGAGCGACGTCCTCGCGCTGATGGCGCCGATCTCCTCCAAACCGCATCTCGCCCGCTTCGCGATCTATCCCGCCGCGTATGACGACCGCCTCTTCGTCGAGGTCCGCACCGCCGATCGCGCCGACCTCCTCTCTTGCCATCTGTTCGACCTCGGCCGGCACGGCGACCTCGTCGTCCTCGACGAAGGCGACCTCGTCGACGTCGCCACGCGCTACTGCGGCGCCGGCCTCTTCGCCTGGCGCGAGGGAATGCTGCAACTGGTCGGGATCCTGAATGGCGTCTACAGCGAAGAACCGCCCGCGCTGGCGTTCATCGGTCTGGATGAGATGTCGACGCTGCTGCCGGAGACCTCCAACTTCTTCGAGCGACGCGCGCTGCCGTCGCGCGCCGACTTCGAATACGGCATCCCGCGCGACTTCGAGGGCGAGCGACCCTCGGTGTCGGACCCGCCGGTTCCAAGCGAGAAGTCATCCGCGCCAGCGAGCGATCCTCCGCGCGACGGGTCCTGAGCCTCTGCATCGATGGCGCGCCCGCCCGGGCGCGTCCATTGACGCGCCGGGGCGCAGAGCGCTAGAAAACCTCGCTCGTTTTTTGCGACGCCACACCGGCACCCGCGGATCGGTGGCGCGCTCCATCGCTGCGGATCGCGCCCGCGGCTCGCCGAGGACTTGGCCGTCCCAAACATGACTAGCGCCCCAGCGAGCGCCATCGAGAGCTACGTCCCGCTCTTCGTCCACGTCGCCGTGGTCGTCGCCGCCGTGTCAGCGCTGATCGTGGTGTCGCTGCTGCTTGGCCCGCGCCGCCGCACCGCCCCGAAGGGCATGCCGTACGAATCGGGCACCTCCTCGCCCGGCAGCGCGCGGCGACGCTTCTCGGTCCACTTCTATCTGGTGGCGATGCTCTTCATCTTGTTCGACGTCGAAGCGGTCTTCATGTTCGCCTGGGCGGTGCGCGCCAAGAGCCTTGGCATCGCCGGACTCGCGACCGTCGCGCTCTTCGTCGGAGTGCTCGGACTCGGTCTCGCCTACGCCTGGCGCAAGGGAGCGCTCGCGTGGGAAGTCGAAGCGTGACAGCGCGGGGAGCACGACCGTGAGCGGATCCGGCGAAGCCGAGCCGAAGGTGCTGCCCGAGGGCATCCTCGCCGAGCTGCGCGCCCTGACGGCGCACTACCCGCAGAAGCGCGGCGCCTTGCTGCCGATCTTGAATCGTCTTCAAGAGTGGCGCGGCCATCTCGCGCCGGTCGACATGCGGCTCGCCGGCGAGCTCACCGGGGTCGCGCCGGCGGACGTCTTCAGCGTGGTGACCTTCTACACCATGTATCGCCAGCGTCCGGCGGGACGCTTCCCGCTCGGCGTCTGCCGCAACATCGCCTGCTGGATCAATGGCAGCGAGCAGATCGTCGCGACGGTGAAGGATGAACTCGGCATTGCGCCCGGCGAGACAACCGCCGACGGACGCTTCAGTCTCGAAGAGGTCGAATGCCTCGGCAGCTGCGGCACTGGCCCGTGCCTCGAGATCGACAGCCGCTACTTCGAGAACCTCACGCCCGACAAGGTTCGAGCGTTGCTCGCCAGGCTCTCCCGCGCCGACGGCGATCGCAGCGCCGCGATCCTCGCTGCGCAGCGCGAGGAGCGCGCCTGATGAAAACGTACCTCTCCAACGAGTTCGCTCGTCGCGACCCGCTGCTGCTCGTCGAGGCGCAGGCGAAGGGGCGCTATCAGCAGGCGAAGCGCGTCTTCACGTCGCTCACGCCCGAGCAGGTCGTCGATGAGGTGAAGAACGCCGGCCTGCGCGGCCGCGGCGGCGCCTGGTTCCCGACCGGCATCAAGTGGAGCTTCATGCCCAAGGAGCTGAAGGGGCCAAGCTACCTGGTCATCAACGCCGACGAGGGCGAGCCGGGGACGTTCAAGGACCGGCAGATCATGGAGAAGGACCCTCACCTTCTCCTCGAAGGGATCATGATCGGATCGTTCGCGATCCGGGCGCAGACGGCCTTCCTCTACATCCGCGGCGAGTACCTCACCGCGCACGACGCGCTGGCCACGGCGATCGCGGAACTCGAGGCGGCCGGCATCCTCGGCGACAGCGCGTTTGGCAGCGGGCGCCCGATGCGCATCGTGCTGCACCGCGGCGCCGGCGCCTACATCTGCGGCGAAGAGACGGCGCTGCTCAACTCGCTCGAAGGTCGTCGCGGCGAGCCGCGGCCCAAGCCGCCCTTCCCTGCCGTGTGGGGAGCGTTTGGACGGCCCACCTCGGTGAACAACGTCGAGACGCTGGCCAACGTGCCGGCGATCCTCGAACGCGGCGCGGCGTGGTTCAAGACGATGGGCACGGCGCAGGCGCCCGGCCACCTGCTGTTCGGCGTCTCGGGCGCGGTCGAGCGGCCGGGCTGCTACGAGTTGCCGCTTGGCACCACCGCGCGCGAACTCGTCGAGAAACACGCGGGCGGCGTGAAGGGCGGCAAGAAGATGCGCGCCTTCATTCCGGGCGGTGCCTCGACCGGCTTCCTCCCGCCCGATCGACTCGACGTGCCGATGGATCCGGAGAGCCTGCGCAAGGAAGGGACGATGCTCGGCACCGGCGGGATCATCGTGATCCCCGAAGGCATCGAGATCGTCGACGCCGCGCGCGTCTTCTCGCGCTTCTTCCGTCACGAGACGTGTGGCCAGTGCAGCCCCTGCCGCGAGGGATCGGCGTGGTCGGATCAGGTGATCGGCCGCTTCCAGAACGGAGAGGGACGCGCCGAGGACTTCGCTCTGCTCGAGGACATCATGCGCGGCAGCAAGCAGCGCACGATCTGCGTCTTCCCCGAGGCGTTCGCCGGGCCGCTCGGTTCGGCCATCAAGCACTTCCGCAGCGAGCTGACGCAGGTTTCAGCGCAACGAGCGGTGGGCCGCGCCGCCACCGAGGGAACCGCGCTCCATGGCTGAGCTCACCATCGATGGGCGCAAGGTCGAAGTTCCGCCCGGAACGAACCTGATCGAGGCGGCGCGCAAGCTCGCCATCGAGATCCCCTACTACTGCTACCACCCCGCGCTGGCGCCCGTCGGCAGCTGCCGCATGTGCCAGGTCGAGATCCTCGACGCCGGCAAGCCGCCGCGCGTCACCATCGCCTGCCGCACCGAAGCGACCAACGGCCTGAACGTCTCGACCACCGGCAAGGATTGCGTCGCCGCGCGCGCGGCCACGCTCGAGTTCCTGCTGGCGAACCACCCGCTCGACTGCCCGATCTGTGACAAGGCCGGCGAGTGCGACCTGCAGAACTTCACCTATCGCCACGGCAACGGCGTCGGCCGCTTCAGCGAACCCAAGCGCGACAAGCTGAAGCACGAGCCGATCGGCGACCACATCCTGCTCGATCAGGAGCGCTGCATCCTCTGCACGCGCTGCGTCCGCTTCATGGGCGAATACGCCAAGTCGCCGAGTCTCGTCGTCGCGGGCCGCGGCGATCGCAACGTCATCGCGATCTTCCCTGGCGAGCCGATCCACTCGAACTACGAGGGCAACCTCGCCGACATCTGCCCGGTCGGCGCGCTCACGTTGAAGGAGTTCCGCTTCAAGAGCCGCGTCTGGGACCTCGACACCGAGGAGTCGGTCTGCACCGGGTGCGACCGCAACTGCTCGATCCTGCTCGAGACCAAGCGCAACCGCCTGCTGCGCGTGCGCCCGCGCGTGAACCTGGCCGTCAACGGCCACTTCATGTGCGACAAGGGACGCTTCGGCCTGCTCGAGGCGTACAACCCGCAAGGACGCGAAGAGCTCGGATTCGTGAAGGGTGCGCGCGTCCCTGCCGCGCAAGCCGCCGCCGCGCTGGCCTCGACGCTCACCGCCGAGCGCGGCAAGTGGCTGGTGATCCTCTCGGCGCGCCTCACCGCCGAAGAGCTGCTGCTCGCGAAGAGCGTGCTCGCGCCGCTCGCGCGCCAGCTCGCCTACGTGCCGACGTCGGCGACCGATGGCGACGGCATCCTCTACACGGGCCGCGCGGCCGCCAACGAGGAGGCGCTCGAGCGGCTTGGAATCGCGCCGCTCGCCGAGGAGGCCGCGACGAAGCTGCTTGCTGAGCCTGCGACGAGCGGGCTGCTCGCGTTCGATGCGACGCTCGCCGCGCGGCTGCTGGCCGGCGCCAAAGGCAAGCGACTGGCGCTGGTCGACGTGGTGCGCGACCGGGCGGCCGATGCCGCCGCGGCGCCGCTCGCCGCCGAGATCTTCGTGCCCGGCACGCTCGCCAGCGAGAAGGATGGCACCTTCATCAACTTCGACGGCGTGCTGCAACGCGCCCGACGAGCGCAGCGCTGGCCGCAGGGCACCGTCGCGGAGACGGCGCTGCTCCAGGAGATCGCCGCCGCCGCGAAGCAGGAGCTCACCGCGTTCGCCCGCAAGCCGGACCTGACCTTCGCGCTGCTCGAAGCGCTCGGCCAACCCGGCGCCACGCTCGCGCAGATCCCTGAGGACGGCTTGCGCCTCGCTCCGGCACTGGAGGCTGCGAAGGCATGAACGCGCTGCTCTCCACCATGCTCGCAGCGACGACGCTGGCCGATCCGCTCTGGCTGACGCTGATCAAGTCGGTCGCGGTCTTCGGCATCACGATGACGCTGGTGCCGCTGCTGGTGCTGGCCGAGCGGCGCGTCTCCGCGTGGATGCAGTACCGCGTCGGCCCCAACCGCGTCGGCATCGGCGGCACGATGCAGCCGATGGCGGACCTCGTGAAGATGCTCTTCAAGGAGGAGTTGCGACCCGACGGCGTCCCGAACTTCCTGTTCACCGCCGCTCCGGCCATCGCCGCCACCTGCGCCCTGGCGATGATGGCGGTCGTCCCGTTCGGCGGCACGCTCGAGATCGGCGGACGCTCGATCCCGCTGGTCGTCGCCGACGTCGACATCGGCGTCCTTTGCGTGCTCGCCCTCTCCTCCATCGGCGTCTACGGCATCACGCTCGGCGGCTGGGCCAGCAACAGCAAGTACAGCCTGCTCGGCGGGCTGCGCTCCTCCGCGCAGATGATCAGCTACGAGCTCACGCTCGGCATCACGTTGCTCTCGGTGCTGGTCGTCGCGAGCGGTGACAGTTTCGGCTCGTTCAAGCTCAGCGACCTGGTGTTGCGCCAGGCCGAGAGCGGCATCTGGAACTGCTTCAAGCTGCCGCTCGGCTTCGTGCTCTTCACCATCTCCGCGTTCGCCGAGACCAACCGCTTGCCGTTCGACCTGCCCGAAGCGGAGCCGGAGCTCGTCGGCGGCTACCACACCGAATACTCGTCGATGCGGTTCGGCCTCTTCTTCCTCGGCGAATACGCCGCGATGGTGGCAGGCTCCGCGGTGATCGTCTGCCTCTTCCTCGGCGGCTGGCACTTCCCGTTCGTGACCAAGGAGGCGGTCGTCGGTTGGGGCGGCGCGCTGACGCAGGTCGCCGTCTTCCTGACCAAGGTCCTCGCGTTCCTCTTCTTCTTCATCCACGTCCGCTGGACGTTGCCGCGCCTGCGCTACGACCAGCTGATGAACCTCGGCTGGAAGCTGATGCTCCCGCTGGCGCTGGTCAACCTGCTCTTCGCGGGCCTCGGCGCCGCGCTCGGGTGGTTCTGACGACGGTGGCGGTGGCGGTGTTACTGAGGACAGCGTGCTGAGCGAAACGACCGCATTCCTGATCTTCTCGGCCATCGCGCTCGTTGGCGCGGTGCAAGTCGTGACGCGCCGCAATCCGGTGCACGCCGCGCTGTGGCTGGTCGGCGCCTTCCTCGGCGTCGCCGGCCTCTTCCTGACGCTGGGCGCCGGTCTTCTCGGCGCGATCCAAGTGATGGTCTACGCCGGCGCGATCATGGTGCTGTTCCTGTTCGTGATCCTGCTGCTCAACCTCGACGCCACGCCCTACGAAGGGCTGTCGGTGGCGCGCGGCGCATCGCTCTTCGTGGCCGCCGCGACGGTGGCGCTGATCGCCGTCCCGTTCGCGCAGGCAGGAGAGCTGAAGGCGGCGGCGACCGCCGATGCTCCCGATCTGCCCGCCACCGCCGGCAACGTCGCCAACGTCCTCTTCACCCAATACGCCCTCCCCTTCGAGGTCGTCTCCCTGTTGCTCCTGATCGCGATGGTCGGCGCCATCCACCTGGCGCGCCGTACTCGCCGCGACGAGCCGGTCTGACGCGCAACGAAGGAGCCGCTTCACGATGGTCCCGCAAGCCTGGTACTTCCTCCTCTCCGCGCTGCTCTTCGGACTCGGCGTCGCCGGTTTCGCAGCGCGGCGCAACACGCTGGTCATGTTCATGAGCGTCGAACTCATGCTGAACGCGGCGAACCTCGTCTTCATCGCCGGCGCGCGCGACTACCTGCCCGCGCGCGGCAGCGCCTGCGCGCTCTTCGTGATCGCGGTCGCCGCCGCGGAGGTGGCGGTCGGCCTCGCCCTGGTGCTGGCCATCTTCCGCCTGAAGAAGAGCGTCGTGGCCGACGACGTACGGGAGCTGCGGGCATGAACCTGGTGGCCGCGCTGCTCCTCGCCCTGCCGCTTGCGATGGCGGCGGTCCTCGGCCTCTTCGGCCGTCGCCTCCACGGCAAGCTGCCGGGCGTGCTCGCCTTCGGCATGGCGGCGAGCTGCTTTGGCCTCGCGGTCGCCGCGTTCCTCCACCTGCGCGGGCTTCCCGAGCACGCGCGCTTCGTCGAGGCGAGCTTCTGGCGCTGGATGGACCTCGGGGTCGGGGACAGCCGCCTCGCGCTCGACGTCGGCGTCTACCTCGATCCGCTTTCGGTGACCTGGACGCTCTTCATCACCGGCGTCGGCAGCCTGATCTTCCTCTACTCGATCGCCTACATGGAGCACGAGGAGGGCGCCTGGCGCTACTTCTCGTACCTCTGCCTCTTCCTCTTCTCGATGCTGATCCTGGTGCTGGGCGAGAACCTCGTCCTCACCTTCCTGGGCTGGGAAGGGGTCGGCCTCTGCTCCTACCTGCTGATCGGCTTCGACTACGGCAAAGAGATCGCGGCGCGCGCCGGCCGCAAGGCGTTCATCGTCAACCGCATCGGTGACGTCGGCTTCCTCATCGGCATGTTCTGGACCTGGAAGCTCTTCGGCACGCTCGGCCATGGCGAGATGAAGCCGCTGATGGCGGCGGCGGCGACGGTGCCCCCACTCCTGGCGCTCGGCTACTTCGTCGGCGCCTGCGGCAAGTCGGCGCAGCTGCCGCTGTTCGTCTGGCTGCCCGACGCGATGGCGGGCCCGACGCCGGTCTCCGCGCTGATCCACGCCGCCACCATGGTGACGGCCGGGATCTACCTCGTGCTGCGCCTCTCGCCGCTCTTCGTCGCGGCCGATTGGGCGCTCGACGTGGTGGCGTGGGTCGGCGCCGCCACGGCGCTCTTCGCCGGCTTGATCGCGCTGCGACAGCGCGACATCAAGCGCGTGCTCGCCTACTCGACCGTGAGCCAGCTCGGCTACATGTTCCTCGCCTGCGGACTCGGCGCCTTCGGTGCCGCGGCATTCCACGTGATCACGCACGCCTTCTTCAAGGCGCTGCTCTTCCTCGGCTCCGGTGCCGTGATCCACGCGCTCCACGGCGAGCAGGACCTCTGGAAGATGGGCGGCCTCAAGCACCATCTGCCCAAGACGGCGCGCGCGATGACGGTCGGCGCCTTCGCGCTGGCGGGGATCTTCCCGTTCGCCGGCTTCTTCTCGAAGGACGAGATCCTCGGCGTCGCGTTCGCGCAAGGCTACGCCGGCCACACCAGTCGCTACGTGCTGTGGGGCATGGGGGTCCTCACCGCAGCGCTGACCGCGTTCTACACCGCCCGCATGATGACGCTCTGCTTCGGCGGCACCAGCCGCGTCGACCCCCACCTCCATCCGCACGAAGCGCCGGCGCCGATGGCGATCGCGCTTCAGGTGCTGATGGTGCTGTCGATCGTCGGCGGCGTGGGGCTCGGCTTCGAGGCGCTGCATTGGATGCCGCTGCACCGCTGGATCGACCCCGTGCTTGCGGCCGCGCCGCACCCCGCTCATCTGCCCGCAGCGCTCAACTGGGGCCTGATGGCGCTCGCGATGATGATCGCGGTGCTGGCATGGCGGATCGGCGCCAAGTGGTACGGCGGCGACTTCGCGCCGGCGCGCCAGGCGGAACTGACCGCACCGCGCCTCGCGAAGGTGTTGCTCGGCCGCTTCTACGTCGACGAGATCTACGCGGCGCTCATCGTGCGCCCGCTGCGCTTCCTTGCGGAGCTATGCCTCGAGTTCGATCGGCGCGTGGTCGACGGCCTCTTCCGCGGCGCCGGTCAATTGAGCGCGCTGCTCGCCACCGGAGTTCGCCTGGCGCAGAACGGCGTCGTGCACGTCTACGCGTTCTGGATGCTGGTGGGCGCCGTCATCCTCCTCACCCTGGCGCTGAAGTGAACGCGCGCGGAGCCTGCTGATGAACGATCTGCTCCTCGCCGGCGTGATCCTCGGCCCGCTCGCGGCGGCGCTGCTGATCGCGCTGTGGCCGCGGCTCGCGCCCGAGCCCGCACGACTCCTCACGTTGCTGGTGACGGTCGCCACCTTCGCCGCTTCGCTGCCGCTGCTGCTGACCGACCTCGGCGGCGGGATGACGCACCAGCTCGACGTGCCGTGGATCGCCGCGCTTGGCATCCGCTTTCATCTCGGCGTCGACGGCATCTCCGCTCCGCTCGTCGTGCTGACCACGTTGCTGATGCCGCTGGTGGTGCTGGCCTCCTACGGACACGTCCACGATCGCGTGCGGCAGTACTGCGTCCTGCTGCTGGCCATGGAAGCGGGGATGATCGGCGTCTTCGCCGCGCTCGACCTCGTGCTCTTCTACGTCTTCTTCGAGATGAGCCTGATCCCGCTCTATCTGGTGATCGGCATCTACGGCGGCGCGCGCCGCACCTACGCCGCGCTCAAGTTCGTCCTCTTCACGGTGGCCGGCTCGCTGCTCCTGCTGCTCGGCATCCTCTACGTGATGCACGCGACCGGCAGCGCCGACTTCGCGGCGCTGCGCCGCGCGACGCTCAGCGTGCGCGAGCAGGCGTGGCTGTTCGCCGCCTTCGCCGCCGCCTTCTGCGTGAAGGTGCCGCTGGTTCCGTTCCACACCTGGCTGCCCGATGCGCACGTCGAGGCGCCGACGGGCGGCTCGGTGATCCTGGCTGGCGTGACCCTCAAGATGGGCACCTACGGCCTGCTGCGCTTCTGCCTACCGCTCTTCCCGGCGGCGAGCGTCGAGCACGCGCCGTTGCTGCTGACGCTGGCGGTGGTCGGCATCCTCTACGGCGCGCTGCTGGCCTGGGCGCAGACCGACTTGAAGAAGATCATCGCCTACTCGTCGGTGAGCCACCTCGGCTTCGTCGTGCTCGGGATCTTCGCGATGCAGTCGACCGCCGCCACCGGGGCGACGCTGCAGATGATCAACCACGGACTCTCGACCGGCGCGCTCTTCCTGTTGATCGGGATGATCTACGAGCGTGCCCACACCCGGCAGCTCGCCGACTTCGGCGGCCTGGCGCGCACGATGCCGCGCTTCGCGATCTGCCTGGTCTTCGCGACGCTCTCGTCGATCGGACTGCCCGGCCTGAACGGCTTCATCGGAGAGTTCCTGATCCTGATCGGCACGTGGCGCGACCATGCGCTCGCCGCGAGCCTCGCCTCGCTCGGCGTCCTGCTCGGCGCGATCTACATGCTCGGGCTGGTGAAGGGGCTGCTGTTCGGACCGGTCGTCCACCCGAAGACGGCGACCTGGCGCGACTTGAACCTGCGCGAGATGCTCACGCTGGCGCCGCTGTTCGCGCTGATGATCGCGTTGGGATTCGCGCCGCGGCCGCTGCTGAAGCGCATCGAACCGGCCGTCGAGCGGATGCTCGAAGCGCCGCGCCTTGCGATCGAGGGGAAGTGATGGACGTCGCCGCCGACCTCGCCGCCACCGCGCCGTTATGGCTGCCGATGGTCGGCTGCCTTGCGGTGCTGCTGGCGGAGACGCTGTCGCCGAACCGCACCGGCAAGTTGCCGGCACTCCTCGCAGGCGCGACCCTGGCGCTGGCGCTGGTGCGTCTGGCGACGACGAGTCCGACCTCGCGCCAGCCCTTCGGCGTGCTCGCGGATGACGCGCTCGCTCGCTCGTTGACCGGGCTCTTGCTGGTGATCGGGCTCGCCGTCGTCGTGATGGCCGAGCCGCTGCTCGAGCGCCTCGCGCTGGCGCGCGGCGAGTTCTTCGCGCTGATGCTGGCGTCGCTGTCCGGCATGGTGCTGCTGGTCGCGGCGCGCGACCTGCTGGTGCTGTTCCTCGCGATCGAGCTGCTGTCGATCCCGCTCTATGTGCTGGCCGCGTTCCGCCGGCTGTCGAGCCCATCGCTCGAGAGCGGCTTCAAGTACTTCCTGCTCGGCGCGTTCGCCTCGGGCTTCCTCGTCTACGGCATCGCGCTGCTCTTCTCGACCGTCGGCGACACCCGTTACTCCGCGCTCGCGGCGCTCTCGCGCGACCCGGCCCATCTGGGAACGGTCTGGAACGTCGGCTGCGCGATGTTGCTGGTCGGGCTCGGCTTCAAGGTGGCCGCGGCGCCGTTCCACGCCTGGACGCCCGACGTCTACCAGGGCGCGCCGACACCCGTGACCGCGTTCATGGCGGCCGGAGTGAAGACCGCGGCGTTCGGCGCCCTGCTGCGCCTCGCCATCGAGATCCTGCCCGACACCGCTTCGCTGCGCACCGGGATCGCGGTGCTCGCCTGCATCAGCATGGTGGTCGGCAACCTCGGCGCGCTGATGCAGACGAACCTGAAGCGACTGCTCGCCTGGTCGTCGATCGCGCACGCCGGCTATCTGCTGGTCGGCATCCTCGCGGTGGTGGCGGGCGCCGAGGCCGCGGCGCGCGACGCCGTCGTCTTCTACCTCGCCTCCTACTCGCTCACGACGCTCGCGGCATTCGCCTGGATCGAGCACCTCGGCCGCGAAACGCCGGCGCTGCAGGACCTGCGCGCGCTGAAAGGGCTGGCGCGCCAACGACCATGGCTCGCGCTGGCGCTGACGCTCTGCTTCCTGTCGCTCGCCGGGGTGCCGCTGACCGCAGGATTCCTCGGCAAGTACTTCGTGCTGAAGGCCGCATTCGAGCTCGGCACCGCGCTGCTGGTGCCGATGATCGTGCTGGCGCTGACGTCCGTGATCGCGCTTGGCTACTACCTGCGCGTGCTCGCGACGCTCTACATGGAGCGACCGGCCAACGAGGATGCGCCGGCGCCGCTGCTGTTCGCGCCGGCCGGGCTCGCGCTGCTGACGGCAGTGGCCAGCGGCGCCCTGCTCCTGTTCGGAATGTGGCCGGCGCCGCTGCTGCGCTGGCTCGCCTCCTAACAGCCCGTTGGAGAAGTCACCGCGAGTCTGGCGAGCGGATTTCGAGTCGGAACGAGGAGGAGGTTCGAAGCCAACTCCCCTGTGAGTTGTCGAGAGACTCCGACGAAGTAGCGGCTTGAAAGACGCCGCCAGGCGACACGGGGAGTTCTCCAACGGGCTGCTAAGCCTGAGAGTCGGCCCGAGTATTTCGAGCCGACTTCGCCCGGCTGCGCCGACCGATCGCAGTGTCGGAGCTCCTCATCGACCTCCCTGAAGTCGATGTCGTCGCTCCTCCTCGCGCTCGGACGACTCGCTCTGGCTTCGGCCTGGCCCGAATCCTAGGACTGACTCCACGGCGAGCGGACCCTGCCAACGGGCGCGACGCCGTTGCGTCGGCCCACTGGCCGGACGTCGTCGGCTACGGCAGCTCCTGCTCGTGCAGGCGGCGCTCGAAGTGGACGGCGATGCCGAGCGTGCCGGGTGACACCTGCTCCATGCGGATCACTTTCGCCGGCGCGGTGACTTCGCGGCCGTTGGCCGTGTAGGTGACTTCGAGCTTGAGCTCATCGCTGGTGACGAAGTAGGCGCCGCTGCGCGAGATGTCGCGGCCGCCCCCCATCAGCTGGGTGGCGTCGATTCGCGCGGTGAAGACCGCATGCGTGACGCGGCGCGTGTTGCCGCGTCGCTCGACGACCGTATTCGCGCCCGTTCGATCGAATTCCTGCTGGCTGCTGCCGCTGGCCATCACACGCTCCTCCGTTCGTCCGCTCCGGCAGCCGCGATCGCGTCGCGGTCACTTCCGGCGCCCCTCGGAAGTCCCGCGCCGCGCCATCCGCGGCGAACGGAAAGAACTTCCGACTCCCGCTGCATCGGCAGGATCGAGCGGCGACTTGAGCGCGGCGACGCGGGGGACCCTGCGCCGCAAGTTGCCCGTCAGCGGATCTCGGTGCAGAGCCCGCAGGCGGCGAAGAGGTCGTCGAGCGGCGCACCCGCCGCCGTCACCAGTGCCGCCCGCGCGTAGCGGTCGCACTCGGCCGCGGCCGGGAACGCGGCGATCAGCTCGCCCCGACCCGGGCCGGCCCGCGCAAACTCCTCTTCGTACGCGGCGAGGAAGCGCGCATAGAAGCCACGGCCGCCGCGCCGCGCCGCCTCCTCGACCAGGGCCGTCGCCCACGCGTAACCCGCCGCGCAGCGATCCGGGTCGTCGGGAGGTTCGGCCAACGGCAGCACGGCGTTGTCGGGCGGGTCGCCCGGTCGGTGGAAGGCGTCCCCCTCGCGCCGCAACCGAGCGAGCGCGTCCCGCTGGCGCTTCGGCCCTTCGATGCCGGCGACGGTGGCATCGGCCACGTCCAGCGCCAGCGCGCACGCGAGCCCTTCACTCCACGACCAGGGCAGTCCGAGCACCCGCTCCTCTTCGACCACGTGGAACAGTTCGTGCGCGTAACCGCGCCACGGCAAGTGGAGCTCGTCCTCACGCAGGAAGAGCGCATGACCGTGCTGGAAGCCGCCGCTCACGTCGAACGCGGTGGCGGCCGCTGGCAACGCGATCAACGCCACCCGCCGCTCGAGACGCGCCGCGAGCAGCGACTCGACCGCTGCCGCCTGCCCCATGAGGAGCTTCAGCGTCCATTCGGGATCGGAGAGCGACGCGCCCGGCGCGGCGCGCACTTCGAAGCGCCCATCGGCGCTGCGCCACGCGCTTCGTGGTTCGTCGGGGAGCGGCGCGCCTCGCATCAACGCCAACAAGTCGAGTTGCGCCGCCGGAGAGGCCGCCCCTTTCTCGAGCACGATCGTGGTCGCGCCGAGCGGCCACTCGCCCAGCGCCACCCACTCCAGACACTCGCGGTGAGCACGCGGCTCCACGCGGCACTTCGACGACTCCGTCGCGCCCCGCCACGCAACGGTCCAATCGAGCGGCGCCCCCACGACCGAGCAACGCAACGCCACCCGCTCGCCCGGCGCGGCGTCAGGCAACGCCAGCTCGACACGGCATGCGCCCGCTGGCAGCGCCACCGCCTCGCCACCGCTCGCGACGAATGACTCGGCCATCTTCGGCAGCTGCGCCGCGTCGATCCACGCGGCCTCGACCTCGATCCGCCGCTCGCGCGCGCCGCGATCCGCGCCTTGGAAGTCCCCTCCGCGACATGCCGCGCCGACGAGCAACAGCCCCGCAACGCCCGCCCGAAGCCGCCGCGCGCCGGCGCTCACCGTTCGCCCCACGTCTTCATCGGGCGATAGAGCTGGCCGAGCCGTTCGTAGAAGCCACCACAGTGGACCGACGCGCCGAAGGCATCGAAGTCGTGATGGTGCACGAACTCGTGCAGCAGCGTCTCGAGCAGCGACTTGAAGGCGACCGGCCGCTCCTGCGCCGCCGTACGCACGAAGACCTCGATCGCGCCATGCATCCGGCATTGGCCATGCAACTCGTAGACGATGCGACCGCCGCGCCGCCGATGGGGTCGCGGCTCGTCGCGCAGGACCACTTTCTTGCGCGCCAGCACGAACTCGTCGCAGAGCAGATCGACGAGGCGTTGCGAGGCCGTGGTCAGCGCCTTCACTTCGGAACCGTCGCTGAAGGCGGCATGCGCCCCGACGAACGCGTCGAGCCGCGGCGGCGCCGCCACCAGCAGACGCCGCGTGAGCGTGGCGTCCAGACGAGCGCGATCGAGGCGGCGGAAGAGTGGGTCAGCAACCATCGCGACGCGGCACTGTAGCGAGCGGCGCGCACGTCGATCGCGGCACCGTGATCGGCGGCGCCACCGACGCCTTCCTTCGCACGCAGGACGCCGCGCTGCGGGTGAAGGCTGACCTCACCAGCGCCTGCTGCCCGCGCGGGGCGCCCTGTTGAGCGACGACGTCCCGAACGATCCGGCGCTCGCGTTCGTCGACATCGACGTCGAGGTGCTCGAAGCCGACCCAGCCGCCAGCACGAAGCTCTCGTTCACGGACGGACTCCGATGGCGCCTCGGCGACGACCTGCCATGACGACCTGCCATGACGACCCGTCCGGCGGCGCTATCTTCCGGCGACGCGCTCTTCGATCGCTCGAGGAGCGAGTCGTCGCGGAGAGTTCCCATCGTCAGGCTCGTGAAGCGACTGCTGCTCGCCATCGTCGTTGCCCCCGCGCTCGTCACGTTGCTGCTGCTCGGCGCGGAAGCGGTCGCGCGGCTTGCTCTCGCCGCCGACTCAGCGGCCGCGCCAGCGCGCTACTTCGTCGCCAGCGCGGATGGCCGCGCCCTCGTCCCCGGCCCGCGACCCCCTCATGGGGGTGCGCACTTCCGCGTCGAGCGGCTCGAGCGGGAGAAGGCGCCAGGCGTCGTGCGCGTGGTCTGCCTTGGCGATTCGACCGTGCATGGCCATCCCTTCGATCCGCCGGCGCCCTTCGCCGACTGGCTCGCCGCGCGCCTCCCCGAGCTGCTGCCTGGCCACCGTTTCGAGGTGTGGAACCTCGGCGTCAACGGCATGAACGCGGAGGCGGTCGCCGATGTGGCCGCCGAGCTTGCGCCGCTTTCGCCCGACCTCGCGATCGTCTACGTCGGCCACAACGAGTTCCTCGATCAGCACTTGCCGGCCGCGATGCGACCGTGGAGCCACGCGCTGCACCGCGCGCTCGGCGGCAGCTGGTTCTTCGGTTGGCTCGCGCAACGGCTCGGCAGCGTGGCGAACCGCGATGACACCGCGATGGGTGGCGACCGGCTGCTCCTCGAGCGGCTGCGCGACCGCGGCGCGCTCGACGACGAGCCGCTCCTCGAGCCGGCGCTCATCGACCGCGCGCTCGATCGCTACGAAGCGTCGCTGCAGCGCCTCGTCACGACGCTCGCGGCCGCCGGCACGACCTCGCTCCTTTGCGTGCCGATCTGCGATCTCCCCGACACGCCTCCGCAACGCTCGACGCTGCCGGTGGAAGCCACGGCGGCCGAGCGAACCCAACTGCGTGCAGAGCTTCGCGATCCAGGCTTCGATCGCGCCGCCCACGCCGCCGCCTGGCAGTCGCGATGGCCGCAAGTCGCCGCCGTCCGCTACGCGCTCGGACAGCTCGCGCAACGCAACGGCGATTTCGCGATGGCGCATCGCGAGTTCATCGCGGCGCGCGACCTCGACGGCCATCCGGTGCGCGCGACCACGGAACTGCAGGAGCGCATGCGTCGAGTCGCGACCCGCGAGCGAGCGCTGCTGATCGATCCGTGGCCGGCGCTCACGAACGCCTCTGGCGCGACCGGACTCGCCGGTCAGAACGGCTGGTTCGTCGACTACGTGCACCCCGATCTGCGCGGCCACGAGCTGCTTGCCGACGCGCTCCTGCACGGCCTCGCCGACGCGAATTGGCTGGCTCCTCGCGATGAGTGGCGCTTCGCCGACGAGCCCGATCGCGCCGCCTACGCGCTGCGCATGGGTCTCTCGCCTGCGGCGCAGGCGACATCGCTGGCACGCCGCGGACTCTTCGCGCTCGGCCAGGCCTACCTCGATCCCGACAGCGAGCTGGCGAAGGGTGCCGCCGATTCCTTCGAGCGCGCGCTGCGCCTCGATCCCGAGTGCGCGCTCGGATTCGCCGGCCGTGGCGCGCTGGCGCTGCTGCGGGCGGACGGCAAGGCGGCGCTGGCGGCGTTCGACGAGGCGGCGCGACGCGACCCCGCGGCGCTCGACTTCTTCGTGCAAGGCGATGCGACCAACGCCACCGTGCACCAGCTCTTCGAGAAGGCGGGGCTCATGATCCGAAGCGGCCAGATCGTGGCGCGCGAACCCCGTTGAGCGGTCGCTCGTCGCGCTCAATGCGCGAGCGGGGAGCGCTTCGAACGAGCGAGCAGCAGGCAGAGCAGCGCACCGCCGAGCGCGAGCCCGGCAAGCGCGATGAACACCGGTGGAAAGCCGTGGCTCTGCCAACCCGCGATGGCCGGGTCGGTCGCCAACGAGCCGATCCCGAAACTGACCACGAACTTCATGCCGTAGGCGAGTCCGCGCACCTGCGGATCTGCGCGCCGCGCGATCAGCTCGTTCTCGAGCGGCTGCGTCCCGAAATGGAAGAACGCGAACAGCGCTCCCGCCACCAGCAGCAGCGGCCCCGACAGGAACGCAACGCCGAGCAGCCCGACGGCGCTGATGACGTTCATCAGCGCATAGCGACGCAACCCGCCGCCGCGCCTGGCGACGCGCGCGCCGAAGAGCTCGCCGACGCTGCCAAACGCGAGCACGAAGGTCGCGACCGGTCCCGCCAGCCTCGCGAAGCTCGCCGGTCCTCCTTCGCCGACGCGCCACGCCGCGGGCAGCAGATCTGAAAGGCGCAACAGCAACGGCTGCAGCGAGGCGCCGCTGGCGCTTGGCGGCGCGTCGGGCAGCACGCCGGCCTGCGCGCGGACGAACGACGACCAGCTCGCCCAGAAACCCTGGTGGACCAGACCGTTGCCGATCATCGCCACCATCACGATCAGCAGCGCCGGCGCGAACGCCAGGCGCCACGGGATGCGGCTGCTGCGGCGCTCTCGTCGCGTCGCGGCGTACTCGACCTCACCCGCCGTGCGCGTCGTGCACCACAGCAGCGCCAACAGCAGCGCGGCGGCGAGGCCGACCACGCGATAGGTGTGGCGCCAGCCGACGCTCTGCGCCAGCAGCAGCACCAGCGTCGGCGCCAGCGTCGAACCGAAATGGCCGATGAACCCGTGGATGCCGATGGCGCGCGCGCGCTGCGTCGGGAGCGCTTCGCCGATCCACGCCAGGCCGACCGGATGGTGGAAGGAGGCCGCGACGCCGATCAGGGCCGCCGCCGGAACGAAGAGCCACGCCCCCGGCGCGAATGCCGCGGCGCCGCTGGCCAGCGCGAGCAGCGCGAGGTAGCCGCCGTAGATCCGGCGCGTGCCGAAGCGATCGCCAAGCCACCCCGCTCCCGGCGCGCAGAATCCCATCAGGAACGGGCCGAGCGCCACCACCCAACCGATCGAGGCGATGCCCAGATCGCGCGCCGCCTCGATCACGACTTGCTGGAGCACCAGCGTCGCGATGTGACAAAGAGCGTGACCGCCCGCAGCGACGGCCAGCACGCTGCGCTCGCTCCGATCCACGTCGCGCCGCCCCTCCTCGATCCGCTGCCTGCAGCCGCGGCTTGTTGCGCGGCATGACGCGGGCGAGAGTATGGCACCGCCGAGGGATCCCGAAACGCGCCGCCAAGGAAACCGCTGTGGGCAGTCGCCCTCCCATTCGCACCTCGCAGCGCACGCCGATGGCCCCTCCCCTGGTGCCACGATGGATGCGCACGCTGCTGCTCCTCGTCGCGTGCGCCGCGGTGATGGTCCCGACCTTCGGCTGGCTCGCGGCCCGTTCGCGCATCGAGCCGCCAACCGACGATCGACCGCCTCCCGAGCCGCGCCTCTTCGACATGGTCCCTGCCGACCTGATGACCAAGCGCGAAGGCATGACGATCGCGCCGGGTCCCTACTGCCTGGACGGCGACCACGCCTTGCGGGAAGGGGAGGTCGAGCGCGCCGCCGCCGCCTATGCCGCGGCGCTGCGCAGCGATCACCGCGACCGCTACGCCGCCTTGCTGATCGCCTGCCTCGCGATCGAGCGAGGCGACTGGACCGCGGTCGAAGCGGCGCTGCGCAGCGCTTCGGAACCGACGCCGCCGCTCCACTCCCCTCTGCGTTCGGTACGCGTCCTCGCCGAACTGGCGAAGGCGCACGTCGACCATCCCGACGAGCCGCTCGCCGAGCTCTACCTGCGAGCCGAGCTCGCCGCCGGACGCGAGGACTTGCGCGCGGCGCTGCTCGGGCGCGACCCGTTGCGCGAGCTGTACCGCGACCGCCTCTACGGCGCCGAACCGCGCTTCGAAGCGGCGGGCGACAGCGACGTCGCCTTGGTGATCGGCGCGGCATCGCAACCGGAACTCGAGGCGCGGGCGCGCACGGCGTTCGACGGGCCGCGCCAAGGGATCGACCACGGGCGCGACCACTTCGCGTTGATCGCGCTGGCGGAACGGGGCCGCGAGGCGGCCACTCCGCTCCTCGACGAGGCGTTGCGGCGCGCCAGCGCCAATGAGCCGCACAACTCCTATTGGGAGTGGATCCGTGCGGCGCTCCATTCGCCGATGGCGCTGGCGAGCGATCGTCCCGATGGCGCCGCCCATCCGTCGCTGGGCACCGACGACGAGCCCGACCTGCTGCCGGGATTCGCACCCGAGTCGCTGACGGCACTCGCCGACGCCACGGCGCGGCGCGAGTGCGACGCCCATGTCGCGGAGCTGCTGCACTTTGAAGTGGCGACGCGACGTGCCGCCGGCGAGCGCTTCGCGGCGGCGCGACCTCGCTCGCCGCGCGATTCGCTCTACCTCGGTTATCCCAGGCTCGCCAAGCGGCTCGCGTATCGCGCGCTGGTGGTCGACCGCTCCCTCTCGCTGCCGACCGCGCACACGCTGGTCGCTGCCGCAGTCGCTCTGTCGCTGTTCGATGCCCGACTCGCGGCCGATCCGCGCCTGGCGCCGGCGGGCGAGGACGGCGACGAGCGCGCCTTGGCCCGCTCGCTCCTCGAAGGCGCGCGCGCGCTGGGTCTCGAAATCGAACCGCTCGCGCGTCGAATCGCGACATTCGCGCCGATGCGCCCGCTTCCCGCCGCGCATGCCGCCGCCTTCAACGACGTGTTGGTCCCGCTGCCCATCCCGCGCCTCGTCGATGAGCTCTTCGAGCGCTACGCTGCCGACCTTCCCGCCTTGGCGAACGCGCTGCAACGCGCCTCCACCCGCGGCGGCTGATGCCCTCCGCCAGGAGCTCGCCCGTGGAAGTCGCCGCCCCCCTCGAACGTCGTCGCCGACTGCTCGCCGCGATGGAGGGCGGTGTCGCGCTGATCCCGACATCGGCGCAGAAACACCGCAACGGGGACGCCGAGTACCGCTTCCGGCCCGACAGCGACTTCTGGTACCTGACCGGCTTCGCAGAGCCCGATGCGTTGCTCGTGCTGTGCAAGGGGCGGCCGGAAGGCGAGCAGATCCTCTTCCTCCAGCCGCGCCAGCGCGATCAGGAGATCTGGACCGGTCGTCGACTCGGCGTCGAACGCGCGGTCGCGGAGCTTCGCGTCGACGAAGCCCATCCGATCGGCGAGTTGCCGGCACTCCTGCCGAAGCTGCTGCGCGGCCAGGATCCGCTCTACTTCAAGACGGGAGCGCGGCCCGAACTCGACCGCCAGGTCCTTGAGCTCGTGGCGACGTTGCGCACGCGGGTGCGCGAGGGCAATCCGGCGCCGTCCCGGGTGATCGATCCGACGCCGCTGCTGGCGGAGATGCGCCTCAAGAAGGACGCCACCGAGCTCGCCACGATGCGCGAAGCGGCGGCCATCACCGCGGCGGCCCATGTCGTCGCGATGCGGATGACGCGGCCCGGCGTGACCGAGTACGCCATCGAGGCGGCCGTCGAACACGAGTTCCGACGGCGCGGCGGCGGCGGCCCGGCCTACTCCACCATCGCCGCCGGCGGGGCCAATGCGACCATCCTGCATTACATCCAGAACGACTGCACGCTCGCGGACGGGAGCCTCTTCCTCCTCGATGCCGGCGCGGAACACTCGTGCTACGCCGCGGACGTGACGCGGACGTGGCCGGTGAACGGACGCCACTCGCCAGCGCAGCGGCGGGTGGTCGAGATCGTGCTGGAAGCGCAGCGGCGCGCGATCGACTGCGTCCAACCCGGACGCAGCTTCCAGGAGGCGCACGACGTCGCGGTTCGCGTGCTGGTCGAAGGGCTCGTGGAACTCAAGCTGCTGTCCGGCAGCGTCGACGAGGCGATCGCCACCAAGACCTTCCGCCGCTTCTACATGCATCGGACCGGCCACTGGCTCGGTCTCGACGTCCACGACGCGGGCGCCTACTTCATCGAGCGCACCACGCAGCACCGGCTGCTCGAACCGGGCATGGTGGTCACCGTCGAACCCGGTCTCTACTTCGCCGACGACGACACGACGATCCCTGCCGAGTTCCGCGGGCTAGGCGTGCGCATCGAGGACGATGTGCTGGTCACTCCCAGTGGCAATGAAGTGCTCACCGCCGCTTGCCCGAAGTCGATCGCGGAGGTCGAGGCGATCGTCGGCAGCGGCTGACGCCGTTCACCGCCACGGCACGGGGACCACCGCCTCCGCGTAGCGCTGCGCGTGGTCCTTGAAGAGCTCGGGGTGCATGCAAGCGGCCAGCAGCTCCGCCGAGTCGACGAGGCGCGGTCCCGGGCGATTGAAGTAGCTCGATCCATCGGCGAGGTAGACGCGACCGAGCGCGCCGGCCGGCCAGCGATCGAGCGGCAGCGCGGAACGGATGAGCTCGACTTCGCGCCGCCCCTGCTCGAGCGAGAAGCCGCACGGCTTCACCACCGCCACTTCGGCGTCGAGCGCTTCGAGTTCGGCACGCGACGGCGACGGCGCGTGCTCGCCGGCGACCACTCCGACCGCCACGCCGCCGGCCGATTCGACGAGTTCCGGCATCCAGGTGCCGCCCAGCATCACCGGCGCCAGCCACTCCACGGTGACGACGCGCGGGCGCTGCCACGCCGCGCCAGCGCGTCGCTCCAATTGCTCGAGACGCCCGCGCAGGAGCGCCGCCAGCCGCGCCGCCTCGCTCGGGAGCGAGAGCGCCGCGCCGACCGCTGCGATGTCGTCGAAGAGATGCGCAAGCCGCGTCGGCGACAGCGCGACCAGCAACACGTCACGCCCCGCCATCTCGTTCAGCGCCGCGCGCACCTCATCGAGCGCCACGGCACAGACGTCGCAGAGGTCCTGAGTGATCACGACATCGGGCGCGAGCGCGCGCAGCTTTCCTGCGTCAAGCTCGAACAGCGTCAGGCCACGCGCCGACGTCGCGCGAACCTCCGCGTCGATCGCCGCGCTCCCGGTCGCGACGACGCGTGAACGGGTGAGGCGCGGCAACCTCGTGACGACGCTCGGGTAGTCGCACTCGTGGCTGATGCCCACCAACTGATCGGCCGCGCCGAGCGCCGCGACGATCTCGGTCGCCGCCGGAAGGAGAGAGATCACTCGTGCCATCGAACTCCTCCCGACGACGACCGCAGATCAACCGTGCCGCGACGCTACTGCAACGTCACCACGATCGCCTCCGAGGTGCCGTAGAACGGCCCCGCGAAGGTCTCTGCCGTGAGCAGCTGCGCCGCGAGGTCGAGCCCGGCAAGACCCGGGTTGTCGAGCACCTCGTGGTAGGCGCCGAGCCCATCGAAGAAGAGCGGGAACGTGTTCAAGCCGACGAAATCGAGCGCGAAGAAGAGCGGAGCCGGCCAGGTCCGATTGCGCAGCGTGAGTTCGCTCGCCGCGAGGCCGTTTGAGACGTAGAGCAGCCCCACGCCGTTCGGCGTCGCCCCCACCACGTCGAAGTCGAACGGCCCGACCGCGATCGGCGACGGCGGGTTCACCACCAACTGCGGCCGCTGCGGCGTCACGATCGTCATCTCGTTCAGCGAGAAGAAGTCGCTGCGAATGGCCAGCAGGGTGCCGCCCTCGGCGGGCTGCCACGGCTCGAAGGCGCCACGCGCGCCTGGCTGCCAGCGCAGATAGAGGAACGAAGTGAACGCGCCGGCCTGTGCCAGCAGAGTCTGCGCCCCGGTCGCTGGATCGAGCGAGACCAGAGTGCCGTAGTTGGCGTCGCTGATCAGCACGTCGCCGCCGTCATCGAGCGCGAGTCCGTAGGCCCCGTCGACCACGCCGAGCAGGGTTGCCTGCGTGACGTCGAACTCGCCGGGCCCGATCGCGCTCGCGAGGTCGGCCGCATCGACTCGCCACACCTCGGAGGCACCAGGCGGCGGCGGGAAGCTGCTGGCATCGGGCGTGCAGCAGTAGAGGTTTCCGGCGGCGTCGAACGCGAGCGGGCCCGAGGCCTCGGGCGAAGCGACGACGTCGTCGTAGCTGTCGTTGCCGAAGTCGCAAAGCGCCACGTGGGAGCCGCGAAAGAACGAGAGCGCATAGGAGACGAAGGCGCGCCCCTGCGGATCGAAGGCGAGGTCGAACGGGAACTTGATGTTGAGGACGACGCCGGCGTTCAACGTCGCCAGATCGATCGCCCAGATTTCGCTCTGGTTCGAATCGCCGAAGTAGAGCTTGCTCCCATCCGGCGAGCGGGTCAGGAACGCGCCGAACGCGAAGTTCGGCGGCGTGAAGAGCGTGCGAATGAGGCTGCCATCTTGCGGAGAAAGCTCGACGACGGCGCTGCCATCGAAGAGCGCCCAATTGCCGTTGGCCAGCACTTCGAAACCGCCGACGAAGGCGCCACCGGGCGCCACCACCACCCCATGCTGCGCAAAGCCGAGTTCGGCGCTCTGCGCAACGACGGGCGGCGCCATCGCAACGGCGCAGAGCAGCGGCGCGGCCCGCCCCATCACGATTCCACGGAAACACTTCATGCCCATCTCCCGAGCCCGCGCGACGCCCCTTCGGCACCACGCAGGATTGCGACCGGAGATCCGGTCGCGCCTCGCTCCAGACGGGGAGGCGGAGGGCGCGACGGCACGAAGGGACGCAACGCGCGAAGTGGCGCGAAACGGCTCCAGCGGACGTCCACGGCCCGGCTCCTCCCCTCGAGGAGCACGTGAAGGACCCAGGCGGTGGAACGGTCTTCTGGCTCTCGGGCGATCTACTCGTCCCGCCTTCCCAGCACGCGCAGGCAACCTTGCGATTCCTCGCAAGGGCGACGCGCGCCAGTGGCGCTCCGTGCTTCGGGATCGTGATCCCTCGGCAACGTGGACTTTCGCTCCCGATTACAGCGGCGGGGCCGCGCCGGAATTGCACCGGCTTCCCGAATTCGCACCGCGAACGGCGCGGGAACCTAGCGGCGCCACACGCGCCGCGCAACGGGTTCGTCGCGGCTCAGGGCGATCGTGGCGGCGACTGGCCGAAACGCTGCGCCAACGGATGGCGCCAGCCACTTCCAAACGCCTTCGGAGTGACCTTCAGCACCGGAGCGCCTTGCTTGCGCTTGAACTCGCTCTTCAGCAGAAGACGGCGCATCTCGCGCGCGAGCGACTCGGGCGTGCCGCGCGCGACCTGCTCGGCGATCCCGCGCCGCTCGACCACGAGATCGCGCAGTACCGGATCGAGCACCGCGTAGGGCGGCAGGCTGTCCTCGTCCTTCTGATCGGCGCGCAACTCGGCCGAAGGCGGCCGCTCGATGGTGCGCCACGGGATCACTTCGCGCTCGCGGTTCACGTGACGCGACAACGCGAAGACCAGCGTCTTCTCGACATCCCCGATCACGGCGAGGCCGCCGTTCATGTCGCCGTAGAGCGTGCAGTAGCCGACGGCGAGCTCCGACTTGTTCCCGGTGGTCAGCAACAGGTGGCCGTGCTGGTTGGCGATCGCCATCAGCGCGGTGCCGCGCACCCGCGCCTGGAGGTTCTCATCGGTGAGGCCGCGACCGCCGTTCTTCAGGATCGGTTCGAGCGCGCGCCGATACGACTCGACCACCGGCTCGATCGCGACGGTTTCGAAGCCGATGCCGAGCGCGTGCGCGAGCTGGGCGGCGTCATCGTGGCTCATCGCCGCGTTGAAGCGCGACGGCAGCGCGACGCCGAGCACGTTGTCCGGCCCAAGCGCGCGCGCCGCGATCACCGCCGTCAACGCCGAGTCGATGCCGCCCGAAAGACCTAACAGCGCGCGCTGGAATCCGCATTTCTGCGCGTAGTCGCGCAGCCCCATGACCAGCGCGGCCAGCACCTGCTCGTGATCGTCGTCGGCCGCAACCGAGAGCGCCGCGTTCGCGCCCGCGCCGACTCCGTCGGGCAGATCGGCCACCAGCAGCGCTTCCTCGAAACCCGCCGCATGGGCGAGCAGCCGCCCTTCGCCATCCACCACCATGCTGTGGCCATCGAAGAGCAGCGAGTCGTTGCCGCCGACCAGATTGCAGTAGGCGACCGGCAGTCGCTGATGCCGCGCGACGGCGGCGATCATGGCGCGACGCAGCTGCGGTTTGCCGATCTCGAACGGCGATGCCGAGGCGTTCAGGATCGCATCGGCACCGAGGCGGCGCAGCTCGGAGTTCGGGTCGATCGGATAGAGGCGCCGCGGCCAGAAGCGCTCGTCGTTCCAGAGGTCTTCGCAGATCGAGACGCCGAGCCGGCGGCCGCCGAGGTCGATCACGGTGCGCGAGTCGGCCGGATCGAACCAGCGCCGTTCATCGAAGACGTCGTAGTTGGGCAGCAGCGACTTGCGAGCGGTCGCCTGCACGCGGCCATCGTGCAGGAAGGCGACGCTGTTGCTGCGGCCGAAACCGGTCGCATGCGGCGAGGCCTCGACGAAACCGACGAGCGCCGCCGGGCCGCCGCGCAACTGGCGCGCGAGCTCGTGCAGCGTCGCCTCCCCTTCGGCGACGAAGTCGCTCCACTCCACGAGGTCCCCGGGGGAGTAGCCGCAGAGCGTCAGCTCGGGGAAGAGGACGACGTCGGCACGCTGCGCCGCGGCGCGTGCGCACCACCGTTCGATCTTGGCGGCGTTCTGCGCATGGGCGCCGATCGTGGTGTTGATCTGGGCGAGGGCGAGTCGCATGGCGGCAGCATGCCTGCGCCGCCCCGTCGCCGCTACTCGCGACGGCGCAGCAACGGCAGCGGTGCGAAACTCTCCGCGAGGAAGGCCGCTGCGTCGACCTCGAACCACTGCGCGAGCAGCGTCGCGTAGACCCGCCGGAAATCGACGCCGTACTTCACGTCGCCATCTTCGAGGTCGCGCAGATCGGGAGCGGGTCCGTGCATGCCACCCGCAACCGCTCCGCCGAGCAGCAGCAGCGGCGCCGCGGCACCGTGATCGGTCCCCTTCGAGCCGTTCTCCGCGACGCGGCGCCCGAACTCCGAGGAGACCATCACCAGGACCTCCTGTGTGGCACCGAGCGCTGCGACGTCCGCCCAGAACGCGCCGAGCGAATCGCCGAGATCGCGCAGCAGGAACGCGTGTGCATCGGCCTGGAAGGCGTGGGTGTCGTAGCCGTCCTGGCGAGCGTAGTAGGCACTGCAGTCGAGCTCGCCAGCCAGCAGCTGCGCCACCAGCTGCAACGAGCGACCCAGCGGTGTATCGGGATAGCTCGCCGTCGTGCGGCCGAGCTTCGCAGCGCGTGCCACCTGCGCCGACTGCGCGTGGGTCGCGCGCGTCGCCTCACGCAGGAAGCGGAGTGCGTCACGATCGCCCTCGCCGTTCGCGAGTTCGGCCATCGCCGCCACGCGCCCCTCCTTGCCGTCCCCCGGTCCCGAGGCAACCTCGAGGTCGGAGAAGGAGTCGACCTGAGGCGCCGGTCCGCGCGCCCCATGCAACAGCAGCGGCACGCTCCCGCCGCCCACCATCAGCGCCGGCAGTCGCCCATCGGCCACCACCTCGGGGAGTTCACCGACGCGCGCCAACCAGCCGCAGTTCGCCTGTTCCGGCGTGAGCGACGCCGTGTGCCAGATGTCGGTCGAGCGGAAGTGGCTGCGATCGGGACGCGGGTAGCCGACGCCTTGCACGATGGCGAGCTCGCCCGCCTCGAAACGTGGATGGAGCGCCGCCAGCTCGCGCCGCAAGCCGAGCCCCGGTCGCAGCGGCAGCAGCTCCTTCTCCGTGAGCCGCAGGGTCGGCCGCGCCGCGATGTACGCAGGATCGGCGAACGGCACCACGGTGTTCAGGCCGTCGTTGCCGCCCGCCAGATCGAGCAGCACCAGCCGCCGCTCGCGTCGCCCCATCCGCGCCGCGCGAGCGAAGGCGAGGCTCGGCAGCAGCGGGAGCGCCGCCACCCCGAGCGCCGTCGTCAGGAACGATCGTCGAGTCGCCATCATGGTCGTTCTCCTGCACGGCCGACCGCTTCCAGTCGAAGCGGTCGCGCCCCTCGCTTCACGCGATCTGCGCTTCCGGAGCCCCCAACAACAGCTGCGCGACGCGTTGCACGCGCAACGTTCCAGCACCCGCGGCAGCGCTCGACGCGAAGTCGACGATCCGCGCGCGCGTCGTCGGATCGAGCGCGTCGTCGACCAGGATCGCTTCGAGCGTTGCCACCAGCGGCGCGCCGCCCACGCGAGCGCTCTCTCCCGCCAGCTTCTCCCAGTCGATGGTGATGCCGAGCTCGCCGCCGTAGCAGAGCTCCGCAGCGAAGCGGCCGCGCGCGAGCAGCGTGCGCGACGAGATCCAGCTGCGCCCTCCCTCCCATCCCTTCACGTTCGGCGGCGCGAAGAGTGACTGCCCCATCGCCGCCGCGGCCTCGGCGACCGCGCGATACTTGCTGCGTGCGCGCGTGCGTCGCAGCAGGCCGACGCACCATTCGACCGGCCCGGCGATGCGCGACCGTCGAGCCGTCGTCGCGAAGAAGAGCTTCGACGCGAAGAGTCGCCGCAACGTCGTGCCGACGACCAGCTCCTCCTCGACGAGCGCGGCCGCCACCTCCGCGACCGCGGCGGCATCGGGGAGGTCCGTCACGAAGGCTCGCAAGAGCTTGCCGGCAAGGAACGGCGCGCAGGCCGCTTGGCGCGTCGCAACGTCGATCACTTCACCGCCATCGGTCAATTCGACGCCGAACAGCCTCTTGGTGCCGGTGTCGAGCGACCGCTCGTTGCGCCAGAAGAGGCCGTCGCGCACATGCCAGCCCGAGAAGGCGCGCGCCGCCTCCTGGACGTCACGCTCCGAATAGTGGCCGACGCCCAGCGAGAAGAGCTCGAGCAGCTCCCGCGCGAAGTTCTCGTTCGGGTGGCTGCGCACGTTGCTGTTGCCGTCGAGCCACACCAGCAACGCGGGGTCGCGCGCGGCCGCCTGCAGCAGTTCCCGGAAGGAGCCGCTCCCCTTCTCGCGGAAGAGCGCGTACTGCCGCCACATCCAGTCGTTCTGCTGCACCTTCACCTGGCTGGTGGCGAAGTGGTTGTGCCAGAACAGGGCGAGCTTCTCGAGCAGCGGCGCGCCGCTCTCCACCATGCGACCGAGCCACAACCCCTGCAGTCGCGGGAACTCATCGCTCTGCGAGACCGTGGGCGCCAAGGCCGCGAGCTGCGCGGCCGCCTTGCCCTCGTCGCGCGAGAAGAGGCGATCGAGCGTGGCCGGCAGTCCGGCGCTGACCGCTTCGGCGCGCTCTTCGGGCCGACTGCCAAACGCCGCGGATCGCAGCAGATGGCCGGCGGCTGCATCATCGAAGGGGCCATCGACGCCAGGTACGAACGGGGCGAGGTTCACGGGCCGCCCTCCCGCGCCGGACGCGTGGCCCCGACGCGCGGCACCATCTGCAGCGCGAGCTCGACGCGCAACGTCGCATCGACGAGCCGCGTCGACAGCCGCAGCTTCGCCACCTCGCGCGCGATGTCGACGAGGAACGCCTGCTCGAGATTCGCCTGTTCGAGGCTCTTGCCCTGCTCCAGCGTGGCCTGCGCGATCAGCGCGTCGCGATCCTCGAGCGCCAGCTCGGCGACGTTTCTCCCATCGACTTCGATCCAGGTGAGCGCGCCGCTCGGCGCCGTCGCCATCTGTCCCACCGACAGCTCGTCGATCAGCGCCTGCATCAGTTCGACCGTCGACGCGACGATCAGCCGCGCCCCGACGCGCGCGAAGCAGGGCGATGCGTTCAGCCGCTCCGGCTCCACCGCGCGATCGTCGTCGCGGGGCAGGCGGCCGCCGGTGATCTGCACGCCGCGATGCGCGTCGACGAAGAGCTCGTAGGGCGCCTGGTTCTTCTGTGCGCTGTCGACGTTGAAGAGCGCGATGGCCATCTGCACGCCGTTGGCGAATTCGCGGCCGAGCCGCTCGTGGTCGCCGCGCGCCTGCCAGATCATCGCGCCGGCCGGGTAACGCAGCGCCGGAGGCGACGCGACTCCCGGAAAGGTCTGCCGCGAGAGCACGAAGAGGATCGACTCGTCGAGCGCCGGCAGCACTTCGTCGGGGAGGCTGCGGCCACCGAAGAAGATGCCGAGGTTCGCCTTCGCGAGCGCGAGCTCGGCGCCGACCTTGTCCTGGCACAGCTCGCCGTGATCGGCCCACAACGCCGCCAGATCGCGCCGCATCGACCAGGTGAGCAGCATCCCAGGAGGGTGCAGCGTCGGCAGCGGCTGCGCCGCGTTCGCATGGCCAAAGCCGCGATAGGCCGTCGGCAGCGGCGCATCGGCGGGCGCGGGCAACGCGACCTCGAAGACGAGCGACTCGGCGCTGCCATGCAACGACATCGGAACGACCGGTGCCCGCGCCGCCAACGCGAAGAGGTCGCCGAGCAGCGCGGCGCCGACGAAGTCGTCCTGGCGAACGGGCAGCCACGACTCCTTGCCCGAGATCGCGGTCACGCGCGGGCCATCGAGCGCGAGCGCCACGATCGCATCCTGCGGCGCCGAAGCGCGCGCGGCGGCGACGAGTGCCGGCGGGGGCATCGAGACGCCCGCGATCGCGCGGGTGGCCAGCTCGGCGAAGCGCCCCTTGGTGCTGGCGAACAGGAGATCGCGGCCCACCTGGCCGACGTAGAGCTGCTCGCGGACGACCAGAGCCTCCACCCCACCGAGCGACTCCGTGCGCCAGGCGGGAGGCTCTTCCTTCGCCATCGCTGCCAGCGTGCGCGCCACCTGCATCAGATGGTCCGCGCGATCGAGGTCGCCGATGCGGACGGCGCCGACCAGCCCCGGCATCGTCTCGCCGGTCACCAGCGCCACGACCAGTTGCTCGCCCAGCACCGCATCGAGCAGGTCGTGCGCCTTCATGCCGCCGACCAGTTCGACGAAGCCATAGCCGGCCATCAGCTCGACGTAGGCCGGACTCTTCTGGTACTGCTTCCAGGCCGGAAGCGCGAAGAGGCGCTCCTTCAGGCTCGAGGTCGGCAGGTCGCGCATGCGCGCCCCCAACCCGCGCGCTTCGGCCACCGCGATCAGCTCCTCGGGCAGGAGCTCCGCAAGGTCGGCCACTTCGGTCGCTGGCGCCACCGCGACGACGGCCGGTTCACCACGAAGCCGCGGCCAGGCCGGTCCCGCCAGCGCCGCCAGCGGCAACCACGAGAGGAGGCCCGCCACTGCAGCCGCCGCACCGAGGCGGCAAAGCAAGGTGCGCAGGGGTCGCGAGCGGCGCATGGTCGTCTCCAACAGAGGAAGGGATGCCGACCAAGAGTCGCGCCAGCGCCGTGCGTGAAAGCGGGGCTCCCGCGGGGCCGCCGCTCTCACCGCACGCGGCCGGCTCGCCAACGCTCTTCCAGTTCGGCGAAGCGGGCGCACCCGAAGCGCGCGGCAACTTCTTCGAGCGACTCGGGCGCGCCGCGCAGCCGCGGCGTCTCGAACCAGGTCGCCCGCGCGTGCGGACCGCCGCCCCCATCTTCGACGCACCACGCGGCGAACGAGCCGGCGACGCCGGCAGCGGCCGGATCCCCCTCGTTTCGGAACAGCGCGGCGAGCGGTGCGTCGGCAGGTGCAGCGCCAAGCGCCTCGCTCGCCGACGCAGCGGCCAGCCATTGAGCGGCACCCTCGATCCACCACGCCGGCGCCCCATCGAAGCGCAACTGAACGAGGGTCGCGCGCACCAGCGCCGCGCTCGCCAGCGGAGTGGTCGCCACGCTCGCCGACTGCACGATCCCCGCGCGCGGATCGGTGCCGACGGCGGCGAATCGTTCCTCGTCGAGCCATGCCAGAACGATTGGAGCCGCGAGGTCGAGTCGACGCTCGAGTGGCCGCAAGAGCTGCTGCTCCAGGCGTCGCCGCGTCACCCGCATGGCGACGAGGTCGGGCAAGGCCGCGCGCGGCGCGACCACCACCCACGGAGCGAGCTGTTCACCGCTCCAGACGTAGTCGTCGCGTGCGCGATCGATGGCGGCCACCCACGCCTCACGCACCGCACCCAACGACGCCGCGCCATGGAATGGGCTCGCGAGCGGCTCGAAACCCTCCGGAACCGCCGACAACTCCGTCGCCGTCGGCGGCGCCGTCGGCGGCGCAGTCGGCGGCGCAGTCGGCGGTGCGATGGGTGCTGCGATCGGCGGCGCTGCCTGAGCTGCGGTCGAAGCGGCGGGTGGTGGCGACGTCGACGGGGAAGCCGGCTCTCGCTCGGGCGGGGCGATGGCCGCCGGAGGCGCTTGCGGCGAATCGTCAGGGGTCGACGACGGCGGCGGCGAGGCGATCTCCGCAACGACCGTTGGCGACGGTTCCGACCGCGCCGTCGGCGCGGTCGAAGCGGGTGGCACGGACGGCTTCGCGGCGGCCACGAGGTCGACGGCGGGAGCCGCGTCGTCTGCGCGCGGCGACGAGGGCCGATCCGGCTCGAGCGCCAATGCCGACTCGGGCTCGCGGGCAACGGGCAACGCCATCGTCAACGCGGCCACCCACGCCACGATCGCCAGCGCGGCGGGCAGCCAGATCCTCACCGGCCATGTGGTGGAGCTCGTCACGCAGCGGATCGTAGGCGGCGCAGGCGGGCCCGTCACGATGCGCGTGGCAATCGCAACGCCAGCACCGCACCGGCCCCGGCCACCGCCCTCAGTTCGAGTTCGCCGCCGAGGTCACGCGCGAGGCCACGTGCCAACGCCAGGCCGAGCCCGACTCCCGGCCGCGCATCGTCGTTGCGAGCCCCGCGCTCGAACGGCTCGAAGATCACTTCGCGCAACGCCGCGGGGACACCGGCGCCGTGGTCGACCACCACGACCTCGACGTCCGCGGCGGTCGCGGTGGCGATGAGCTCGATGCGCGAGGCCTCCTCGCCGCGCCCGTACTTGCAGGCGTTGTCGAAGAGGTTGAAGAGGATCTGGCCGATCGCGTCGACATCGGTGTCGAGCACCGCCGCCGCGGCAGCCGGATCGACCTTCCAGTCGCACTCGAAGCCCGCCTCGGCGGCGCGACGACGCAGCGTCGGCTCGTGCGACGCGAGCAGCTTCGCCACCGTGCAGCGTTCGCGCCGCGCCATTGCGCCTCGCTCTTCGAGACGCGCATAGGCCAGCACGTTCTCGACCAGCGTGGCGAGGCGTCCCGATTGTTCCTTCAGCGTCTGCAGGTAGCTCTGCCGCTGTTCCGGTGCGGTCACCATCCCGTCGGCCAGCATCTCGCTGTACATGCGAAACGTCGTGAGCGGCGTGCGCAGCTCATGCGTGACCGCCGAGGCGAAGCGGTCGCGGCGCTGCGCGAGCGCGACGCTCGAGCGGACCATCCACCAGCCGACCGCCAGCGCGCCGACGACAGCGATCCACGCCGCGGCGAGCGTCGAGTGCGTGGCCGACCAACCGCCGTCGATCACGAGGACCTCGCCGCCGAAGCCGACCGGCGCCACCAATCGAACTGGAATGGAGGTGAGCGACGAAGGGTCGACCTCCATCGCGTTCGCCGTCATCTCGGGCGCGGGCAGCAGATCGGCGCCGGGCAGAAGGGTCGCGATCGACTCGAGCAGCTGCAGGCGCAACTGCGGCCAGTCGCACCAGATGCCCTGCAACAGCTCCTGCGCGCCGACCTCGACCCGCCGCACGAAGAAGAGCTCCGGCGTTTCGCCGCCGACCCACCACGGCACCAGCGAACCGACGACGACCTGCGCCGGCGCCTCGAGCGGCTCGGCCGCGCGGTTGTTGTAGTTGGCGTCGTTCACCGCCGTGCGCTTCACGTCGATGACCTGCTGCTGGCGCGCGACCCAGTCGCCGCCATCCGACTTCGCGCCCGCGGTCGCCAGTTCGCACGCCTCGATCGTCACGACCGCAGCACGCAGCGAGGCCGGCGTCACCAGCGCGCGGACCTGCGCCAATCGCGCCGCGGCGTGGTCGGCGTCGAGCGTCGGGAAGTCCAGGTTTCCGGCCGTGCAGGTCGCCTGCGCGAGGTCGAGCTGATTGCCCAGCGGAACCTGCGGCGAGCTGAAACGCTGATCGCTGTCGATCTGGAAGTGGAGCCGGAAGGGCGCCGGCGCCACCAGGAGGAGCGGCGAGGCGACCAGCACGTCGCCCTTGCTCACCGGGCTCAGGTAGCGCGTGTAGCCGCACTCCTGCGGGTAGTAGGCGAGGTACTCGAAGTAGGGGCGCGCCCCTTCGCGTGCGAGCAACGGCAAGACGCGCGAGTCGAGCCGCCAGAGCGCGTTGCGCCGCACCGCCTCGGCCTGCTCGCGCGCGCGGCCGTGCGCCTGCTCGGTGCGATGCGCCGCTTCGAGTCGCAGCGACATCCGCGTCACCAGGAACAGCGCTGCGACGACCGCGCCGGTGCCGGCGAGGTAGAGCCACTGCCAGCGCGCGCGCCGCCGTCTCATCCGTGCGCCACCGGACCGGCGTCAAGGCGGCAGTCGGGCGCGAGCATGTAGCCACTCCCGCGCACGGTCACGACGACTTCGCTGCCGCAGCCGTCGAGCTTCTCCCGCAAGCGCGCCATGTGCATGTCGATGGTGCGCGTCTGCAGACCGCGCGGGTCGAGACCCCAGACCGCCCGCAGCAACTCGTCGCGCGTCACCACCTGATCGGCCGCGCTGGCCAGATAGCGCAGCAGTTGCAGCTCCTTCTCCGAGAGCTGGCGCACCTCGCCGGCCGCAAGGCGCACCTCGTGACGCGCGAAGTCGACGCAGCCGTTTGGCATCGTCAGCCGTTCGATGGGCGGCGGCCGGGTCGCGCTGCGCCGCAACACCGCCTCGACGCGAGCCAGCAGTTCACGCGCCGAGAAGGGCTTCACCACGTAGTCGTCGGCGCCCTCCTGCAGCCCGCGCACCCGGTCGTGTTCGGCGCCGCGCGCCGTCACCAGGATCACCGGCAGCAGCGGCTTGGTACGCCGCACCGACGACAAAATTGCGAAGCCATCCTGGCCGGGGAGCACCACGTCGAGCAGCGCCAGATCGATGGGCAGCGCCAACGCCATCTCGAGGCCGGCGCGGCCATCGGCCGCCTCGTGCACGGTGTAGCCGCCGTAGCGCAAGGCGTCGACCAGGCCGCGCCGGATGGCGCTGTCGTCTTCCACCACCAGCACCGTCGCCATCGAGCTCACGTCCCGCCGCTCTCCTTCTTCGCCGGCTCCTGCTTCGCCGGCTCCTGCTTCGCCGGTTCCTTGAAGCGCAGCCCCTTCGCCGTCGCCTGGGCGCGCAGCGCGTCACGCACCGCGCGATCGAACGCGGCTGCCCCCTCCTGTCCAAGCTTCTCCATTTCGACCGCGACGAAGCACTCCCGCTTCGCGCTCACCGCCTGGATCTTCTCTTTCAGCTCGGTGCGCTTGGACCACGCCGCATCGACGCACTGCTGCCGCTGCTCCAACGTCAGCTCGCGCATCTTCTCCGGGAAGTCCTCTTTCTTCACTTCCTCGAGCTTCAAGCTGCCGGCCTTCACCTGCTCGACGAGATCCCAGTCGCAGGTGTAGAGACTGCCGCCCTTGGTGCAGGCGCGCGATGCCGCCGTCGCCGCGTTGCAGTTGGCCGCGTTCGCGTCTTGCAGCCGCTGGTTCCCCCAGGCGACGGCCCCGGCCGCGCCGTAGGGCAGGTAGGTGTCGTTGATCGCCGTCGAGAGGGCGGCGAGCTGTGCATCGAACGGCGTCGCGATCACCACCGTCCCGTTCTGCTGGTCGATCGCCGCGAAGTGGCCGTCCGCGCGGCGCGCGACCTCCTGCCATCCGGGGGCGAGCTCATCGGCGGGGTTGCCGCAGTAGATCGCGTTCACGGCGATGCCGCGCTCGATCAGGCTCTTGCAGGCGTCGCCGAAGTGGACGACCTGATCCTGGTCGGCCGATTCGTTGCCGGCCACCACCACCAGCTTCAAGGCGTCCGCCTGCGAGGACCAATCGAGCGACTGGCCGGCGGTCGACAGCACGCGCCCGACCATCTCGGTGCCACCGTTGGTGGTCAGCGCGAAGAGACGCTGCGAGACGACATCGAGATCCTCGGTGAGCGGCGCATCGACCTTCACCCAACCGCCGTCGGCCGGATAGCCGTCGTTGCCGAAGGTGAGCAGCGCGACGCGCAACTTCGGCGTCGGCTCGGCCAACGCCAACTCGTTCACGATCGCCCACAACTTCTGCCGCGCGGCATCGAGCAGCCCGTCCATGCTGCCGCTCGTGTCGAGGCAGAGGGCGAGGTCGATCGAAGGCGCCGCGCGCGCGCTTGGCGCGGCCGCCGGCATCGCGATCGGGCGCTCGTCACCGGCCAGCGCGGGCGCGCCGACCAAACCCAGCGCGGCCGCGGCGAGCGTGGCGCGTTGCCGCCGATTGCCGCCGCCGCGAGTCGAGCCGATCGATCGCAACATGAGTGTCTCCTGGCGCTGACCACGAGGCGGTCGCGCGACTTGAAAGGAACGGGAAGAAGGAACGCTCACTCGCCGCCCAGGCGCACGAGCAACCGGCGTCCGCGATGGTCGAGCACGACGTCGCCGCGGAGCGTCAGCAAGGCGGCACGCCCATCGGCGACGAGTTCGTCGACGAGGGTGTGCCACGCGGGCGAGCCAAGCTCCACCAGCGGCAGCGGCTCCGCGGCTGCCGGCAGCGCGGGGAGTCCGATGATCTTCGAATCGACCCACTGGCCCTGATTGCAGAAGAAGGCGCGATCGCCGACCTGCTGCACCGTCGCGATCTCGACGCGCGCCAGCTTGTCGTTGCCCGCCGCGACGTCGACGAAGCCGTTGCGCAGATCGACCGTCGACTTCGACTTGCGGTCGTTGAAGTTGGAGCCCTGCGCCACCGCGCCGAACCCCGACCGCTCGTTCATCGCCCGACCCGCGAGCGTGGCGTTGCACTGCTCCGTCAGCTGCGACCAGCTGCGCAGATCGGCGCCGTCGGTGGCGAGGAACGCGGTGTACTCGGTCAGCACCCCGAACTCGGTGGACAGGCGCAGGATCTCCTCCGTCAGCTCGACCAGCCGCGGATCGTTGCCGACCGGCGGCGCGAGAAATGGAGAGCGTTCGGCGCTGCCGAGCTCGCGCACCTGGTCGACCAGGAAGGCGATGCGGCGCGTGGCCCACAGACGCGGCACGAACGCGTTGCGCGTCGTGGCGCGCGCCAGATCGAGCGTGAAGCGGAAGGTGCTCGGCTTGCCGAGATGGCGGCCGCTCACCTGGAAGGCGAGCGGCGCCTCGCCCACGTACTGGCCCAGCACGATCAGCGAATCGCCTTCGAACTGGTCGGGCAGCGACATCGGCGCCAGTTCGCGGATGCGCCGCGGATCGAGCGAGCCGTCCGGCGCGAGCGTGTCGAGCCGGACGTCGGAAAGGAGCGGCCCGTAGAGCTTCTTCCAGACTTTGGCGACGGCGAGCTCGACATCCTCGCCGGGCAGCACGTAGGTCGTGCTGGCACGGGTCACGTCGGCGATCCGATCGAGCAGCGGCGCGTTGACGTCCGCGCCGACGCCGAAGGTGAAGATGCGCCGCTGGTGGACGTTGCCATTCACGACGAGCTCGCGCAGCGTCACCTCGGACGTCGAGCGAACCGTCGGCAGGCCATCGGTCAGGAACAGCACGAGCGGCAGCGTCCCTTCGACATGTGGCTGTCGCAGCGCCTCGACGAGCGCGTCGTGGATGTTGGTGCCGCCATTGGGGCGCAGGCTGGCGAGGTAGCCGCGTGCCTGCGCGCTGCTGCTGGCATCCTTTACCACCGGCGCGGCGGCGAAAAGCGCCACCGTCGTCGAGTAGTCGATCAGGTTGAACGACTCGCCATCGACGAGCCCTTCGATGGCCTGCAGCGCGGCCGCGCGCGCCTGGTCCCACTTGCTCCCCGCCATGCTGCCCGAGCGATCGAGCACGACGGTCAGCTCGCGGCGCACCTGGGCGCGATCGCCATCGCTTCGCGCCGGCATCCCCGCCATCAACAGGAAGTAGCCGCCGCCCACTCGCGGATCGGGGTAAGCGAAGAGCGACGCGGTGAGCTCCTTCTGCTGCGTGAGGTAGCTGAGCCGGAAGGAGCCCGGATTGAGCCGCGCGCTCGCGGCGAGCCGCGCCGTCATCGAGCTGCCATCGACGCGAGCGACGTCGAGTTCGTGGCTCGGGGAATAGAGCATCGCCACGCCGGCGCGGCTGTGCACCGAGACATCGATGGTCCACGGCACTTGCGCCGCAAGCGACTCGCTGCGCGCCAGCACGTAGTCGATGCGCGCCCCGTCGCGCTCGAGCAGATGCTCGTAGCAGAGGCGCACGCGCTGCACGCCATGAGCGGGGATCGGGAAGACGCTGCTCTTCACCATGGCGTGGCCGGCGAATTCGAGCAGGCCGGGATCCTTCAGACGCCGCACGATCTCGTCGTAGATTCGCCGCGCTTCGTCGCGCGCCACGACTCGTGCCGTCGCTTCGGCCGCGCTTCCTTCGAGCTCGAACGCGGAGACGGCCGCGTCATCGGGGACCGGCAACAGCACGATCGCCTCTGCCGGCTGGCCGCCCTCGTTGCGCAGCTCGAGTTCGAGGGTCGTTGAGGCGGTCTGTTCGAGCAGCCGCACCGCGGCTCGCACGGAAGCGACATGGACCCCATTGGGTCGCGGCAGCAGGGCGAAGTTGTGGCTGGCCGGCGCGACGACGTCGGTGCAGTGCAGCAGCTCGGCGAACGCATCGCCGCCGCCAGTGGCGAACGCTTGCGGTGCCGCAGGCGGCGCGGCGGTCAGGGCGAGGGCGAGGGCGAGGAGCGTGGCGACAGCAACCATGGCAGCGTCTCCGAATCGGCACCTCGTTCTGACCCGATCGGGTCAGTGAAGTTCCGTTCCGTATCGACGCAACCTACGGCCGCGAAGCGGCGCGGTCGGTCACAGCCGTGCAACACGCGCGAACGCGGTCTCAGCGCTGCACGAAGACGCCGTTGTTCTCGGTCGCGAGCCGGCGCAGGAATTCGGCGTCGATCCCCTTGCCAAGCCCGATCGTGTGGAGGATCACCCGCTTCATCGGATTCAGCCGGCGCACGAGCTGCAGCGAGCGGTCGGGCGGATCGCGTCCGCCCGGCAGGAACGGCTGGCCGTCGGTCAGCAAGAAGATCGTGTCGACCGAGGCGTCGTAGTACTTGTCGCCGGCGCCGCGGCCCGCGATGGCGAAGGCGTTCTCGAGCGAGTCGTAGATGTTGGTCGCGCCGCCTGGGCCAAGCTCCGCCACCCACTTCTGTGCCTTCTTGATCCGGTCGGGCGTCGCCTCGACCAGCCCCTTCTGCCAGCGATCGGCGCCGTTGCTGAAATAGACGATGTCGAACTTCACCTGCGGCGGCAGCTCGCCCAGCGCGCGGATCAGCTCCTTCTTCGACGCCTCCATGCGGCTCTCTTCGCCGGCGGGCGCGGGGATCGGCTGCGTCTCCGCCGCGTCGCCCCACTTCGGATTCGTCATCGACACCTGCATCGAGCCCGAGCAGTCGATCACGTAGACGATCGAACGGGCGTCCTGCGGAATGCCGTGGAAGTAGCCATTCGCCTGCATCTGCACCGCCGGCTCGCCGCCGCCGAGCTCGACCTGCCCCGACGTGAAGCGCAAGCCTTCGGCCGCAAACCAGCTCTTCCAAGCGTTGGGACTCGCTCCGAGCTTCTGCCGGGTGAGGATCTCGAGTGCCGCGGCGAACTTCACCTGCGTGCGACCGCTCTCCTTCTCGAGCCGCAGCACCATCGGCTCGATGGCCGCGGGCACCACCAGCTTCGCGAGCGCCAGCGCCGCCTGCTCGCGTACCGTGGCTTCGGCGTGGTCGATCAACGGCAGCAGCGTCGCGCCCAGTTCCTTCGCGCGCGGCCCGAGCTCCTGCGCCAGCAGCAGCAGCGCCACCCAGTCGTCCTGGCGCTTCAGCGTCGGTGCCGCCTTCACCAGGACCGGGAGCAGCGGCTCGCCGACCGGCGCGGCGCCATGCAGCGCCGCGAGCTTGAAGGTGAGCCCGACCGCCTCATCCCCCAGCACTCGACCGACCAACCAGACCAGCCCTTCGGTGGAATGGAGGTAGCCGAGCCGCTCGATGACGCGCGCCTGCGCCTTGCGGATCGGGTCGATCTTGGCGCGCCGCTCGACGATCTCGCCGTCCGAAAGGTCGCCCTTGGTCAGCTCCGCATGCGCGAGCTTCTCGGTCGACTGCGCCGCCGCTTCGAGCGCGAGCGACGCCTTGAGCAGGAGCTGCGCGATGGCCAACGAGTCGTAGGGACCGAGCCCATCGAGCGCGTCGACGAGTTCGACCGCCCGCTCCTTGGGATTGCGCAGGTACTTCTCGACCGTCGCGATCGCGTCCGCCTCGGCGTCGCCGCAAATCCGCGGTGACGCCACGAGGAGCGCGAGGCAGGCGAGCAACGCCGTCATGGTGGATCTCAAGTCGAGGTGAAGGGGCGCTTGCCGGGAGCAGCGCGCCCTCCTGATACCGATGCAGCGCCCCCGAGCAACCGGAGCCGCCCCGGGGCGCGCCGTCGAAACCGCCGCCCCGCGAACTTCGCGCGAGGAAATCAGTCGAACAGCGCGCGAACGGCGTCGTTGACGCGATGCTGGCGGGCAACGCCAGCGCGGTGCCATGACGACGCCCGAAACGCGCTAGCGGCCAGGAGCGGGACCGACCTTGGACGACGCCCTCGACAGCGGGAACGACGACGGAGGCGACCTGCGTCGCTTCCTCGCCGGCGACCGCGAGTGTTTCGCCAAGGTGCTCGCCCGCCATCAAGGAGCGCTGCTGCACTACGCCCACCACCGCCTGCGCGATGCGACGGCGGCGGAGGATGCGGTGCAGGAGACCTTCCTGCGGCTCTTGCGCGAAGCGGCGGCGTTGACCGCGAACCGATCGTTGGCGGCGTGGCTCTTCCACGTCTGCCGCAACGTCTGCGCCGATGCGGCGCGCAAGGAGGTTCGCATGCAGCAACGAGAGCGGCGCGTCGCGGTCCCCGACCTCGCGCCGGCCGCGACCTGGAGCGCCGAGCAGCAAGAAGAGCAGAGCAAGGTGCGCGAACTGCTCGACGCGCTGCCCGACCACGAACGCGAGGTGCTCACCTTGAAGGTGCACCACGGCAAGAGCTACCGCGAGATCCAGGCGCTGCTGGACACTTCGCTGCACGACGTCTTCAGCACGGCGCAGCGCGCATTGAAACGCGTCGCCGCCGGATTGCGCGCGGCCGGACTCGCCTGACGGCGCCGCCGCGACCGCCACCAAGTTTCGAACCCACCACGGCGCGCTTCGCGCTGGGAGAATCCCGATGAACTCCGACCACGACTCGAACCGCGACTCGACCCCCGATGACGCCGCGCGCCCGCAGGGCTGCGCGCCTTTCCTCGACGACCTCCCCCATCTGGTGCTCGGCGAGCTGGCGCCCGAGCGCGTCGCCGCCGTCGAAGCTCATTGCGCAAGCTGCGCCGATTGCCGCGCCGAGCGCGAGCTGCTGACCAAGTCGGCGCAACTGCTGCGACGCGACGCGACGCCGGCCGCGCCGGTGCTGCAACTCTCGACGGCGCGCCAGCAGGCGCTGCTCGAAGCGGCGGCGCGGACGGCGCCGGTTGCACCGCTCGCGCCGGTGCGCCGCTTCTGGAACCCGCGCCGCGCACTTGCGGCGGCGGCAGCGATCGCCGCGGTCGCGATCGGCAGTCAGTGGCTGTGGCGCGGGTACGACGTCGCGCCGCAACGGAACGGAACCGAATCGACGTACGAACTCGCGTCCATTCAACCGCCCGTAGGCCTTGGCGCGCCGCTTACGCCGACAAACGAACTCGCCGATCGGCTGAGCGCGGCGGCACAATCGGGCGATCGCGACGCCGCCCAATGGGCGATCACCGAACTGGCGGCAACCGATGTGTCTCTCTCGGTCGAGCAGCTCGCCTCACTCAGCATCGAACTCGCGCAAGCGGACCAATCGGCGGCGGCGATCGAGTTGTTGAAGCAGGCGCCGCCCGAGATGCAGCTCGACTCGGAGTCCCGCATGAAGCTGCGCAGGGTCGCCGCTTTCGTCGCGGCGAAGGCGCCCGCAGACGACACCTCGGCAGGGCTCGCCCAGCTCAACGCTCTCGGATACCTCGGCTCCGAATCGGAAGCCGTGCTGGACGCGGGGCTCGTCGATGACGGTGTCGACGAACTAGCGCGCCGCGAACTAGCGCGCGGCGCTGCGGCCGCCGCGAGCACGCCAGCCGCTGCGGTTGCATCGTCGCTCGAGACGACGCTCGATGCGCTTGGGTACGTGGGCCCCGTTGATGAGGCCAAGGCACTCGAAGAGCAGCGCGATTTGAAGTCGCTCCTCACGCTCGCCCGCGAGAGCGTCCCGGCGCCCGCGACGGACTCCTTCTTCACTGACCTCGGCGACGGCAGCGCAAGCGTGGCCAACGCACGGGCGCGCCTCGAGAACCTCTTCGAACTGTCCGAGGAGTCGATCCGGAGCCTCGACTCGATCCCGCAATGGGACCGTGGCGTGGACGACTACGGCGTCGGTTTGCCGCAGCTCGGCGCGTCGATCGCCGCTTCGATCCCGCAGCTCGCGACCCTCGCGCCGAGCGAGCTCTTTGCGCTGGAAGCGTCGCTTGGGCGCGCGGCCGCCGCGGGCGCCCGGCTCGACGTCGATGCGGTCGTGAAGTCGTGCCTCGACCAGCTCGCGCCGCGCCAGGGCGAGCCGCCACGCGACATGTTCTTCCGCTGGTTCGGCGACCATCCCTTCGTGCCGACGCGCGTCGACACGCTCTCCACCTTCGGGATGGACGTCGACACCGCGAGCTACAACCTCGTGCGCAGCTACCTCGAGAAGGGGACGCTGCCGCCCAAGGTGGCCGTTCGCACCGAGGAGTTCGTCAACGCGTTCCGCCAGGAGCTCGCGGCGCCGGCGGCGGACAGCAACGACGTCTTCGCGATCACCACGGAACTCGCGCCAAGCCCGTTCGGAGGCGAAGGGCGCCACCTGCTGCGCGTCGGCCTGAAGGCGCGCGAGATCGCGAAGGAGGCGCGCAAACCCGCCGCGCTCACCTTCATCCTCGATGTCTCGGGCTCGATGGAAGAGGGCGGGCGCCTCGAACTCGTGAAGCAATCGCTGCGGCTGCTCGTGGCGCAGCTCGATGAGCGCGACACGATCGGCATCGTCGTCTTCTCCGAGAACGCGCGGCGCGCGCTGCCGCCGACGCGCGCCTCCGATGCCGCGCGCATCTTCGCGGTGCTCGACTCCTTCCGCCCGGAGCAGTCGACCAACGCCGACGCCGGCCTGCGTCTGGGCTACGAGATGGCGGTCGAGCAGCTGCGCCCCGACGCCGACAACCGCGTCATCCTCTGCTCCGACGGAGTCGCCAACGCGGGCATCACCGATCCCGCCTGGCTCTCGGCGCGCATCCGTGAGTGCAAGGGCAAGCGCATCTACCTCACGTCGATCGGCGTCGGCATGGGCAACCACAACGACGCGCTGATGGAGCAACTCGCGGACGAGGGCGACGGGCAGTGCCACTACGTCGACGACCTCGCCGAGGCGAAGCAGATCTTCGTCGACGGCCTGACCGGCACCCTCTCGACGGTGGCACGCGACGCCAAGATCCAGGTCGAGTTCGATCCACTTGCCGTGCGCGCCTTCCGGCAGCTCGGCTACGAGAATCGGGCGATCGCTCACGCCAACTTCCGCAATGACCGCGTCGACGCGGGCGAGGTGGGCGCCGGCCAGTCGGTGGTGGCGCTCTACGAGGTCGAGCTCGCCGCGGACGCAACCGGGCCACTGGCGACCGTGCGCTGCCGCTACGAGGATCCGCGCAACGCCACCGTGCGCGAACAGGCGCGCCTCGCCTTCGCCGCGGAGTCGGGAGCCACCGTTGCCGCGATGCCGGCACGCTGGCGGCTCGATGCCGCGGTGGCCGAGTTCGCCGAGCTGCTGCGCCAGAGCGTCCATGCTCGCGACGGCTCCTTCGGTGCGGTCGAACGGCTGGCCGAACCGCTGGTGGCCGAGCTGCCGGGAGATGCCGACGTGGCCGAGTTCGTCGCGCTGGTGAAGCAGGCGGCGCGACTGCCCGATCTCCTGCCGCGTCGCACCGAGCTCACCCGCTGCGTCGACGAGATCAAGAAGGTGCGCTGCTGGCAGCGGGAACTCGAACAGAGCGACCCGCCGCAGCGGCAGGCCAACTCCGCGCTGATGCAGCAGCTCGAGGAGCAGAATCGCAAGCTCGAGCAGGCGCTGCGCGACGCGCTGGCGAACGCGGCCAACGCGCGTTGAGAACACCGGCCGCTCGCCTGGGAATTGCGCTTCGCCCGCCTGATTCTTGAGTCCCTGCTGCGGCTCGGCCTGTCGACGCATGACATCGTCGGAAAACCGCGCTCCTTCCTCAGCGGGTCGTCAGACCCGCATCGTCGGAGCCGCGCTTTCCCTCCTCGTCCTGCGCCGACATGCAGTCGCCTCGCGACGGGGCTCCTGAATCAAGCGGGCGAGCGAGCGATCTGCGCCAGGCCCACGAACCAGAAGCTCCACGCCGCCAGGCCGGCGAGGACCACCGCGACCACCGCCAGGACGCGCGCGGGGATCCGCTGCAGGCCGGCGTCGAGGCCGATGGTCAGCGTGGCCAGCATCGGAAAGAGGTAGCGCCCCTGCGGCGGCATGAAGTAGGTCCAGGCGTGCCAGATCGCTTGCGCCACCGTCGCGACGATCATCAGCGCAGTCAGGAGCAGCAGCGGTCGCTCGGCCCGCGCGGCCGTCCGCCAGCTGTGGACGAAGCCCAGGACGAGCAGCAGCGTGATCAGCAGCACGGCGAGGTCGTAGTAGGCGGGCTGGGCCACGTGCCCGATCTGGCCGTAGGTCCCCGTGGCCGTCTCCACCATCGGTCGGACCCAGTCGGGCCGCTCGAACAGTTCGGAGAGCGGCACCCCGCGGTCGCGCAGGTAGCGACCGGGATGGCCGACGCCGGCGATCGCGCCGGAACGGGTGAGCCACGGGTCGGCGCGCGTTTCGACGAACGCCTCGACGCGGCGCGCGTAGTCGAAGCCGTTGATCGACTCCACGTAGAGCCAGCGCACGCCGAAGCAGAGCGCCGGGATCGCGGCGACCTTCACCACGGCGCGTAGCAGGCGCGGCCACTCCTCGCGAGCCACGCGCGCCCGCAGTCCGAGCGCAAGCGCGGCGAGGCAGAAAGGGACGAAGATCCGGTAGTTCGCCTTCGAGCAGGCGAGCAGCCCCAGCACGACGGCGAGCGCGCTCCAGCGGATGCGGCCGATCGCGCGTCCGCCCGACGCCGCCGCGTCGCCGATCGACACCACCAACGCAGCGGCCAGCAGCGACAACGCGAGCGGGAGGCCGTCGCCGTTGAAGTAGCAGTAGACGTACCAGACCTGCGGCGAGGCGATCAGCAGCAGCAGCAGCGCCGGCTGGCGCGGCGCGCGCCACGCGGCCAGCACGAGCAGCAGCGCCAACAGCGCGACTTGAAACGCTCGCAACGCCGCTTCGGACGGCTCGGCGAGGAGCGCGAGGAATCGCCCCGCAATCGCATAGACGACGTCGAGTTCGAAGAGGTAGCTGCGCCCCCAGCGCGGGATGAGCGTGTCGTCGAGCGATGGGTCGCCGATCGGCACCGGCAACCAGTGGCTCACGTGGAACCCCGCCGCCGCCGCGTGCCCCCACTCGTCGGGATGGGCGAGGTGGCCCGAGACGGCGGCCATCGCCACCACCGCGCCGAGCACGAGGAGCGCGATCGCTCCCGCGATGCACCGCACGCTCGTGAGTCGCTGCACGCTCGCCCAGGGCACGGCCACGCGTCCCGCGCGCCAGACGCTCGCGGCGAGCCACCCCACGAGGAGCGCGACGAACAGCATGAAGAGCTGCAACGAGCGCAGCGCCGGCGAGCGCGGCAGCAACGGGAAGGCGACGCGGATCACGGCGTGGCCGCTCTCGGTGGCCGTCGCACGGATCGTCAGCCCATCGGCTTCGCGCACGTGATCGACCCCGCCCCGCTTGCCGACCGCGCGCGCACGCGTCTCTTCGAGGATCGACTCGCCGTCGAGCACGGCGAACCGCGAGAGCAGGACGCTCGCGCCTGCTGGGATCTCGAGCTGCGCCGCGGTGATGAAGCGCGGTGGCAACGTGAAGTCGACGTCGACGAGCTCTGCGCTGGCCGGCAGCTCCCGCTCCTCGCGCCAAGGCGGCCGGGACTCGCCGCAGGCGAGCTGCAGCGCGATCACCACCGGCGCGTCCATGCGCAACGAAAGACGCAACGTCGTCGGCGCCGGCGCAACGAGGAGCCAGGACGCGACGGCGAGCACGCCGACCAGCAGCGCCCCCACCGCGACGCGCGTCACTCCACGCGAGGAACCGGTCGTCACGCGTCGAGGCTCCGGACGACGCGCGCCGGGACGCCCGCCACCACGCTGCGCGGAGGCACGTCGTCGACCACCACGCTGCCGGCGGCCACGAACGACTCGCGCCCGATGCGGCGGCCCGGAAGGATCGTCGCATTCGCGCCGACGAAGCAGCCGCTCTCGAAGACCGTTCCCGCCACCATCGAGGGGAACGCACGCTGCAGCGGATGGTCGCGGTAGCCGACGTTCAGGTGGGTCAGGACGACGACGCGCGCCGCGATCGTGACGTCGTCCGCGAGCTCGATCCCCTCCGCGAGGTCGAGCAGGCATCCATCGCCGAGGAAGCAACGGCGGCCGAGGCGCAGACCCGCGAGCCCGCGCCGGTCGAGATTGGTGAAGCGGACGTCATGCAGGATCGAGTCCGCCCCGATCGTCGCACCGAGCAGCCGCAGCCAGACCGCACGCAGCTGCGGGAAGAGCGCGAGCCGGTACGGCACCATGGCCAAGGTGACGAACCCGAAGCGCGCGGCGCGACGCCAGCCGATCTCGTCGAGGGCCTTCACGCGACACCTCGACGATTCGCCGCCGGCCCGGAGCGCTCGACCGTCGCCTCGTGGTTGCGCTCGTCGTCCACTGGACTCTCCGCAGGTCGCTCCGACACCCGGCGCGTGTCGGCGAACCGCGAAGCCGGGTCGGCCGGAATCTACTGGGAAGGGAGGGCGACGACGAGTGGAGCCGCTCGTCGATCGCGCGCTGCGGCGACGGGCCTCTTGTCGAGGTGATCCATCCATCGCTATATCGCGATGCACTGATGGCCACTTTGAACGACACCAGCCGCGCCCTTAAGGCGCTCGCCGACCCGACTCGATTGCGCCTGCTGCACCTGCTGTCGCAGCACGAGCTGTCGGTGGCGGAGCTGACGCGCATCGTCGGGGCCGGCCAGTCGACCGTCTCGCAGCACCTCGCGCAGCTGCGCAAGGCGGGACTGCTCGCCGATCGCAAGGACGGGGCGCGCTGCTACTACTCGCGCACCGCGCAGACGAGCGCCGCCAGCCAGGCGTGGAGCGAGCTTTCCGACGCCATCGCCGGTTCCGAAGAGGCGCTCCACGATGACGCCGCGCTCGCCGAGGTCCTCGCCGCTCGCGAGCAGGAGGCGCGCGCCTACTTCGACCGCATCGCCGACGCCATCGAGCACGAGTACCTGCCCGGCCGGACTTGGGAAGGGCTCGCGAAGGCGCTGGTCCGGCTGCTGCCGCGCGCGAAGGTGGCCGACCTCGGCATCGGCGGCGGCGAGCTCACCCTGCTGCTGTGCGATGCCAGCGAGCGCGTCATCGGCGTCGACTCGAGCGAGGCGATGCTGGCGCGCGTGCGCGCCAAGGCGGCGAAGGCGGGCGTCGCGAACCTCGAACTGCGCCACGGCGAGATCGAGGCGCTGCCGTTGCGCGATGGCGAAGTCGGGCTCGTCGTCCTCTCGCAGGCGCTCCACCACGCCACGCTGCCTCAACGCGCGCTGGCCGAGGCGTTCCGCGTGCTCGCGCCCGGCGGCCGCCTGCTGGTGCTCGACCTGCTGAAGCACAAGGAGCGCTGGACCGCGGTCAAGTTCCAGGACCGCTGGCAGGGCTTCCACGAGCGCGAACTGCACGAATGGCTCGCCGAAGCGGGCTTTCGCGACATCTCCACCGCGATCGTCGCGCGCGAACGACAGCCCCCCTTCTTCCAGACCCTGCTTGCACTGGCCGCGAAACCGCAACGTGCCGCGATCGACGACAAACCGCGTCAACGCCCCGCGAGGAAACGATGAAGCGTCCACCGCTCCCCGAGCTCGCCCGCCAGCGCGTCGTGATCTTCGACGGCGGCATGGGTACGTCGTTGATGAACCGCAAGCTGCCGCTCGCCGACTACCTCGACTGCGAGAACTGCTCGGAGACGGTGAACCTCGGCCGCCCGGACGTGATCGAGTCGATCCACCGCGACTTCTTCGCCGCTGGCAGCGACGCGGTCGAGACCAACACGTTCGGCGCCAATGAAGTGGTGCTGGCCGAGTTCAACCTCGCGGCACGGACGCGCGAGATCAACCGCATCGCGGCGCAGCTGGCGCGCAAGGCAGCCGACGCCTTCGAGACGGCGGAACGGCCGCGCTACGTCGTCGGATCGATCGGGCCCGGCACGCGGCTGCCGTCGCTCGGCCACACCACCTTCGCAGTGCTCGAGAAAAGCTACCACGAGCAGACGCAGGGGCTCCTCGACGGCGACGTCGACGCGGTGCTGATCGAGACGTGCCAGGACATCCTGCAGACCAAGGCCGCGCTGTGCGGAGTGCTCGCAGCCTTCGAGGCGCGCAAGAAGCGCGTGCCGATCATGGTGCAGGTCACCATGGAGACCACCGGCACGATGCTGGTCGGCACCGAGCTGTCGGCGGCGCTCGTCGCGCTCGAGCCCTATCCCATCGACGTGATCGGGCTGAACTGCGCGACGGGCCCGCAGGAGATGGGCGAACACGTGGCCTACCTCTGCCGCCACGCGCCGATGCTGGTCTCCTGCCAGCCCAACGCCGGCCTGCCGCAGATGGTCGACGGTCAGCCCCACTACCCGCTCAAGCCGGCCGACCTCGCGCGCTGGCTCGAACGGTTCGTGCGCGAGGATGGCGTGCGCATCGTCGGCGGCTGCTGCGGCACCACGCCCGAACACCTGCGCGCCGTGGCGAAGGCGTGCGCCGGGCTGGCTCCGGCCGCGCAGTCGCCGACCTGGGTGCCATCGTTGTCGAGCCTCTACGGCGCGGTGACGATCCGCCAAGACAGCTCGTTCCTGATCATCGGCGAGCGCACCAACGCCAACGGCAGCAAGCAGTTCAAGAAGCTGCTGGAGAAGGGCGACCACGACGGCATGGTCGCGATGGGACGCGAGCAGCTCGCCGAGGGAGCGCACGTCGTCGATCTCTGCACGGCCTACGTCGGACGCGACGAGGTGGTCGACATGTGCGACGCGGTGAAGCGTTTCTCGACGCAGGTCTCCGCCCCGCTCTCGATCGATTCGACCGAGGCGCCGGTGCTCGAGGCCGCGCTCGCGCTCTGCGGCGGCCGCTCGCTGATCAACTCGATCCACATGGAGGATGGCGAGGAGCGCATGGCTCGCGTCCTGCCGCTCGCGAAGAAGTTCGGCGCCGCCGTCGTCGCGCTGACCATCGACGAGAAGGGGATGGCGAAGGAGCGCGACGAGAAGGTCGCGGTCGCCGAGCGCATCGTCGGTCTCGCCTGCCGCAAATGGGGCCTGCGCCCCTCCGACATCCTGATCGACCCGCTCACCTTCACCATCTGCACCGGCAACGAGGACGACCGCAAGCTCGGCCTTTGGACGCTCGAAGGGATCGAGCAGATCAAGCAGCGGATGCCGGAATGCCACACGCTGCTCGGCCTGTCGAACATCTCGTTCGGGCTGAAGCCGCCGGCGCGCCACGTGCTCAACTCCGTCTTCCTCCACCATGCACGCCTGCGTGGACTCGACGCCGCGATCGTCCACGCGGCGAAGATCAAGCCGCTCTACCAGATCCCGGAACAGCACCGGCAGGTGGCCGAGGACCTGATCTTCGATCGGCGCCGCCCGAGCTACGACCCGCTGCACGAGCTGATCGGCCTGTTCGAGAACGTCGTCGAGGAGCGGTCGGCGCGGCCGGTCGCGCTCAGCATCGAAGAGCGCCTGAAGGAGCGCATCGTCCGCGGCGAGCGGCCGGGCATCGAAGTCGACCTCGAGCAGGCGCTCGAGCGCTACGCGCCGCTCGCGATCATCAACGACCTGCTGCTCGACGGCATGAAGACGGTCGGCGAGCTGTTCGCCAGCGGCGAGATGCAGCTGCCCTTCGTGCTGCAGTCGGCGGAGACGATGAAAGCGGCGGTCGCTTTCCTCGAACCGAAGATGGAGCGCAAAGCGGGCGACAGCAAGGGACGCATCGTGCTCGCCACCGTGCGCGGCGACGTCCACGACATCGGCAAGAACCTCGTCGACATCATCCTCAGCAACAACGGCTACACGATCTACAACCTCGGCATCAAGCAGCCGCTCTCGACGATGCTGGAAGCGGCGCGGACGCATGCCGCCCACGCCATCGGCATGTCGGGACTGCTGGTGAAGTCGACGGTCGTGATGAAGGAGAACCTCGAGGAGATGAACCGGCTCGGCATCACCTTGCCGGTGATCCTCGGTGGCGCGGCGCTCACCCGCGGCTACGTCGAGCGCGACCTGCGCGCGATCTACAAGGGGCCGTTGTCGTACGCACGCGACGCGTTCGAGGGGCTCGAGCTCGCCGGTCGCATCTGCGCGTCCGAGCCGGTGAGCGCGCAGGCGAGCACCGCGGCGGCGACGGCCCTCGCGAGCGGCGCCGCCGGTGCCGAGGATGCCCGGCAGGACGCCGGTGCCGCCGCCGAGGCAGCGAGCGCCGGGCTCGCGCCGGTCGAACTGCCGCGCACCTTCTCGCTGCGCGAGCGGCCGATCGTCCACGACGAGGCGCTCGCGCCTCCCGTCGTGCTCGACGTGGTCCCGGTTCCCGACGTGCCGTTCTTCGGCACGCGCGTGGTCGAGAAGATCTCGCTGCAGTCGCTCGTCCCGCTGATGAACGAGCGCCTCCTGTTCCAGTTCCAGTGGGGCTTCAAACGCGGCGCCCACAGCGAGGCGGAATGGAAGGCGCAGCTCGAGGAGCACGCCCGGCCGGCCTACCTCGAATTGCTGAAGCGTTGCGCGCAGGAGGAGATCCTGCAACCGAAGGCGATCTACGGCCTCTTCCCGTGCCAGAGCGTCGGCGAAACGCTGATCGTGTACGACGAGACGGCCACGCGCGAGGTCGCGCGCATGTACTTCCCGCGCCAACTGCGCGGGGCGCGCCGCTGCATCGCCGACTTCTTCCGACCGGTCGACTCCGGCGAGATGGACGTGATCGGCATCCAGCTCGTCACGGTCGGCCAGCGCGCCAGCGACATCGCGCGCACCTGGTTTCGCGCCAACCGCTACCGCGACTACCTCTACCTGCACGGCCTGTCGGTCGAGATGGCGGAGGCGCTCGCCGAGTACATCCACCGCCAGATCCGCAGCGACCTCGGCATCGCCGGCGAAGACGCGCGCGACCTCGGCGCGATGCTGCGGCAGGGCTACCACGGCTCGCGCTACAGCTTCGGCTACCCAGCGTGCCCCGACCTCTCGATGCAGACCGTGCTGAACCGGCTGCTCGGGGCGCATCGCATCGGCGTGACGCTGAGCGAGGAGTTCCAGCTCGATCCGGAGCAGAGCACCTCGGCGATCGTGGTGCACCACCGGCAGGCGAAGTACTTCGCGGTTTGAAGCCGACGGGGGCTGCGGCCCCCGCGGCTCAAACCGTCGAAGACGAGACCGCGCGGTGCGCGGCTCGCTTCGACTGCGTTGCACCTGACGATCGGCGCGGCGCGCCGCTCGCAGGTGAACCGGGGGCGGGGTGGTGGGCGTGCGGCTGCGGGTACGCAGCGCACGGCGAGAGCGGGACGGGGGTGGAGGTGCGGCTGCGGGGACGCAGCGCGCAGAACGGCAGAGTCGGGAATTGGGAGCAGGCGGACGGAGCGGCGGTAAGTTGCTCGGCCCTATGGCGAAGCACGAATCGATCGACTGGTACGACACGCCGCTGCTCTACGACATCGTCTTCGAAGAGGACACGAAGAAGGAGGGCGACTTCCTCGAGCAGGCGTTCGAGCGTTTCGGGCGCGTGGCGCGAGTGCGCTCGCCGCGGCGAGTGCTCGAGCCGGCGTGCGGCAGCGGCCGGCTGATCGTCGAGATGGCGAAACGTGGCTGGCGGCCGACCGGCTTCGATCTGAGCCAGCCGATGCTCGACTTCGCGGCCAAGCGCCTCGCCGATGCGGATCTCGAAGCGACGTTGAAGGTCGCGCGGATGGAGTCGTTCTCTTTTCGCGAGAAGTTCGAGCTCGCCCACTGCTTCGTCTCGACCTTCAAGTACCTGCTCGACGAGGCCTCCGCGAAGAGCCACCTCGAGGCCGTGGCGGAGGCGCTGCTGCCGGGCGGCCTCTACCTGCTCGGATTCCATCTGACCGACTACGAGTGGGATGCCTGCCAGCACGAACGTTGGGTTGGCACGCGCGAGCAGGTGAAGGTCGTCTGCAACATCCGCAGCTGGCCCCCGGAACAGGCCAAGCGCCGCGAGAAGGTGCGCTCGCGGATGACGGTGACGGAGGCGGGGCGCGTGCGCCACACCGAGACGAGCTGGTGGTTCCGCACCTACGACGCGGCGCAGGCGAAGCGGCTGCTGCGCTCGGTGCCGGCGCTGGAACACGTGGCCACCTACGACTTCTGCTACGACTGGACGCAGCCGCGCGACCTCGACGACAAGCAGCTCGACACGCTGCTGATCCTGCGCAAGCGCTGAACGCTTCCGTCGGAGCGCGGCGCGCCGCTCAGCCGCCGCGGGCCCACTGCTCGGCGAGGCGCACGAGCGTGCGCACCCCCATGCCGTTGCCGCCCTTCGGCGTCTCCGGACGGCCACGGTCTTCCCACGCGTAGAGGTCGACGTGCGCGAAGGGCAGACCGCCGGCGAAGCGGCGCAAGAAGAGCGCCGCGGTGATCGCTCCGGCGCGCTTCTCGCTGCCGACGTGATTCACGTCCGCGATCGACGAGTCGAGGTGGCGGTCGTAGGGCTCGTGAAGCGGCAGACGCCAGACCGGCTCGTCGCTCGCGAGCGCTGCGGCCGCGACCGCGGCGGCGAGCGGCTCGTCGCTGCAGAAGAAGGCCGGCAGGTCGGGACCGAGCGCGGCGCGCGCCGAGCCGGTCAGCGTCGCGTAGTCGATCAGGCGCGCGGCCTTCTGCTCGCGCGCGTAGCCGAGCGCATCGGCGAGGAGCAGGCGCCCCTCGGCGTCGGTGTTGCCGATCTCAACCGTGGTCCCGTCGTAGGCGGTGAGGATGTCGCCAGGCCGAAACGCGTCGGGGCCGACCATGTTCTCGGCCGACGGCAGCACGGCAAGGAACGGCAGGTCGATGGCCAACTGCCCGATCGCCTCGAGCGCGCCGATCACCGTCGCCGCTCCGCCCATGTCCTTCTTCATCAGCTCCATCGCATCGGCCGGTTTCAAGTCGAGGCCACCGCTGTCGAAGGTGACCCCCTTGCCGATGAATGCCACGGCCGGCGGCGCAACGCCGCGGCGCACCAACGTCACGGTCGGCGGCTTGGCGCTCGAACGGCCGACGGCGGCGACCATGCGAAAGCCGCGAGCCGCGACCTCGGCACCGCGCAGCACCTCGACTCCGAACCCATGGCGACGGGCCACTGCGGCCGCCGCATCGGCAAGTTGATCGGGACCGAGTTCTTCCGCGGACGCGTTCACCAGGTCCCGTGCGAGCGTCATGCCAGCGACGTGGGCACGCGCGCGGGCGAGCGCCGTCGCGGCGACCTCTGCGGGCACGGCGGCCACCAGCACGACCTCGTGCGGAGCTGCGGCGGTCGCCGGCTTGCCGCTGCGGCGAAAGCGGTAGCTCGCCAGCAGAAGGCCTTCGGCCAACGCCACGAGCGTGGCGACAGCGTCGCTGGCGAGTGGCGCCGCGGGCACGATCAGCGCGACCTGGCTGCCGGGCGCAAGCTGCTGAGCGGCGAACGCCGCCGCACTGCGCAGCGCTGCCGACGAACGGCCGGCGCCCTCGCGTCCGCACAAGAGGCCGTGGCTGCCATCGGCGGCGCTCCACGGCAACGCCTGCCCCGCCTTCGCATCGAAGCGCGTGAAGCTCGCGAGACGGGTGATGGCGGCCTGAGCCGGCGCCGATAGGCCCGGCGTTCCTTGTTCCTTCCACCGCCCCCACTCGGCGGCGTCGAGCAGGTCGACGCGCAATCGCGCCCCTGCGTCGGTTGCGATCGAGATCTTCGCCTGCTCGGACATCGTCGCGCTCCCCGTCGAAGCGCAGGAGCGTAGCGGGCGAAGAAACACTTCGCGCCGGCGTCCGGGAGGGAGCCCGAAAGCCGGCGCGAAGTCGATCGCGGATCGATTGCGATCGCCGCGGACGGAGCGCGGGGTGAGCCGCGCCCCGCCCGGGGATCCGATGAAACTAGTAGTAGCCCGGGTAGCCCTGAGCCTCGAAGCCCTGCTCGATGTCCGTCGAGTTGGGCGTGCCGTCGTCAATATTTCCGTTGTTGTCGTCGAGCGTCAGGATCTGCGACTCGTTCGTGTCGCAGATCTTGGTGGCGTTGTAGCCGGTGTACCACGCGTGGAAGAGCGTGTCGGCGATGAGGTCGCCGGCCGCGTCACCGAGCGAGTTGTTCAGCTCGACACGGACCTTCCAGAACGCGCCCATCAGCACTTCGCCATCGGCGTGGACTTCGCCGTAGCAGCCGGCGCCGCAGCTGCCGCAGTACTGGCGCGTGTTGTTGCCGCTGCGGATGTAGCCGCCGCCGGTGAAGAACTCATCGCCGACGATCGGATCGTCGTAGATGTACATCGCCCATACGTCGGCCGAGCCTTCGCCAAAGCCGTCCGGGCCATTGCCCGAGCCGTACTTGTCGTTCGCCCAGTGGCCAGTCTCGTGCGCAATGACGGTCGAGTAGCAAGTGTTGTTGCAGCCGCCGCCCTTGCGGTAGTAGTTGGTCGAGCTGCCGTTGTAGTAGGCGTTGCAGCTCGAGTTCTGGTTGACGTTCAGCTTCTGCTTGAAGTCCATCTTCGTGTCGGCGGGATCGAGCGTCTTGACCCATTCCCGGAAGATCACGGCGTGGCGCTGGGCGTTCATTTCGCCCGTGTTGTATTCCGTCGGGGAGGCGTTCAGCCCGGTGTAGTGCGTGACGCCTGGGGTGACCGAGGCGCTCTTGGTGAAGTCTGCGCCGCCCTGGTCGTCGACATGCGCGAACGTCGAGGCCGATCCGAACTCCCAGGTCACGGTCTGGGTCGAGGTGCCGCCGTAGGTGATGGTCCAAAGACCCGCCATGTCGGTGTCGGTGTTGCCGACCGCCGAATTGACGTCGCCACGACCGAGCAGGAAACGCTGGACCGGGTTGGCGGCCGTGTCCGGCTTGGTGCCGGGAGTCGCCCACTGGCGCGTCTCACCCTTCAGGTCGATGAGGGTGTGGATCATGTTCTCGCGCTTGAGGATCGTGCCGTCCTTCGCATCGACGTAGATCGTCTCCTGCACCGGCAGACCCTTCGCGGCATCGAAGCCGCCGTCGAGCTCGACCAGCCAGGCCAGGCGGCCGGCATTGCCGAGACCGGCACGCACGATCATGAAGTCGACGCCGACGACGCGCGCCGCGCGTCCGAAGGCGTTCATCGCCCGCATCGTGGCGACGTCATCGCCGATCGTCGGAGCGGGATTGATCTCCGCCGCGTTCGGGACGCTGTTGTTCTCGATGCCGATGATGGCACCGTCCGCGTTGAAGAGCACCGAGACGTTGCCGCCCTTGACCGCGACGCCCGAGACCCACTGCGAGAAGTTGACCGAGACCTTGTCGGTCGAGCCGATCTTCGACAGACGGATGTGGTTGACTTCCTCGGTCAACAGCGTGGAAGAGTCCCCGCCGAAGAGACCCGGGAACGCGTCCACGAAACGACGCGCAGCCGCCTCGTAGTCGGCGTCGCTCTGCGGCACGCCGAACAAGCGGATCGGCTTGCCGAAGATGAACGTCGGGAAACCGCTGTCGAAGTCCCAGTTCGCGCGAAGCCCCGGAACTTCGTCACGCAGCATCGCGAAGGCGGAGTCGGCATCGCTTGCCGAATACTCGCCCGCGAATGCAATCCCGGACGAGCTCAGCGCGAGTGCGCACGCCAGCCCGCTCCGCCAATTTCGACGCCCATCACCCTGTCGAGTCATGTGCTGATCCTTCTGGTGAACCTGACAAGACGCCGAAAGCGAGCCTCGCACCAGCGAGGAAGGACCCGCCGACGACGCGCCACTGAAGCAGAAGTGAAGCGGACCGAACTCGTCGATCGCGATCGAACCGGACTGCCGGGCGTAGCGCTCGGTTCGAGACTTGATCCAAAGGAAACCGTGTCGTTCCCAATGAGAAGCCGCCACATGGTAGGCACGCCCAACGATCGCGCCAGCGTTGCGTGGAGAGTCACGCCGAGCGGTCGTCCGGCCGCTAGAACTTGCGCCTTGAATGGCCTAGAGGTTGTGCGACGCTCACCGTAGGCGCGATGGTTCGAACTTTTTTCGGATCCAGCGATGGCTGCCGCGGAAAACTCCGCTCCGACCCCTCCCCCGCGCCGTCTCTTCTTCGCCGCCGGGCTGCGCGCCCTGTTCCGAGGAGTCGAGTCGGCATCGACGTCGCTCCAGGGGGTCTTGCCGCAGGCGCAGAAGGCGCTGGCCAAGTTGCGCCCGCCGAGCAGCGAGCCGCTCTTGCGCCCGCCAGGAGCCCTGCCCGAGGTGACGTTCGCGGCGACCTGCCAGCGCAGCGGTGAGTGCGTGACCGCCTGCCCGGTCCACGCGTTGCGGCCGCTGCGCTCTCCCGACCCGACGCGCGACGGGACGCCCTACCTCGTTCCGAGCCAGCAAGCGTGCGTCGTCTGCGAGGACCTGTCGTGCATGAAGGCGTGTCCGAGCGGCGCGCTGACGCTGGTGGCCAAGGAGGCGATCCGCATCGGCCTCGCCCAGGTCCACTTCGACGACTGCCGGCGCAGTTTCGGCGAGCCGTGCCGCGAGTGCGTCGACCGGTGCCCGCTCGGCAGCGCCGCGATCCGACTCGACGAGCGCGGCCGAGTGGAAGTGAGCGCCAGCGGTTGCGTCGGCTGCGGCGTGTGCGAGTACTTCTGCCCGACCGCGCCGCGCGCGATCACGATCCAGGCTTTCGCGGCGCCTCCGGCTCGAGCCCGATGAGTTCGCACGGAATCGCTTGCTGCACGGCGTCGACCTGGTCCGCGGGCGCCTTCAACAGAGCGTCGAGACCGGCGAACAACGTCTGCACCGCCTGCTCACGCGAGTAGCTGACCAGCGCCAGCCGCGCCCCCGTCGTCCGCGCATCGGTCTGCAGCGCCGGATCGTCGCTGATGCCCGCAACGCATGCGGTCGCCGCCAGCCCGCCTCGCTTCACTGCAGCGATCGCGACCGCCGTGCTCTGCGGATCGCCCGCGATCACCGCGTCGATCCGCTCCATGCGCGCCATCAAGGCGAGCAGCCGCTCCAGCGTGTCCTCGTTCGAGAAGCCGAGGGGATGACGCAACCGAACTTCGACCTTGCCGAGCCGCTGCTCGACCGCCCGGATCGCGAATTCGGCGCGCTTGCGCGATTCGGGCCAGCGCGCATCCTCGACCACGATGACGCACGGCTCCGTCACGCCGTCGGCCGCCAGGCGCGCGGCCACGCGCTCGCCCGCTTCGCTGGCCAACATCGAGCTCGGGACCCCGACCCAGGCACCGCTGAGCGCATCCCCGTGAAGCGCGAGCAGCAGCGGCACCTCGCGATCGGCCGCGAGTCGACGCGCGCGCTGCAACAGGTCGGGCGCCGCCGGAAAGAAGACGATCGCTTCGACTTTCAGATCTACGAGCGCCAGCACCGCCGCCTCGGTCGCCGTCGCACTGCCGTAGCCCGGACGCACGTCGAGCTCGCGCCCGCGGCGGCGCGCCTCGTCCAGAAGCAGCGCCTCGAGTCCATCCTGCGGCTCACCCAGGACGACGCCGAGGCGCGGCAGCGCCTTCGGTGGCGCCACTGCGCCGGGATCGGCGACCGCCGCCGGCTTGTCGCCGCACGCCGCCGCTGCCAGCGCGCACCACGACCACGCCGCGAGCCGGCGACCCATCGTTTCACTCGCCAATTGGAGCTCCCGATCCCTGCGACCCTTCTCGATCGGGGCGCGATCATGCAATCCTTCGGCCGCCGACCATCGGGCGCAAGGCGGGCCGCTGAATCTGAGCGATCGCGTCCGGAGAAGCGCGATCTCGCGCGCACCCAACGCGGCTCCGGGCGGCCGCCGGGCGAGGCCGCCGATTTCTTGTGGCATCCGTCGTGCTGTGTTCGTCTAGGTTGCTCGTCTTCTGGCCCCTTCGGTGGCGCTCTTTTCTCATGTGGCTTCGCCCGCTGCGTACGCCTCTCTGCGCGCTCGCCCTCCTCGGCCTGGCGGTCGCGGCCCCCGCCGCATCGCTTCGGGGCGGCAGCGGCCTGCGCGCACAGGCTCAGCAGGCGCCGCCGGCGCCGCCTCCCGCGGCTCAGAATGACGGCATCGCCGGCCGGCGCGAGAGCGAGGGGCCGGCACGCGACGGCTTCGATGATCGGCTGCTCCCCGACGCGCCGCGCTCGCCGTGGCGCACCTGGTTCAACCGCAACTTCCATCGTTTCGAACCGCTGCCGCTCGCCGGCGGTGCGGGACGTGGCGGTCTGCCCCCCCACCTCGTCGACCCCAAGCTCCGCAACGAACGGATCGCCAGCTACCGCAGCGATGTCGCGACGCGCCTCGCGCTGCTGCTGCGAGATCCCGACGATCGGGTGCGCGGCGCGGCCGCGATTTCGTTCGCTCGCGGCGGCTTCGTCCATGACGCGCGCGACGTGCAGCGGTTGTTCGAGCTCGCCGATGACGAGCAGCGGCGCGTGCGCTCGCAGGCAGTGCTCGCGGCAGCTCTTGGCGAATCGAGCCCGGCGCGCCACCGGCTGCTGCAGATCGCGCACGCCGACTTCGATGGCCTGCACCTGCAGAACGAGGTCGAGCGCGATCGAATTCGGGCGCTGGCGACTTTGTTCCTCTCGCTCGACGGCGAACCAGCGCTGCCCGCGCTGGTCCGCAGTTTCGCCGAGGATCCATCGACTCCACTGCAACTGCGCGCCCTGGTGATCCAAGGGCTCGGTTTGTCGCGGGCGGCGGCGGCGCTGCCGACCCTCGCCGCGCTCGTCGACGACGTCACGCAGCCGGCGCTGGTGCGTGCGGCAGCGGCGGCCGCGCTCGGACTGCTCGGCGACCCCGCCGCAGCACCGTTGCTGCTGGCGCGACTCGATCGACGCGACAGCGACACCGACGTGCGCGCCGCTGCAGCTCTCGCCCTCGGCGCCGTCGCGCCGCGCGGCGACGAGGAGTTCGTGCGCACCCTTCTGAAGGCGACCGAACACGAGAGCAACGCGCTCGTCGGTCGGTTCCTGCTGCTCGCGCTCGGCGAAATCGGTGGCACGACGGCCCGTCTGCGCCTCGAACGTGCGCTCGAACACGAAAGTGCCGAACAGCGCGTCTTCGCCGAACTCGGACTCGGCCTGCTCGCGCGACGTGGAGACCGCGAGCAAGCGATCGCGCCGCTCGAAGGCGCGTTGCGACGCACGCGTTCCCAGGATGAGCAGTGCGCGCTCCTGTGCGCGCTCGGCATCTCCGGCGCTCCGGAGGCGTTCGGCAGCATCGCCGGCTTCCTGGAGGCGAGCGCTCCCGAGGTGCGCCGCGCGGCGATCTCGGCGTTGTCGCTGCTCGGCCTGCCCGCCGCGGTGGCGAGCCTCGAACGGCTGCTGCTCGACGATTCGGCGCCAGAGGTGCGCATGCATGCTGCGCGCGCGCTCGGCCGCCTCGACCCGAGCTGCGCCGCCTTGATGATCCATGAACTCGGTGGCGGCCGCTCGCGCGCCGCGGCCGAACGCGCGAGCCTCATCCTGGCGATCGGCTTCACCCGCGACCCGGTCGCGCTCGAGCCTCTGCTGGAGCTCCTTCGCGAACCCGGCCACACTTCGCGCGAGCGCGAAGCCGCAACGCAAGCGCTCGGCCTCATCTACGACGAACGGCAGCTGCCGCCAGGGCTGCCGCTGGTGGCCAGTCGCAGCTTCCTGAACGAGTCGTCCGAACTCGCCGAGCTCACCACGCTGGCCGAATGAGCATGCGCCTCGGTCGGCAACGACCGACTCATGGCGACTTCGGGCGACTACAGGCGACTACAGGAACGTCGGCGGATCGTCGTCGTCGTCGCTGTCGTCCTCGCCCGGCCGGCCCGCGCCATCGCGCGCGTCCTGCGGCGGTGCCCCCCCGCCTGCAGCACCGTGACGCCGCCGCAGCTCTTGCGCGAATGCCTCCACCTTCTGCCGCAGCCGCAACGCCTGGTAGGCGCTGGCGTGCGGCGGAAAGAGACGCGTATCCGCTTGCAGCAACATCGAGCAGAGGGCGAGCCGCAGCGCATCGGCCGGCTTCTCGACGCCGATCGCCTCGCGGATGCGATTGCCGACGCCCTTCCACCCCGGGTAGATCGGCAGCCCCTCCACCTCCGCGGGCGCCTTCCAGCCGGCCGCTTTGCGCAGGCGGCGCAGGCACATCGGATCGAGCAGCGGATCGACTCCCTGCAGCTTGTGGCCGGCCGCTTCGACCGCCAGGACGTCCACCCCCGCGATCACCGTCCCGAGGCGATGAACTTGCGGAGCGTCGGGCGCCTGTGGATCGAGAGCGCGCAGCACTTCGTAGGGGAAGACCCCGGCCGCCGCGCCGTCGCGCGAATGGACGGCGTCGATCAACGCGAAGTGGACCGGCAACTTGTCGAGCAGCGCCAAGGTCAGGTCGCCCGCATCGACCCCGTATTCGAGCGAGACGAGGTCGGTCGGCGTCGCCAGCGTGTGCCAGACGTTCCAGAGCGCCAGCGCGGGCCCCCAATGCTCGTCGGTTCGGTTCTTCGCGAAGACGATGCGGAAGTCGGCCTGCTTCCAGTAGCGACCTGTCGCCCGTTTGCCGAGCGCACCGACGTCGACCGGTTGCAACTCGTCTGCGAGATCGCGCAGTTCGTAGCACGACTCGTCGTAGCCGAGCGCCGCGCCAACTTGCTTGACCGAGCGGCGCGACAGATAGCGCGACAACTCGCCGCGCGTCTCCACGACGCGCAGGATGCGGAAGCCGCGATCGAGCAGTCCGTTGAAGAGTTGCGCGACGAGCTTCGGATCGACGTAGCTCACCGGCTCGGCCTCTTTGCGCACGCCGCGCATGAAGTCGACCTTGCAGACGACTTCGAAGAGCTCGCGACGCTTGCCCGACTTGAGCTGCGCATTCTCGACCGCTTCGTAGAAGCCGGAGTGCTTCAGCGTCTCGCCGAAGACCTTGGTCGCGTCTTCGCCGCGTGCGACGACGAATGGCCGCGGAGCGCCGCGAACGATGGGCGCGGGCGGCAGCGTCACGAAGGGGGCAGACGCCGCCGCGGCGGGCACGCGAATCGGCGCCGGTGTTGGAACGGCAGGAGCGGCGGCGGGCGGCGGCACGGCGACGCGCGAGGTCGGCGCCGCGCGCTGGACCGCTCGGGTCTTCGGCGCCGGCCGCGAATCCTCTTCGTCGTCTTCTTCTTCCGTGTCGTCGTCGGCGTCGTCGGCATCCTCGGACGCGTGAGCATGAGCGGCAATCGGTCGCTCGTCCGACTCGTCATCGTCGCCGTCGCCGCTCGCGTCGCTGGCCGCAACATCGACCTCGTCGTCGCTGCTGCTCGCCCGCGCCTTGCGCTTGGGGGCCGCGGCTTTCGCGGGTCGCTTGGTGCTCTTGGGAGCGGCGCGACTCGACGATGAACTCGCCTTCTTGCGGGTGGCCATCCGTTTTTCTCGGGCCTCGTGCGGCCCCAAACCGGGGCAGTGGCGTCGTCGGCGGGCGCGGTCCCGCCATGGACCGCCACCCAAGACGCATGAAGCGAATCGACCTCGCTTCGCTCGCGGGGGAAGCCCCGCGGCTTGGAACCGACGACCGGCAGAGGTCTAAAGCCTGCCCCGGGGCGAAGCAAGAGGGCGCGCGCGTCGATGCGCTCACCCGACGCGCCGGAGCGTCCGCGCGAGGCGGCGTATCGTGCTTCTCCCCGATCGAGGCGCCTGGCGGACTCCCTCATGCTCAACCTGCTGTCGATGAGTTTGACACTCGCCTGCTCGCCGGTTGGCGGCGAGCGGCCGCCGACGCCGCGCGCCGTCGACGTGCTTTTCTTCGCGCCGCTCGTCCGGACGGTCGACCCGACGCAACCGCAGGCGGAATTCGTCGCCTGGCGCGAAGGACGCATCGTGGCCGTTGGCACGCGCGCGCAGGGGGAGGCGTTGCGCGCGGTCGCTTCCCGCATCGAGGAGGGGCCGGCGGGCAGCTGCCTGATTCCCGGATTCATTGACAGCCACGCCCATCTCTTCGCGATCGGCCACGCGCGCCGTGAACTCGACCTCACCGGCACGCGCTCCTTCGCCGAGGTCGTTGCACGCACGGGCGAACGGGCCGCACGATGGCCCGCGGGTCGCTGGATTCGAGGTCGCGGCTGGGACCAGAACGACTGGCCCGACCAGGGATTCCCCCATCACGCCGAACTGTCGGCGGCGACCCCCGACCATCCGGTCCTCTTGACGCGCGTCGATGGTCACGCGGTTCTGGCCAATGCCCGCGCGCTGCGCCTCGCGGGAATCGACGAGCGCAGCGTGGCGCCGGCTGGCGGCGAGATCGTGCGCGACGCGCATGGCGTCCCGACGGGTGTTCTGATCGATCGCGCCGTCGATCTGGTGGCGTCGATCGTGCCGCCGCCCACCGCCGATGAAGAACGCGACGCGCTCGCAAACGCGCTTCAGGCGTGCGCCGAGAACGGAATCACCTCGTTGCACGACGCCGGTATCGGCCGCGAGCGGCTGGCGCTGCTGATGGAAAGGGCGATCGCAGGCAGTCTGAGCGTCCGCCTTCACGAAATGCTCGACGGCGACGACGCGGCGCTCCTCGACGAGTGGTTCGCGCGTGGCCCGTTCCACGATGCCGGCGGATTCCTCGACGTGCGCGCGGTCAAGCTCTACGCCGATGGAGCGCTCGGGTCGCGCGGCGCGTGGCTGCTCGACGACTACGCTGATCGGTCAGGCCACCGCGGACTCGCACTGATCGAACGTGAAGCGTTGGTCACGATCGCACGGCGATCGCTGCAGGCCGGATTCCAGCTTTGCACTCACGCCATCGGCGATGCGGCGAACCGCATGGTTCTCGACGCCTACGAAGCGGCGCTGAAGGAGGTCGGCGCGCCGGCACGCGACCATCGCTTTCGCGTCGAACATGCGCAGCTGCTCACGCCGAGCGACGTGCCGCGTTTCGCCGCTCTCGGCGTGGTCGCGGCCATGCAAAGCTGTCACGCGACGTCGGACGCGCCGTGGGTCCCCGCGCGAATCGGCGTCGCTCGCGCCGAACAGGAGGCGTATGTCTGGCGGAGCCTGATCGACGGCGGCGCGCGGCTGTGCAACGGCACCGATGCGCCGGTCGAGTCGTTGTCGCCGTTGCGCAACCTCGCCGCGGCGCAGACTCGCCGCGATCCCGATGGCCCGATCGGGAGCACGTCAGCGGCCTTCTTTCCGCAGCAGTGCCTGAGTGGCGAAGAGGCGCTCGCGAGCGCGACCGCCGCCGGCGCCTACGCCGCATTTCGCGAATCGGAGCTCGGCGTCCTGCGCGTCGGGGCCTGCGCCGACCTCGTGCTGCTTTCCTCCGATCCGACGCGACTCGCCCCCGATTCGTGGCGATCCGTGAAGGTCCTGCGGACGGTCGTCGCTGGACGAACTGTCCACACGCTGGACTGAATCGCGGCGAAACGGCCGTTCCCCGGCGATTTTCCGTGGCCGACGAAGTTCGGCCCGCGACTTCCTAGGACGGTCTCCTGCAACCCCTGACGAAACGCCGGGACTGGGCTAGCCTCCCGGCGCTCGCTTCGGACCAGTTCCGTCGACCGCGCACAGCCCGCGCGGAAACGTGCGATGCCGCTCCTGCGGCCCAACGTTCGGCGAACGTGGAACGGCGATTCGTCGTGCAGGTTGCTCATCGCCTGAACGCGTCGAAGCGCCGCTCCGCGAGCCGCATGGAACCCCGTCGCCTCGCGGTCCGTCCAACCTTGCTACGCCGTGTTTGGCACCCGGGAAGAGGAGAAAACGAGTGTCCGATTTCGCCCGAGCTCCGCTCGTGAAACTCGCCCTTGCGAGCGTCACGTGGCTCGCCTGGACCCACGCCGCCTCTGCCCAGACGCGCGTTGGCTCGTTCGTTGACGGGGAACGGCCGATGTACCTCGAGGTCCCGCCATTCGTTGATGGACAGGCGATTCACCTCGAACTGCGCAACGTGCCGGCGGGCGCGAAGGCTCCGCTGCTGATCTGGAGCCTAGGCACCGATCTGATCGACCTCACGCCGGCGGGCGTGCCCGGCTCGCTCGGCCCTGACCTCACCATGGGGTCGCTCGAGTCGATGGACGCGGTCAACTTCACTTACGACGACGTCATTCCGACCGGACTCGCCGGCACCACGGTCTATCTGCAGGCCTACGTGAAGCTCCCCGGCGGCATCGGGCGACTCAGCTCGATGACGGCCACGCGCATCATCAACGTCGGCGACGATCCCGGCACCGCTCCCACCGTCAAGTTCCCGTTGCCGGTCACGGTCAGCGAACTGCTCGCTCCAGGAACCGCAGGTTTCGATCGCACGCTCGAAGCGCTGCGCGTCGGCGTTCCGCTGCCGAAAGGGCACGTCCTCGAGTCGAACGGCATTCCGCAACTGACCGTGCTCGGCGGCGCCGGTGAGGCGCAGTTTTCGACGCTCGCGAAGTGGGACGACGGCAGCGTCAAGTGGGCGCTTTGCGAATGGCGCACAAGCCTCACGGCAGGCACTTCATCGACGGCGTTCTCGATCGACAAAGGGGCCGGCAACTTCGGTGGCGCGAATCTCGCCACGACGAGCGGGACGACCATCACCGTCGACACTGGCTCGGTCAAGGTGACCTTCGATCCGACCAAGAACGACCTGTTCGACAGCTACGTCCGTAGCAGTCGCGAAGTCTTCGACACGACGAAAGGCAACGGCCCCCGTTTCTGGGACTCGGCCGACGTCGAGTGGACGTGGCACGAAACCGCCGCCACGTTGCGGCGCAACGGCCCGGTGCGCGCGGAGGTGCAGATCGATGGCGCCTTCACGCGCACCAGCGCCAGCGACGACGCCGATCGCCTCTACGTGCGCTTCTACGTCGAGCTGACGAAAGGCTCTGCGGCCGCGAAGGTGACCGTCTCGCTGCGCGACAGCGCGCTCTCTTTTCCCGAACACCTGCTCTATCGCGGATTCACGTTTCGCGCCTACTTGAATGAGACCGGCACGCTCGACGTACGCCTCCCCGAGACGTCGACCGACGGCCTGCCGCAGAACCTCTGGAGCGGCCAGCTCACCGCCAGCGGCGACACCGCGCTGTTCAACCAGGGGTTCGCGCGCCTCAAGAACGACGAACTCTGCTACGACCCTAACTGGTCGAACTTCGTGCCGCTGCTCGAGCGGTTCGGCAACGACGTCTTCGCGAGCGAGGGTGTCCAGGCACGCATCGGCGCGACCTACTTCACCGGCGACGTGACCACCGGCTACCGGACCGGCGAGCGCGAGTTCGCCGACCCGACCTTCATCGAAGTCAACGCGTCGAATGGGCGCGGAGTGCTCATGGGCCTGCCCTATGCGCGCTACTTCTGGCCGATCGAGGTCGCGGCGGCAGGCGATGGCCGCTGCGAGGTCGGCATCCTGCCGCACAAGGATCCCGCCGACACCTACAACTACACGCTCACCTACGCGAGCGCCGAAACCCGCTTCTTCTGGATCATGCCCGAAGGCGCGAAGGCGGCCGACCCGGTCGCCACGGCGTTCCCGTTCGATGCCCCCCTCGCCGCGCGTGCCGACACCTGGGTCTACAACCAGTCCGACGTCTGGCACTGGAAGCTGGTCACGAAGCCGGAAGTCGACACCTACTGCACGCTCTCCGGCCTGCGGAAGCCGGCCCCCTCTTCGACTGACGTCGTGCGCACGATCTACGAGTACTCGAACACCACCGGCGGCGGCAGCAACAACTGGGAGGAGACGCGACGCTTCTATCAGTGGCTGCGCTTGGGCCTCGGCGGTGCGGCAATCAACTCGTGGATGGAGGCGTACTACAAAGTCGACAAGATGCCGTGGATCATCGACGATGGCACCGTCAGCCAACGCGCCTCGGTCCGCAACAAGACGGCGGTCGTGACGAAGAAGGACGACTACTACAACAACTCGAAGCACACCTATTGGCAGGTCGTCCCGGACTGGGGCTTCTCGCACGGCGACACCTACCTGCTCGACAGCGGCCGTCACATGTCGGAAACGCTGCTCGACAGCACCATCTCAGGCAACGTCGAGCCGAACGGCAACTTCGTGAGCGGGACCTACGGCGCGATCATCAACGCGGCCGTCGCGGTGCTCGACTACTACGAGGATCCCGCGCTCCAGGGCTGGGCGCATCAGATCGTCTACGAGTGGACCAACATCGTCTTTCAGGTCGACAACAACTTCGGCGTCAACACCGACAAGCGCGGCTGGCAGGCGCCGATCGGGACACCGGCCGGCCAGGCCGCCAACCCGGACGGTTACATCGTCTCGTGGGACGCCGGCAAGTCCTCCGACAAGGCGTCCTACGGCTACACCACGCAAGGATGGACCGACATCCGCAACGGCTCTCAGGCCTTCGAACGCTACGTTCATTACCTGCGCGAGCACGATCCGTCCGACCCGCTCCTCGGCGATCTGCTGGCGCGCGGCGAGGACTGGTACCACTACGCCCACCGCTCGATCCGCGACGACTGGCAGCTGCTGACGGGCGACCTCTACATCATCGACGTGTTCCGCGGCGACGCGGGGAACCCGGTGGTCGACCCCTTCGAGGAGCCCGGCTTCGACATCGAGCAGGACGACCAGATCGGCTACGCGTTGCAGTCGATCGTCAACTTGAAGCTCGAGAACGAGATCTCGGAGACCGCCTTCTCGTACGGTGTCGAGATGCACCGCAGCATGAGCAAGGGCACCTACGACTCGTACATCAATGACCCGATCCTGAACGAGTTCATCTGGCGCTACCTCGTCCACTACGGCCTGCTCAAGCCGTGACCTAGCGCGTCGCGAACGAACGAGAACGATCCTGATTCCGCCCGTCGCCGGGAGAGTTCCGGCGGCGGGCGGAACCTTTTTCAGACCAGCCCACGCTTCAGAGCGAGCCTCCCGACACCGAACTCACTGCTCGACGGATTCGAGCACCTGGGGATTCGGAGGTCTGGAACGACATGCTGAAGCACTTCGCAGTTCCATCACTCGTCGCTGCGCTCGCCCTGGGGGCGAGTGCGCAGTCAACGACGACATCGACGATCGGCTCGTTCGTGAGCGGGGAGCGACCCTACTACCTTGAGGTCGACCAGTTCGCTGACAACCAGCCGTACACGGTCAAGTTCATGAACCTGCCGGCGGGTGCCACCGACGTCACGCTCTACCTCTCGCCGAAGATCGTCGTGGTCAAGCACCCCGATGCTTCCGCGCCGGGCAACTTCGGCATCGACCTCGCCTCGGCCACCACCATCAAGGTCACGGGCAGCAGCTACAGCGGCACCGTCAACGGCGCCACCTGCAACGGCCCGATGTACATGCAGGGCTACTTCAAGACCGCGGCCGGCGGCCGCCTCACCTCGCTGGTCGAGCTGTTCCCCGACAGCGCGCTGACGTCGCCTCCGTCGCAATCGATCTCGTTCCCGCTGCCGCTGGTGACGCAGGAAGTCCTGCGCCCCGGCAAGAAGGGGGTCGACCGGACCGCCCAGGCGGTGCGTGTCGGCGTGCCGCTGCCAAAGGGACAGGTCTTCGAGAAGAACGGCGTCCCGCAGATGACCCTCACCGGCGGCCCGAAGGAGGGGCAGTTCTCGACGCTCGCCAAGTGGAGCGACGGCAGCTGCAAGTGGGTGCTCGCCGAGTACCGCGCCGACGTTCTGGCCGGCCAGACCAACAGCTCGATCAAGGTCGACAAGGGCACCGGCAACTTCGGCGGTTCCGACCTCGCGACCGTCAGCGGCACGGTGACGACCGTCGACACCGGCGCGATGAAACTGACCATCGACTCGAGCAAGCCCGATCTCTTCCAGTCGCTGCAGGCGAACGGCCGCGACCTGATCTCGACCTCCGCCGGCAACAAGCCCCACTTCTGGGACGACAAGGACGTCGAGTGGACCTGGCACAAGACGTCGGTCAAGACGCGGCGCAACGGACCGGTCCGCAGCGAGATCGAGGTGGACGGCATGTTCACCCGCTCGTCGTCGGCGACCGACGCCGACCGGATCCTGGTTCGCTTCTACCTCGAAGCGGCGAAGGGCTCGTCCGCGCTGCGCGCGACGGTGTCCCTGCGCGACACCAGCATCCAGTTCCCCGAGCACCTGATGTTCCGCGGCTTCACCTACCGCCTGCAGTTGAACGAGTCGGGCCCGTTCGACGTGCGCATGCCCAAGCCGGCGCTGCTCGGTGACGCGGTCACCTTGCACAGCGGCTCGATCGGCAGCGGGCAGGATGCGGCCTTCGTCAGCGGCTACGTGCGCCGCTCCGACTATCGCCTGCAGACCGACCCGAACTCCTCGTCGCACTACGGCTTCGTCCAGCGCAACGGCGCCGACGACTTCGCCGTCGAAGGCGTCTGCGCGCGCATCGGCAGCACGAACTTCTGCGGCTCTTCGGCGACCAACTGGTTCTCCGCGGAAGGCGAGTTCTCCGACCCGTCGTTCGTCGAGCTCAACTCGCAGTCGTCCGGCCGCGGCACGGTCTTCGGCATCGAGCACGCCTGCCGGACCTGGCCGGTGAGCATGGAAGCCGGCGGCGACGGACGCGTCGAGATCGGCCTGCTGCCGCGCAAGAAGTCGAGCGACACCTACCTCTATCCGCTGACCTACGCCAGCGCGGAGACGCGCAGCTTCTATCTCTCCTTCGAGACCGCGCGCGCCGCGGACCCCTTCGCGGTGGCGACGAGCTTCGACTACCCGGTCGTCGCCCGCGCCGACCTCTTCGCCTACAACCAGGCGCAGGTGTGGCCGTGGAACCTCGTCTCGGAAGCGGACGCGAAGAGCTACCAGACCTTCGCCAACATCCGCACGACCCAGCCCGACAAGTCCGATCCGGCCCGCACCAACTATCGCTTCGCGGGCGGCACCGGCGGCGGCAACAACAACTGGGAGGAGACGCGCCGCTTCTACCACTGGCTGCGCACCGGCAACGGCGGCTCGTACTTCAGCTCGCTGTTCGAGGCGTACTACAAGGTCGACAAGATGGCCTGGAACATCGATGACGGCCGCCTGGCCGATCGCCAGAAGATCCGCAACTCGACCGCCAAGGTGACGCGCAAGTCGGACATGTACGACGGCAGCAAGCACACCTTCTTCCAGGCGGTCCCCGACTGGGCCTTCGCCCGCGGCGAGACCTACCTGCTCGACGCCGCCAAGCCGCTGGCGGAGACGATCCTCGACAAGTCGATCTCGCCGAACGTGCAGCCGAACGGCAACTTCGTGCAAGGCACCTACGGCGCGGTCACGGATGCCGCGTGCGCCGCACTCGCGCTCGGCCCCAATCAGGAGCTCGAGGACTGGCTGCACCTGATCATGTACCAGTGGGCGAACGTGGTCTTCCAGCAGAGCAACAGCTTCGGAGTGAACACCGGCACGCTCGGCTGGCAGGCGCCGGTCGGCACGCCGGAAGGCAGCGCGACCAACCCCGACGGCTACATGATCACGTGGTCGGCCGGCAAGGCCTCCGACAAGGCGAAGTACGGCTACATGTCGCAGATCTGGACCGACCTGCGCGGCAACTCGCTCGCCTTCAAGAACTACTCGCACTTCCTCGCCGAGAAGGCGCCGACCGATCCGCTGCTCTCCGACCTGCTCTACCGCTCGGCGGACATGTACCACTACGCGCGCCGCGGCCTGATCGATGACCACAACCGCAACACCGGCGACTACTACATCACCGACGTCTTCGCCGGCGACGCGGGCAACAGCAAGCCCAACCCGCTCTCAGCTCCGGGCGCCTTCATCGACAAGCCCAACACCAGCGGCTACTCGAACCAGAGCATCGTCAACTTCCTCCTCGACTTCCGCGCGAGCGAGTCGGCCTACAGCTACGGGGTCGAGCTGAACCGCAGCATGTCGGAGACGACCTACCAGCACATGGTGAACGACCCGATCCTGAACGACTTCATCTATCGCTACCTGGTGCACTACGGCGTCATCAAGCCGTGAGCCGCCCCGCCCACCGAAAGGCGCAATGAACGACTGAACGAGCCAAGCGCCCGCGCCGGAACTCCCGGCGCGGGCGCGCGGCGTTTCAGCGACGCAGCCGCGCCAGCAGCCGCGCCTTGACGCTGGTCATCGCGACCCGCTCCGCCGCATCGAAGCGCTCGGACGAGAGGAAGAGCGGCGCCGTTTCGGGCCGCTCGGGCAGCCGGCCATGCGAGCCGCGCGCGAGCCCGGGGTCGAGCGAGATCGCCTTCATCAGGTAGCGAAAGCCCAGCTTCTTCTTCAGCAGCGTGGCCGCGAGCTTCAGCTTCAGGAAGCGGTCGCCCGGCGAGAAGAAGAGTTCGCTCGGGTCGTAGCCGGGCTTGCGATGGATGTCGACGGTCGGCGCGAAGTCGGGCGCGAGCGCGTCGTCGAACCAGTAGTGGTAGGCGAAGAAGCGATCGCGCGCGCTGATCGCGACGAGCTCGCCCGAGCGCTCGTGGTCGAGCCCCGCCGCGCGCTTGCCCTCGGCATCGAGCACGCGATCGATTCCGGCGGTCCGCTCGAGCAGCACCTTCACCGCGGCCACATCGACCGCGCGGCGCACGTAGACGTGAGCGACCTGGTGGTCGGCAACCGCAAAGGCGCGCGAGCCGCCTGGATCGAGCAGTTCGCCAAACGGAGTGGTGCGCACGGAGAGGTAGCCGTCATGGCGCAGGACGCGGTTGATCGCCACGGCACCGGTCACGGCATCGATGCCGTACTCGCTCACGACCACCACCGAGCGGCCTTGGGCGCGCGCCACGTCGATCAGCTTCCCCGCCTCGGCATCGACGGCCGCGACCTGCGCCGGGATGCGCGCGTCAGCGGGTCCAAAGCGCTGAAGGTCGTAGTCGAGGTGCGGCAGGTAGACCAGCGCGAGGTCGGGATCGCTGCGCAAGAGGACGCGCTTGGCCGCCTCGGCGATCCAGCGCGTCGAGAGGATCGACGCGGTCGGGCCCCAGAAGTGGAACAGCGGAAAGGTGCCGAGCTCGGCGGTGAGCTCGTCGCGCAACGACGGCGGATCCGATTGGCAGTCGGGAATCTTGCGTCCATCGGCGGGGTAGAGCGGCCGCGGCGTGAGGCTCTGCGTCGCACCCGAGTGGAGATTGAACCACCAGAAGAGGTTCGCGGTCGTCGTCGGCGGCGTCGCCACGGCCAGTTCGGCCAGCAGCTTGTCGCCCTGCACGAGGTGATTGCTCTGCCGCCACAACCACACTTCGGCGAGGTCGCGGAAATACCAGCCGTTGGCGACGATGCCGTGGGTGCGAGGCAGCGCGCCGGTGAGGAGCGTCGCCTGCGCGGTGCAGGTCACCGCCGGCAGCACCCCATCCATCGGCGCGACGAAGCCCTCCTTGGCCAGCGCCGCGAGGCGTGGCGCGTGCGGAAGCAGGTCGAGCGTCAGGCCGACCACGTCGATCACCAGCAGCTTGCGATTCGCCATGGCGCGCATGATCGCCGCCCCGGCGTCCGCCCGGAAGCGTCGCGGCGCATCGACCCACGCATGGACAGGGGCCCGCCGGCTCCGTCCAATCGCCCGTGGACGATCGGGACCCGGCCCATTCCGGGAGTGGACCTCGCCACTTCTTGCGCTCGCTGCAACCAAGGAGAGCGGTGGAAGACGACCGCGCGCTGGCCGAGGCGGCTTCGCGCGGCGATCGCGTCGCGTTCGACCAGTTGGTCGACCGCTACCTCGATCGCACGCTGCGCATCTGCGTCCGACTCCTCGGCAACTACGAGGATGCGGAGGACGCCGTGCAGGAGACCTTCGCCCGCGCCTGGTCGCGGCTGAAGAGCTTCGCCGGTCGCTCGACCTTCGGCACCTGGGTCACCACGATCGCGCTGCGCCACTGCACCGACGTCGACCGCGCGCGCAAGAGCCGCCGCCGCCACGTGCGCGAGCTGCCCGCCGACTTCGACGCCGACCGCGATGGAGCCGCCTCGCGCGCCGCGACTCCGCCCCGCGCGGTCGAGCAACGCGAACTGCTGCTGCAGGTCGAGGGAGCGCTGGCCCGACTGCCGACGCGGCTGCGCACGGCGCTGACGTTGCGCACCATCGAGGGGCTCGAGTACGAGGAAGTCGCGCGCACGATGGGCACGTCAATCCGCTCCGCGCGCCTCTACGTCTGGGAAGCGCGTCAACGGTTGACGCGCGAACTCGAACTCGGACCCGCAACGCGCCCCGCTTCCGAGGAGCGCCCATGAGCCGCTGCCGCCACGCGCGCGACCTGCACGACTACGTCGACCGCGAGCTGCCGCTCGACGCCGCGCTCGCCTTCGAGGCGCACCTCGATTCCTGCGCGAGCTGCCGCGCCGAACTCGCCGCGGCGCGCGCGCTCGACGACGCATTGCTGGCGCTGCCGCGGCCGCGCCTCGCCACCGCCGATCGCCAACGGCTGCGCGCAGCGATCGCAACCCGCATCGATGCTCCGACCGGAAGCGCGCGACCGATCGATCGCCCCAGCCTGCGTCGCCTGGCGCCACTCGCCGCGGCGGCGGCCGCGCTGGCGGCCGGCGTCACGCTGTTCGTGCTGCTGCGCGCGCCGCCGCGCGCCAACCCGCCGACCCCGACCCCCTCGGCCACCCCCAACTCCGCGGGCTCCCAAGCTGCGACCGCCCCGGCGACGCCCGCCAGCCTCTTCGCCGTCGCCCCCAACGACGCCGGCCGCGCCGATGTGCACTCCGAAGTGGCCGCGATCCTCCGCCAATTGGCGAAAGGCCACGCTGCCGCCGAAGGGGGCGAGCTCCTGACCAACTTCCTCGTCGCGATCGAGCCGCTGCGCCAGCGTGGGTTGCCCATCGCGTCGACGCTGCTCGCGCTCCTCCACGACGAGGATGGCGAGCTCGCCACGACCGGCGCGCAACTCCTCGCCACCGCCGTCGTCGCGGGAACCGTCCGTCGCGACGAGCCTGGGCTGATCGCCACGCTCGACCGCGCGCTGCGCCGGGCGGACCGCGCGACCGCGATGCTGCACGCGCTCGAGGCGATCGGCACTCGCGGCGCCTACGAAGCGATCGTGAACGCTGCGGCGATCCCGAACCTGCGCGAGCCGGTGCTCTTCGCTCTTGCCGGGGCCGGACGGGCCGACACGCGCGAAGCGCTGCAACGCTGCCTGATCGAGCTGCTGCGCGGACGGCCCACCGACGTCGCGCTGGCCGAGCGCGTCGTCGCGCGCCTCGCGATTCGCAACGTCGAGTCGCTGCAACTGCTGGCGGCGCTCGCACGCGCTGGCCTCACGCCAGCGCTCGTCGACGAACGGCTCGAGCGCACTGCCGCCACGGCACGCCCGCTGCTCGCGGCCGCGCTGCGCGGCGACGATCCAGCGGCGCGCCGCGACGCCCTTTCGCTGGCGCCGCGGGCCGGCGACCCCACGCTTGCCGACGCGATCGTCGACGCCGCGATCGCCTACGAAGAGGGCGCCGCCGCGCTCGCGGCATTGCGCGCGCTCGGCGGTACCCCCGCCCTGCTCGCCGTCGCCCGCTGGAAGAGCGCCAGCGTGCCGACGAAGTCGCTGTCGCAGCTCGGCGAGGAGTGCTTCGCCGCGATCGCAGCGGCGACCCCTCCAGCCGATCTGGCGCAGGCGGTCGCCGACGTCGGCGGCATGACGCCGCGCATCGCGCTCGCGTTCGCCGACCTCGCCATCACCGCCGGCGGCGCGGGTGGCCCGCCGTTGCGCGCCGCGCTCCTCGACCATCCGCTCTCGACCGGCGAGTTGCGCGCACGCGCCGCGCTGGCGATCGCGCGCGGCCACGAGCCGTTCGCGCCGGAGCGCGCGCTCGCGCTGCTGACGGCGCTCGCGCCTGAACTCGTCGACGACGCGAATGCCGATGGCGGGCTCGCCGGCGCGCTGCTCGTGCTGCTCTACGAGCATGGCCGCGAAGCGGAGCTGACGCGCGGGCTCGCGGCACTCGGCTGGACCAAGTCGCGCGCTCAGGTCGCGCGGCTCGCGGCGGCCGCGCGGCGCATCCTCGACGAGCGTTCGCTCGACCGCAGCGTGGAGCGCCTCGACACGCTGCTCGCGCTTGGCCCGTAGCCACGGCGCGCGACGCGTGCATGGACGTGCGAGCGCGATCTCCGTCTCACGTTGATGCACGCGACCACCGGGCTCTCCGGTGCGCGCGAGCGCTTGGAGGATCCGATGGTGCTCACGTCGTGGCTCGCTGCCGCACTCCTGTCCGCTGCGCCGTTGTCCGGGAACGATGAGCAAGGCGCCGGCGCGCGCCGCCCGCTGGTGCTGCAGCGCCACTCGATCTCGGCGCTCACTCACGCGAGCGTGTCGCCTTGCGCCGCGCTCAACCTGCTGCCGCTCGCCCAACCCAATGACGCCAACGGGGGTGACGGCGGCGAGGGCGAGCTTCGGAGCGCGCTCGAGACCGACTACGTCATCGAACTGGTGCGGACGGTCGTCGAGCCGAGTGGCTGGGAGAACGATGGTTGGCGGCTGGAGAGCTTCGATGGCGGCGCTCTCGTCGTCGTGGCTCCCAACGACGTGCAGGCGAAGATCGGCGAGCTCCTCGCGACGCTCGAACGCGATCTGCTGCCGAGCGAACGGCTCGAAGTGCGCCTGCTTCCGGGCGGCAGCGCGGCGTTCTCCAGTTCGAGCGGCCTGCTGGTCGACCGCGCCACGGCCGATCAGCGCCTCGCCGGCAAGGGCGCGCTCCACCTCGCGCGCGTCTCGCTGCGCGACCTGCAACCGGTCGGCGGCAGCTTCGGCGAGACGCAGGAGTTCACTTCGCAGTTCGACCTCCAGATCGCCGAGAGCGCCGTGACGACGACTCCACGGCGATCGAGCTGGCTGCGCGGGCTGCGACTCCTCGCGCGCGCCACCCGCGTCGACGCCGGCGCGCTGGTGCAACTGGTCGTCAGCGCGGCCGATCCGGTCGCACCCACCGATGCCACCGCCTTCGACGCTGCGTCGACGATCGCGCTCGACTCATCGCTCGCGACGCGCAAGGCGATCGGTCGCCTCGACCAGCCGCACGTCGGATTCGTCTCCTTCGCGGGCACCGTGCTGCTGCCCGAAGGCAAGGCGCTGTGGCTGCCCGTCTCGATCCACACGGCGTCGGGCGAGGTCGAATGCACGCTCGACCTGCGCTGCGAGCTGGGCAGCAGCCGCCCTTGCGCGGTCATCGAGCCGATCGCCCGCAGCGAGGGCGAAGCGTTGCGGCTGTCTCTGCGACGCGCCCTGCCGAGCTCGCTCGGACGGGTGCAGCTCGGCCGCCTCGGCATCACCTGTTCCGGCCTTTCGGACGCCGACCCGCTCTTCAACCGGCGCTTCGCGGGCGACCAGGCCCCCATCGCGCGCTTCGGTGAGGCGATCTCCGCCGAGGGCGCGTGCGCCATGGCCAGCTCGATGGTCCAGGAGGTCCTCGACACCGATCCGTGGTGCCAGGTCGGGCTGCTCGGTTCCGGGCTGCGCACGCTGCTTCCGCCCGCCGCCAGCAACGTGGTGACGGCAGCGCTTGCGACCCTGACCGGCGGCGATGGCGGCGCCACGATCCGCGCGCGCGTACGCATCGGCGGTGAACTGCGCGGCGAGTTCGCCGTCCCCGCGATGGTCGACCAACCGCTCGCGCTGTGGACCGGCGTCAACACGCTGCTGGTGCAGGGCTGGGACGCCGACGTCGCCAGCAACGTCGCCGGCCCATCTCCGTTGACCCAATCGTTCCTGGATGGACTCGCGCTGCATCTGCTGCTCGAGCGTGGCGTCCGTGGCGAGCTGCACCTCAGCGTCAACGCGGCCGCGCAGCTCCTGACGGCACCCGCTGCGCTCGTCAGCGTCGGCGACGCGAGCGACCTGTCGGTCCATCAGGTGCGCGCCAGCGTGCTGGCGATCGATGAGCTGGTGTCGCTGCCGGCGCGTGGCGGCAGCGTGACGCTCGGCGGCGACGTCCAGCTCGAGCTCGAGGTGATCCCGAACTGATCGGAACGGTCGGAACCACCCGCTTCCTTCGGCGGCGCAGTGCGGCGAGACTGCCGCGCTGCGCCGTCACCCGTTCGGGGTGGCGTGCGCGCACAAGAAGAGGAGTCGCGCATGCGCTTTCGACGACTCGGCTGGAGCAGTTGCAAGGTCTCGACGGTCTCGCTCGGGAGCTGGCTCACCGTCGGCTGGACCATCGATCAGGCGACCACCAACGCCCTCGTGCGCACCGCCTTCGAAGGCGGCGTCAACTTCGTCGACACCGCCGACGTCTACGCACGCGGAGCCGCCGAGCTGGCGCTCGGTGAAGCGCTTGCACCGTTCAAGCGCTCCGACTACGTCCTGGCGACCAAGTGCTTCTGGCCGATGAGCGACGGCGTCAACGACCGCGGCCTGTCGCGCAAGCACCTCTTCGAATCGGTGCATGCCTCGCTCCGACGGCTGCGGACCGACTACCTCGACTTGATGCAGTGCCACCGGTTCGATCCCGAGACCAGCGTCGACGAAGTGGTCGACGCGATGAGCGATCTGATCCGCGCCGGCAAGGTCCACTACTGGGGCGTGTCGGTGTGGAGCGGAGCGCAGATCGCGGACGCCGCGGCGCGCGCTGGCGCCCGCCACGGCTTCGCTCCGGTCACCAATCAGCCGCCCTACAACCTGCTCGAACGCGACATCGAGCAGGAGGTGATCCCGCGCAGCCGCGAGAACCGCGTATCGCAGATCGTCTTCAGTCCGCTGGCGCAGGGGCTGCTGACCGGCAAGTACGCCGGCGGCAAGCTGCCCGCTGATTCGCGCGCTGCGAACGACAAGAAGAACAGCTTCCTCAAGCCCAAGCTCACGGCCACCAACGTCGCCCGCGCGCAGAAGGTCGTCGACCTCGCGCGTGCCGCTGGCCTCTCGCCCGCCGCGGTCGCGCTGGCGTGGACGCTGCGCACACCCGACGTCGCTTCGGCGATCGTCGGCGCGTCGCGCCCCGAGCAGCTGAAGGAGAACCTCGCCGCCGCCGACCTCGACCTCCCGAGCGACCTCGTGAAGGCGCTCGACGCGGTGTAGGTCGTGGTCGCTACGATCGGATCGTGATGAACCTTCGCGCGCTGCTCCTGCTCGTTTCGCTGTTCGCCGCGGCCGGCTGCCACGGCTACTACCCGCGCTGGCACTACGCGCCGGCGCACGAGGTGCACGTGCTGCACCTGCAAAGCGACGGCGATCCGACGGCGGTCGTGAGCGCGCGCATCGTCGGCGTACTGCGACCCGAGGAGTCGCAACCGCGGCGACTCCATGCCCGCCTCGAAGTCGAGAATCGCAGCGCGGAAGCGATCGCGCTCGACCCGTCGCGCGCGCAGTTGCGCGCCTCCGGCGGCCTGCCGTTGATCCCTTCGGAAAGCGCGACTCTGAACGTGCCCGCGCACGAGGCGCGTCGCCTCGACCTCCACTTCGCCCTTCCCGACGAACCGTCGCTGCTCGACTCCGCGCTCGACGAGGTGGAGCTCGCCTGGCCGCTCGAGGTGGGTGGCCGCGTCGTCACCACGCGGGCGCTGTTCCATCGCGCCAGCGTCTGGTCGTTCGATGAACACTACGGCTACTCCGGTTACGACCCGTTCTGGAGCGTGCGCGGCGATTACCCCTACGGCTCGCGCTTCGATCCGTGGTGCACCGGACCCGCGTGGTACGGCTACGGGTGGCGCATTCGATGACGCCGGCCGCGGCGCTCGCGGTCGAGCACGACCCCGACCCGCGCCGGCTCGAAACGCGCCTGCTCGATCAACTCTTCGCCGCGCACGACGCCGCCCGCGCCCACACCTACGGTCTCGCCGACCTCGTGGTCGTGGCGCCGACACGACGCCTGCTCGACCGGCTGCAAGAACAGGCTCTCGAGCGGCGCGCGGCGCTGGCCGGCATCGAGTTCGTGCTGCACGACGGCCTGGCCGCGCGCTTCCTGCGTGACGCCCGCCATCCGGCGCCGCGCGCCTTGCCTCCCGCCTGGCTCGCCACGCTCTTCGCGCCGCGCCTGCGCGCGGACGGCTCAACCCTCGAGCGCTACCTGCTGGCGCAACCCGCCGCGCAACGCGGGCTGCTGGCCACGTTTCGTGACCTTCGCGACAGCGGTCTCGACGCCGCCGCGACCCGGTCCGTGGGAGCGCGCGCGAGCGAAACGGGCCGCGCGACGCTGGAGCTCTTCGGACGCTTCGAGGAGCTGCTCGCCGAGCTTGCGCCGATCGGCTTCGGTGACGGCGCGGCGCTTCCACGCGCCGCGCTCGCCACGACGACCCCGTTCGCGGCGCACCATTGGTTCCACTACGGCGCCTACGAGTTGATCGGCACCCATCGCGCGTTGCTCGCGCGCGCCGCACGCGAGCGACCGGGCACGCTGTTCGTGCCCACCGAGCCGGGAGATCGCGCCGCGCGCGCCCTGCTCGAAGCGTGCGGCGCGACCTCGAGCGCGCGCGCTGCGACTTCGCCTGGCTCGACCGCCCCCGCCGCGCGCATGGTGCAACGGAGCATCCGCAGCGCCGCGACGCCGACCGATGAAGTGCGAGCCGCCGTTCGTCAACTCCTGGCATGGCATCAGCGAGATGGCGTCCCGTTCCGCGAGATGGCGCTCCTGGTGCGCGCGCCCGATCCCTACGGCGCGCTGGTGGCCGCGGAAGCGGCGCTGCACGACCTGCCGCTGGCCGCGACACCGCGCGCGTCGCTTGCGCAGCGGCCGGCGGCGCGCGAGCTGACCTGGCTGCTCCACCATCTGGCCCATCCAGAAGATGTGCTGCGCGCACGCACCGCGCGGCGCCACTGGCACTCCGATTGGCCACCAGCGGAGAGCCTGGCGCTCGAACTGGCGCGCGACGACGGACTCGCTGCACGACTGGCGCGCCTCGCCGCGCTGCTGCCCTCCGACCCGGAGGTCGTCGCGACGCTCACCGCGCAGGCCGCGCTCGCGACGGAGCTTGGCGGCGTGAAGAGCTTCGCCGCGGTGCTCGATCGCACCGAGCAGGCGGGGTTGCTCGCGCTGGCCGCGCTGGAGGAGGCGAGCGCCGCGGCGCCCGCCGCGGGCGCCGTGCAGCTGCTGGAGCTGCACCAGGCGCGCGCGTTGCCGCTGCGGCGCGCGTTGCTCTTGGGCGCGAACGAGACGCTGCTGCCGCGCCGCGGTGAGGAGGACTTCTTCCTGCCTGACGCCGATCGACGACTGCTGTCGGCGGCGACGGGAGCACCGCTCGCGCTGCACGACGACGCGCTCGCCGACGAACGGGTCCTGCTCGACCGAGCGCTCGCCGGCGTCGAGGAGCAGCTCGTGGTCAGCTACGCGCGCAGCAACGGCGACCGCGAACTCGCCCCCTCCCCGTGGCTCGCCCATCTCGCTGGCGTCGCGCCGCGCAAGGAGGCGCTGTCGCGCCACCCGCTGCGCCTGCTCGTCGATCTGCACGATCAGGTCGGCCTGCTGACCGAAACGGAGACGAGGCTCTGCTGGCTTGCCCCCCACTCGCAGGTCGTGGTTCGCGATCCAGCGTGGATCGACCAGGATCCGTTGACGCGCGCGTTCCTGCGACTGCGCGCCACCGAGAGCTACACGCCGGATGCGCTCGACTGGGATGGCGTGGTCGGACCGCTGCAGCCGCGCGAGAGCTACACGCCGAGCGAACTCGAGCAGCTCGGACGGTGCCCGCTTCAGTACTTCTTCGCGCGCGAACTGCGCGTGCTGCCACCGGACGACGAACGCACGAGCGGCGAGCTTCCCGCCGCGCTGAAGGGGAGCCTCTTCCATCGCGCGCTCGAGCAGCTCTACGCCGCGCGCTTCACGGCTCGACTCGGCACCGCCGAGACGAGCGAGTCGCAGCTGCGAGCGGAGTTGACCGCACGTCTCTCCGCGCTGCTTCACGAGCCCGATTTCGCCGGTCGCCTCTCCGCGACGCTCGCCCCATTGCGGCTGGCGACCTACAGCGCGACGCTCGCCGCGTTCGCGTTCCGTGACCTCGCACGGCTGCGCGAGCTGCGCATCGTCGACGGTGAGTTCGAACGCGCCGAGCAGCGGGTGGACGTCGGAGCGGACGACTGGCCGATCCTCCTGCGCATGCGCCTCGATCGCCTGCTCGTCGACGCGGATGGCGGAGAATGGGTCGGCGACTACAAGTCGGGCGGCAACCTGAAGAGCAAGGCGAGCGTGACGCAAGCGCTGCGCGGTCGCGAGCTGCAGTTGGCGCTCTACGGCATGTCGCGGCTCGCCCAAGGCAAGCCGCTCAAGGGGCTCGAGCTCTACTCGCTCGCCGCCGCCGAAGAGGACGACGAAGCCGATGCGGCGGAGAGCTACTGGCTCGGAGCGGATCTCGAAAAGCTGCGCGCGGCGCTGCCCGACCTGCGCGACACGCTCGAACAGCTGATGGAACTGCGCGACCACGGCCGCTTCGTGCTGGAGCCCGACAGCAGCGGCGACCACTCCGCCTGCGGTCGCTGCGCTTACCGCTTTGCGTGCCGCCACTCCCACGGCGCCACGCGTGCGCGCGCCGAGCTCGCGCCCGAGTTCGCCACGTATCAGGCACTCGCCCGCAAGGGCGCACGCAAGGCGACGCCATGAGCGCCGACCTCCCGCCCGATGCCGCGGCCCGCGAGGCGGCCGTGACCGACTTCGCGCACAACCTCTGCGTCGCGGCGGGCGCCGGCGCGGGCAAGACGAGCCTGCTGGTCGAACGGCTGCTCCACGCGCTGCTGGTGGTCGGCCTGCCGATGCAGCGACTGGCCGCGATCACCTTCACCGACAAGGCGGCCGCAGAGATGCGGGCGCGCCTCGCGCAAGCGTTGCAGGCCGCGATCGCGGCGCTCGAGCCCGGGGGAACGAGCAGCGACGCGGCCCGTCGCTGCGCACCAGCGGCCGACGTCGCTCGTCGCGTGCTCGAGCGAGCGGCGCGACTCGGCACGGTCGACGCGGCGACGATGCTGCGGCGCGCCCGCATCGCCGAAGAGGCCCCGGCCCGCGTCGCCACCATCCACTCCTTCGCCTTGGCGTTGCTGCACCGCCATCCAATCGAGGCGGGGGTCCCGGCCGGCGTCGCCATGGACCTCGGCGATGGCTGGCGACGCCACGTGCGCGCGCAGCTGCCGGCGGCGATCGCAGCCGCGCTGGCGGCGGAAACGAAAGCGACCGCGCTGCGCGGCGCGCTGGCGGAACTCGAAGTCGATCAGCTCGGCGCCCTCGTGACCGCGCTCGCGTGGCTGCCCGGCGCAGGCGCTCCCGTACCGGCGCGCACCATCGTCGCGCCGCTGCTGCTGCCGCTGTTGCCGGCACTCGCGACCGGACGCGCCGCACTGCCGCCACCGACTCACACCACGCGCAAGCTCTACGAACAATGGGATCTGGTGCTCGATGCCCTGCACGCGCTCGATCGGTTGCCCGTCGACGCGGCGCCCGCGAGTGTCGTGACGCCGGCGCTGCGAACCGCGCTCGCCAAGGAGATCTCCAAGGCGAAGGTCGTCAGCGCCGCGGTCGATGTCGACGCCTGTCGCGCGCTGCTCGCGAAGGCGTACGCCGGATTCGATCGGCTGCTGCAGGTCGATGACGCGGGGATCGAGCTCGTGTTGGCGGCGGCGCTGCCGATCGCGAAGGCGCTGAAGGATGACTTTTTGCGCGGCGGTCGCATCTCCGCCGATGGCACGCTGGCTCTGGCCGCGCAACTGCTCGCGCAACGACCCGCCGTGCGACGAGCCGAGGCGGCGACGATCGACCTGCTCTGCGTGGATGAGTTCCAGGACACCGACGCGCTCCAGTGCGAGCTCGTGCTTCGCCTCTGCGAGCTCGAGCCTGCCGCCGGCGCACCCGCCGGCGCACGCGGCGCGCTCGCGACCGGCCGCTTGTTCCTGGTGGGCGATCCGAAGCAGTCGATCTATCGCTTCCGCGGCGCCGACCTCGACATCTATCGCCAGACGATCGACCGCGTGCTGCGCGAAGGCGGCCGCGCGCTCTCGCTGTCGAACTGCTTCCGCAGCCCGCGCGCGCTCGTCGATCCGGTGAACCACTTCTTCGCCGCATGGAGCGACCCGACCAACGATGCCGAGCCGACCTTCGAGCCGTTGCACGCGGGGCGCGGCGACGAGCCAGGCCAGGTCGAGCTGTGGCAGGTCGTGCGCCCCGATCCGCGCAACGATGCGACCGCACGCGCCGAGGCCGAGGGGCGCGCGATCGCCGCCGACCTCGCCGCGCGCCGCGGCGATCTGCGCCGACTGCAGGACGTCGCCATCCTGTTGCGCGACCTCTCCGACCTCCATTGGTTCGCCGGGCCGCTGCGCGACCACGGCATTCCCTACGCCATCAGCGGCGGACGCACGTTCGCGCGCCGCAGCGAAGTCGGCGAACTCGCCTCGCTGCTGCTCGCCGCGGCTGATCCCGAGGACGAGGTCGCGGCGCTCGGCGCTCTGCGTTCGGGACTCGGCGGCCTCACCGACGCCGAGCTGCTGGCGACCAAGCGTTGGCGCGGAACGCTGTGCTGGCCGAAGCTCCTCGACCATCCGGTGCCGGCGGCACAGCGCGTCGCGCGCGTGCTGGCGACGCTGCACGAAGAGCTCGCGACGCGGCCGCTGCGCGCCGCGGTGACCCGCTTCGTCGACGGCTCGTGGCTGCTGCCCCTCGCCGCGCTGGCGCGCGACGGCGAACAGCGACTCGCCAATCTGCACAAGCTCGCCGAGCGTGTCATCGAACGCGCGGAGGAGCACCGGCTGCCGCTCGCCGAGGCGGTGCGCGAAGTGATCGGCGCCGACGACGAGATCGAGGGCGAAAGCGAGCGATCGCTGGCCGACGACGAGCTCGACGCCGTGCGCCTGCTCACGATCCACAAGGCGAAGGGGCTCGAGTTCGAGCATGTCTATGTCCCTGACCTCGGCCATCAACTGCGCTCCGGCCAGGCGCGGCCGTGGTCGGCATCGCTGGTGACGACGCCGCACGGCACGCAGCACGCGGTCTCCTTGCGGCCACTTCGACGCTGCAATTCGGCGCAGCTCCTGCGCGAGGCGCGCGACGAGGCGCATCGCCAGGCGGAGAACAAGCGCCTGCTCTATGTCGCGATGACGCGCGCGCGAACGCGGCTCGTGCTGGTGGCGGGGCCCGGCCCGGCCGCAGCACCGGCGAACACCTGGCTCGCGCCGCTGTTGCGCTCGTTGCCGGCGAACGTCGCGCCGCGCAGCGTCCCGATGCCGCCGCGCCCCGCGCCGACCCAACACGCGCAGCTCCTGCCGGTGGAGCAGATCGCCCGCGCGCGCCACGCCTTCGATTCGGCACGAGCCGCGGCGCAAGCCGTGTTGCCGACCTTCGTCTCCCCCTCGCATCACGAGCCGCAACTCGAGAGCTCCGCCGCGACGCCTCGCGATGAGACGCTGGCCGCCGATCCCGAGGCGCTGTCGCTCGGCACGTTGCTGCACGCGGCGCTGGCGCAAAGCGGCCCGCGCCGCGCGCCGACCGCGGCCGAGCTGGCGTTCGCGGCCGCCGCCCTGCCGATGCCGCCGATCGTGCGAGCGCGCATCGTCGCCGCTGCCAGCGCCCTGCTCAGCGCGCCGCCGGCGCGGCAACTCTTCGCGGAACTCGCTGCGGTCGAGACCGTCGCGGTCGAACTGCCTTTGCTGCTGCGCCGCGGCGACCAGCGCTTTCGCGGGGCGGCCGATCTCGTCTTCATGGAGTCGGGTGCGCTGGTCGTCGCCGACTGGAAGAGCGATCGGAGCGACGACTTCGAGGCGCTCGCTTCGCGCTACCGGCCGCAACTCGAGGTCTACCGCGAGGCGCTCGCGGCCGCGCTGCAGCGACCGGTGCCACGCGTCGAGCTGCTGCTGCTGCGCCACGGCCGTCGCCTGCCGTTGTAGACCCCGGGGGAAAGTCGCGCCGCCGTTTCGGCCACGATGCCCCGCTACACTCCGCGGCCCCATGAACAGCACTCCCTTTCAGCCCGGACTCGGCCGGTTCGAATGGCTCGGGCCGCCGCGCACGCGGCTGGCACTGCTGATCGTCGCGCCGCATCCCGACGACGAAGTGATCGGTCCCGGCGGACGCGCCTGCTTGGAGGCGGCGGAAGGGGTCGGGGCGATCGTCGTCACCGACGGCGCCCGCGGCGCAGGTGGCCGCAGCGAGCCGGGACTCGCGGCGCGCCGTGAAGCGGAAGCGATCGCCGGATTGCGTGCCGTCAACGCCAGCTTCGCGTGGTTGCTGCGCCTGCCGAGCGCGACGCTGCAAGCCGCGCCGGGTGCGGCCGCCGCGGACGCCATCGCCGCCGCCATCGCCCACTTCGCGCCACGCGCCGTGGTCACCACCTCCCCTTACGAACGCCATCCGACCCATCTCGCGACGACCCGTGCGACGCTGCTGGCCGCGCGCCGCTCGACGCCACCACCCCACGTCGAAGGCTTCCCCGTGTGGGACCCGGTGCCCGGCCATGCCGGCGTACGCGAAGTCGACGTGAGTCGTGTGCTCGACGCCAAGCTCGCGGCCATTCGCTGCCACGCGAGCCAGTGCGCCGATCGGCCGTTCGCCGAAGCGTCGCGGGCTCAGATGGAACGCGACGGAACGCTCTCCGAACTCACCGGCAGCGGTGGTACTCGCTTCGTCGAGCGCTATCTCGACCTCGACGAATTGGTGGCGCGCGACGCGCCGAGCCTGCGCGCCTGGTTGACCCGCCGCTTCGAGGCCGACCTCGACTTGCGCCTCGGCGCCGGTCGCACCGACTGAGGATCGCCGTGAACGCTCCCGCCACGCTCCACACGCGCATCGTCGATGCCATGCCGTCGGCGCTCATCCGGCTCTTCGCGCGACCCTACGTCGCAGGCGACAGCCTCGCCGCTGGAATCGCGGTCGCGCAGCGGCTGCTGCGCAACGCCGGGCTGGTGACGACGCTCGACCTGCTGGCCGAAGAGGTGAGCAGCGAGGAGCGAGTTCGCGCCAATCGAGCGACCTACCTCGAGATGGTGCGCGCGGTGGCCGGCGAGCAGGCGTTTCGCGCGCCGCGCGATCGGCCGAGCCTGTCGGTGAAGCTCTCGTCGTTCACGACGGCGCCACTCGACAAAGGCGGTGATGGCCGCGGCTGCCAGGAAGCGATCGAGGAGATCGCAGCGGAAGCGAAGCGGCTCGGCGTGCCGCTGACCATCGACATGGAAGATCGCCACTGGACCGATTTCACTCTGACGACGGCGATCGGCCTCGCGCGACGCGGCTTCGACGTTGGCACGGTCTTGCAGACGCGACTGCATCGCACCGAATCGGACCTCGCCGCCATCCCGGAAGGGATGCGCGTGCGCATGGTGATCGGCATCTACCTCGAGCCGCCCGACGTCGCGCTGACCGAGAAGCCGGCGATGAAGGAGCGACTGCTCGCGCAGTCCGCGCGCCTGCTCGATCGCGGCGTCTATGTCGAACTCGCCAGCCACGACGAAGTGATCACTCGCCGCTTCCTGCGCGACGTGATCGGGCCGCGAAGGCTCGGCGGCGAACGCTACGAAGTGCAGATGCTCTACGGCGTGCCGCGCGCCCAGTTGCTGAGCGAGATCCTGGCCGGGAAACTGACGCCGGTCGATCGCAGCCCGCCGCTCTGCCGCCTCTACGTGCCGTTCGCAACGGCCTGGGATCAGGCCACCGCCTACTGCCGGCGCCGCCTGCGCAACAACCCCAACATGGCGACTTATGTTGCTTTGAACCTCCTGCAGAGCCTGCGCGGTCGGAATGCCGGGATCTCGCAGTACGAGACGGCGGTGGCGCACCTGCGGCGAAACGACCCCGATCCGCGAACGCATTGACACTTCGACGCCCGCCGTTAGCGTGCGCGCCACTGTTCTGAGCGGCATCCGCCTATTCATCTGCCATTGTCGAGACGCTGCTCGAACTTGATTCACCCCGTACCCGGGATGCGCCGGTCACGGTGAATCACCGTTTCTTCTCGAATCCGCCCAGCGGGGTCGTGCACTGCGCGTCCTGCCGATCACGGCAGAAGCTCCGCAGAGCATCGGGGCGGTCTTTGCATTCGATGGGAGTTGCTGGTGATGATGGACGAGGTCGAGTTCGTGACGACCGCCCCCGCGGTCGTCGACGCGTCCGTTGCTGCTGGGCGCAGCAAGTGGAGTCCGGCGGAGTTGGCGGCGACCCTGGTCGATGCGTCGACTCACGTGCGCTTCTTGCTGAAGGAACTGGTCGGCGGTGGCGATGTCGCGACCCACGAATTGAAGAGTCGACCGGTGGCCTACGCGCAGGTGCAGCGCATCTGCAGTTCCCGCTTGAAGGAACCGCTGGTGCTGGCGACGCTGCGCGGCGTCACCAAGTGCTACCGCCTCCATCCCGACTACGCCGCCACGGTGGCGGACCTCGTCGCTGACGCCTCCGCGCCGCCGCCGAGCGTCCCCAAGCCCCCAGGGGAACGCAAGCCGCGCCAGATGCGGCGAGCGCAGCAGGGATCGGCACTCGATGGGATCGCCGATTCGCGCGGCAGCTCTTTGGCCATCGCCGGTGCCGCGCCGATCCGTCGCGTCACCCAGGGACAGTCGGGACGCATGCTGACCATTCCCGCCGAGATCTCGATCGACTTCTGCAAGGCGCTGCTCGGCTTCGTCAACGCGACCGCCAACGGCACGCGCTACCGAATCATCATGGAAGACGACGGCTACCGCCTCGAAGCGTGCTGAACGTCTTCCGCGGTCCCGGCTTCACGGCTGGGACCGCGACGCGCCGTTCAACCGCCGTCGGTCGGCGACAGGTTCGCATCGAGTGCCGTCGCACACGCGGGCGCAACGTCATCGTCGAGCGAGTCGAGATAGCCGGGCGGCAGCGCGACCCGCTGCGTGCCGCTCTTCTTGCAACGTCGCGCACGGATCGCGCCGAGCGGATAGGCGAGCGTGCGATCGAGCCCGACGAGGATCGCGTCGACCTCTTCGAGCGAGCTGGCACGGAACAGGTCGTTGCGCGCCGGACCGCTGTTGCGAAAGCCCTTCAGGTACCAGCCGCACCACTTGCGCATCTCGAGGACGCCCGAGCGCGCGCCGAACAGCTCGATCAGCAGCTCGGCATGCCGATGGAGGATGTCGATCACGCCACCGAGGTCGGGCGGCGTGGGCGGCTGGCGGCCGGCGAATGCATCGGCAAGTTCGCGGAAGAGCCACGGTCGCCCGAGGCACCCGCGACCGACGATGACGCCGTCGCAGCGCGTCTGGCGCATCATCGTGAGCGCATCGCTGGCGTCGTAGATATCGCCGTTGCCGAGCACTTGGATTCCCGGCGTGGCGCTCTTGAGTTCGCCAATCGCGGTCCAACGTGCCTGCCCGTCATAGAGCTGCGCGGCGGTGCGCGCGTGCAGGCCGATGGCGACGCACCCCTCCTCGCGCGCGACGCGCCCCGACGAGAGGTAGGAGAGGTGGTCGTCGTCGATGCCGAGTCGCACCTTGACCGTGACCGGCACGTCGCCGGCGGCCTTCACCACCGCTCCGACCAGCTTCGCCATCAGCCGCGGCTTGATCGGGATCGCGGCGCCGCCGCCTTGCGAAGTGACCTTGCGCACCGGGCAGCCGAAGTTGAGGTCGAGGTGGTCGACCGCCCCTTCGCCCACCAGGAGCCGCGTCGCCTCGCCGAGGTAGCGCGGGTCCGCGCCGTAGAGCTGCAACGAGCGGGGCGACTCCTCCGGGTGGAACGCCGCGAGCTGCCGGGTCTTCTGATGCCCCTCCACGAGACCGCGGGCGATGATCATCTCGCTGACGTAGAGCCCGGCACCGAAGCCGCGGCAAAGCCGGCGATAGGCTTGGTTGGTGACGCCGGCCATCGGCGCGAGCACGACGGGCGGGTCGACGCGAAAACGCCGGTAGTCGAGCGGCGCGAACTCCCCTGGCGCGGCGGGCACCAACGACGTCTGGCCGGCGAGTTCGTCGCCGCTATCGTCCGCGTCCACCCTGGGGAGGGTTGAATCCATGCGTTCCTTCATTCGTTCGCTCGTGATCGCGTGCCTGGTGGCTCCAGCGATCAGCTGCACCGGTCCGCTCGTCGCCGTCCGCGAGGAGCACCATCCGAAGGGTGGACAGTATCTCGTCTCGGCGACGATCGACGAGTGGCCCGGCGGCTTCTATTCGACCGCCATCACCATCCGCAATCGCAGCACGAAGACGCTGCGCCTCAACCCCGGCCTCTTCCGTCTCGAAGGAACGCCGCCGACCGGTTTCGTGGCCGCCGGCCCCATGGTCCTCTTCTTCGGCGAACAGGGCTACCAGATGCCCGACGCGATCGCCGCCAACAGCTCCGTCCAGGGCGAGGTCTTCTTCGAGATCCGAGGCTCCAACGTGCCGCTCGGGCCGGTGCGGCTGTTCGTGACGCTGCCGGACGGCGATCACTCCTTCGAGTTCGACCTGCTTCAGTAGCGCCTACCACTCCTGCTCGGCCTTGAGCTGCCGCCCCATCAGGTCGCGCACCGCGCGCGATGGATCCTTGTCAGCGTGGAGCACGGCGTAGACCTGTTCGCAGATCGGCATCTCGACCTTGAGCTTCGCCGCGAGCGCGTGGACCGCTGACGAGGTCTTCACGCCTTCCGCGACCTGCTTCATCGATTGCACGATGTCGGCCACCTTCTCGCCGCGACCGACGCGGATGCCGACCGCGCGATTGCGGCCGTGCGGCGAGATGCACGACGTGATGAGGTCGCCGATTCCGGCCAGCCCGAACATCGTCTCGCGCTCCGCGCCCAGCGCGACGCTGAGGCGCGCCATCTCGACGACGCCGCGCGTGAGCAGCGCCGCTTTGGTGTTGTCGCCGAATCCCAGCCCATCGACGATGCCGCCCGCGATCGCGATCACGTTTTTCAACGCGCCGCCGAGCTCCACCCCGAGCGGGTCGCCGCTCGTGTAGACGCGGAAGCGCTCGGTGTTGAGGAGGTCTTGGATCCGCAGCGCGTGGCCGCGATCGGCGGAGGCTGCGACGACCGTCGTCGGCATCCGTCGCGCCACCTCTTCGGCGTGGCTCGGCCCGCTCACCACCACCACCGGCACGTCGCCGAGGACTTCCCGCATGATCTGGGTCGGGCGGGCGAGCGTCTCCTGCTCGATCCCTTTGGTCGCGGTCACGAAGAGGCGACGCTTCGCGGTCAGCGGTTGCTGGTAGGTCGTCAGCATCGCGCGCAGGTACTGGCTTGGCACCACCGAGAAGACTGCGCCGTCGCCCGCCAGCGCTTGCGGATCGCTGGTGATCTCGATGCGGTCGGGCAGCTCGATCCCGGGCAAGTAGCGCGAGTTGCGGCGCGACGTCGCCATCTCGGCGCCGTAGGCCGCGTCGTGCACGAAGATGCGCACCGCGACGCCGCGCTCGTTGAGGACGAGGGCAAGCGCGGTCCCCCAACCGCCACCGCCGATGACCAGGGCGCGTTCCATGGCTGCGAGCCTCCCGAAGGGATGGTCAGGACTGCGGCCGACCGGCGCGCGACTCCTCGCCGCGCAGCAGTCGTCCGATGTTGCTTCGATGACGAATCAAGATCAGCAAGCCGACCGCGCTGGCGGCGATCTGCACGGCACGCTCGACCTCGATGCCAGCGAAGCGCGGCAGGAGGAAGCAGCTCGTGGGAAGCACCAGCGCGGCGACCAGCGACGCCAGCGAGACGTAGCGCGTCGGCAGGAAGACCGCGAGCCAGGCGACCAGCGCGATCAGCGCAGGCAACGGCGCCGAGGCCGCAAAAACCCCCGCCGCCGTCGCCACGCCCTTGCCGCCGCGGAAACGCAGGAAGAGCGGGAAGACGTGGCCGACGATCGCAGCCACCCCCGCCAGCAGTCCGAACGTCGCCGGCGCAAGCGTGCCGGAACCGAAGTGCTGCGCAGCGACGACCGGCGCGCACCCCTTGGCGAAGTCGAGCACGAACACCAGGAAGAAGAAGCGCCGCCCCAGCACCCGCCCGGCGTTGGTCGCGCCGATGTTGCGGCTGCCGTGCTCACGCAGATCGACCCCACGCAGGCGCCCGACGTAGAGGCCGATCGGCAGCGACCCGACGAGGTAGCCCGAGAGCAACAGGAGTGGATCGGTAGCGGTCATGCGCCTCGCTTGGAAAAGGGCGGCGAGCATACGGTTGCGTCGCGGCCATCGCGCGTTGCCGGGCCGCACGACGAGCGCCGGGCTACCATGCGCGCCCCTTCCTGGAGCCCGCGATCCATGCCCGCCACCCCGTTGCTCTTCGTTGGCCTCGGCCCGATCGGCCGTTCGACCCTCGGCTGCGCGCTCGCCCGGCGCGGCTTGAAGGTGGTGGCCGCCTGCGACGCCGATCCCGCGCTCACCGGCAAGCGCCTCTCCGAGCTCGTCGCGGGCGCGCCGAAGTCGGTGAAGGTCGTGGCCACCCTCGCCGCGCTGCCGCGCCTGCCGCGCGGGACGGTCGCGATCGTCTGCACCAGCTCCTCGCTCTCCGCCACGGCCGCGACCTTCCGTGCGTTGCTCGCGAAAGGCATCCACGTGGTGTCGAGCTGCGAAGAGCTGGTCTTCCCATTCCTGCGCCAACCGCGACTCGCCAAGGAGCTCGACCTTCTCGCCAAGAAGAAGAAGGTCGCGCTGCTCGGCACCGGCGTCAATCCGGGCTTCGTCCTCGATCTGCTGCCGGCGGCGCTGAGCGGCGCCTGCCTGAGCGTGACTGGCGTGCGCGCCCACCGCGTCGTCGATGCCGCGACGCGGCGCGGTCCGCTGCAGCGCAAGGTCGGCGCCGGCCGGAGCATCACCGAGTTCCGGGCGGAAGCGTCGGCGGGCCGGTTGGGCCACGTCGGACTGCCGGAGTCGGCGCAGCTCCTGTGTCGGGTGCTCTGCTTCGGCAAACCGGCGATCGAAGAGACGCTGAAGCCGGTCGTCGCCACCGCGACGATCGAGACGCCATTCGTGCGCGTCGAGGCCGGCCAGGTCGCTGGCATCGACCACCGGCTCGTGGCCGTCGCGCCGCGCGGCCGCGTCGAGCTCCATCTGCAGATGTACGTCGGCGCCCCCGACCCGCGCGACACGATCTGCATCGATGGCGAGCCAGCGCTGCAGCTCACCATCGGCGGCGGCACACCGGGCGACCTCGCCACCGTCGCCGCGTTGCTCAACGCCGCGCCGGCGCTCGCTTCCGCGGCACCCGGCCTGCGCACCGTGATGGAGGGGCCGTTCCCGCTTTGCCGCGCGCTCTCGTAGCCACGGTCAACGCTTCGCCGCAAGCCGCAGCAGTCCGCGGCTGGCATCGAGCGACAGGTCGAAGTGCTCGAGGAAGTTGAGGCCGATCAACGCCTCTCCGCCCCCGTCGTCCTGCAGCGGAAGGACGACGGCCTCGACTTCGGTGACGCGCGCGCCTTGCAGGTCGATGCTCTCGAGCAGCACCACCGGTGCCTCGAGGCGCCCGCTCGCCGTGGTCACCGTGACGCGCCGAAGCGGTCGCTTCCGATCGACCTTCAGGCGATCCGCGAGTCCTTCGCTGATGGCGGTGAGCGAAGCGCCGGTGTCGACGATCACCAGCGCCTCGACGCGATCGCCGAATCGAGCGCTCGCGCGGATCGCGCCGCCGGCTCGATCGAATCGGATCTCCACCGCATCTCCGTCGTCCGCGACCGCCACCGGAGCCAACGAGGCGAGCAGCGCGGCGAGCGACTCCGCCTGCCGCTGATCGAGGCTCGCCACCTTCTCGAGCACGATGCGCGCGCGATTGCGATCGCCGAACTCGTAGTACGCGAATCCGAGCGACTGCAACAGCTGCGGTTCTTCGCGAAAACGCTGCAGCCCCTCTTCGAGCAGGGCGATGGCGTCGGCAGGGCGTCGCTGCGCGCGCGCCGCCTCGCCAGCATGCAGGTAGGCGCTTCGCAAGGCGTCGACGAGCGGACCGTCGCTGGCGCCGGAGATGCGAGCGGCATCGACGAAATAGGGCAGCGCCCGCTCGGCTGCGCCCTCGTCGAGCAACGCCAGCGCGAACGCGTGCAGGATGCGTGGCTCGCGGTCGAAACGGCGCGCCGCGCGATCCAGCGACTCGAGCAGGCCGGCCACCGCGTCGCGCGCTCGCGCGCCGCGCAACGCCAGCTCGACCACCGCCGTCACGGGCCGAACCAGGACTTCGCGCAGCCCAGGGTCGAGATCGAGTGCCGCGAGGTAGCGCTCGAGCGATGCGTCGTAGTGGCCGCCAGCGGCGTACCACGTGGCGAGCGCGCGCTGCGCGACCGGATCGCGCGCGAACAACGACTCCTGCATCGCCGTTAGCTCGACTGGGCGAGCACGCCCCTGCCGCTCGATCACGCCGGCGATCGTCACGACCGTCGCACGCCCTTCGACCGTCGCCCGCGCGAGCCCGACCAGACGACCGCGCGCATCGCAAAGGAATCGCTGCTCGAGCGGAGCGTCGCTCGTGACGACGAGCAGGCGATCGCGTTCGTCACGCTCGACCACGGAGGCGATCGTTCCCGCGCCCGTCGCGCCGCCGCCCGCAAGTTCGAGCGGCGTGCCAATCGGCAGCTCGCTCCATGGCGCCAACGTCGCGCGGAGATCGACTGGCGCCGGCGCTTCGAAACAGGCGAGGTCGTTGCCATCGACGGTGAGGAGCTGCGTGGGCGGCTCCCCTTCGAGTTCGACCGCCCCGACCCACGCCGCCAACGGTGTGATCCACAGGGCGCGCGTCCCGTCGTCGACCACGAACCCCTCGATCGACCGCAACCGGCGACCGGCCGCATCGCGGCTGAAATGGGGCACTGCGACGAGCGGCGCGCGCGGCGCTTCGATGGCCGCCGCATCCGGTGGCGCTGGGAGGGAACTTTTGTCGGCGGGTTCGACGTCCAACGCGGCCGTGGACGACGGCGTCGCAGGCGCGGCGGGCGGCCTCCTCTGGGCAGAGGTCGCATCGAGAGCACGTTCCGAAGCCGTGCTCGAACCGACGCGCCACGCCGCGGCCGCCGCCAGGACGACGACCGCACTCATCGCGACCGTCCAGCGCGTCCGGCGCCGACGCGCCGCCGGCGTCAGAAACGACGTGCCGCAGGCACTGCAACGGCGCGCCCCGATCGGGAGTGCCGTCAAGCACGAGGGGCAGCGGCTGGAGAAGTTCATGCGGAGGTTTCTTCCCGCCGACACTCGAAGAGCGCCACGTCAGGCCGGCCGCGGTCGTCGCGCGGCCGAAGGTACACTCCGCCGGCCCGCGCGAACCGTGACGGATGACTGATCCGAATCGGCCAGCGGCACGGCCCGGTGCTTGAAAGGACCCCCTCCTCCATGTTCGCCACCGCACTCCTCCTCGGCGCCCTCTGCTTCCCAGCCGCCCAGTCGCCGCCAACGGACGACTTCACCACGAAGTCCTCGAACGGCATCACCGTCCGCTTCGACAAGTCGATCGAGATCGCGACCGCCGACCTCGACGCACTGCTCTCCTCCTTGCGCCTCACGCGCGACGCCGTGAAGGCGGCGTTGGGCATCGCGCTGCCGTTCGACCCCGTGGTGACGGTACGACGCCGCAAGCAGCCGAAGGGGGCGTTCTACACCGATGGCGAGGACAAGATCTTCTTCGACTTTCCATCGGAGAACTACGTCGCCCGCCTGCAGCTCGGCGACGAGCGCATCGTGCGCTACGCACTGCCGTGCTACCTCCAGATCTGGCTCTACCGCTCGCTGACGTCGACGGGCGGGCTCGATCCGCGGATCCTCGAGTCGCTCAGCGACTATTGCATGTTCATCTACAAGCGCGAGGTCGAGCGGCTGAACCCGCAGGCGAAGGCGCCCGCGAGCCCGGAGGGACCGGGAACGTGCTGGTTCCAGCTCGAGACGTACTACCCCTCCGCTACCTCGTTCATCCTGAACAATCTGTCGAGCATGAAGGTGCCGGCGCACCTGCTCGGCCAGACGCTTCGCGATCTCGCCATCGCCTCCACCGATGACCCGAAGATCGCGCAGCTCTTCGACCTCGTTTCGTCTCCTGAGCCGCTCCTCAGCGCAACCGAGTCCGAGCCGAGCCCGCCACTGGTCCCCGCGTCCGCGCTCCGCACCGGTCGCCTGGCGCTCTTCAACGGCGTGCCGTTGCTGGACGTCGCCGCCGAGCCGATTCCGCTCGCCGAGCGGATCAACGAGTTCGAGAAGGTCTTTCTCATGGCGATCACGATCTCGCCGGACAATCGCCTGCGCCGCGAGCCGCCGGGTTTGCGCGATCTCGATATCTGGCGGCTCTACTTCGAGTACCGACCGCGGGTCCTCCGGGCGCGCGACAACTTCGACTACTACCTCGTGCTGCGCGAGTTCTTCGGCCGCTTCCAGGATCGAGCGCTCGCCATGACGCCTTCGCCGTCGCTGCCGGTGACGCCGGGAACGCCCTATTGGTGCTCGGTCAGCGGCGTGAAGTTCGCGCGATCGGCTGACCGCATCTACGTCTCGCGAGTCACCCCCGAATCAGCGCCGGCCAAGGCGGGAATCCGCGCCGGTTTCGAGGTCGTCAGCGTCGACGGACGCGCTGCGCTGCGCGTCGTGGAGCTCCTGACGAGCTTCTCGCGCCAGTTCGACTCCTGCCCCTCGATACAGCGCGCGCAGATCTTCTCGCTCGACATGCTCCTCTCGGGGGTCCGCGACTCGAACTGCGAGATCGTGCTGCGCGACCCGGCCGCGAAACCCGATACCGCGCCCCTCAAGGCCACCCTGAAGCGCGGCCTGCCGCCCGACGCCAAGACGCCACCGCCGAGCGTCGAGTTCACGCAGCGCCCCGACCAGGTCGGCGTGATGAAGATCCATCAGTTCAGCGGCGATGCGTTGCAGCGCTTCGCGCAAGCGATCGAGACGGCGAACCAGGCCGGTCTGAAGGGAATCGTCATCGACCTGCGTGGCAACGAGGGCATGTCGTTGATCGATTCGAAGCAGCGCACGTCGAGTGCGATGCTCGGGCGTCTGCTGCCGGTTCAGAGCGAGAAGATGGTGATCGGCAACGCCATCCGGCGCACTCAGGAGGAGTTCGACAAGACGACCTCTCAGGAGATCGTGATCGAGCGCATGCCGGGCGGCAACCCGTTCGGCGGTCGCCTCGCGCTGTTGGTCGATGGCTGGACGGGCGGCGAGTCGGAGTGGTTCGCGCTCGGCTTCCAGCTCGCGAAGCTCGGGCTCGTCGTCGGCCAACCGACCGCCGGCAGCGTCACGGCACCGAAGACGTTCGACCCCAAGCAGCAGTCGCTGACGGCGAGCCGAATTGACGTCAGCTTGCCGATCGCGGCGGTCTTCTGGCCGGATGGAACACTGCTGCAGACCGTCGGCGTCAAGCCGCAGGTCGAACTCGAGGTCGACCCAGCGGATCTGGTGACGGGCGTCGACACGGTGGTCGAACGGGCGGTGAAGCTGCTACTGCAGTCGCCCTGACCCGCCTGATCCATGAGCCCGCGCGCCGCGGCGGCCCGCGCGCCGCAGTTCGCACTTCGCTGAACCCCAAAACGCCACACGCCGCCCGCGGGACTCCCTGCGGGCGGCGTGTGGCGTTTCGCTCGAACGTCGATCAGAACGAACGTCGATCAGAAGTGGATCCGACCGGTGAATCGCACGTCCTTGACGTCGGCGCGCGGGAAGACCACTTGACCGTTGTCGACGACCAGCACCACGTGCTCACGCGTCTGCTTCATGAGCCGCCCGCGCATGCGCTGTCCGTTGTGGAGCACGACCGACGCCTCGGGCATGTCACCCACGCGTCGGTACTCCGGCGCTGACGAGTCCAGCAACGAGATCTCGTCGAGGTCGAAGACGCACTCGCCGGACCCCAGCCGCAGCGTCAGCGTCGTACCACGCACGCGCTGGATGCGGCCGCGGAAGGCGTGGCCATTCTCGAGCTGGATGATGGTGTCAGCACCTTCGAGCTGCGAGCGAGGAGTGGGCGAGCCGAGCGCCAGCGGCCGCTTGCGCGGCGGCTCCAGGATCATGGCACGCGGGTCGGCCGCGACCGGATCGGGCCGTTCGACGGCGACCGGTGCGCGTTTCGGTTCAGGAGCCGGTTCCGGTGGCAGCTCGGCGACGGGCGGTGCGGGAATCGGCTCGGCGACGGGCGGCGCTGGAATCGGCTCAGCGACGGCCACCACCGGCTCGTCCGACGGCTCGTCGACCGCGGGTGGCGGAGTGTCGCTCACTGCCGGTTCCGCGGGAACGCTGGCGTCGACCACTGGCTGCGATTCGACCGTGACCACCGGCGGCGGTTCGGACGTCTCGATCGGTTCCTCGGATGGTTGCGCGACGGGCGTCGCTCCCCGCAGCGGGTTCGACGGCAGCGTCGCGACGACGGGTCCATCCGCGCTCGAACCCAGCATTCCGCGCCGATCGAGCTCGAACACGAGCGCGGCGGTGAGCGCGGCAGCGAGCAACATGCCGGCCGCAGCGACCCAGCGCCGTCGCTTGCTCGACAGCGCCACGATCGGCGCAAGCGGAGCGAGCGGCGGCGCGGCATCGGCGGCGGAAGCACCCGCCGTCACGACCAAGGCGGTTTCGATCTCTTCCGCGTCGCCAACGAACGCCGGCAGATCGCCGTCGTCGCGATCGAGCCAACCGGGGCCATTCGGCTGCGCGGCCACGGGCTCGTCGGACGCAGCGAACGCCATCGCGCGCTCTTCGCTCGCAGCGGCGGCGATCGGATCCGCCATCCGTTCTGCGGTCGGCGCGATCGGAGCCTGCCGCTCCTTGCGGCGACCATCTTCGAAGCGCTGCCCAAGCGCCATCTGAGCGACCGCCGTGAGTTCCTCCATCGAGGCCTCTTCGCGGGTCGTCTCGTGGGCGTCGGATGCATCCGCACCCAGGTTCGCCAGGGCGTCTTCGAGCCCGGAGCTCGATTCGGGCGCGACGCGATCGGCAGCGGATTCGCCCGCCGAGGCGGCGACCTCCGAAGAGGACGCGTCCTCGTCCATCGAATCGATCGGGGCGAGTTCGGCGGCCGCCGGCATCAGCGCGGCAAGCTCGTTCGCTTCGTCTTCGCCTTCCGCGCGCTCGTCGATCGCTAGCGTTTCGCTCGCTGGCGCTTCGCTCGCTGGCGCTTCGCTCGCTGACGTCTCGCTCGCCGCGGCAGGCGCATCGGGAAGCGCCGACAAAACCTCGGCCGTCGCCTCGTCGTCGACGAGCAGGAACTCCTCGCCGGCGGTGTCGCCAGGCGCCGCAAGCAGTTCATCGTCGAGGTCGAGCAGGAAGCTGTCGTCCGGCAAGAAGCCGCCATTGCCGTTCGCGGCTGGGGCACGCCCCTCTTGCGCCGGATTCGGTTTCAGCGGAACGCCTTCCCCGTCAGCCGGATCGACGTTGTCGTCGCGTTGCTGCGCCATGAACCGAGCCTCACTCCCGCCTTCGCGACCAGGGCCACGCATCGCGGCCTCTCGTTCCCTCTTCGTCGGGAGGAGCCCGGCAGGTTGATCGCGCCCGAAACTCGCCGCGGCAGCGAATGGGAAAAAGCGTCTCGAACGACGAAACAAGGGACAGCCCATTGAGCGGGCGCCTCGCCTCCCGTATCAAGCGGCGCTGAGCCGCCGACCGAAGTTCGCATTCGCCGCGGCGCCCCGAATGGCGACTCCTCCCGATGCATGAATCACCCCTTGCCCTGCGCTGCGGCCGCGTCCTCTTCGCGCTGCTCTCCCTTTGGATGTGCAACTGCGCGAACGTCCCGCCGTGGCTGGAGCGCAGCTACGTGCGCGTGGGCGCGGTCGCGCTCGAGGAGCAGCTCACCGCCGACGGGGCAAGCGACAGCGGACCGTTCGTCGGAGTCGGCGCGACGCTCGGCACGTTGATGGCCATCGAACGTACCCGTTCGGTGGCGCTCGAGGCCGAGGTCGAGGCCTTTGACCTCCATTCCGGCGCGCTCGACGGCTACGGCTTCCGCTACCTCGGTGGTCCGCGCTGGCACTGGAACGTCGACGGGCGCCTGCGTCCGACGGTCGGCGTCGGCGGCGCCTGGACCGACTTCCGGCTGGACGGCCACCAGCGCGGACGCGACCCCTCCGGTCCCGGCGGCTACCTCGACTGCGGCCTCGATTGGATGATCACGCCCTACTTCGGCATCGGCGCGAAGCTGCGTGGACTGATGCGTTACGAACAGGCTCAGCGCGAGCACGGACCGCGCGCCGGTCTCGAGTTCGCGCTGCAATCGGTCTGGCGCTTCTGAGGACTCCCCCATGACGCGCCTCCTGAATTCGCGACGAAGCCTGCTCCCGCTTGCGGCCACGCTGCTGCTTTGCGGCTGCGTGCAGTCGCCGCTGCCGCTGCCGATGGCACCCGTGCGCGCACGCGAACGCGTCGAGCCGGCAAGCAGCGAAGTGCTCGCAGTGCTCGATTTCGACGACCAGCGCCCCGAGTTCGAACGCAGCGAAGAAGCGATCGACGAGCGCTTCGTCGGCAGCCGGTACTTCGCGCTCGATCGCTTCTGGACCTTCCACTCCGCTGATGCCGAGCTCGATCAGGATCCCGCGCAGGCGCCCGACCTGCGCGCGCGGGTGACTGGCACGGCCGCCTTCCGCTGGTACCCCTTCCCGAACCACGGCTGGGGCAAGCCGCTGCCGGCGCCGCTTGCGACGGCGCTCGCCGATTACGTAGCGCTGCACCTCGAACAGCGCCGCGTGTTCGCCAGAGTCGTGCGAGTCCAGGATGCGCGCGTCGCGGCAGCGGTCGGCGCGACGTTGCTGCTGTCGGGCCGAATCGATCGCTTCGGCGCTGAACTCGCCGAGTTGCGCGACCCGTTCGTGGTCCGACCTGACGATTGGACCGAGTTCCGACTCCTCGCGGCCGCCGATTACACCATTGCACTGACGCCGATCGCCGGCGGCGAGCCGCTCCTGTCGCGACGCTGCAAGGCGCGCGACGACCAGAGTCGACTGCTCGACGATCTCGAGCACTACCGTGGAAATCAGGCGCAACCGCTCTGGCAGCTCGATGCCGAGCACTTCCCCGGATTCGCGGAAGCGGACCTCGTCGATCGCGCCCGGCGCGCGCTCGAAGGTGCCACCGTGCCGCTGGTCGCCGCGATCGAAGCGGCCGTTGCCCCCCCGGCCGCTTCGGAATAGCGAGCCCGTTCCGGGGGAAAGCCCTGTGCCCGCGTGCTCAAGCGCGCCCCTTGCCGACGTCGAAGGTCCCGACGCCGCCGCAGGGGAGAGCATTGGACGACGATCACCCACGCGCACCGGAGACGGTTCGCCCGCGATTGCTGACACTGACCGCCGCCGACGGCGCGGACAGTGCCGGCGGCGATTGGCGTGGCGTCATCCAAGCCGCCGGCTATTCGCTGCTGACCGCCGCCACCGTCGAGCAGGCGCGCACGGCGCTGGCCTCCGACCCCAACGCTGCGCTGCTCGCTGATCTGGGAACGCCAGGCGCGATCGAACTGCTCGGCGAACTCGCGTCAGCAACCTCGCACCCGCTGCTCGCACTCGCGTCGAGCGGTGACCGGGGCCTCGACGCGCTCCCGGACAACATCGAGGTGGTCGCTCGAGAGACTCTCGTCGCGACGCTCGCCCGACAGTTGCGCCGTGCCGTCTCGATCGCCGCCACGTCGAACGCTCTGGCTTCGACGACGGCGCAGCTCGAACGCGCCCATCGCTTCGCTCGCATCGGCAGCTTCGATGTCGACTGGGGCCAGCGACAGGTCGCCCTCACCGCGCCCGCCGCGCAGCTGTTCGGCTTGCCGACCGCCGAGCGCACGCTCGCGCTGCGCGACTTCGCTGATCGAGTCGGTGGCGCCCGCAGCGATGCTTGCCTCGCCTGGTGGCTCGCGGTCGCGGACGGCGCCGCGCGTGGCGCCTTCGAGCAGCGCCTGACTCGTCACGTGAACGGCGAACGGATCGTCCGCATCCACGCCGAGCGGCGCGGCGATCCTCGCAACGGCGGCGTCACGCTGCATGCGTTGGTGCACGACGTCACCGACCGGCGCCGCGTCGAGGAAGAGCTCGAGTACCAGGCGCGCCACGACGAGCTCACCGGGCTCGCCAATCGCCGACAGCTGCTCGCGAGCCTCGAGCAGGCGCTCGCCGAGGCCTCGCTCCACGACTGGCGAGTGGCAGTGCTCTTCCTCGATGTCGATCGCTTCAAGGACATCAACGACAGCCTCGGACACAACGTCGGCGACCAGTTGCTGGTGGAGATCGCGAAGCGGCTTCGGCAGGCGATCCGCAGCGACCGGCGCGACTCGGAGTTCGGAACGCTCGGCGACCTCGTCGCGCGTCCGAGCGGGGACGAGTTCGCGCTGATCGTCACCGGCCTGCGCCGAGACGCCGACGCGAAAGCGGTCGCTGCGCGCATGCAGGCCGCGTTCACGCCGCCGCTGCAGCTCGCCGGCCGCGAGGTCTTCCTCACCGCGTGCGTCGGCTACGTCGTCACGGATGGCAACGGCATCGAGCCGCGCGAACTGCTGAAACAGGCCGAGTCCGCGATGTACTCGGCGAAGACGAACGGCCGCGCCAGCGCCGCCTGCTTCGATCCTTCGATGACCCGGCTCGCCGACCAACGACTCGAAACCGAGGCGGCCATGCGGCGCGCCCTCGAGCGACGCGAGTTCGAGGTCTGGTACCAGCCACGCATCGAGCTCCGCTCGGGGCGCATCGTCGGGATGGAGGCGCTGGTCCGCTGGCGCCATCCGCAAAAGGGGATCGTGCCGCCGGTGCAGTTCATCCCGCTCGCCGAGGAGAGCGGATTGATCGTGCCGCTCGGCGCCTTCGTCCTGCGCGAGGCGTGCGAACAGGCGCAGCGCTGGCGCGAGTCGGGGCTCGGCGAATTGCGAATGGCCGTCAACGTCTCCGCCGAACAGTTCCGCGAGCGCAACCTCGTCGAACTCGTGGCGAACGAGCTCGCGCATAGTGGCTTGCCCGCCGACGCGCTCGAACTCGAGCTCACCGAAAGCACCCTCATGCGCGACGTCGACCGCGCGCTCGGGACGCTGAAGCGGTTGAAGCAGTCGGGCGTCCATCTCGCCATCGACGACTTCGGCACCGGCTACAGCTCGCTCGCCTACCTGAAGCGCTTCCCGATCGACTGCCTCAAGATCGACCAGTCGTTCGTGCGCGACGTCACCACCGACTCAGGCGACGCCGCCATCACGTCGCTGATCGTGATGATGGCGCATCGGCTCCGGCTGGCCGTCGTCGCCGAGGGGGTCGAGACCGAGCAACAGGCCGAGTTCCTGCGCGCCGAACAGTGCGACCAGGTCCAGGGCTACCTGTACGACAAGCCGCTCACCGCGACCGACGCGACCACGCGACTCGAACGCCAGCTGATCCTGCCGATGCCGTGAACGCGGCCCGGGCGGCGCCGAAGCGAGTTTCCTTCTTCCGGCGCGGTGACTAGCTTCATGTCGCCCCGCACGGAGGATCGACATGAACGCGCAGTGGCCCCGGGACGAGCATGACGCACGCGGCACGAGTTGGCGCGCAGCGGTGCTGGTCGCGTTGGCAGGGCTTGCCATCTGGAAGTTCACCGGCCGCGACGGTGACGGACTGCTCGACCCGTCCGCGCGACCGCGCAGCATCTCGCCGCGCGGTGACCTCGACTCCTCCGAACGCGCCACCATCGCCCTCTTCGAGCGCGCGTCACCTTCGGTGGTGTTCATCCGCAACGTCGCCGTCGAGATCGACTCGAACACCTTGATCGCGACCGAGGCGCGCGAAGGAACCGGCTCCGGCTTCGTGTGGGACGAAGAGGGGCACGTCCTCACCAACTACCACGTGATCCACGCCGCGACCGAACTCGTGGTCACCTTCGCCAACCACGACTCCTACCCGGCACGTGTCGTCGGCCATGAGGTCGAGAAGGACCTCGCCGTGCTGCTCGTCGACGCGCCCCGCGAGCTGTTCAAGCCGCTCGCCGTGGGCACCTCGGCCGATCTGCGGGTCGGCCAGAACGTCTACGCCATCGGCAACCCGTTCGGCCTCGACCAGACGCTCACGGCTGGAATCGTCAGCGGGCTCGGCCGCGAGATGCCCGCCAAGTACGAGGAGTACGGTCGTGGTCAACGCCTGCTGACCGACCTCATCCAGACCCAGGCTCCGATCAACCCGGGCAATTCGGGCGGACCGCTGCTCGACAGTTCCGGGCGCCTGATCGGCATGAACACGGCGATCGTGTCTCCGTCGGGCGCATCCGCCGGCATCGGTTTCGCCATGCCGGTCGACACGATCAATCGCGTCGCCACCGAGATCCTCCGCTTCGGGCAGGCGCGCCGCCCGAGTCTCGGCGTGCTGATCGCCAAGGACTTCCTGACCGCGGTCTATGGCGTGAAGGGAGTCGTCGTCACCGGCGTCGTCAAGGGCAGCGGCGCGGAAGAAGCGGGCCTGCGCGGCGAACTGCTCCCTCGCAATGGCCGCCCCACCGCGCGCCAGGACATCATCGTCGGCGTCGACGGAACGGCGATCGCCACCAGCAACGACCTCTTTCGTGCGCTCACCCACCACGAGGTCGGAGAGAAGGTGAAGCTCGACGTCGTGCGCGACGGCAAGACGATCAAGTTCGAAGTCGAGCTGCGGGACTTGCGCCAGTGAGCCTGCGACCCGCGCGGGGCGCGGCGTTCTGCGCAGCGCTTGGGCTGCTCGCGACGAACGCGTGCGAGAAACCGCAGCTCGACGCACCACCGCCACCGAAGGTCGGCGAGCTTCCGGCGGCCTCGGCGGACGCCGAGGTCGCGACGATCGACCCCGTCGCGGAGCTCACGCGCGACGCGCCGACCGATCCCGCCGCACCCGATCCCGGCGCGCGCGTGCAACCGGTGTTTCGCGGCGGCACCGCGCCGCCGCCGAGCGATGAACCGAAGGACCCCGAGGAGCGCTGGTTGCAGTGCGAGCGCTACGACATCGACTTCAATGGCCAGAACCTGCGCACGCTGCGGATCGGCAAGCCAGGCTGGCCCGAGGTCCTGCTGCTGCACGGGGCGCGCTTCGACTCGCGCACCTGGCTCGAGCTCGGCACGCTCGAACTGCTGGCGAAGAACGGCTACCGCGCCGTCGCCATCGACCTGCCGGGCTTCGGGCAGTCGAAGCAGATCACCGTCGCGCCGGAGAGCTTCCTCTGGATCGCGTTGCCGTTCCTCGATCTCAAGCGACCGGTGGTCGTCTTTCCGTCGATGAGCGGGACGTTCGCCTTTCCGCTGCTGATCGACCACCCCGAGCTGCTCGCGGGCCTCGTGCCGATCGCGCCCGCCGGCGTGCCCGATTTCGGCGCGCGCCTCACCGGACTGACGCTGCCGGCCCTGATCGTCTGGGGCGAGTCGGACACCGTCTTCCCCACCTCGCAGGCGGAGACGCTGAAACGACTGTGGCCGCGAGCCGAGAAGCTGATCCTCCCGAAGGCGAGCCACGCCTGCTACCAGGACGATCCGGAGGGGTTCCACGCCGGCCTGCTCGCGTTCCTGAAGAAGGCCGATTGGAAGGCGCCGCCGGGCCGCTGAGTCGATCCGAGGCGAGCGCGCCTGCGCGCGCCGCGGCCAGCGCGAATCAACCTGCGCGAGTGAGCAGGTAGGCGCGCTCGTGCGCGGCGTCGAGCCCTTTGGCGCGAAAGTGCGGCTCCTCGTCGATCAGCGACTTGCTCCCGAGCTCCTCGAGCGCGCCGAGCGGCGCGAAGAGTTCACGAACCTCCTCGACCCCGACCGCGAACGGCGGCCCCGCCATCTTCCGCGAGTCGTACTCGAGCGTGACGATCAGCATGCGACCGCGCGGAGCCAGCAGCGCGCCGCACCGTTCTGCGTAGCGGCGGCGCAGCGGCGGCGGCAGCGCGATCAACGCCGCGCGATCGTGGATGGCATCGAAAGTGCCCTCGCGCGCCGGGTCGAGCGCGAAGAAGTCGCCACGCCACAGCTCGATTGCGCCGCTTGCCGTCACCTCGAAGGGAGCTCCGTGCGGAGCCGCATGCACCTGCGCGGCGAGGCGCTGCTCGGCGAAGAAATCGTGCACGGCCTTGGCCGCGAGCTCGACCCCCAACACCGCGTGGCCGCGGCGCGCCAGCCAAGCCAGATCGACGCTCTTGCCGCAAAGCGGGACGAGGACGCGCTCGTCGCCGCGCGGCAGCAGGCGCGCCGCATGCGCGACGAGCCAGCATTGCGGCGCCTCGCGATGAAACGCGATGCGCCCCTCCTCCCAGCGCTGGATCCAGTACTCCGGTTCCATCAAGGAGCTCCGCGGGCGTGTCAGCGTCGAAACTGCGGCGGCCGTTTGGCGAGGAACGCCTCGACCCCTTCGATCGCGTCGGGAGTCGCCATCAGGTCGCCGCGGTAGAGCCGCTCGATCCGCGGCAGCAGCGCCTCGACGCGGTCGGCGAGCTCGAAGCGCGCCGCCTGCGTCGCGAACCGCAGCGCGCTGGCGGACTTGCGCAACCAGTTCGCTCGCACCCACTCGAGCGCGGCCGCTTCCGGATCGTCAGCCAAGGCGTCGACGAGGCCCCACGCCAGCGCGTCGGCGGCGCCGACACGACGAGCGGTCAGCAACATCTCGTCCGCGCGCGCCTGACCGATCCGGACCGGCAGGAGCAGTGATGCAAGCGGTGCGAAGACACCGAGCTCGATCTCCGGCGTCGCGCACTCGCTATCAGGCGCCGCGAAGAGGCGTTGCGCCAGCAGCGCCAGTTCGAGGCTGCCGCCCAGGCACTTGCCTCGCACCGCGACCGCGAGCGGCAGCCCGCTCGCCAGGAACTCGCGCACGAACGCGTGGAACTCGACCAGGAACGGGCCGATCTTCGCGGCTCGATGGTCGTCGATGCTGGCGCCGTAACCGAAATGGTCGCCGCGGGTCGTGAGGAGCAGCGCGTGCGGCCGCGCCGATGAGCGCGCCGCCGAGTGGAGTGCGCGACGCAGCTCGCTGACGAGCGCTCGATCGAGGACGTTGCCCGGCGGAGCGTGGAGGTGCCAGACCTGCAGTCTTCCTTCGTCGAGTTCGCTGATCTGCAGGCGCGGTTCATCCATGGTGCCGCGCATCATGCCGCTCAGCGCGGCGGCGCGCGCGTGGCGTGGACTTCGACCCGCGCGGCGGCGTCGAGCCGCACTTCGAGCGACTGCTCGACGTAAGGCTCCGCAAGATGGAGCTGCGCGACGCCACCGAGCGCCGGCAGGGCCAGCGTGCCGTCGGCCGCCAACGGCAGGCGGAAGTGGCCGCTCGCCAGATCGAGGCCGACCCACGTGCGAAAGCGCGGTGGCGGCATCACCGCCACGTGCGTCGTCGCCGCTTGATCGAGCAGGAGCACCGTTTCGCCGCCCACGCTCGCCCTCACGCCGAGACGACGCCCGAAGCGGGCACGCGCACCCGCCTGGAAGGCGATCACCTCGATCGCCGCGAGGTCGGCGCGCCGCTCGACGGGAAGCGCCACTTTTCCTTGCTCGTCGCTCTCGACCGAGAAGAGCGAGGGCGCCAGCCCAGCCGTGCGTGCACCGTCCAGCGCCACCACGAAAGCGTGAGGCGCCGCTTCGAAGGAACGATCGAGCACGACGAGCGGGTAGGCGCCGACCTCGTCCGGAGCGAGCGCGTCGGCGGCCAGGTCGCTCCACTCGAGCCACGCAGGCGCCAACGCGTCACTCGCCGCCGCATCGGGAAACAGCCGCGCCTGAAGCCAGCGCTCGCCGCCCAGTCCGCGTGCGCCGACACGGCCCGGCGCGACTTCGCCGCTCGCGAGGCGCAAGTCCAAAGCCGCGACATGGACGAGCTCCCGTCCGCGCTGCGCGCTCCATTCCAGATGGTCGCGATCGGCGTGGAGCACATCGAAGCTGCACCACGCGGGGTGGTGCGTCGTCGCCGACGGGAAGAGCAACGTCCGCCCCGCCCGAGCGCCGAGCAGCGCCTGCTCGTAGTCGTCGCTTGCACGCGGGAGGCGTGACAGCGCCGGATCGAGCGCGAGGACTTCGAGTTCGAGCGTCACGGGCGCGGTCGCGGCGGCTCGCGGTGCGACGCGCAGGCGCGCCACTGCGCCGCCCCCGCCTTCGCTTGCGCGGAGCGTGCGCACCAGCGCTGAGTCGCCCATGGCCAGCTTGACGCTCGTCAGCAGCGGCCGCGGTCGACCGTTGGCGCCGAGCTCGAAGTTGAACGGCAACCACTCCTCGTCGGAGAGCGCCGCGAAGGCGGCGTAGGCGGCGGTCGGCGCGGCGGTCGCGGCCGCATCGCTGACGCGCACCGCACTCCCGAGCTGCGCCAGCTCCACCACGACGCCAACGCCCTCCGCGCGCACCACGAGGTCGCCCACCGCATCGCCGAGCAGCTCGATCGAGGTCGCCGCTTCCGTCACGGCGACGCGGCGCGGCACGAAGGCATCGCGCAGCCAAGGCGGCGCACCCCCGAGGGGGTCGATCGCGGCAGCCAGCAGCAGCGCACCCAGCACCATCGCCGCAGCATAGTCGGACCGAAGGTTCACTATCGTGTCGGCCCCTCATCCGTAGAAGTGGCCCCTGAAATGGAGGCGCGCGAAGGCATGCAAGTCGACGTCCAGCGGATCAAGGCCGAGGTGGCGGTGCACGCCGAGACGCTGCATCGCCTGCGCGGCGAGGTCGGCAAGGTGCTGATCGGGCAGGAGGCGATGGTGTCGCGCCTGCTGATCGCGCTGCTGACGGGCGGCCACGTGCTGCTCGAAGGAGTCCCGGGCCTCGCCAAGACCACGGCGATCCGCACCCTGGCACTCGCGATCGACGCCCCGTTCCGGCGCATCCAGTTCACCCCCGACCTGCTGCCCGCGGACCTCCTCGGCACCCTGATCTTCAATCCGCGCGAGGGCAGCTTCACCACGCGCAAGGGGCCGATCTTCTCGACCTTCGTGCTGGCTGACGAGATCAACCGCGCGCCGTCGAAGGTGCAGTCGGCGCTGCTCGAGGCGATGCAGGAGCGCCAGGTCACCATCGGCGACCAGAGCTACCCGCTCGATCCGCTGTTCCTGGTGCTGGCCACGCAGAACCCGATCGAGCAGGAAGGAACCTACCCGCTGCCGGAAGCGCAGGTCGACCGCTTCATGCTGAAGGTCAAGGTCGGCTATCCGACGCTGGCCGAGGAGAAGCGCGTGGTCGGGCTGGCGCTCGAACAGAGCCAGTTGCGCGTGCAGGCCGTGGCGACGCCCGCCAACTTGATGGCGATGCGCACCGCCGTCGAGCACATCTACCTCGACGAGCAGGTCCGCGACTACGCGCTCGCGTTGGTGCAGGCGACGCGCGATCCGACCAAGGCGGGCCTCGCGGCGCTGAAGCCGCTGCTCGCGTTCGGTGCCTCGCCACGCGCCTCGATCGCGTTGGTGCTGTGCGCTCGCGCGCTCGCGTTCCTCGAAGGGGCGGCGTTCGTGACGCCGCAGCACATCAAGGACATCGCCCACGACGTGCTGCGCCACCGCGTGCTGCTGACCTACGAAGCCGAGGCCGAAGGGATCGACTCCGACACGCTGCTCGACCGCCTGCTGGCGGCCGTGCCGGTGCCCTGACGACGGACGCCGCCCGCATGGACGACGAAGCCGTCAGCGCCATCCTGCGGCAGGTCCGCCGCGTCGAGATCACCGCGCGTCGCGCGGTCGATGAGCTCTTCGCCGGCCAGTACCACTCCGCGTTCCGCGGCCGCGGCATGGAGTTCGACGAGGTCCGCGAATACCAGCCCGGCGACGAGATACGGACCATCGACTGGAACGTCACGGCACGCGCCGGCACGCCGTTCATCAAGCGCTTCCGCGAAGAGCGCGAGCTCACCGTCCTCTTCCTCGTCGACGCCTCGGGCTCGGCGGCGTTCGGCAGCGGAGCGCAGGCGCGCCACGTGGCGCAAGCCAAGTGCGCGGCGCTGCTGATGTTCACCGCGCTCGCCAACCAGGACAAAGTCGGGCTCGCCACCTTCGCCGATCAGCCGGGCACCTTCTTCCCTCCGCGCAAAGGTCGCGGCGCCGTGATGCGCCTCGTCCGCGAACTCTTCACGCCCGCCCCGCCGCGCCGCGGCACCGCCATCGCACCGGCGCTCGACTGGCTGAACCGCGTGCAGAAGCGGCGTTGCGTGCTGTTCGTTCTTTCCGATTGGCTCGACCCGGCCGCCGCCACCCCCGCTTTCGAGCGCACGCTGGCCGTCACGGCCCGCCGCCATGACGTCGTTGCCGTGGTCCTCTCCGATCGTCGCGAACAGGAGCTGCCGAACGTCGGCCTCGTGGAGGTCGAGGACCTCGAGACGGGCGCGCGCGGCGAACTCGACAGCGCCAGCGCCACGGTGCGCGAGTGGTACCGAACGCGGCAACGGCAGCGCCACGACGAGCGCCTGGCCCGTCTGCACCGCTGCGGGGCAGACGTGCTGCCGGTGACCTTGCCCGACGCGGCTCCTGCCGATCGCAGCGGGCGCGATCCGCTGCTCGACGCCTTCGGCGCGGAGCTGCAAGCCCTCTTCCGTCGTCGCGGGCGCCGCCGATGAGCGCACGCGCCACCCGTACGCAGTCACCCCCTCCCGCCGACGCGCCGCTGCGCTCCGCCGTCGCGACGAAGGGCCCCGTCTCGGCGTGGCTCGAGGTGGCGCCAGCGAAGCCACGCCTCTCCGACGAGCCGACGTTGACGCTGGTCATCGAGGTGGAGCCGGGCATCACCGTCGAGCCGCCGCCCTTTGGCGACGTCATCGCCGACTTCGCGATCCGCGGCCTCCACTCCCCGCTGCCGCAGTCGGTGAACGGGCGCGAACAGCAACGCCACGAGTTCCGCCTCGAACCGCTCTCGTCCGGGACGCACGTCATCCTGCCGATCCCGCTCGCCTTCATCGACACGCGCAAGGAGGGCGACGGACAACGTCACGTCCTCGAAACGGAGTCGCTGTCGGTCGACATAGCCGCACTCGAAGGAGCGAGCGTCCCGTCGCTCGCCGACCTCGCGCCGAGCGAGGCGCCGGTCGAGCTGCCGCGTGAGCGATCGCTGCTCGAATGGTCGATCGGCGGCGGCGCGCTGCTCGTGCTGCTGCTCGCGTGGGTGGCGTGGCGACGCCGACGCCAGCGCGCGGCGCCCCCGCCGACGCCGCTCGAACTGGCGCAGCGCGAGCTCGCGGCGCTGCTCGCCGCCGACCCGGACGGCACGCGCGACGTGAAGCGCTTCTACGTCGAGCTCACGGCCATCGTCCGCCGCCATGTCGAGCGCACCACCGCGGTGAAGGCGCCGGAACAGACGACCGCGGAGTTCCTGCGCGCGATGCAAGGACACCCCGCCTTCGACACCAGCCGGCGCGAGCGGCTGACCGCGTTCCTGGAAGCGGCCGACCTCGTCAAGTTCGCCGGCCAATTGCCGCACGCGAGCGCCATCGCAGCCAGCATCGAGCGCGCGCGCGAGTTCCTGATCGCCTTCGCGGCGCCGGCGCCGGGGGCGATGGCATGAACGGCCTGCGTTTTGGCGAACCGCTGGCTTTGCTGACGCTGCTGCCGCTGCTCCTTGCGTTGTGGTGGCGGGCGCGGCACGGCACCCCCCGCGTGCTCATCAGCAGCGCGGAGCTCTTCGCCGGCGCGCCGCGCACCGTCGCGCAGCGAGTCGCGACCGGGTTGCGCCGACTCCACGGCGTCGCGCTCGTGCTGCTCGTGGTCGCGCTGGCGCGACCGCAGCGCGGCCTCGAAGAGCATCGTGTCCGCAGCGAAGCGATCGCCATCGTGATGGCGATCGACCGCTCCGATTCGATGCGCGCGCTCGATTTCGAGATCGACGGCCAGCGCCAGGATCGGCTCACCGTCGTGAAGCGGGTGTTCCGCGACTTCGTGACCGGCGGGGACGAACTCGGCGGCCGCCCCGATGACCTGATCGGGCTGGTCTCGTTTGGCGGCTGGCCGGAAGAGCGCTGCCCGTTGACGCTCGACCATGGGGCGCTGCTGCAGTCGCTCGACGCGATCGTGATCCCGGAGCCGTGGCGCGACGCGCGCGGCCAGCCGGTCGCCGACGAGCTCTACAACGAGTCGGTCAGCACCGCGATCGGCGACGCGCTCGCGCTCGCCGTCGAGCGCGTCCAGTCGACACCGGCGAAGAGCAAGGTCGTGGTGCTGCTCTCCGACGGCGAGCAGACCGCCGGCCTGCTCGAACCGCTGGCGGCCGCGACCGCGGCGCGCGACCTCGGCGTCAAGGTGCACACCATCGGCGTCGGCACCACCGGCGTCGTCCCCTTCCCGCAACGCGATCGCTTCGGCAGCGTGAGCTACGTGGCGCAACGGGTCCGCCTCGACGAAGCGACGCTGCGCGAGGTCGCCGAAACGACGGGCGGCCGGTACTGGAATGCGCAGGATCGCGCGACGCTGGCGCGCGTCTACCAGGAGATCGACACGCTCGAGAAGACGGCGATCGAAGGGGTCGCCTACACCGAATGGAGCGAGCTCTACCGCTGGCTGCTGCTCCCCGCGGCGCTGCTCTTCGTGCTCGACAGCGTGCTGGCCGCGACCCGATTGCGGACGCTGCCATGAGCCTCGCGATGATGGAGACGCTCCTCTTCGACGAGCCGCGCTGGCTGCAAGCACTGTGGCTGCTGCTGCCGCTCGGCTGGCTGCTGGTCCGCGCCGAACGCAAGCGCCGGGCGGCGGCGGCCGCCTTCGCTGCGCCGGCGCTGGCCGCGCAGCTGTTGCCGCCGTTGCACGGCGCGCGCCCCTGGCTGCGCGGCTCGTGCCAACTGCTCGGCGTCGCCGCGCTGCTGGTGGCCAGCGCTGGACCGCGACTGGGCTTGAGGGTCGAGCCGACCCAGCAGCGCGGCGCCGATCTCCTGGTCCTGCTCGATGTGAGCCGCTCGATGCTGTCGGAAGACGTCGCGCCCAACCGCCTCGAACGGGCGCGCTCCGACGTGCAGGATCTCGTCACGCGACTCGAAGGCCATCGCCTCGGCCTCGTGCTGTTCGCGGGCAAGGCGCTGCTGGCGTGTCCGCTCACCTTCGATCGCGCCTTCTTCCTCGCGGCGCTCGAGCGGGCCGGGCCGGGGAGCGCGCCGCTCGGAGGCACCGCCATCGGCGACGCGTTGCGCACGGCGCTCGAAGCGCTGCCGCCGGCGGGCGACCGTGAACAGGCGCTGCTGCTGATCACCGACGGCGAAGACCACGACTCCTTTCCGCTCGAAGCGGCGCGCCAGGCGGCGGATCGTGGCATCCTCATCTTCACCGTGGGATTGGGCGATCCGAACGAAGGCGCGCGCGTGCCGACTACGACCGCGGCGGTCGCCGGCAGCGCGACGTTCCTCAAGCATGACGGTCAGGAGGTCTGGTCGAAGATGCAGGAAGGGCTGCTGCGCGACATGGCCACGACCACTGGCGGCGCCTACGTCCCGGCCCGCACTCAGCACTTCGACCTCGGCGAACTCTACGTCGACCACCTCGCGAAGCTGCGCCGCGGCGACCTCGGCACCACCCGCCGCCAGCGCCACACCGCCCGCTTCCCATGGTTGATCGGAACCGGGCTCGCGCTGCTGCTCGCCGCACGACTGCTGGCGCCGCTGACTTGCGCACCGGCCGCCCGCCGTCTTGCAGCGCTCGCGCTGCTGCTGCTGGCCGGCAACGGCACGGCGCGCGCGGGCGATGCGCCGGCCGCGGTCGCGGAAGGGATCGCCCACTTCGAGAAGGGCGACACCGCCGCCGCCATCGAGCGCTTCGACGCCGCCGCGCAGCTCGACCCGCGCGCGCTCGCCATCGTCTTCGATCGCGGCTGCGCGAAGCTGAAGGCGGGCGATCGCGACGGCGCCGTCGCGGACTTCCTGCGCGCCGCCACGGCGCGCGATCCAGCGCTCGCGGCGAAGGCGCGATTCAACCTCGGCGCCACCGCCGTCGATCGAGCGCAGGCGGCGCTCGGCGCCACGCCGGAAGAGGCGAAGGGCGAGGCGCGGACGAACGCCGTGGCCGCGCTCGAAGAGGCGATCGGCCACTACCGCTCCTGCCTGGCCATCGCGCCCGACCACGTCGCGGCGCGCCAGAACCTTGAGAAGCTCAAGCTCTGGCTCAAGTACATGGAAGAGACGTGGGCACGACGCGACCGCGAGCGGCGGCGCGAGGAACTCGACGTCGGTGCGTTCCTCGACTGGTTGCGCGAGGAGGAGGGGCGCTGGCGCGATTCGGTGCGCCCGCTCGCGGCGACCGCTGACTCGCCGCTGCGCCGGACGGCGGTCGATGCGCTCGCACGCGCCCAACGCGACCTGCGCGGCGAGTTGCCGACGCTCCGGTCGAAGCTCGCGAAAGCGGTGCAGGATGCCGCGGCGCAGGCGCAGTCGGCGGCGTCGGGTGGCGCCCCGCCCGACCCCAACGGCCCGCCGTCGCCACCCGTTCCGCCCGCGCCATCCCCCGATCCAGCGGCCTTCGAAGCAGCGCTGCGCGGACTCGTCGCGGCGGTCGACGCGATCGACGCGACCATGGAGCAGGCGGGCGGCGCGCTGGCGGCGGCGCGCTTCGCCGAGTGCGATCGCGCCGGTTTCGGCGCCCAGCAGCAGCTCGAAGCACTCTGGTTCACGTTGGCCGACCTCGCCTCGCTGATCCGGCGCGGCGACTCGCTCGCGACGCCGGCGCTCGCCGCCACCGAACCGTTCGCGCAACCAGGCGCCGCCTCGCTTTCAAGCGACGCGGAAGCGAAGCGCAAGCTGCAGGAACTCGACGCGCGCCTCGCGGCGCTGGCGCCGCTGCTGGCACCGCATGCGCAAGCGCAGCAGGGCGACGAAGCGCTTGCCGCCGTCGCCGCGCGCGCCATTGAACTCGCGCCGGCGATCGAGGCCGCCACTCAGCTCGCCGCACAACGGGTCGCCGCGGACGACGGCGCCGGCGCGCTGCCGCCCGCGCAGGAGGCGCAGCGACTGCTGCGCGAGCTGCTCGACCTGCTGCCCAAGGACGACAAGCAGGACGACAAACAGGACGAGAAGAAAGACGAGAAGAAGGACGACTCGAACGATCCGAAGCAGGACCCTTCGCAGCCCGAAGATGCGTCGTCGAAGGACGAGAAGAAGCCGCCGGAGTCTCCTTCGGAGAAGGACGGCGAGCGCTCGCCCGAGGAGCGCAAGGAGCAGGCGCAGACACTGGTGCGCCGCGCCCTGGAACGCGCGCGCCAGAAGGCGGACGAGCAGAAGAAGGCGCAGGAGGCGATCCTGCTGGGACGCGGAGCGGTCGATCGTGACTGGTGAAGCGACGCGCCCTCGATCGCGCCTCGCGCGCTGGCTCGGGCTGATGGCCGCGAGCTGGTTGTTGGCGACGACCGCGGTCGCGCAAACGGTGCGCGTCGAGTGCAAGCTCGACCGCGACTCGATCTTCGAAGGCGAGGCGGTCGGCTACCAGGTCTCGGTCCTCGACGGCGAGGCCTCCGAGCCCGACCTCTCGAACTTCACCGAGTTCACGGTCGCCGCGCAGGGTTCGCAGAGCGTCAACTCGAGCATGATCGAGATCGTCAACGGTCGTCGCCGCCGCACGGAACGAGTCGGAATGGAGTACCGCTACCGACTCACCCCCAAGCGCAGCGGCCGCCTCGTCGTGCCAGCTCCGAGCGTCGTGGCCGGCACCACGACGATCGCCGGCCAGCCGCTCGACCTTTCGGTGGTGCCACCGACCGATGATGGTCGCACGCGACTCGTGCTCGACCTTGAACCCGAGCAGGTCTACCCGCAGCGCCCGGTGACGCTGCGACTGCGCCTCTTCGTTCGGCGGCCCAGCGGCGACAGCGAACGGCGCGACCCGATCGAGCTGCTTGGCCAGCTCGAATCGCCCGATCCGCCGCAAGTGCAGCTGCCCTGGCTCGAACTCGAGACGGGACTCGACGCGGAGCCCTGGCGCGAGTGGCTCACCAAGCTCCAATCGCGATCGCGTCGCAGCGGTTTCGCCATCAACGAGCTGCAGGCAGCGGGGATGCCGCTGATGCTGTTCGACGACGCGCCGCGCTACGCCACCTTCGACCTCGGCGGCCGCGCGCCACGCGCCGACGAGGCGGAACTCCTCGCCGATGCGGGTGGCGCCGGCGAATGGACCGTCTACCAGCTGATCCGCGAGTTCACGCCGCGCCGCAGCGGCCGCTACGAGTTCGCGCCGGCGACCCTCAAAGGACGCTTCATCGAGCGCATCGACAGTCGCCGCGCCACGCTCGCCGAGGCCTTTGCCCGCAGCAATCCCGTGACGCTGATCGTCGATGCGGCGCCGACCGAGGGACGGCCGGAGGGCTACACCAACGCGATCGGCGACTTCTCGCTCGAGGCGAAGGTGACCCCGACGCGCGCGCACGTCGGCGACCCGCTCACGCTGACGTTGCGCGTCCGCGGCAGCGGCAACCTCGACGAGCTCTCGCCGCCCGACCTCGCGGCGCGACCCGAATTCGCGCAGGCGTTCCGTCTGCACCCTGCCAGCGCCGAGATGGAGGGAGGAACCCGGCTCTTCACGTGGAGCCTGCGCGCGCTGACCGCGAACGTCGCGGCCGTTCCGCCACTTCACTACTCGTGGTTCGATCCAGCGCGCCGGGAGTTCGTCGAACGCAGCACCCCGGCGCTACCGCTCGCCATCGAAGAAGCGGTCGCCCTCGACCCAGCGACGATCGTCGCCGCTCCTTCCGCGGCAGCACCGATCGCCGCGCAGGAGGGCGGCTGGTTCGCCCATCCGACCGACCCGACGCTGCTTGGCAACGAGGCGGTCGACTGGCGCGCCATCGCGCTCGCCGCGGGCGGCATGCCCGTGCTGACGCTCGGACTGCGCCTCGTGGTCGACCGCTCGCGGCGACGCCGCTCCGACCCGCGCGTGCAGCGCCGCGCGCGCGCCGGCGCCCGCGTGCAGCAGCGACTGACGACGTTGGCGTCGACACGGGAAGGCAAGACGCTCGCGCGTGAGCTGCGCGCGGCGCTGCTCGGGTTCGTCGCGGACACCGTCGACCGCGAGGAGGCCGCGCTCACCGCGCGCGAAGCGGAGGAGGCGTTGCGCGGGCTCGGCGTCGATGCGGCGCTCGCCACGCGGCTGCGTGCCGCCATCGAGGAGTGGGAGGCGCAGGCTTACGCCCCGACCGCGGCGGGCGGCGCCCCGTCGCTCGAGCGCGCGCAATCGCTGGCACGCGAGCTTGCCGAAGCAACCGCGCGCGGCGGAGTTCGCGCATGACACGGCTCCTGCTGCTCCTCGCATTCCTTGGCGCGACCGCGGGTTGTCGTCGCGGCGTCGATGGAACCACCGCGCAGCTCTTCCTGCAGGGGAACGAGCGGCTCGCGCAAGCGCAGACCGCGGACGATTGCCGCGCGGCAGCGGCGCGCTTCGAGGCGGCGCTCGAGAGCGGCGGCGAGAACGGAGTCGTGCTGCAGGCGTTGGGCAACGCTTACGGCCGCGCGGGCGAGAAGGGCGAAGCGATCGCCGCGTGGCGGCGCGCGCAGTTGCATCGACCGCGCGATCCGCTGCTGGCCGCCAACCTCGCCCAGATGCGCCAGGGTCTGCCGCACGAGCCGACGGCGCTGATCGATGAACTCTTTTTCTGGCGCGTTTCGACGAGCTATGGCGAACAGGCGGCCGCGCTGCTGATCGCAGTGCTGCTCGCATGCGCCGCCGCGACGGCGGCGACCTTTTCGCCGCGGCACCGTGGCGCGCTGCGCCCGTTCGTGGGCGGCGCAACGCTGCTCGCGCTGCTGGCGGCCGCCGGATTCGCGCGCACGGTGCAAGTCGCGGATCTTGTCCGCCACGGGGTCGTGACGCGCGATGAGGTCGTGGCGCGCAAGGGCGACGGCGACAACTTCGAGGCGGCCTTCACTGCCCCGCTTGGCGACGGGACCGAGTGCCGCATCCTCGAAGAGCGTGGCGACTGGCGGCTGATCGAGCTGCCAGGGGGCCTGCGCGGCTGGTTGCGAGCCGACTGCCTCGCCAGCCGGTGAACGGCCGGGGCCACGGCCGGCGCCGCTACGATCCCTTCTCCACCCCTCGCGACAGGAGCCTCCATGGCCTCGCCATCACGCCGCCCGGTTCGCCGCGCTCCGGTCGAGGAAGAGGAGATCGTGCCGAGCCGCGGCAGCGGCGCAGCGCGGCGCAAAGCGGCGGCGAAGCAGGGCCTGCCGATGGTGCCGCTCGCGATCGGGGGCGGCATCGTCCTCCTGATCGTCGTGGTGGTGTTGATGATGAAGCGCCACGCGCCAGCGCCGGAGCCGACGCCGATCGGATCCGCGGCCGCGAACGGCGCCTCCGTGAACGCGGTCGCGACGAAGCAGGACGCGGCGCCGACGGCAGCGACCGGGGCGAGCGCGCCGCCACCGGCCCCCGTTGCGGCGCCGTTCGATCGGGCGAGCTACGAGGCGAAGGTCGCGGCGGCGGCCACCGCCGTCGAAGCGCTCGCGCTTGGCGAGCAGGCGGAGCGCAGCAGCAAGGAGGTCGCGCTCGCCGAGCTCGCCTACCAGAAAGCGCTCGCGCTCGAACCGAAGAACGCGGCGGCGCGTCGCAAGCTCGACGTGCGAGCGATCGACCCGCAGGCGGACTTCCCTAGACTCGACGAGATCCAGGGCAGCGCGCAGACCTATCTGCTGCGGCCGTTCCTCAAGCTGAAGGGCAAGGAGCTGTCGCGCAGCGAGCGCGCCGCCGAGGTCGCGCGCTGGACCAAGGAGCGCGTCGCCATCGACGCACGCATCGCCGAGGCGGCTGACGATCCGTTCCTCAACCGGATCGATCGCCTGCGCAACGACCTCGGCAACAAGCCCTTCTTCCAGGACTTCAACTACGAGGTGATCGAGAGCACGCGCCCCTACGCGCTGTTCGTCGAGCTGAAAGGCGACACGCTGACGGAACGTGACGCGCGACGTGAAGCCGTGGAGGAGGCGTACGCGCCGTTCCTCGCGGCCTACGACCAGACGATCCACACCTACCTGAAGCCGCTCTCGCCGGCGCCACCGAAGGAAGATCCCACCTTCATCGTCTTCATCCTGCTGAACCGCGAGAGCTACGACCGTTTCTTCCTCGAGTTCGAGGACACGGCCGGCCCGCCCGGCATGCGTGCTCACTACACGCCGGTCGAGAAGTGGGCGTTCACCTATTCGCCGCAGGTCAGCAATCCGAAGGACCCAAGTTTCATCGAAGGCACGCAGTCGCTGCTGCACGAGCTGACGCACGCGTGGGTCGATCGCCTCGCGACCGGCGATGGCGGCAAGACCTACTCGATCCGCACCGTCTTCACCCACTGGTTCAACGAAGGCATCGCCGAGTGGATGTCGTGCCAGGCGTGGGACGACGAGAAGGTGCTCTTCCGGCCATGGAAGTCGATGCGCATGCAGGAGCTCGCGCAACGACCCGCGGGCGTCCGCATCCCGCTGAAGCGGGCGCTGCGCGTGGTCCATTCCGGCGACCTCGGCAGCGAGGCGGCGCAAGTGGCGCGCGAGCAGAAGGTGGTCGATCCGGCCCAAGCCACGATGATCTGCATGAGCGGCTTCTACGCCGACATGTGGCTCTTCATCTTCTGGCTCAACTTCGGCAACGACCGCAAGTACAAGCACCTGTTCGAGGAGTACGTGCGCAAGGAGTTCGCCGGCAACGGCGGCGCGGAAACGGCCGACCGGATCTTCGCCGAGGTCTTCGCGCGACAGAACCTCGAACAGGAGGTCGACGCGTTCCAGCAGGGCATCGCCAAGGGGACGATCCGCTTCGAGGACGCTCCGCTCGAGCTCGAGAAATGATCGTCCTTCCGTGCGCCGGTCGCGCGACGTTGCCGGTCGGCAAGGTGGTCGCGGTCGGGCGCAACTACGCCGACCACGCCAAGGAGATGGGCCAGGCGGCGCGCGACGAAGAGCCGATCCTCTTCTTGAAGCCGGCGAGCGCGCTGGTTCCGGGCGGCGGCGTGATCGAGCTGCCGCGCCGCAGCCAGCGCGTCCATCACGAGGTCGAACTCGTGGTGCGCGTCGGTCGTGATCTGCGCTGCGGCACCAAAGACGCCGCCGCCGCGGCGATCGATGCGATCGCCGTCGGCCTCGACCTCACCGCGCGCGACCTCCAGGAGGCGGCCAAGCAGCGCGGCGACCCGTGGGCCGTCGCCAAGGGATTCGATCAGTCGGCGCCGATCTCGGCCCTCGTCGCGCTCGACGACCCGCAACTGCTGACAGCGCTCGAGCTGACGCTGCGCGTGAACGGCCAGCTGCGTCAGCGTGGCGCGACCCGCGATCTCGTGACGCCCGTGGTCGAGCTCGTCGCCTTCGTGTCGAGCCGCTTCCGTCTCGAAGCGGGCGACCTCCTCTTCACCGGTACCCCGGCCGGGGTCGGCCCGCTCGTCGCTGGCGACATCGTGCACGCCGCGCTGCTTGCCATCGTCACCGATGCGCCGCTCGCAGAGCTCTCGATCAGCTGCCGTTGACCGCGCCGACGCCGTCCGACCGATTCCGCTCGGAAGCAACCGCCACCGCGTTCGCAGCGTCCGCTTCCGCCATTCGCGGTGCATCCCGCGCGAGCCAGGCGAGCAGCCGCTCCTCGGTTCCCAGGTCGGTCCAACCCACCGCCGCGGGCAGCGCCAAGGCGCCGAGCGAAGTCGCGGTGCCGATCACGTCGGCCGAGAAGTTGTGGTTCTGCAGTTCGCCATAGTCGCGCCGCCACGCGTCAGTTCCCGTATCGCTCCGCGCGCACAGCGCCTCCATGGCGGCCGTGAGGTCGGGCAGCCGCGACCGGAAAAGGCGCAGCAACGAGTCGACCGTGGCCACCAGGAGCATCGTGTTCCACCACGCTCGACCGCTCGCGAAGAGCTGTTCCGCCATGGCGCCGTCGGGCTTCTCGACGAATCGCTCGACCGCCGAGATCGCGGGCGCTGTCTCCAGCGGAGCGCCGCGCACGATCCAGCCGTAGTCGCGATTGGCCGCGTGCGGCGTCGCGCCGATCAGCAGCAGACGCTCCGGCGTCGTCGCGACCGATTGCGCCGCCTGGCGCAGCACGCGCCGGAACTGCGCTTCGTCGACGATCCCGTGATCGGACGCCGCGAGCAGGACGCGCGCGTTGGGAGCCCGGGCGGCGAGGTGCAGCAGCGGAAGGAGGACGCCGGCCGCGGTACCGCGATCGCACGGCTGCTCCACGAGGTGCACGCCACGAGCGGTGACGAGTTGCGCCTGCGCGCACGCGACCTGCGAGCGATCGACGACGACCGTCGTGCGGCGCGCCGGGACGAGCGGCGCGAGGCGATCGAGAGTCTGCTGCAGCAGCGAGCGCTGGCCCGCGAAGCGGCAGAACTGCTTGGGGATCGCGGCGCCAAAGAGGCGAGTGGTGAGCGCCTCGAGGCGGCGACCGAACCCGCCGGCAAGGATCACGGCGTGCAGTTCACCGAACGATCCCGTTCCCTCGTCCATGGAGATCTCCAGAGCGGCCAAGCCGCTCTTCGGAAAAGGTTGCCCAAGGACTGAAGCGGTTCTGGGAAATGGTTCCCCCCGAGCGTCGTGACCCCGACTTTCGCCTCCCATCCAGAGCGCCCGTCGGGCTCGCCTCCGAGGGCGGAAGGACGCTTCACTCGGCCTTCACGGACGCTTCATGAAACGGCCGTAGGTTCCGCACCGTGAAAACAGGAACCTCAAGACTCATGGAGCCCCGAATGATGGTTCGCAAGAGCCTCTGGCTGTCGGCCGCGACTGCGCTGTGCGGTGCCGTGGCCCTCTCCGTCTGCGTTCCGGCACAGGAAGTCGCGACCGTCGCGAAGGCCGCGAAGGCCGCGCGCCCCGATGACGCGCAGGCGAAGGTCGATTCGAGCCTGCCGCAATACGGCAAGGTCGCCGGCATCTCCGGCAACTTGAACTCGATCGGCTCCGACACGCTGAACAACCTGATGACGCTGTGGACCGAGGGCTTCAAGAGCCAGTACCCGAGCGTGCGCATCCAGGTCGAAGGCAAGGGTTCGAGCACGGCGCCGCCGGCGCTGATCGCCGGCACGGCGCAGCTCGGTCCGATGAGCCGCGAGATGAAGTCCTCCGAGATCGACGATTTCGAAGGGCGCTACGGCTACAAGCCGACCCTGATCCGCGTCGCCATCGATGCGCTCGCGGTCTATGTCCACAAGGACAACCCGATCGAGAAGCTGACCCTCGCGCAGGTCGACGCGATGTTCGGCAAGCAGCGCAAGCAGGGCCTGTCGAAGAGCATCGAGACTTGGGGCGACCTCGGACTGACCGGCGATTGGGCCGCGCTTCCGATCAGCCTCTATGGCCGCAACTCGGCGTCGGGCACGTACGGCTTCTTCAAGGAGCACGTGCTGAAGAACGGCGACTACAAGGATCAGGTCAAGGAGCAGCCGGGGTCGGCGTCGGTCGTTCTGGGCGTGACCGAGGATCGCGGCAGCGTCGGCTACAGCGGCATCGGCTACAAGACCTCGGGTGTCCGCGCCGTGCCGCTGGCGAAGGATGACGCGACGCCGGCCGGCGACGTCAGCGCCTCGTCGGTCTACGCCGGCAAGTACCCGATCACCCGCTTCCTCTACGTCTACGTCAATCGTGCGCCGAACAAGCCGCTCGACCCGCTGGTCAAGGAGTTCCTCACTTTCGTGTTGTCGCAACAGGGACAGCAGGGCGTGCTGAAGGACGGCTACCTGCCACTGACCGCGAAGATCGACGCGGAGGAGCTGAAGAAGCTGCAGTGACCCCACGCGGGTAACGACTGAGCCAGCGTCTCCTGGCGCGCCCGGACCCAGCGTCGGTCCGGGCGCGCACTCCTCATCGACTGTGACCGCCGCGAGCCTCCCCCACTGAGCATGGCGAACGATTCCGACGACTCGACCGCAGCCGCCGAGCGCGCCACCGCGCGCTCCACTGCGGCGCCCTCGCCGCGCCTGAAGCAGCGGCGCCGTCGCGATCGACTGGCGCGTTCCGTCGTCGTCGCCGGCGGGCTCGCGATCATCACCAGCGTTCTCGGGATTTTCCTGTTCCTGGTCGCGCAGGTGATGCCGCTGCTGACGGGGGCGAGCGTCGAGCCCAGCGGCTCGATCGCGGCCCCCCAAAGCGCCCCCCTCGCCCTTGTCAGCGACGAGCAGTCGAGTCACATCGCGCTGCTCGGCGCCGATGGGGCTCTGCGGATCGTCCGCCAGGCCGACGGCGCAAGCGTGCTGGAACAGCCGATGTTCGCCGCTGCCGCCGATGGCGAGAACGCCGCCGTCACGTGCGGCGGCCCGCTCTTCGGTCAACCGGGGTTCGTGGCCGGCAGCCGTGACGGTCGCGTCGCCTTCGCCGCGATCGACTTCGTCGTCGATCATCGCGACGACGGCGACGTCGTGACCCCGAAGGTCGCCCCGATCGTCGAGTTCGAGGTCGATCCGAGCCGCCAGCCGATCCAGGTGTGCGCGGCGAGTGCGCGCGGCCTCTCCTCCGCGATCGTCGCTCAGCTCGCCGATGGAACGCTGCTGTTCTGTGAGCGAGCGGTCGAAGAGAACCTCTTCAGCGGAGAGCAGACTGCGACCACCGAGCGTCGCCCGCTGTCGGCGCCGTGCGCGCTGACCCGACTCGTCCTCGACGCGCGCCGCGAGAACCTCTTCGCCGCCACCGTCGACGGACGTCTGTTGTGGTGGAACCTGGTGGACCGCACGTCCGCCGAACCGCGCGTTCGCAGCGTCGGTGCGCCGATCAGCGCGCTCACGTTGCTGATCGGCGACCAGAGCCTCGTGATCGGCCAGGACGACGGGGCGCTGTCGATCTGGAATCGAGTGCAGCCGGAGGGCGAGGCGCTCCAGCTCATGCGGACCCACGAGTTCCCGCGGCGCGGCAGCCGCGTGCGGCTGCTGGCGCCGTCGTGGCGCAACCGACTCTTCCTCGCCGTCGAGGAGAGCGGCGCGCTGATGGTCGGCTACTCGACGACGACGCGGGTCGTATGGGAGGGTGCCGCGCCGATCGCAGGGACGACTGCCGCCACGATCTCCCCGAAGAACGACGCGCTCCTGCTGGCAGCGAGCGGACGAGTCGAGCGTCTCGCGTTCGAGTGCCGCCATCCCGAGGCGGGATTCGGGGCCTTCTTCGGCAAGGTCTGGTACGAGGGCTACGCGCATCCCGAGCACATCTGGCAATCGAGCTCGGGCAGCGACGAGGCGGAGTCGAAGTTCAGCCTCACGCCGCTCCTGTTCGGAACGCTGAAGGCGACGCTCTTCTCGCTGCTCTTCGCGGTCCCATTGGCGCTGCTGGCGGCGATGTACACCTCGCAGTTCATGCATTGGTCGCTGCGCCGCTACGTCAAACCCGCCGTCGAGATGATGGCGTCGCTGCCGAGCGTCGTGCTGGGCTTCCTGGCCGGACTATGGCTGGCGCCGCGCGTCGCCGACTACTTCCTCGGCGTGCCGCTCTTCCTCGTGCTGGCTCCGTTGGCGATCCTCGCCGCGGGCCGACTCGGCGAGCGGCTGCCGTCGAGTTGGCGCCACCGCTTCCCCGACGGGATCGCCTCGCTCGCGTTCATCGCCGTCCTCGCCCTCACGCTGGGAGCGACGTTGCTGCTGGCGCGACCGCTCGAGGTGGCGTGGTTTCGCGGCGACTTCGTGGCGTGGATGCGCGCCGTGCTCGGACTCAACTACGACCAGAAGAACTGCGTCGTGCTCGGGTTGGCGATGGGTGTCGCCGTCATCCCGATCATCTTCGCGATCGCGGAGGATGCCTTCTCCAACGTCCCGAAGAGCCTCGTCTCGGGCTCGCTCGCGCTGGGCGCTGACCGCTGGTACACGGTGACGCGAGTCGTGCTGCCGACCGCAAGCCCCGGCCTCTTCTCGGCGGTAATGATCGGGTTCGGTCGCGCCGTGGGCGAGACGATGATCGTGGTGATGGCGTCGGGCAACACGCCGATCATGGATTGGAACCTGTTCAACGGCTTGCGCAGCTTGTCGGCCAACATCGCGACCGAGATCCCCGAAGCGGCGCAGGGCACGACCTTCTATCGCACCCTCTTCCTCGCGGCGGTGCTGCTCTTCGCGCTGACGTTCGCCGCCAACACCGCCGCCGAGCTGGTCCGCCAGCATCTGCGCGAGAAGTACGCTCGCCTGTGACCGCCGACACGCCTCCCCCCACCGCTTCCGGCAAGGCCGATGCCGTCCCGCGCCGTCGTGGCGCGCGCGGCCGCGCATTCATCTGGCTCTGTGGCGGCGCGCTCGCCTTCAACCTCCTGCTCGTGGTGGGCCAGCTCGCGCTGATCGGCTGGAACGGCATGTCCTACTTCTGGCAGCGCGAGCTCGTCGCCTTCGAGCTCACCGATGGCACGCGCCTGCTCGGCGAAGTGCACGCGAGGGAGACGTTTCGCCCCACCGATCTGCCCGCCGAAGCGACGCTTCCCTGGCGCGTGCAGGTCAAGGTGGCCAACCGCGAGCTGACCGGCGCCGACTTCGTCTGGATCGACGAACGGCTCATCGCGAACCAAGAGCGGCCGGCGGATGCGCTCCACTTCGAGCGTGCCGAATGGGGCAACTTCCACGGCTTCCTGCGCGAGGTGTGGCGCGGCGACGAGCTGCTGGCGAGCGGCGCCGCCGCGTGGCCGCTCCTGCAGGAGCAAATGGCGCAGAAGGCGGCGCAACGCGCGCAGCTGCTCGACCTCGAGAAGGGCGACCTCGGCGACGTGAACCACGAACTCGAGGCGCTGCGCCTCGCGCGACGCCGGCTCGAGCTCGATGCACCGCCGGAGTCGGAGCGGGCGCGGATCGCGGCCGACCTCGACGCCCGCCACGAGCTCCTTGACGAGCGCTTCGCCGACCTCTCGACGCGTCTGGTCGAGCTGCGCACGCAGCTCGACTCGGTTCGCGTGGTGTGCGTCGCCGCCGACGGCCAGAGCAAAGAGCTGCCGGTCGGCGGATTGCTGCACGCGCTCCGACCCAACGAGATGTCGCTCGCGGCGAAGCTCCTCGAGTACGGGCGCCGCATCCTGAGCTTCCTGATCGACGATCCGCGTGAGTCGAACACCGAGGGCGGCATCTTTCCGGCCATCTTCGGCACCGTGATGATGGTCTTCCTGATGTCGATCGCGGTGGTGCCGCTGGGCGTGCTCGCGGCGCTCTACCTGCGCGAGTACTCGCGCCAGGGGACGCTGGTGCGTTGCGTGCGCATCGCGGTGAACAACCTCGCCGGCGTGCCATCGATCGTCTTCGGGATCTTCGGGCTCGGTTTCTTCGTCTACGGAATCGGCGGAACCATCGACCAGCTCTTCTTCCCCGAGGCGCTGCCGCAGGCGACCTTCGGCACCGGCGGCATCCTCTGGGCCGCGCTCACGCTTGCCTTGCTGACCGTGCCGGTGGTGATCGTCGCCACCGAAGAGGGGTTGGCCGCGGTGCCGCGCGCGGTGCGCGAAGGGTCGCTCGCATTGGGCGCGACCAAGTTCGAAACGATCTGGCGCGTCGTGCTGCCGGCGGCGGCGCCGGGCCTGTTGACCGGCGTGATCCTCGCCATCGCGCGCGCCGCCGGCGAGGTCGCGCCGCTCATGATCGTCGGCATGGTGAAGCTCGCCCCCGCGCTGCCGATTGACCACCACGCCCCGTTCCTCCACCTCGACCGCAAGTTCATGCATCTCGGTTTCCACATCTTCGACGTCGGGTTCCAGAGTCCCGACGTCGAGGCCACCAAGCCGCTGGTGGTCGCCACGGCGCTGGTGCTGCTGGTGCTGGTCGTCGCCATGAACGTGGTCGCCATCACGCTTCGCAACCGCCTGCGCAGCCGCTACGCCGGCAGCGCGCTCTGATGCGTGCCGCACAGGAGCCGCCGAAATGACCGCGCCGAACCGTGCCGCTGCCGAAACTCCCGAACCGGCGATCCTCGAAGTCGAGCAGCTGCGCCTCTCGTACGGATCCTCGCCGGCGCTGCACGGCATCAGTCTCGCGATCCCGCGCCGGCAGATCACCGCCTTCATCGGGCCATCAGGTTGCGGCAAGTCGACGCTGCTGCGCTGCTTCAACCGCATGAACGACCTCGTCGACGGCGTTCGCATCGAGGGCGAGGTGCGCTTCGAGGGGCGCTCGATCCTCGGGCCCGACGTCGAGGTGAACGAGCTGCGCAAGCGCATCGGGATGGTGTTCCAGAAGAGCAACCCCTTTCCGAAGTCGATCTACGAGAACGTCGCCTACGGTCCGCGCGTTCACGGCACCAAGCGCGCGTCCGATCTCGACGACATCGTCGAGGAGAGCCTGCGCGGCGCGGCGCTTTGGGACGAAGTGAAGGACCGGTTGCACGAGAGCGCGCTCGGCATGTCGGGAGGCCAGCAGCAGCGCCTCTGCATCGCGCGCGCGATCGCGGTGCGGCCGGAGGTGATCCTCCTCGATGAGCCGTGCTCCGCGCTCGACCCGGTGGCGACCGCCAAGGTCGAGGACCTGATGCTCGAGCTGAAGAAGCAGTTCACCCTGGTGATCGTCACCCACAACATGCAGCAGGCTTCGCGCGTGAGCGACCTCACCGCCTTCCTGTACATCGGGCGCCTGATCGAGTTCGGCCGCACCGAACAACTGTTCGTCAAGCCGCGCGAGAAGCAGACCGAGGACTACATCACCGGCCGCTTCGGCTGAGAGACGCCGCGCGTCCGGCGGCGGCGCTGGACCATCCGCGCCCGGGACGACGGGTGCTGCGCTGGCGTCGGCGGCTCGAACGCGGCAATCTCGCGGCGTCTCGGGAACCCGCGCGGGAGATGCTTCTCATGTGGTTGCCGCTCGTCCTCTCCTTCTGTGCCGCATTCGCGGCGCTCGGCGACTGCCCGGAATGCAAGGTCGACGATCTCTGCGCCAGCCACCAGGAGAGCGACAGCAAGGCGCTCGACGCGGCACGCGGAAAGATCCGCTCGAAGGACCTCGTCGAACGGCTCGCGGCGATTGATGCCGCCGCGGCGCTCACCAAGCAACACGAGAACGCGCCGAGCCGCGCGGTCGCGGACCTGCTGGCCGTCGCGCTCGTCGACAAGGATTGGGGCGTACGCACGAAGGTCGTCGAGAAGCTGCTCGACGGCCAGCACGCCGACGCCACGGTCAAGGCGCTGGTCGAGGCGCTCGACGGCGTGCGTGCCGAGTTCGCGAAGGTCGGCAAGAACAACGACCGCAGCGCCGGCGCCGGCTCGATCATGACGCCCGACGGCTTGGGCTACGCCGCGGCACTGATCGATGGACTGGGCGCGCTTGCCGATGACCGCTGCACCAATGCGCTCGTCGATGTCCTGAAGCAGCTCGGCCCCGATGCCCCCAGTGAGTTCGCGCAGCCGCTCGCGAAGGCGCTGCTGGCGCTGGGTTCGCGGCCGGCAATCGAAGCCGTGATCGATCGACTGGTCGCTGCCGAAGGGTCGCGCAGCAAAGCTCGTTCAGGCGGCGGCGCGGGCGGTGGCGGCGCCGGAGGCGGCGGCAAAGGCGGCGGCGGTTCGGGCGGGGGCGGTTCGGGCGGCGGTGGCGGCAAGAACGACCGGCCGAAAAACGGCGATCGCGACGGCGACGGCCGCCGCGATCAAGCCGCCGACGAGGGGCAGCGGCGCATGATCCATGACGGGCTGGCCAAGATCGCGGCCGACAAGGAGCTCGACGGCGTGCCGGCGTTCGACGACCAGGTCGCACAGCATTGGCGCGACTGGTTCGAGAAGAAGGCGGCCAAGTTCCCGGCCAAGCTCGGCAAACTCGGCAGCGAAGCGGTCAAGCGCAAGAGCGGTTGAGTTCGCGCGATTCGCCCGGCGCCGCGGCGTCGTCACAGCAGCCTTCGCCGCGCAGCCATCGGCAGCACGGCGTCGCGCACCATGCGCCGACGCAGGGCGCCACGAGGTAGATCCAGAGCCCGTCGAGGCGGCCGGAAACGAGCGCCGGCGCCAGCGACCGCGCCGGGTTCATCGAGGCGCCGGTGAGCGGCCCCGCGACCAGCGCCGCAAGGAAGACGAAGGAGCCGATCGACAGCGCCGACGAAGTGCCGCGTTCCTTCGAGCCGTGCGCGACACAGAGGATCACCACCATCAGCAGGAAGGTGATCACCATCTCGACGACGAAGCTGCGCCCCACTCCGAACTTCGGCAGCGTGGCGCCGAGCGTCGAGTGGTCCTGGAAACCGGCGCGCAAGAGCAGGCTCGCCGAAACGGCGCCGACGAGTTGCGCGACGACGTACGGAACGACCTCACGCCACGGGAAGCGGCCGGCACGCGCGAAGCCCAGCGTCACCGCTGGATTCAGGTGAGCGCCCGAGCGATCCCCGACCGTCTCGATCATGGCGAGGACGATCAGGCCGAACGCGAGCGAGACGCCCAGATGCGTGACGCAGCCGCCGTGAACGTCATCGACCACGATCGCGCCGGTGCCCACCAGCAACAGGCAGAAGGTGCCGAACGCTTCGGCACCGAGGCGCCTTGGGAGGGAGCTCTCTTCCATGGCGCGCACCATAAGCGACGGCGCGCCCGCAACCGCCGCAGCGGCTACGGGCGCGCCGTCGGTTGAATCTCAGAACGCGAGCTGGACGCGCATCTGCGCGACGGTCGCCGAGCCGCCGTCGCCGAGGAGCGGATCGACCTCGTCGAGATCGAGCCGCGACACGTCCCACATGACGCGCGTGTTGGGGTTCAGGTACCAGTTGAGCCCGACCGTCCACATGTCGAGCGCGCCGCCCTGCACCCCGCCCGTCGCTTCCGTGCCATCCGAAAGGTCGATCGTCGACCAGCGCAGCGCGACTTCCCATGCGCCGTGGCCGCCGTTCTGGAACGCGTTGGCCCAGGGCCGCGGGTTCTGGAAGATGGCCTCGGTCGTCTTGAAGCGGCGATTCTCGCCAGTGAGCATCCACGAGCCCTGCGCGTAGAAGCCGGAGAACTTCGGATCATCGAGCGCCGACGCCTTGTTCATGTCGGTGCGCGTCGTGATGTACTCGCTCTGCAGCGACCAGCGGTTCCAGACCAGCGCGAACTCGGAGCCGTAGCGCCAATCGACGTCCGCTTCCTTCATCGCCCCGGTGTTGACGAAGTTGGAGAAGAGGTCGACCTCGGGCTTGCCCGCGTAGGTGACCCCTTCCGAACCGCGGCCAGGAACCGAGCGACGCGTCGCCGCGAGGCCGAGGTGGATCAGCTGCTTGCCCTCGTTGCGAAAGAACGGCGTGCCCGTGATGCGCGCTGTCAGGTTGTAGGCGCCGTCATTCGCCGAGACGCTGTTGTCGGAGCTGTCCTCGCGGAAGGCGCCGGCGGCCCACGTGAAGCGCTCGACCTGCTTGCCGTCGACATCGCTCTTGAGGCTCTTCCACAGCAGGAAGCCGGGATTGCGGTTGGGCGCGAAGATGTTCGAGATCGCCGCGCGCTCGACGAAGGTCGAGTCGTTGCTCGAGGTCATCGCGTCGAGCCCGAACGGCTCGTACATGTGGCCCGCGCGCACGTTCGGGATCCAGTCGCCGAGGTTGACGAGCCCGGCGTAGGCGTCCTTGTGGCCGATCGCGCCCTTGGCGAAGTCGTACTGCCACTTGAACTCGACGTGCTCGTAGAGAAGCCCCGAGAGATAGAGCCGAGCGCGGCGCAGCTCGAAGCCATCTTCGAGCGGCCCGATCGACTTGGTCACCGCCTGGTCGTTGGCGTTGCCGTCGAAGCGCTTGGTCGCTTCGAGGTCGTTGTCGGCGTCGTTCCACTCGCTCTCGAAGTGGATGCGTCCGCCGATCTTCAGGTCGAACTTGCTGTCCGGCGACGTGAGACGCAGCCCGTCCTTCCAGGAGGCGCGGAGGCTGTCGCTCGCCCCCTGCTTGTCCTCGAGCGCCTTCAACCGCTCGTTCAGGACATCGAAGCGCAGCTTCAATTCCTCGGCATCCTGCGCGCGCGCGACCGAGCTCAGGAGCGGGAACGCGCTCGCTCCGAGAGCGACTCCCGCGACGTTGCGTGCAAACCGGTTCATGCGGACTCCTCGCCGACACGGTCAGCCGGGATGGCGCACGCCCACACGTGCGCTCCTCGCGGCCGAGGGGAGAGGAGGCTAGGCCGCCCGGATCAAGGCTCCGTGAAGGCCCGATGAACCATCGCTACCGGACGAAGGCGTCGGCGCGATCTTTCACTTCTCGCGAGCGCGATCGAGGCGCAGATGGCGGATCACCTCGCCGTCGACCAGGAACACGACGTCCTCGGCGATGTTGGTGGCGTGATCGGCGATGCGCTCGAGATGGCGCGACACCGACAGCAGCGACACGGCGCGCTCGACGTTGGCCGGATCGCGCTTCATCACTTCCTGCAACTGGACGAAGCGCCGGCGATTCTCCTCGTCGACCTCGCGGTCGTCGAAGCAGACCTTGCGGGCGCGCTCGACGTCGCGCTCGACGAGCGCGTCGATGCACTCGTGCACCATCCAGCGCACGCGCTCCGCCATGCGACGGAAGTCCTGCGCCCCCTCGATCGGCGGCTGCTCGCACAGCACGGCGGCGCGCTCGGCGATGTTCTTCGCGAGGTCGCCCATGCGCTCGAGGTCGTTGTTGACCTTGAGCACCGTGATGAGGAAGCGCAGATCGGACGCGACCGGCTGGTGCAACGCCAGCATCTTGAGGCAGTGATCCTCGACCTCGAGCTCCTTCGCATCGATGGCGTCATCGCCCGCCTGCACCTGGATGGCGAGGTCGCTGCGTCGATCGATGATCGCGCTGATGGCGAGGTCGGTCGCCTCCTCCACCATCCCGCCCATCAACAAGAGCTGCTTCTTCAGGAACTCGAGGTCGCGTTGCATGTGCTTCGACATCTTCGGTCACTCCTTGGCCGCATCGCCACCGGCAGGCGGCATCGGGAAGCGGATGCGGAACGTGCTGCCGCGCCCCGGCCAGCTCTCGAGCTCGATCGAGCCGCCGTTCGCCTCGACGAGGTGCTTCACGATCGACAAGCCGAGTCCGGTTCCTGGAACGTCACGAGAGCGCGCCTTGTCGACCCGATAGAAACGCTCGAAGACCCGTGCCTGTTCGGAAGGCTCGATCCCCACGCCGCTGTCGGCCACCTCGAGCAGAGCCATCCCCGCCTCGGTCGCCGTTCGGACCGCCACGCGGCCACCCGCCGGCGTGTACTTGAGCGCATTGTCGACGAGGTTGTCGAGGATCTGTTCGATGGCGAGCGGGTCGACGAAGGCTGGCGACGGCGCGAGCGCGGCCGCGAGCTCGATCGACTTCGACTGCGCCGGGCCCGAGAAGCGCTCCACGGCCTGCTGCGCCGCCGGCATCAGGTCGAGTTCCACGCGGGGCATCGGACCATCGGACTCCGCGCGCGCGAGGTGAAGCAGGTCGACGGCCAGGTCGGCGAGGCGCCCGACGTGATGGCCGAGCTTGCCGAGGAAGCGCTGGCGCGTCGTCGCCTCCATCTCGGGATCGTCGACCAGCGTCTCGACGAGTCCACGCATCGCGGCGAGCGGGGTCTTCAGCTCGTGCGAGACGTTGGCGACGAAGTCACGGCGCACGGTCTCGAGGCGACGCAACTCCGTCACGTCGAGCAGCGCCGCGACCACGCCGCCTTCCGGCAGCGGCGCGGCCCGCACCAGCAGGACTCGCTCCCGACCGCTGAGGAGGAGACGCACCTCCCGTGAACGCGTTCCATCCTCGCCGGGGACGGCATCGCGCAGGCGCAGCGCTTCGACCAGATCGGGCGCGCGCACCAATTCGACCAGTGGCCGTCCGATGCCATCGCCGTCCACGACCCCGAGCATCGCCCGCGCGACGCCGTTGCACTGCAGCAGGCGCTCGTCGCCATCGATGGCGAGGACGCCCTCGGCGACTCGATCGAGGATCACGGCCAGCTTGCTGCGCTCGCGCGCCTGCTCCTCGAGGCGTTCACGCAGCCGGACTGCCATGCGCTCGAAGGCTCGCGCGAGGTCGCCGACCTCATCGCGACCGCCGTGGTCGATCGAGATTCCCTGCGCGCCGTCGGCGATGGCAATCGCCGCCGAAGTCAAGGCGACGATCGGCCGGGTGAAGCGGCGCGCGACGAACCAGGCCAGCGCGAGCGCTGCCACGGTTCCGATCTCGACTCCGACGAACACGGCTCCACGCAGGCGATCGCGGCGCGCCTCGACACTCGGCAACGCCAGCGCCGCGCGTACGAAACCGAGACGCGCGCCGTCAGCGGCCGTGACCGCGACGCAGACATAGAGGGTCGAAACCCCGGTCGTCGCGCTGACCCGCTCGTCGATCCCGCGTCCGCCGGCGGCCGCGGCGATCACCTCCGGTCGACTGGCGTGGTTCTCCATATCCGCGGCGTGATCGACCGAATCGGCCAGCACCCGTCCATCGGCGGCGATCACCGTGAGGCGCGACCCGGCCGCTGCCCCGATCGCCTCGATGCGATGATCGAGCTCGGGAGCGCCTCCCCCCGCCACTTCGCCGCGCATCGCTTCGGCGAGGAGCACCGCCTGGCCATGCAACGACTCTTCGAGCGCGGCACGCTGGTCGCGAGCCGCGAAGCGTGTGACCAGCCACTCGGTGACGACACCGTGGGCCAGGACGAGCAACGCATAGGTCGCGAAGAGCTTGACGAGGAGACGCGGACGCAACGAGTCAGTTCCGATCATCACGGAAACGGTAACCGACGCCGCGCACCGTCTCGAGCCGCTCGCGCTCCTCTCCCAGCTTCTTGCGGATCGAGCGCACGTGGACGTCGACGTTGCGGTCGAGCACGACCGCGTGCTCTCCGATGGCGCGGGAGAGCAGCTGATCGCGGGTGAGCACGCGCCCCGGATGCGCGGCGAGGAAATGCAGCAGCCGCAGTTCGGTCGGCGTGAAGGTGATCGGTTCGCCGCGCACCAGCACCTCGTGCCGGGCGCGATCGATGACGAGGCCACTGAACTCGATCCGCTCGCCGTCGCCGCGCGCGGGGGCTGCCGACGCTCGACGCAGCACCGCCTTCAACCGAGCGACCAGTTCGCGCGGCGAAAAGGGCTTGGGGATGTAGTCATCCGCGCCGAGTCCGAGGCCGACGACGACGTCTGCCTCCTCGCCCTTCGCCGTCAGCATCAGGATCGGCAGCGAACGGGTGACCTCGTCGCCGCGCAGGCGCCGACAGATCTCGAGGCCATCCATCCCCGGCAGCATCAGGTCGAGGATCAGCGCGTCGGGCAGTTCGGAGCGCGCCTGCTTCAGTCCGACCTCGCCATCGCGGGCGGTGAGCACCCGGAACCCCTCGCGGCCGAGGTTGTACTCGATCACTTCGAGGATGTCGGGCTCGTCCTCGACGACGAGGATCTTCTGCCGTTTCAAGGATCACCTCAGGGTCTGCATCGAACTGCACGCGGGCACGACACCAGGCTCGACGGGCGGAAGGCTAGGAAGGGCTCGCCAAGTTTCGGCGCGCTGGATGTAAAGCGGTGATGAAGGGGCTCCGGCGAGGGCGCGCAGTTTGCCTAGTGAAGCTCGCTCGGCGCGAGCCAAGGTGCGCCGCGAGGAGATTTTCCCATGACGTTCCGCAAGCTGGTCTTCGCCACCGACCTCTCCGACGTCTCGTTCCAGGCGTGGCCGACGGCGCTCGCGATGGCCGAGAAGTTCGGCGTCGAGCTGCATGTCGTCTGCGTGCTGGAAGAGCCCTACGCGCTCGCGCCGTACGAGCAGTACGGGGCGCTCTTGCGTGCGCTGCAGGAGTTGCGCCCCCAACTCGAGAACCGCCTGCGCGACCGGGTGAAGGACCATCCGGCCGGTCTCTCCGTGACGACGGCCGTGGTCGAAGCGTCGTCGCCGGCCCACGCGCTCGTCGACTACGTGAAGAAGGTCGGAGCGGACCTCCTCATCACGACCACGCACGGTCGCGGCGGCGTCTCGCGGATGCTGCTCGGCAGCGTCACGGAGAAGCTGCTGCGTCTCGCGCCCGTCCCGGTGCTGGTCGTACGCGCGGAGGAGCGCAAGGGAGCGAACTGACGCCGCGACTCGCGGCGGCGTCATTCAGCGGCGCCGTTTCGGTGACGGCTTGGACGTCGGCTTCGCCTTGACGCGGACCTTCGTGGCGACGCGCTTCGGCGCGGCCTTCGCCGCCCGCGTTGGTTGCGGCGGCCTGGCACGCTTTCGCGTCGGGTTCGAGGAGCTCTTCGGCTTCGGCTTCGGCTTCGGCTTCGGCTTCGGCTTCGGCTTCGGCTTCGCCGTCTTGTCGGCTGCCGAAACCACGGTTGCGGCAGCGCCAGGAGCACTCTGCGCTGCGACGGCCTTCGCCGCCCGCGCCGCTGCCTCTGGATCGCCGAGGTAGCCGTGGCGAAGCGGCCGCAGGTCGTCGTCGAGTTCGTAGACCAGCGGAATCCCGGTCGGGATGTTGAGCTCGACGATCTGCTCCTTCGGGATCTGGCCGAGGTACATCACCAGCGCGCGCAGGCTGTTCCCATGCGCCGCCACCAGCACGCGCTGGCCGGCACGCAACGCCGGCGCGATCTGCTCATGCCAGCACGGCAAGAAACGCGCGACGGTGTCGGCAAGGCTCTCGCCACGGGGCAGGTCAGCGGGCGCGAGGCTGCCGTAGCGCGGATCGGCGCGCTCCTGCTCGCGGCGGGGGTCGCCGTCTGCGAGCAGCGGCGGCGGAGTGTCGTAGCTGCGCCGCCAGGTCTTCACCTGCTCCTCGCCAAAGCGCGCGGCGGTTTCCTTCTTGTTCAGCCCCTGCAAGTCGCCGTAGTGGCGTTCGTTCAGCCGCCAGCTCTTGTGCACCGGCAGCCACATCGCATCGAGCTGTTCGAGCGCGAGCCAGAGCGTCTTGATGGCGCGCTTCAGCAGACTGCAGTAGGCGACGTCGAACTTGAGACCCGCATCGCGAAGGAGCCGGCCCGCTTCCTGCGCCTCGCGAACGCCCTTCTCCGACAGCTCGACATCGGTCCAGCCGGTGAATCGGTTGGCCTGGTTCCAGACGCTCTCGCCGTGACGCAGCAGCACGAGGCTCTTCATCGACCTCTCCGCGATGGGGAAGCCGCGCACTCAAGCCGCGCTGCGCAGATCGATCAAGGGTCGCGCGGGGCGCCCGGCGCGTCGTCGAGCTCGCCGCCAATCGCCGGCCCGCCGCCCGCCTCATCACCCTCCCAAGGATCGTCGGCGACGTGCCCGCCAGCCAGCGCGCAGGCCGCGACGCAGAAATAGAGGAGCTCGCCGTCCACCTCGCGGCGAAGTGCGGTCTCGGTATCGACGACCTTGCCGCAGTGATCGCAGTGGATGCGCATGGCGGGTCTCCTTTGCAATCTGGAACCATCGACGGGAACAGCGACCCAAGTTCGAAGCGAACCGGGGAACAGAGCCCGATCGTTCGCGCGACCTTGGGCGGCCTGACGCCCCTCCTTCGCCCGCTCTCCCCAGTAGCAACTGCAACGCCGCGCTCCCGTGCGCCTCCGGCACGCGAGTTGTTTCACCCATCTCGCGTCTGGGCGAGCCACGACGGGGGAAGCCGTGCATTCGACCGAGTCCGCCACACCGCCACACCTTGCAAGCGTGACCGCCGCACCGCCGCGTCGCGGCTTCTTCGCCCGCCTCGCCGGAGTTGCGATGACGCTGTCGCTGCTGGCGAGCTACGGCACGTTCGCGACCATCGCCGGCCGCTTCCTGCTGCCGTCGCGGCCGCGCCGCCGCGGCTGGCTGCTGGTGAGCGACACGCCAGGATTCGCGCGCGGGTCGACGCGCACCTTCGTCGCCCCCACCGGCGAGAAGATCGTCGTCGCACGCCGCGTCCCGAAAAGCGCCGCGCCTTCGACCACGACCACCGTCGACGAGTTCGTCGCGCTGTCGAGCACCTGCCCCCACCTCGGCTGCCAGGTACGGTTCGAGGCGCCACAGCAGCGCTTCTTCTGTCCCTGCCACAACGGAACTTTCGATCCTGAAGGCAAGGCCACGGGTGGTCCGCCGCTCGAGGCGGAGCAGTCGCTGCCGCGTTACCCGCTCGAACTGCGCGGCGAGCTGCTCTACATCGAAGTCCCGCTCGAAGGAGTGGCGTCATGAGCCGCGCGGAAGGCCGTGTCGCCGGCTTCCTTCGCGAGCGCCTCCCGGTCGATCGCGCGCGCCTCCAGGAACTCACCAACGAGCCGGTGCCTCACCACCTGAAGCACTGGTGGTTCTGCCTCGGCGGCACGCCCGCCTACCTCTTCGTCGTGATGATCGTCACAGGGATCCTGCTGGCCTTCTATTACGAAGCGGCGCCGGAGCGCGCGTGGGAGTCGGTTCGCAGCATCACCGACGAGGTCGCGTTCGGCTGGTTCCTCCACTCGATCCATCACTGGGCCGCGACGCTGATGGTCGCCGCCGTCATTCTGCACCAGATGCGCGTCTTCTTCACTGGCGCCTACCGCCGGCCGCGCGAGCTCAACTGGCTGATCGGGATGGGACTCCTGGTCTGCACGCTGATCGCTGGCTTCACCGGACAGCCTCGTCTACGAGCAGCTCTCCTACTGGGGCGCGACCGTCGCCGCGAACCTGACCGACAACGTGCCTCTGATCGGCGGCGTCCTGAAACGCTTCCTCCTGGCGGGTGACGAATACAACTCGCACACGCTGTCGCGGTTCTTCGTGCTTCACGGCGCCGTGCTGCCGGTCGCGATGGTGGTGCTGATCGGCCTGCACGTCTCGCTGATCCGCCTTCACGGCGTCGCCGAGATGCAGTTCCGAAGCGACGTGGGAACGGCGCCGCGCCACTTCAACTTCTTCCCCGACCACCTGCTGACCGAGCTCACCATCGGCCTCGTGCTGATGGTCGTGCTGTGCGTCCTCGCATCGCTGTTTCCGGTTCCGATCGGGCCGCACGCCGATCCGCTGTCCACGCCGGAAGTGATCAAACCGGAGTGGTTCTTCTACGTCGCCTTCCGTTGGCTCAAGCTCTTCTCGGAGCGAGTCGCGTTCTTAAGCCTTGGCGCGATCGTCGCGACCATGGCCGCCTGGCCGTTCATCGACGCGTTCATTCGTCGCAAGCGTCCGGGCAGCGAGGCGAGCGTGTTCATCGGGATCGTCGCCGTCCTGGCGATCCTGGGCCTCACCGTGTGGGAAGCCGTCGTCGCGCACTGAGCGCGCGGCGACGCAACGAGGACGCGGCAGTGCGCGGCGTCCTCCTGGAGATCGGTCCATGAGTCTTGAGTGGAAGAAGGGCGTCATCGCCGTCCTCGGGCTGCTGTTCCTCGCCTCGCTGGTGCTCGTGCAGAAACTCGAGCTCGACCGGCGTCGGATCGAAGCGAAGATCGACGAGGCTCCCACGGTGGTGCCGGCGGCGTCGCGTCAGTGCGTGGATTGCCACGGTCAGTCGACGCCCGGCCTCGTCGACCACTGGAAAGGCAGCAAACACGCCGAGAAAGGCGTCGGCTGCATCGAATGCCACCGCGCCGAGCCGGGCGACGCCGACGGGTTCGACCACTACGGCGCGCACGTCGCCGCGATCGTCACGCCGATGGACTGCGGCCGCTGCCACCCCGACGAGCAGAAGGAGTTCGGCGCGAGCCACCACGCCAAGGCAGGCAACATCCTCGCCTCGCTCGACAACCTGCTCGCCGAGGTGGTCGAGGGCTCGCGGTCGCCGATGAACCCCCACTCACCGACGCCGGGACGTCCCGATGTGACCAGCGTGAACGGCCTCGCCAGCGTCGAGATCGGCTGCAAGCAGTGCCACGGCAGCAAGGTCGCGATGATGGGCAAGGACGGCACGCTCATCACCGTCGACGACCTGAAGCCCGACAAGCACGGGCAACCGACCAATCCCGCGATCCTCGCCAACGTCGCGCGCCGCGACGGCAAGCCGCTGATGGACACCGGGACCTGGCCCAACACCGGTATCGGTCGCCAGAACCTCGACGGGTCGCTCGGCTCATGCGCCGCTTGCCACAGCCGCCACGACTTCTCGGCGCGCCGCGCGCGGCAGCCGGAGAACTGCGGCAAGTGCCACCTCGGCCCCGACCATCCGCAGAAGGAGATCTACGAGGAGAGCAAGCACGGCGTCGCCTACCGCGATCTGAAGGACCAGATGAACCTCGACAGCAGGGACTGGGTGCTCGGCGCCGACTACTCGCAGGCGCCGACCTGCGCGACCTGCCACATGTCGGGCAATCTGCGCAACGGCGGCAAGGTCACCCACGATCCGGGCGAGCGAATCAGCTGGACCAACCGTCCGCCGGTCAGCCTCGCCATGGACACCGACAAGAACCACTCGGTGATCAAGGAGAGCGATCCGGCCAAGCGCGCGGCATTGGTCGCCGACGGCGGCGACGGCTGGCAGGCCAAGCGGCAACGCATGACGGATGTCTGCATGCATTGCCACACCCAGGACTACGTCGCGAGCTTCTACACGCAGTACGACGACCTCGTGGTGCTCTTCAACGAGAAGTTCGCGAAGCCGGGCCAGGCGATCGTCGCCGCGCTGCGCGCCCAGGCGCTGCTCACGCCGAAGGAGTTCGACGAAGAGATCGAGTGGACCTGGTACTACCTCTGGCACCACGAAGGGCGGCGCGCGCGGCACGGCGCTTCGATGATGGCGCCGGACTACGCCCACTGGCACGGGATGTACGAAGTCGCCGATCGCTTCTACATGCACTTCATCCCCGAGGCGCGCGAGCTCGCCGCCCATGCCGCGGCGGAGGGAAAACAGGCGCAGGCCGACGCCGTGACCGCGGTGATCGACGAGATCCTCGCGCGGCCCGAGCATGAGTGGAGCGTGAAGAAGCAGTGAGCGGCGTCGCGCGCCGCCCGACTCACCAGTCGCGGCGCGCGACGTACACGCACGTGAACGCGACCATCGCTGCAGCGAAGAGCGCGGTCGTGCCACCGGCAAACCACCAGTTGACTTCGACGGCACCACCCATCAGGCGCGTGGCGCCGGCCGCCGAGAGGTAGTCGCGCGCAAGGATCGACTGGTTCAACACCGCCAGGTCGGACGACTTCGGCAGGATCCAGTAGGCCACGTCGACCAGCGGCTTCCAGCGCTCGCCGCCGCCGATCTGCCCGTGCTCCATCATGGTCCGCAGCGTGCGCACCACGCCTTCCAGCCCCCACGCCATCAGCCCGGCGAGCGACGCGAGGGTGACGTGGCGCGTCGCTGCGCCGACCAGCATCGTGACCGGGTAGATCGCGCCGAACACCAGCGTGCAGGTCAGCGCGCAGCCGATCAGGCCAAACCTCCAGAAGCCGGTCGCGACGCCGAGCGCGACGCAGCAGCCCGTGAAGAGGATCGTCCAGAGCAGCAGCACGAAGAGCAGCGCGCCGAGGTACTTGAACAGGATCAGGCGCACGCGCCCGACGGGCCGCGCGAGCAGCAGATCGAAACGTCCCTTCTGCAGGAGGTCGGGCAGCGCCGAGGCGAACATGCCGAGCAGGATGAGGACGCCGAAGAAGCCGGCGAATCGCTCGGCGACTCCAGCCTGCAGCTGCGCGAGGAACTCCGCCTGCGACGTCCCGTCGAGCGTGGTCGAGAACGAGTGGAAGAACCAGCTCACCTCGCACGCCCCACGGAGTTCGAGCGGGTGCTCCGCTCCCGCGCCGACGACGAAACGGCGGCCGGCGTCCCCCACGCTGCGCACGATCACCGGCGAGAATCCCGCTTCCAGGAAGTGTGCCTCGAGGCAGGTGCGATGCACGTCGGGTCCGATCGGCGTCGTCGAAGTTGCTGGAGCGGCCGCCGCCTCGCCGTTCTCGATCCGCTGCTGAAACGCGCGACGCGCCACGCACAACGCGTCGAGCTGCCGCATGTCGTCGAAGGAGAGGTCGAGCAGCCGCAGCCCGTCGATCCCGAGTGGGAAGTCATCTTCCGGGGTCGGCGCGCGCGGGCCGCCGATCGTGCAGCTCACCGGCCTCGACGACGACATCGTTCCGCGCAACCCCATCGGACGCAGTTGCAGCTCGCCGAGACGTTGTGCGGCGCCCCTCAGCGCGGCGTCGACATCGACCGGCGTGAACGAGAGGCTGCCGAAGGAGACGACGATGGCGAGCGAGAAGAGCGCCAGCACCCACACGACTCGCTTGTCGCGCGCTTCGCGCCAGACATCGCCGATCAACGCCAGGAAGACGGTCATCGTGAAGCCCCCGCCCCGTTCGCGTCGGGTGACGCATTCGCATCCGGCGCTGCCGGCGCCGGCCCTCCCGCTTTCACGCTGTCGAGGAAGACCTCCTCGAGGCTCTGCCGCTTGCTGCTCAGTCCGCGCAGGCCGATCCCGCGCGCGCGCAGGAAATCGACCACCGCGTCGATCTGCTCGTCCCGCTCCAGCACCAGGTCGACGTTGCAGCCACCGCTGGCGCGCGCGGTCCCGAAGGCGCGAGCCAGCTCCCCCACCAGCGCATCGCCCGGGGGTTGCGAAAGGGTGACCTGAAGCGAGCGATCCGTCTGCGTGAGCTCGGCCACGGTGCCAACGCGGACGAGCTGGCCACGGCTCAAGATCCCGACGCGATCACACAGCTGCTCGACTTCGGAGAGGAGGTGCGAGTTCAGGAAGATCGTCTTGCCCGCGCGACGCTGCGCTTCCAGCATCTCGCGAATCTGCGCGCGTCCGACCGGATCGATGCCGTCGGTGGGCTCGTCGAGGAAGAGGATGTCGGGCTCGGCAATCAACGCCTGGGCCAGACCGAGGCGCTGTTTCATGCCTTTCGAGAAGCCGCGGACCTTGCTCCGAGCGACGTCATCGAGACCGACCTCGGACAACAGCGACTCCGCCCGCGGCCGCGCCGCCGACGGCGCAACCCCCGACAGCCCCGCGTAGAAGAGCAGCGCGCTCTGCGCCGTGTGGTAGTCGGGAAAGCGGTGATCTTCCGGCAGGTAGCCCACGCGGCGACGCGCCGCCGTGCGACGCGAAGAGACATCGAGGAGCGACGTGGTGCCGCTGCTGGGTCGAACCAGATCGAGCAGCACCTTCACCAACGTGGTCTTGCCCGCACCGTTGGCGCCGAGCAGACCGAAGATCTCGCCGCGTTCGACCGCGAGCGAGACGTCCCGCAGCGCCTGGACGCCGTTGCGGTAGGTCTTCGAGACCCCCGAAGCCACGATCGCGCTCATCCACCGCCCTCCACCCCATTCAGGAACGGGGCGATGGTAACGGGGAGCCGAGTTCAGCCGTGCGAACAGCAGTTGCTGACCGGCTGGAGCCCTCGCCACATGGTGATCCCGCCGACCAGCAGCGTCACCAGCGCGCCAAGCCAGCCGATCCGCGCGCGCCATGGCAGCGCGAGTCGACCGCCAAGGCGCGCGAAGAGCAGCAGCGCCGGCAACGTGGCCGCTCCGAACGTGGCCATCGCCGCCGCGCCCGCGAGGCCGCTACCGGAAGCGGCGGCGAGCCCGAGCGCGGCCGCGGTCACTCCGCAAGGGAGGAGGCCGTTCGCGGCGCCAAACAGCAGTTGCGCCACCGCCCCATCGCCATGCGCCAGCGCGCGCACTCCCGCCGCAGCCCTGTGCGTCGCGCGCCGGAAGACCTCAGCGAGGCGCGCCGGGACGAGGCGCGAAATGACGCCGAATTGGTGCAGCGCCAACGCAAGCATCACGCCGCCGGCCAGCAGCGCGAGCGCCCGTTGCGCGCTCTCGCTCTGGGCCGCGCGCTGCCCCGCACTCCCCGCCAGCGAGCCGAGGAACGAATAGGTCGCGACACGTCCCAGGTGGAATCGCAGGAGTCGGCGCCACGCATGACCACCGCGCGCCGTCAGCATCAACGAGAAACCGCCGCACATGCCGATGCAATGGAGCGTGCTGCCGACCCCGAGCGTGGCAGCCAGCGCGAGCGACGGCCACGGCACGAACGTCACTTCAGGCGACCTCAGGTGCACGCGGCAGCTGCGGCGGCTCGAAGCGCCCGACGAACGCGAGCAGCGTCAGGCTGACCGCGAAGACGACGTGCGTCGACAACGCGACCAGCACCGGGACTTCGCGCACGATCCAGTCGCCGCCAAAGAGCATCGGCTGCAGCCACGACAGGATCCCGTAGTAGCCGACCAGCCAGAGGCCGATGCCAGCGGCAACCGCAAGACCGAGGCGCCGCCCGAGACGCGCCGTCGGGAAGAAGCGCTGGCCGATGACATGGAGCGCCGCGCCGAGCGCCATTCCGGTCGCGAGGTAGAGCAGCACGCCCGTCGACAGCGCGAAACCGTCCTCACTCGTCAGCGCTCGCTCACGCAACGGGAAGGTGAGGTAGACCTTGATCAGTTGCAGCGGATGCTTGCCGACCAGCAGCGCTCCCACGATGTTGAACAACAGGCTCGCGCCCGCCGCCACGAGTCCGAGGATGCTGCCCACCACGACGTGAAAGGCGAGATAGAAGCGCTCCGGCCACCATCCCGCCGCCGCGGCCGGGGCCTGCAGGCTCTCGCGCAGCGCCGACAGACGCGCTTCGAGTGCGATCAGCTCCGCTTCCGCCTGCGGTCGTGACGACGTCGACGCCCCTTGTGGTTCCATCGCAGCTCTCCGTGTGGGCTTCTCGCCCTTCACTCGAATCGAGTCGCGCCACCTATGCAACCTGCGGCCCGTTGGCGCGTGCGCCGCCGCCATCGGAGCGGCAGTCGGTTCGGGACCCCGACATCGGGTGATCTTCCCTAGCGCAACGGGACCGATCGGGAGATCAACACCACGATTGCGATCGTCGTGCGAATCGCCACCCGGGCAGCCTCGCATGGCACCGCAGGTGCAATCGGCCGCCGCATCCTGCGTAGGCCAACCGGTGCGAGGGCAAGCATGATGCGACGATGGTGGACGGCAGCGCTGCTGCTGGGTGGCGCGCTGCTCGGTGTGTCGTGTTCGAACGACGCCGACCAGAACTTCTACGAGTTCGGCGCGACGTCGAATCTGACCAGCGCGCAATGGCGCGGGCAGGAACTGTACCTGCGCTACTGCGCGGGGTGCCACGGCGACAAAGGCAACGGCAAGGGACCCGCCGCCCCGTTCCTCGACCCCAAGCCCCGCGATTTCACACGCGGCATCTTCAAGTTCCGCTCGACGCCGAGTTCTTCGCTGCCGACCGATGCCGACCTCGTGCGGACGATCCGCGAAGGGGTCCACGGCACGTCGATGCCAGCGTGGCGCGACCTGCCCGACGCCGAGGTGCAGTCGATCGTCGCCTACGTGAAGACGCTCGCCAAGCGTTTCAGCCGCGAGAAGCCTGCTCCCTCGCTGTCGCTCCCCGGCGCGCCGGCCGACATCGACTCGCCGGCTCGCGTCGCGCGCGGCAAGCAGGTCTACGCCGACCTGAAGTGCGGGCTGTGCCACGGTGAAGGCGGAAAGGGCGACGGCTCGTCCGCCGGCAAGCTCGTCGACAGCGAAGGCAACCCGATCAAGCCCTTCGACTTCACGCGCAAGGAACCCAAAGGCGGCAGTCGCCCCGAGGACCTCTACCGCACGTTCATGACCGGACTCGCCGGCACCCCGATGCCGGACTTCGCCGAGACCACGAGCGACGACCAGCAGCGCTTCGACCTCGTCGCGTTCGTCCGCTCGCTGCGCGCGGCCGCCAACGCCCCCGTCAAGGAGAGCCGATGACCCCTGCCGCCGTCGTTGCACTCCCCGCCGCGCCCGCCGACACGCTGGTGCCGCTCGTCGATCTGACGCTGGTGCGCCGCCATCTGCTGGCGGGGTTCATCTGGCTGCTCACTTCGATGTTCGCCGGGCTGCTGGTCTCGTTGCAGTTCCTCGGCCACTACCCGATCGACTTCGTCGAGATCTTCTCGCCCGGTCGCGTCCGCATGGTCCACACCAACCTGGTGGCGTTCGGCTTCCTGCTGAACAGCATGGCCGGCGTCGCCTACTGGATCGTGCCGCGCCTGACCGGCTTGCGGCTGCCGTGGCCGCGCGTCGCCCGCTTCAATTTCTGGCTGATGCAGCTGATGGATGTGCTGCTGATCGGACTGCTGCTCGGCGGCCAGGCGCAGGCGGTCGAATGGGGTGAGACGCCCGTCATCCTCGATCCGCTGGTGGCGCTGGTCGCGGTGATCTTCTTCCTCAACATCGGCGCCTGCATGTTCAAGATCGGCCGGCGCCCGGTCTACGTCACGCTCTGGTATTTCAGCGCGGCGACGATCTGGACCGCGCTCACCTACCTGATGGGCAACTACCTGCCGCAGTTCTTCGTGCCCGGCGCCGCGGGCGGCGCCATCGCCGGTCTCTACATCCACGACCTCGTCGGGCTGTTCGTGACACCGCTCGGTTGGGGCGCGATGTACTTTTTCGTCCCGCTGCTGCTCAAGCGCCCGATCTACAGCCACGCGCTGTCGCTGATCGGCTTCTGGGGGCTCGCGTTCTTCTACCCCCTGCAGGGCGTCCACCACTTCTTGTGGAGCCCGATCCCGATGTACGCGCAGTACGGGGCCGTGGTGTCGACCATCGCCGTCGAGATCGTCGTCGCGACCGTCATCGTCAACTTCTTCCTGACGCTGCGCGGGCAGATGGATCAGCTGCGCACCAGCCTGCCGCTGCGCTGGTTCTATACGGGGATGATCCTCTACTTCACGACGTGCCTGCAGTGCTCGATCCAGGTGTTGCTGTCGGTGCAGAAGATCATCCACTTCAGCGACTGGGTGGTCGGCCACGCGCACTTGGTCATGTTCGGAGTGTTCGGCTTCTGGCTGTTCGGGATCATGATCCACCTGTGGCCGAAGCTGACGGGCCGCCCTTGGTGGTCCGAGAAGCTGAACGCCTGGCACTACTGGCTCTCGACCGCCGGGCTCGTGACGATGTTCCTCGACCTGCTGGTGGCCGGCGTCATGCAGGGGTTCCTCTGGCGCGACCTCGCCCCTTGGGAGGCGTCGGTGATCGCCTCGGTGCCGTTCTGGGCGGTGCGCACGGTCGCCGGAATGACGATCGCCGCGGGCCAGGTCTGCCTGGCCTGGAACATGTGGAAGTCGCGCGGCGCACGCGCGCACGCGCCGATGGTCCCGTACTTCACCCCGGTCGATGCGACGCGCAGCGGCGCGTCGCCGACCTGACCTCCGCGGAGAGAGCTCGCCATGGAACGGGTACGCGCAATCCTGCTGCTCGCCGGCGTCTTCTTCTTCGCCCTTTCGTTCGCGCTGATGGGCGTCCTGCCGATGGTGACGCTGTCGGACCTGCCCACGCAGACGCTCGCGGAGGTCGCGCCGGTGGTCCAGGAGAGCTTCGTCGATCTTCAGGAGCGCTGGCCCGCCGCCTTCGACAAGGCGTTCGGCGAAGTGTCGCTCGAGAGCTACCACGCGGCACTGCGCCGCGGCCGCGAGATCTACATCGGCGAAGGCTGCTGGCACTGCCACTCGCAGTTCGTCCGGCCGGTCAGCAACGAAGGCCTGCGCTTCGGCCCGGTCTCGATCGCGGAGGAGTACCAGAACGAGATGCAGATGCCGGTGCTGTTCGGCACTCGTCGCGTCGGACCGGACCTCACCCGCGAAGGCGGCAAGCGCCCGAACGACTGGCATGCCGCCCACTTCTTCGATCCGCCGAGCGTGGTCCCTTCCAGCGTGATGCCGCGCTATCCGTGGCTCTTCGAGCCCGTGGTCGGCGGAGTGCTGCCGACGCCGCCCAACCGCGACGGATTGAGCCTGATCGCCTACGTGCAATGGCTCGGCAAGTGGCCGCGCCCCGACGTCGAAGCCCCGGTGGCGGAGAGCCCATGAACGTTCCGACGATTCCGGACAAGGCACCGCGCTGGCTGCTGATCACCTTCATCGTGGTGGTCGGCATCGCGGGATACGGCTTCCTCTTCAAGCTCGTCGAGTTCGCGCACACTCTGAACGCCGCGCCCGACGTGAGCTTCGCGCTGATGCCGATGGTCACCTACCTGGCGGTGGCCGCCGGATTCTTCTGCCTGCTGGGCTGGGCGACGCTGACCGGACAGTGGAAGGACATCGAGGGCCCCAAACGCTGGATGCTCGAGAACGAGGCGGCGCTCGACGCAGCGACGCCGGCACCGGACGCCGACGAGGCGAGCGCGACGCCGTGATCGAGCCGGCCGCCGCCGCCTGCACCCAATGCGGGCTGCCGTTGCCACGCCGCGCCGCGAGCGCCGACGCGGCGCCGCGCTTCTGCTGTCTCGGCTGCGAGATCGTCGCGGCGATCGGAGGTCCCGGCGACGCCGCCCGCTCCGGCCTGCTGCTGGCACGCATCGGGCTCGCCGCATTCCTCTCGATGAACGTGATGATGATCGCGTTCGCGCTGTTCGGGGCGACGCCGGCCGACGGCCCGCTGCCGGGTTGGGTGACGCTGCTGCGCTGGCTGTCGTTGGTGTTGGCGACGCCTGCGCTGCTGATCCTGGTGCCGCCGCTGGCACGAGCAGGCCTCGCGCGCGCGGGTGGTGCACGGCTGCGCCTCGAACTGCTGGTCGTGACCGCGGCGCTCGCGGCCTACGCGATCTCCGTGATCCACACGATCCGCGAGCGCGGCGACATCTGGTTCGACACCGCGACCATGGTGCTGCTGGTGGTGATGCTCGGCAGCTGGCTCGCCGCGCGCGCACGCACGCAGGCGCGCAGTGATCTCGCCCGCCTCTTCGCCGCCACCGACGCCACGTTCGCCGTCGAGCGCGACGGAGCGCTCCTGACGCTGGCGGAAGCGCGGCTCGAGCGGGGCGATCTCGTCACGGTCGGCCGCGGCGCGCGCGTTCCGGTCGACGGCTGCGTCGAGCGCAGCGACGGCGCGCGGGTCGATGCCTCGCTCCTGACCGGCGAACCGGGCGCGCGTCCGATCCTCGCCGGCGCCGTACTGCGCGCCGGTGAACTGCTGCGCGAAGGATCGCTGGTGCTGCGGGCGACCGCGGTCGGCGCCGATTCGACGCTGGGTCGACTGCAGGCAGCGCTGGAGAAGGCGCTCGCGCGACCGTCCGCAACGGTCCGCGCGGTCGACCGCGCGGCGCAACTGCTGGTGCTCACCACCGCGGCCTGTGCCGTGTCGGTGCTCGGCTGGTTCGCCTGGCATGGCCACGCCGAGGTCGGGCTGCAGCGGGCGCTCGCGCTCCTGGTCGTCGCCTGCCCGTGCAGCATCGCCATCGCCGCGCCACTGACGCTGACGCGCGCGCTGCAAGCGGCCGCGCAACTCGGGGCGGTCGTGCAGTCGCTCGACGGATTCGAGCGGCTCGGTCAGGTGAGCGCGGTGGCTGCCGACAAGACCGGCACCCTCACCACCGGCGAAGGCGCCGAGCTCACCCTGGAGCCGATCGCGGGCGGCCTCGACGAATCGACTGCGAGCGCTTTGCTGGCGGCCCTTGCGCGCGCCTCGCAACACCCGATCGCGTGCGCGCTGCGCGAGCGGCTGGCGGGCATCGAGCCCGCGACGCTCCTCGCCATCGAGGAGCAGCCGGGTCGCGGACTCGTCGCGCGTGACGCGGCGGGACGGGTCATCACGCTGCTGCGTGCCGTGCCGCACGCGAACGACGCGGCGGCGTTGCGCTCGACGCTTGCGATCGATGGCGTGGCGCAGTTCGACGTGCGCCTGGTCGAGCGACTTCGCGTCGGCGTCGAATCGCTCGGCCACGCCCTGAAGTCGCGCGGCATCGAGCTGGCGTTGCTGTCGGGCGACGACGAGCGGCGCGTGCTCCCACTGGCGCAGTCGCTGTCCGCGAGCGGCCAGGGCGGGCTCACGCCAGAACAGAAGGCGGTGCAGCTCGCCCGTCTGCGGCCACCGGGCCGCGGCATCGCGTGGCTTGGCGACGGCGCCAACGACGCGATCGCGCTGGCGGGCGCAGACGTCTCGATCGTCGTCGATCGTCGGCTCGAGTGGCTCGCCGACGCCGCCGACCTCGTGCTCCTAGGCGAGCGCGTCGGCACGCTGCCGCAACTGATCGACGTGGCCCGCCGCGCCCGACGTCGCATCGTCGCGGCGCTGGCATGGGCGGCGCTCTACCACGTGGTGACGCTCGGACTCGGAGTCACCGGGGTGCTCACCCCCGCGCTCGCCGCGTTGGCGATGGCGCTTGGCAGCGTCGCGGTCGTGCAAGCGAGCCTGAGGCCGCTCACGTCGACACCGGTCGCCGACGCGACGTCGGCTCGTGTTCCCGCTTCGATGGCACTCTTCGCAGGAGCGAATCCGTCATGAACGATGTCGTGCAGGCGACCGGCTCGAATCCGCCCGAGAACGCGTTGTCCGACCACGAGGAGGCCGCCGCCGAACGCTCGCGCCTCACCTACATCGGCCACGCCTTGCCGTGGCCCGTCGTGGTGCTGTGGGCAGCGTTCCTGCTGTTCGGACTGATCTACTTCGTCGTCCACTTGTGACCGCGGCCGCGCGCGCGGCGAGACGTTCGCTGCGGCGCGCGAACGAGCGTCACGGCCTGGCGGCGGGACCCGGGTCGGTCGGCGACGGTGTGGTCAGCACGAGCTTGAAGCACCACAGCGTCATGACCCAGACGAAGGCGAGCGAGAGCAGCATGAACGCCCACCCGCCTGCGGAGAGCGGTTGCGCAGTCGCTCGCGCCGCGATCGGCGCCTCCTGCGCGACGGCCATCGCCGAGGTGGCAACCCACCCCGCGACGGTCGCGATCACGCGGCCGAAACGGTCGAAGTAGCGGCGGTTCATCGTGCAGCTCCGCTTGCGGCAACGTCGTCATCGGGCGGCCGCTCGCCATCGAGATCGAGCCCCGCGGCCTTCCAGCGCTTGGCGCCGATCTTGGTCAGGATCACCAGTCCCAGCGTCACTGCCGCCACGAGGATCAGCGAGTAACCGCCGACCGGCGAGTAGTCGACGTTGCCGTCGGCGCCCTTGTGGCCAGGCACGAACGCCTTGCCCCACCACCCGCCCAAGGTGTCCTTGGCGGAGAGCACGATCGCCGTCAACAAGTAGGCCGGCGCGACGAACTTGAGGATGAAGCCCATGAAGCCTGGGATGCGCATCTGCGCGCCTTCCTTCGCTTCCTTCAGGCCGCGGCCGACGCCGAAGAACCAGCCGAATGCCACCACCTGGAAGAAGGCGAGCACCACGATCAGGAAGGTGCCGACCCAGTCGTCGATCGTGCTCCAGCCGACCGTGCCGCCCGTGAACCAGAGGCAGTAGAGGCTGCCGGCCACTGCGGCCGCGGCGACCAGCGCCACCGCCTTCTTGCGCCCGCAACCGAGCGCCTCCTCGACGAACGCGAGCGTCGGCTGCAGCATCGACAGCGAGCTCGTGATCGCCGCCAGGAAGAGCATGAAGAACCAGAGCGCGCCGATGAAGTTGCCGCCTGGCATCTGCGCGAAAACGACCGGCAGCGTGTTGAAGCCGAGTCCGAAGGTGCCTTGTCCGATGATCCCGGTGGCACCCATGAAGATGAACGCGGCGGGGATCGTGATCATCCCGCCGAAGCCAACCTCGAACAGCTCGTTGGTGGCGGAGGCGGTCAGCCCCGACAGCACGACGTCATCCTTGCGCTTCATGTAGGAGGCGTAGTTGATGATCACGCCGAAGCCGACCGAGAGGCTGAAGAAGATCTGCCCGGCCGCGGCGAGCCACGTCTTCGATTCGCCGAGCGCCTCGAAGTTGGGGTTCCACATGTAGGCGAGGCCGGTGCCGACGTTCTGGTCGGGATGGAGTTCGTTGGCCGGCAGCGTCAGCACGCGGATCAGCACGCCCATCGCGATGATGGCCATCGCCGGCATTGCCCACTTGCAGAAGCTCTCGATCCCCTTCGAGAGGCCGCGGAAGACGAACCAGACGTTCAAGGCCATCGTGATCAGCCAGAAGAGGAGCACGCCGCCGTGGCCAGCGGAGAAGAGCTCACCATCCTTGGCGGTGCCGATGAAGCCGTTCCAGAAGTCGCTCGCCTGCTTCGCCTGCGTGACCATCGGCGCGGAGGCGTCGACGCCAATGCCGCCGGTCAGGTACTTGAAGAAGTAGCCGAGGCACCAGCTCTCGATGAAGACGTAATAGAAGTAGACGCACAACGGGATCAGCACGCCGATCACGCCGATGTAGCGGAACAGCGGCCCTTTGCCGATGACGCCCATGATCGCGGGCGCCGAGTGGAAGCCCTTGCGGCCGCCGTAGCGCCCCATCGTCCACTCGGCCCACCCGATCGGGATGCCAAGGAACAGCAGCGCGCAGAAGTAGGGGATCATGAAGGCGCCGCCGCCATTGGCGGCCGCCTGACCCGGGAAGCGCAGGAAGTTCCCGAGCCCCACCGCGGATCCGGCGACGGCGAGGATCACTCCCAGCCGACTGCCCCAACCATCCTTCTGCTGTGACATGGCGCCCTCTTCGACGTGGAAGCGCGACAGCGGGGCACGGGCTGACGCGACGGGTGCGCCCGTCGCCAACCGCCCCGACCGATCGCCCACCGCGTTCCCAGAGTCCCCGGGGGCGAAGGGGGCGAACCATAGCGCGGCGCCGCCGGGAGGGAATGCGGACCTGCGGTTGCGTCTGCACCGTGGCCATCCGGGATGGCGCAACCATCCGCGGAGGAGGGTCGCCATTCGCGGGAACCCTCTCTCGGATCAGTTGCGTACGATTTCCCACCACCGTGCGAGAAGCAGCCATGTCGAGCTCCCCCAGCCATCGCGGTCTTGCGCACCGACGCATCCTGGTGGTCGACGACGAGCTCGCACTCCGAAAGGGCTTGGCGCAGCGCTTCGAGGAGGAGGGCGCCGAGGTCACGACCGCCGACACCGTCACGCTCGCGCGCAAGGCGCTGAAGGAAGGGGACTTCGACCTCGCCGTGCTCGACCACCGTCTCCCTGACGGCACCGGGCTGGCGCTCCTCGAAGAGCAGAAGCGGTCGGGCGGCACCACGACCTTCGTGATGATGACCGCCTACTCGTCCGCCGCGGACGCCGTGCGCGCGATGAAGTCGGGCGCCGCGGACTACCTGCAGAAGCCCTTCGACCTCGATGAGCTCATGCTGGTCGCTGAACGAGCGCTCGAGAGCGTCGCGTTGCGCACCGAGGTGACGCGACTGCGCTCGCGCCAGACGGGCGCCACCGGCATCTCCGGCATCGTCGGCCGCAGCAGCGCGATGGTCGAGCTGCGCGCGCTGGTGCAGCAGGTCGCCGTCTCCGGCGCGCGCACGATCCTCATCACCGGCGAGAGCGGCACCGGCAAGGACGTCGTCGCCCACGCCATCCACGCCGCGAGCCCCGAAGCGGATCGCCCGTTCCTCGACATCACCTGCACGGCACTTCCCGAGGCGCTGCTCGAAAGCGAGCTCTTCGGCCACGAGCGCGGCGCCTTCACCGACGCCAAGACCGCCAAGCGCGGACTGTTCGAGGAGGCCGACGGCGGCACCATCTTCCTCGACGAGATCGGCGATATGCCGCCGGCTCTGCAGGCCAAGCTGCTGCGCTTCCTCGAAGCCAAGAGCTTCCGCCGAGTCGGCGGCCTGCGCGAGATCAAGGTCGACGTGCGCATCATCGCCGCGACCCACCGCCGGCTGCCCGACCTGATCGAGAAAGGCCTGTTCCGCGGCGACCTCTACTACCGCCTGAACGTGATCCCCATCGAGATCCCGCCGCTTTCGCAGCGCCCCGAGGACGTGCCCGACCTGCTCGACCACTTCGCGAAGAGCTACGCGCGCGAACTGCGCAAGGAGGTCATGGGCTTCGACGATGAGGCGATGCGTCGCCTCACCAGCCATCCTTGGCCGGGCAACATCCGCGAGCTGCGCAACTGCGTCGAGCGCGCGGTCCTGCTCGCCCGCGGTCCGCGCCTCACCATCGCCGATCTGCCGCCCGAGATGCGGCGCGCCGACGCCGCGACGAACGCGATCGCGGGCAATGGACCGTTCGTGCTGCCCGAGCGCGGCGTGGTCCTCGAGGACGCGATCCGCAGCCTGCTCGACCAGTCGCTGGTGCGCACGGCCGGCAACAAGAGCCGCGCCGCTGCCTTGCTCGGCGTCCACCGCGACCAGGTGCGCTACTGGGTGAAGAAGTACGGGCTCGAACGCTGGATCCGTCGCAAACCGAAGGCGGGCGCTGCGAGCGGGTCGGCCCCGTGATCCGCGGTGAGACGAGGCTCGACGCGGTCCGCGTCCTGATCGTCGACGACAACCGCGACTTCGCGGAGAACGTCGCGGGACTGGCGCAACTGCGCGGCCTCGATCCCACCGTCGTCTACGACCGCGCCAGCGCTCTGGCGATCGCCGCCACCGACTCCTTCGACATCGCCATCGTCGACCAGAAGCTCCCCGACGGCCGCGGCACCGAGTTGCTCGCCGAACTGCGCAACCTGATGCCCGATCTGGTGACCATGGTGGTCACCGCGTTCGTCTCGATCGAGAACTCGCTGGCCGCGCTGCGCGAAGGAGCGTTCGCGTTCGTTGGCAAGGACTGCGAGCCCAGCGAACTCGTCGAGACCATCGCTCGCGCGGCCGAGAACGCGCGCCTGCGCCGCGAGAATCGCGCGCTGCGCCAGCTTCATGAGGCGACGCTGCTCGCGATCCCCGACTTCTTGTTGCTGGTCGATCGCGCCGGCCTGGTCGAAAGCGTCAATCGCACCCACGCCGCGCTCTGTCCCGGCCCGCCGCAGCTCGCGATCGGCCGGCCGCTCGACGACATCGTCGCGCCTTTCGTGCGCGAGCAGAGTTCGCTGCTCGATTGGCTCGATCGAGTCCGCAGCGGGGCCGCGACCGCGGAACGAACCCTCGAATGCCCCGATGTTGCCGGCGTTCCGCTCATCGTCGGGCTGCGCGCAGTCGCGCTCGAGTCGGATTCCGAGCCGTTGGTGCTGCTGCGTGCCGTCGATCTCACGGAACGGATCTCGCTCGAGCGGCGCCTCTCCGAGTCCGAGCACCTCGCCGCGCTCGGCCGCCTGGTCTCCTCGATCGCGCACGACCTGCGCAACCCCTTGGCCGGCATTCGCGCGCTGACCCAGCTCCTGCGCCGCTCCGCCGGCGAGTCGCCGCGCGATGCCGAGAACCTCGACGAGATCGTCGGGCTTGCCGATCGCATGAACGCGACGCTCTCCGACCTGCTCGACTTCGCCCGTCCGGGTACGCGACGCGAACAGCCGCTGCAGCTTGCCGAGCTGCTGAGCGCCGTGGTGGTCGAAGCGCGTCGGTGGCCCGTCGCCAACGGTCACACGATCGAACTCGACCTTGCTCCCAAGGCAGCCGTCGTACGCGGGGTGCGCGAGCGCGTCGAAGGGCTCTTCGCCAACCTGATCGACAACGCGCTGCAGGCCGCGCCCGTCGGCGGACACATCCGGCTGGCGCTCGACGTCGACTCGGCGGACGCCGAAATTGCCGTGGAGGACGACGGTCCTGGCATCGCCGCCGACGTGCTGCCGCGCCTGTTCCAGCCCTTCGTCACCACCAAGACGCGCGGTACCGGGCTTGGTCTTTCCATCGTGAAGAAGAACGTCGACGCGCTCGGCGGAACGGTGGTCGTCGACCGCTCGCCGAAACTCGGTGGCGCCCGCTTCCGCGTTCGCTTGCCGCTGCGGGCCTGAGCGCGCCGCAGCCGGCGCCGCGCCGTCAGGGCGTCATCTGCGGCAGCAGGATGGTGAAGATCGTCCCCTTGCCGAGCGTCGAACTCACCGTGATGCGGCCGCCGTGCGCCGCGACGAGGTCGCGCGTGATCGAGAGGCCAAGCCCGGTGCCGATCGCTCGGGTGGTGAACAGCGGCTCGAAGATCCGCTCGCGATTCTCCGCGGCGATGCCCGGCCCGTCGTCCGAAACCACCAGCACCACGCCGAGCGGATCGCGGCGCGCACGCATCGACACCTTGCCGCCGACCTTCTGCTCGCGAATCGCCTCGCACGCGTTGCGCAGCAGGTTCGCCAGCCCCTGCGCCAGCTGCGCCGGATCGGCGTGGACCGACGCATCCGGCGGATCGCAGCGCACTTCGACTTCGATGCCCTCGCACTCCTCGACCATTCCCCGCGCGTCCTCGAGCAGCGCCGCCAGCGCGACGGTGCGCAGCGCCGGCTGCTTGGTGCGCGCGAAGTCGAGCAGCTGCGAGGCGAGGCGAGCGGCCTGGCGCGAGCCGCGTTCGATGCGGCCGAGGTGCGTGACCAGGGCGGGGCGCGCCGGCCCCGTGTCGAGCTTCTCGAGTTCGCGGTGGAGCAGGTGCAGGCTGGTGTTGATGACGCCGAGCGGGTTCTTCAATTCGTGGCTGACGCTTGCCGCAAGCTGCCCGAGCGTGCCGAGCCGCTCCGCTTGCCGGACGCGCGCCTGGTGCAGCTCGAGGTAGCTCTCCAGCATGATCGCGAGCTCGAGGTCGAGCACCTTGTTCAGCGCTGCGAGCAACGGCGCGAGCGGGACCTGCTGCGCGTGCGCCACTTCGATGGCGAACTCGGTCAGCTGCGGGCGCATGCGTCCGATCGCGAGCAACCCGAAGCGCTGCGGAAGGCCGACCTCGACGTGGCGCTGGCCGATGCGGGAACGCATCTCGAACCAGCGCAGGTCGTGCGGCCCGCCGATCATCGAGATCGCCCACTCGCGCAGCGACTGCTTCAAGCGCGCGAGCTGCGCGGCGTCGACCAGCACGGCCCGCGCCTCGTCATGGCGCTGGATCTCGGAGTAGAAGTCCTCGACCAGCGCGTCGAGCACCCGCGGCAGCGTCGGCAGCAGTCGCGCCAGCTCCGCCGAATCGGCTTCGCCAAAGCCGATGTAGCTGCGGATCTGCTCGAAGAAGGCGCGGTCCATCGCCACTTCAGGCCTTCCGCGACAGGAGCTTCTCGCGAACTTCCGCCAGCTTCTCCTGCGCCGGCGGCGAGAACCAAAGGTCGACCCACGCCTCCTGCTGCTGGTCGTGGCGATTGCGGATGCGCAGCAGCACCGGATCGCGCGCCGCGGCCTTGGTGAAGTGCAGCGCGACCGCCGGATGGCGCGACCACTGGCGCAGCCGCTCGAGCGCCACCTCGACCACCTTGTCCGCATCGGCGAGCTCGTCGGCGAGCCCGAGCGCGAGTGCACCGTCACCGACGTGCGTCTGGCCGCCGTAGACCACCTGCGCCCACGCTGCCGGCGTCAGCGCCGCTCGCGTGATCTCGAGGCCGGCCTGCGGCAGCGGGAGACCGAGCGTGATCTCGGTGAGGCCGACGCGCGCCTCGCCGCGCGCCAGCACGCGCCAGTCGGCGCACAACGCCAGCAGACAACCGCCGGCGACCGCGTGTCCATTCAGTGCGGCGATCACCGGGCGCGGCCAGACGTAGAGCGACGCGAAGAGTCCCTGCAGGCGATCGAGGAAGAGCATCATTCCGGCGCGATCGAGCTTCTCGAGCGCCAGCAAGTCGAGCCCAGTCGAGAAGAACCGGCCATCGCCGGTGATCACCAACCCGCGCGCCTCCTCGGCCACGTCGGGCCGGCGCAGCACTTCGAGCAGCTCTTCGACCAGCGCCGGCGACAGGGCATTGCCCTTTCCCGCCTGGATGCGCAACACGACGAGGTCGTCGTGCTTCTCGACGGCGACTCGCTGCGTTTCGGCTCGTTCGCTCATGGACGCTCTCCGCCGCAGCGTGCGTGCCGCGTCATGTGGTCAGCAACGCCGCCGCCAGGGTGACGCCCCAGCCGAGCAACGTTCCGGCGATGCGCTGCGCTTCCTTGCGCAGCGCGTGCTTCACCTCGGCCCGCGGCGCGTCGGCGTCGGCCGCCACGGCGAACAGTCGCGGGATCCAGCGCGGCACCCGTTTCTTGAAGTCGCGATAGCTGTCGCCGAAGTTGCGCTCGAGCACCGCCTCTTCGCTGCGGATCACGCCCGAATAGAAGAGCAGGAGCGCGAGCAGGAAGGCCGCGGCGCCGATCGCGTCCGTCGCGGCGAGCGCGAGTCCGACCGCGATCGAGACGTTGCCCACGTAGAGCGGGTTGCGGACGCGGCAATAGGGACCGAAGACGATCAGGCGATGGGCCTGGATGCGCCGCGTGTCGGAGCCGCGCGTGAAGTAGCAACGTGCCCACACGCGAAAGAAGACGCCGAAGAGAACGATCGGCAGCGCGGCGAGCGCGTAACGCAACTGCGGCGCCAATGGCCACTTCCACGCCAGCAGGGCGCCGCCGAAGGCGATCACGCCCCAGCCGCGCCAGCGAAACAGCCAGTCCTTCAGGCCTCCCGCCGCGGGCGCGGCCGGCACCGGAACGCTCTCGCCCATGCATCTCGCCTCGGAGTTTCGCCATCGTGACACGGCTCCGTGCCGCGCCTCACTCTCGCGGCGTGCCGTCGAGTTCCGCGAGGCGACGCGCCGACGCCGCGAAGCGCACCTCCAGGCGGGCGAGCGTCGCGGCGAATCCGGCTCGGGAGAATACCGAGCGCACGAGCGGCCCGATGCAACGCGTCGGCGTCACTTCCTCGTCCGCAGTGACGATCGGCAGCGCCAGCCGCTTCGCAGTCCCCTGCCAGAACGCCAGCGTGAACTGCGCCATCAAGAGCGCGCCGGCGCGGGCGAGCGATCGGCGCGGACTCGGGATGCCCGCCATGAACGGCGCGAATGCGACGCCGCGGGTGAGGCCAAGACGCAGCAGGCGTCGTCGCGCCTGCACGATCGCGGCGGGCCGCTCCGCCGCCGAGGCGCGTGCCGTCTCTGGCAGGTAGTGGATGCCAAGCGCCGTGTCCTTCTCGAGGTCGCGGGCCACGTTGGCGAGCTGGACCGATTCGCCCACTGCAGCCGCGAGCGCCACTCGATCCGGCGGCAGGTCGATCGGCAGCCCCATCGCGCTGCGCTGCGCTTCTTCGGCGAAGACCATCGGCTGCCCCAGCACCGCGAAGCAGTAGCGCGCGAGCTGCTCCTCGTCGCGCAGCGCGCCGCCCTGCGCCGCGAAGGTGCGCACCGCCCAGATCATCCCCTCGCCCATGCGACTCACCAGGCGCACGACCACCTCGCGTTGCGAAATCGACAGCGTGTGGAAGAAGGCGTCGACGAGCGCCGCGCGACGCAGCAGCAGCAGGTAGACCTCGTCGCGAGCATCGTGAGCGACCGCTCCGTCGAGCGCCGGCGGCGCGGACAACGGCGCGGCGCCGTCGTGCGCGACGTTCGCGAAGCGGTCGACGAAGGCCGCGAGCGCCGTCTCCTTCGCGAGCACCCCCGGCGCGAGGTCCTCGCAGGTGTCGAGCATGCGGCAGTAGCAGTAGGCGACCGCAAGCGTGCGCGCGAGCGGCCGCGGCAGCACGGCGATGGAGAAGGAGAAGCTGCGCGCGGCATACGGCAGGATCCCCCAGACGAAACGCTCGGGGTCCTCCTGCGCCGCGAGCGCCGCCAGCGGCGGATGGTGGCGATCGGCGCGCACGTTCTCGAACAGGCGACGCGCGACGTGAAGGGCGGCATCGATCAAGGATCGAGGTCCTTCAGCAACTTGGCGTAGGCCTCAAAACCGCTCTCGCGCCCCTTCCTCCACGCTGCGATCAACGTCGTGGCGCGCGCCGCCTCCTTCTTTGGCAGCTTCGCCGCCGCATCGCCCGCCGCGAACTGTTCCACCTTCTTCAGCACGTCGAGGATGTAGGCGTTGCGCCAGCCGGACTCGAGCAGCTCGAGGCCCGACTTCATCGCCTTCGCTGGGTCCTTCTCCGCCTGCTGCCAGAACTCGCGCGCTCCATCGGTCGCCACCTTCTCCATCGCCGCAAGCTCCGCGGCGTGCGCCTTGCACCACGCGCTGCAGGCGGTCACTCCGTCGAAGTCCTCGAGGAAGCGCGTCGCCATCCCGAGCCACTCCGCGCCACCCGCCTTCGTGAGCTTCTCCTTGCCGAGGCTCTTGTCGATCGCCGCCGCGATGGCGCTGGCGCACTTGTCGACCGCCGCCTTCGCTCGGGTCGCGGCCGCCTTCTGCGCCGACGTCGCGCCCGCAAACGACTCGAGCCGCGATGCCGCTGCGTGCAGCGCCGCGGGATCGATGCCGCCGTTCGCTTTCGAGTCGGAGAGGGTGGCGACCGCGTCCGCGATGCGCGCGGGGTCGTCGCTCGTCATCGCTTCGCACCACGCCAGCTCGTTCTGCGCCTGCTGCCAGTTCGGGGCGTGCGGCCAGCCCCACAGCGTGCGCAGGTGCACCAGCGGATAGCCGGCGTCGCGATAGGCGCTGCGACCCGCCACGCTTTGGCCCCACGGCACGTTGGCGTCGTCGGTGCCGTGCAGGAACGCGATCGCCTGGCCGTGGTTGGCCTTGGCGAGCTTGGACGACATCCACAAGGCGCCCGCATGGCCGACCACGCCGTCGACGTCCTTCGGGTATTCGCCGGCAAATTCGTAGACGAAGAAGGAGCCCTGGCTGTGGCCGTAGAGGAAGGTCTGGCGCACCTTGAACAGCGCCTTCAGTTCCTCCAGCACGGCATGCACCGCGGTGCACGATTCGCGGCCGGCGACGAACTCGAACGCTCCGGTCGACTCGAGCTTCACCGTGCCTTCGAGCGACACGACGATGTCGTCGGGCCGGAACTCGCCGGGCGGATGGTTCCAGAACGTCCAACGGTAGTCGAGGCCGTTGCCGTGGAGCACGGCGGTGAGGTTCGCGCCGATCTTCGGGTCGTAGCTTTTCGGGACGTAGTACTCGTAGGGCGAGCCTGCCGCCGACTTCCATTGGTAGACCGTGCCGGTGCTCTTCGGGGACGGCGCCTTCGATTCGCGCTCGTCGTCGGCGATCGCTGTGGCGCTCGCCGGCCTCGACACGATCAGCGTGGCCAGCAGCAGCGAAGTGCAGCGGAGCAGCACCTTCGAGCAGCTGCGAACATGGTCGGCGATCGATTCGATCCTCGAACTCGACATGACTTGGATCCCTGAGCGCCGGCAGATCGTCTCGCCGCCGCGTGCGGAGAGCTCGACGGGGCGTGTCAGAAATAGTCAATCAAGCGGCCGCCGTCGACGCGGTCACGCGATTGCAACGGCGCGGCACCTGCGCAGCAAGGGGGGCGTTCCAGGCCAGCCGCAGCAGGTCGGCCACCCACGCCTCGAGCGACCAGATGCTCCGAGCGGTCGCCCGACCTCTCCGCGCCGCGAGGCCGCAACGCAGACGCGAGCCAGCGCCCGCGGCCGGAACAGAACTTGACCCGCTCTCCTCGCAGCGCGAGAGTCGCGCCGCTCGGAAGCGGCAAGGAGCCATGGTCCAGATCTGTCGCAAACTTCGGCTCGGGCTCATCTGGAGCGCGCTCGTTGCGCCGCTCTCACTCGTCTCTTGTGGCGACGAAGCGGGCGCTCCACCTCCATGGTCGGAGCCCTCGGTGCTGGCGAGCGGCGTCGTCGTACGCGATGCCGAACTCGGCAGTGGCGAGCCGCTGATCGATGGCGAGTGGTTCGCGATCCACTACGACTGCCGCATCGCCGCCATCGGCACCGAGCCAGGACCGCCGTTGCCTTACGACAGCACGCGGCGCGGCGAACCATTCGTCGCGCGGATCGGCGGCAATCACCTGCTGCCGGGCTTCGCGGATGGCGTCCGCGGGATGCGGGTCGGAGGTCATCGCCAGATCGTGGTTCCGCCGGCGCAGGCGCATGGCGCGCGCGGCCGCGGACAGGTGCCTCCCGACGCGACGCTCGAATACGAGCTCTGGATGGTGGCGCGCTTCGAGCGTCACGCCAACGGCAGCTGGCAGCGCGTGCTCGTCGCCGGTTCAGGCACGCCGCCGCGCGCCGGCGACCAGGTGACGATCGACCAGCGGTCGTGGACCTTCGAGGGCCAGCGCCTGCTCACCGACAGTCGCGAAGCGGGCGAGCTCTCCTTCGTGCTCGGACGCGGCGCGGCGCTGCCGGGACTCGAAGCGGCCTTGCTCGAGATGTCCCCGCGCGAGCGACGCCAGCTCGTGCTGCCCGCCGAACTCGCCTACGGCCCGCTGGGAGTGGGCATCGAGCTGCTGCCCGGGCAGGAGCTGTTGATGGAGGTCGAACTGACGCGCATCGCGCCTCGCTGACCAGCGTGGCGCGCGGACGGTCCCTTGCACGCCCTTCGTGAATCGGCAGACTCCAGCGCCGGGCACCTGCTTCGAGGGCGCGCGGCGAAAGGAGCGCTCTCGGATGAAATCCAACGCACGCATCGTCCTCGTGATCGCTGCCGTCGGCGCTGCCCTCGGCGGCGCGGCTTGGTGGTGGACGCATCGCGAGCGTCCCGCGCTCGAGTTCAAGCCGAGTGATCTCGATCGCGACCGCGAGTTCGTCGCCGCGGCGCCGGCCCATGCCGCGAACGTCGATGCCGCCCGCGCCGCGGCACCGAAAGGTCCCATCGAGCCCGCCGGCCTCGAAGCGCCGGCGAGTTATCGACTCGCGCTTGGCACGCTCACCGGTCGCCTGCTCGAACCCGACCTGACTCCGGTCGCCGACCTGCCCGTCTCCGCCGTCGAGTTCGAGCCGTCGCGTTTCCTGCTCGACACCGCGGTGCTGCTCGATGAGGCCTACGTTCCGCCGCCGCTCGAGTCGGCGCGCGCTCGCTCGGGTCCCGACGGTCGCTTCGAGTTGTCCGGTCTCGAGCCGCGCGCCGTGCACCTCCTCGGCATTGATCTCGGCGGCCCGCGCAGCAGCTTTCGCATCGTCGATCAGTCGCCGAAATCGGGCGAGGTGGTCGACCTCGGCGACATCGTGCTCGAGCCGTTCGTCACCTTCACCGGGCGCGTCGTCGACAGCGAGCGCCAACCCGTGGCCGGCGCCCGCGTGCGGGCCACCAACCTGCCCGCGCTGATCTTCCAGTTCGGCATCGAGGACATCCGCCGCGGCTGCGGAGTCATGGTCGAAGTGCTCGATGCGCCGAAGGCCTTCGAGATCCCGCCGGTGGTCTGGGAGTTCGAACGGCTCGTGCCGATCCCGACGACGTTCAGCGGCGAGGATGGCACCTTCCGCTTGCCCGGCGTTCCGCTCGGCATGGCGACCGTGGTGGCCGACCACCCCGGCAAGAAAGCGGTCACGAAGACGCAGCCCACTGGCAAGGGACGCGAACGGGCGATCGGCGACCTCTATCTCGGCGACGGCTTCGTCGTGCGCGGATTGGTGATCGACGGCGCCGAGAATCCGGTGCCCGGAATCGAGGTGCTCGTCGGCATCCGCAACGCGGCGGTGCCGGTGCCGGTCGCGCTGCTGCAACCCGCCGGTCGCACCGGCGCGGATGGGCAGTTCGAGCTCTCCGGGCTTCCGCAAGGAAGCGACGCCTACGTCGCGACGCGCGCGTCACGCGGCCAGCCGTTGCAGGTGCACGGCCCCTTCAAGGCGCTCGACGAGACGCTGATCGTGCGGCTGCGGCCGCCGAGCGGCCTGATCGCGCACCTCATCGACGAAGCGGGCGCGCCGCTCGCCGAAGCGGAGCTCTTCATCGCTCCCGACCCGATCGAGGGCGGCGCCCCGCTGCCGCCGATCCTCGCGCCTCCGATGCAGAAGCTCACCGAGGTGACGCCACTAGGCGATGGCAACTTCCGCATCGCGGGACTCGACTTCGGCAAGTACCAGCTGATCGGACGCGCGAAGGAGTACGCCCTCGCGCAGACGAAGGTCGAAGTCGCCAACCCGCCGCTCACCTTCGACGTCGTCTTCAAGATGGCGCACTCGCTCGAGCTCGACGTGACGTCATTGCAGGAGGGCAAGCCGCTCGAGTGGGCGTTCGCGAGCCTCTGCCCCGAGGGCGTGTTCGAGCGGCCGGTGGCGCGCGGACGCACCAATCGCGACGGCAAGGTGGTGCTCGAACGCATCCCGGCCGGCAAGTACACGCTGACGGTGCAGCATCCGCTGAAGGCGACGCTCGAGCAGAAGGTCGAAGTTCCGTGCGAGCCGCTCACCGTCGCGCTTCCAGTCGGCGGCAACTTGAAGGGACGCGTGCACACCGCGGGAGCCGATCCCGGCAAGTCGCTCTTCGTGATCGTCACGCAGAAGGAAGTGCGGCGACCCGATGCCGTGCTGCCGACCTTCTCCGCGACCGCCGACACCGGCCACTTCGCCGTGGTGAACCTCGCCGTGGGGAACTATCGCTACGAGATCCGCGATCGCATCGTCGGCAAGGGGGCGCTCGCGCTGTTCGAGACCTTCCGCGACGATCCGCTGGCGCGCGGCGAGTTCGAGATCCGCGAAGCGGAGACGACGACGGTCGACATCGACCTGCGTGGCGCGTTCGATGGCCCGGCCGGCGAGCTCTACGGCAACGTGACCATCAACGGCGTCCCGACCGCCGAACTCAGCGTGCGCGTCGAAGGCAAGCGCAACATCACGGCGAAGACCGACGAGCGGGGCAACTACCGGTTCGAATCGCTGCCGTCGGGCAGTTCACAACTTTCGGTGCAGGGGCTGAAGGGCGACGCCGATCTGTTCGCGCTCGCCTCGGTGCTTCATCGCGAGGAGGTCGACATCGCTGCCGGCGGCGCGACGCAACGCAACTTCGCGCTCTCCATCGCCGCGGTGCGTGGGCGAGTCACCGGGCCAGGGATCCTCCCGTCGGGACTCGGGACGACCGTCATCCTGCGCGGCGGCGATGGCGCGATGGGCCAGTTCGCGTCGGTGAATCCGCTGACCGGCAGCTTCGAGATGCCCTTCGTGCCGGCCGGCAAGTACACCCTGCTCGTACGCAAGCGCGGCGCGGCCCCCTACTCGACCTCGATCGAAGTCGATCCGCGGCGGGGCGACGTCAGCGTCGATGTCGAGCTGATTGGTTCCGTCGCCGCAAGCGGGACGTTCCTTCTGCCGCCCGGCGACGCGGCGCCGGTCGAGACCGAAGGGCGACGCTCGTTCGCCTTCCTCGCGCTCATCGACTCCGAGGGCGCATCGGCTGGCCGCGGCACCGTCGATTGGGCCGCGGGCACTTTCCGCTTCGAGGATTGCGCCCCCGGCGACTTCTCGGTGCAGCTATGGCGCGGCGAGAAAGTCGTGGTGGCTCGCGCCTTCTCGATTCCGGCGGGCGGCGTGAGCGAGGCAGAACTGCAGTTCGAGCAACCCAAGGAAGACGAGAAGATCACCTCCCCCTTCGGCAACGGCGGGGGCGGCCCCTTCGGGCGTCCGCGGCGCCGCGACGGCTAGGCCGCCCGTGCGGCCCGGCCCTTGCATTGAGCGGGGCTGGTGGTTTGCTCTCGCGGCGCGTTCCCACACTCGCCTCCCGGCGGCGTATGGATGGGCGCTTCGCCGGCGCTCGTCGGCCGTGGAGATCCGCTCATGCGTTCGTCTTCCTTGCGCGCCCCAATGGTGGCCGCCGCCGCGCTGCTTGCGTGCGCCGCGGCGCAAACTGGGGCAGCGAAGAGCGCGTTCGCTGCCAACGCTCTGAGCTGGTCGCTCGTGGCGCAGGCGGACGAGCCCTTCCGGCTCGGTCGCGCCTCGATCCAGCAGGTTTCGGTGGTCCAAGGCAGCCTCGCGGTCCAGACCGTCGCGCTCAAGGCGGGCAGCAAGGCGGGCAAGCTCCTGCGTGTCGACGCGACCGGCGACGGCTTGCGCGTCGCGCTGCTGAAAGAGCAGCAACGCTTCCCGATCGAACTGGCGAGCGCGCTCGACATCGAGCTCCCGACCGACCTCTCGCTTCGCATCGAAGTCACCCTCGACGCCAAGCTCCTCGCCGTCGGCGCCCATCAAGGCAAGCTGCTCCTCACGATCGACGGCGCGAAGCTCGAACTGCCCATCGAGTGGGACGTCATCGAGCCGCCGAAGGCGAACGAGGACGACCTGCCGATCCCCAAGCCGCAGAGCGACTGGGTGAAGTACACGACCGACGGCCCGCAGCCGCGCGTCACTTGCGACCGCTACCGACACGACTTCGGCAAGCGCCTCTCCGGCGAACGGCTCGAGACGCAGTTCACGATCAAGAACGAGGGCGAGGGCGACCTCGTCATCATCAAGGTCGGCGCACAGTGCCACTGCACCCTCTCCGAGCTGCGATTGCCGGGGCGCGTCGTCTCGCCGAAGGAACTCCAGTTGAAGGAGGCCTACGGCACGCTCAAACCCGGCGAGCAGGCGACGCTCGACTGCACGGTCGACACGGCAGGGCTCGCCGGTTCCGTTCGCAAGAAGATCCAGGTGTACACCAGCGATCGCGCCCGCAGCCCGCTCTCGCTCGACATGGTCATGGTGGTCGACAATCCGTTCCAGCTCTCGCCGGCGAGCATCAGTTTCGGCGATGTCCGCTACGGCGAACCGGTCGAGCGGGTGGTGCGCATGGCCTCGATCGACCAGGGCGAGTTCGCCATCGTCGGCCACGAGCTGCCGCAGCCGCCGGTGATGGAGGTCGAGTACAAGCAGGTGAAGCCGCGCCGCAACGAGGTGTGCGTCTGGGAGATCACGCTGCGCTCGAAGGACGGGCTGCCGTGCAAGGAGCACTTCGGCAAGCTGAAGCTCACGCTCGACCACCCGACCATCAAGTCGCTCGACCAGTTGCACTACTCGATGCGCGTCGTGCCCGATGTGGCCTGGACCGTCGACTCGCGCCGTTCCCCCGAAACCATCACGCTGGGCGTGGTGAAGGCGGGCACCAACGACGTGCGCTCGATCATGCTCGAGAACAAGAACCCGAAGGTCCCCTACAAGGCGACCGGCGTCACCATCACTTCGCGACTCGGCACCGAGGCGTTCGCCGCCGAGCTCATCACGATCGAAGAGGGGCAGAAGTACGAGGTGAAGCTCAAGGTCATCGCGGCGCCCAAGAGCAAGGCCTTCTCCGGCGAGCTCGCCATCGCGGCCGAGAGCCCGACGCTGCCGCTGCTCAAGATCAAGTTCAGCGGCATCTGGTCGGGCAACATCGCGGGCGGCACGACGCCCGTGCCCGCCGCACCCGCACCCGCGCCGGCGACGCCCGCGGTCCCGGCCGGTGACGGCGGCGGCGGCCCCGATCGCTGACGCCGGGAGCGGCGACCTCCGCTACTTGTCGTCCTCGTCCTCGCCGCCCGCCTCGAGGTAGCCGAGCTGCTGCAGCGCCTCGAGATCGGCGGCACCGAGTCGCTCGCGCACCGCGTTGTCCCAGTGCTTGAAGCCGCGCTCCTCGTAGTCGCGATAGATCCGCTCGAGCTCCGACTGGATGGCGCGGCACGTCTCGGCGCGTGACTCCGACAAGTCGTTCAGCTCCAGCGGATCGTCGGCGAGGTTGAACAGCCAGGTCCGCTGCCGTCGGCACTTCGGACCGTAGTTGATCCACTTGAGGTTGCCGCTGATCAGGCACTTGCGGTCGGGGTACTCCTCGGCGATCACCGGCAGCTCCGGCACCTCCCCACCGCGCAGCACCATCCCGAGGTCGACCCCCATGAACTCCGACTCGGGGGCCTCGATCCCGCAACGCATCAGCAACGTCTGCGGCACGTCCATCACGCGAACGCGCTCCGCGACGCGAACGCCGCCCGGCGGATCGCCCGCGCGCCGGTCCGGCTTGAGCAGCAGCGGCACCTGCAGCAGCTCGTTCCAGAGCACCGTCCCGTGCCCGAAGCCGCCGTGGTCGGCGAACTCCTCGCCGTGGTCGGAAACGACCAGCACGATGGTGTCGTCCCACAACCCCTTCTCGCGCAGCCACTCGCACAGCTTCCCGAACTCGCGATCGTTGTAGAGGATCTCCTCGTCGTAGAGGTCGATCACCTGCTGGAGGTCGGCCGGCGGCAGCGGAGCGCGATCGGTCAGCTCGCGCGCGTTGGTGCGCCGCGGCGTCATCTCCCCTTCGTAGTTGCCGCTCCAGGTGCCCACGGTCGACTCGGGCGGGTCGTAGGGCGCGTGCGGGTCGATCGTGTGCAGGTAGAGGAAGAACGGCCGGTCGCGATTCGCGTCGAGCCACGCGAGCGCCGAATCGTGCACCTGGTTCGCGCGCGAATCGCCGCGTTTGCGCGCCTTCTCGATCGCTTCGAACTGGCTGAAGCCCTGCTCGAAGTTGAGGCTGGCGCCGTGCACGTGGGCGTTGGCGAGGAAGCCGGCGGTCGCGTAGCCCGCGCGCCGCAGCCGCTCGGCCAGCGTGTCGATCTGCGGCGCGAGCCCGGTGCTCTTGCTCGCGCCGTGGAAGCTGTGGAGGTAGCTCGAGAAGAGCGTCGCCACCGAAGGGCGCGTCCACGGCGCCTGCGAGTAGGCGCGCTCGAAGGTGATCCCTTCCGCGGCGAGACGCGCGAGGTTCGGGGTGGTATCGCGCGCATAGCCGTACGGAGTGCAGTGGTCGGCGCGCAGCGTGTCGATCAGATAGACCAGCACGTTGGGCTGGCGGCGCTTCGACGCACGGATCAGCAGCGGGTCCGCGAACGCGAAGAGCGCCTCGAACGCGGCGAGCGGGGTCCCGCCATCGCACGACGACTCGAAGCGAAGGACGCCGCGGCCGGCCGCGCTGGCCGGAATCTCCGTGACGGTGCGCTCCCACTCGACCCGCCGCTTGCGGTTGCATTCGAGCGCGGCCAGCTCGGTCGTCTTGCCATCTTCGCGCACGAAGCGGACCCGCCCCCACACCGGCGGATGAAGCAGTCGCTCTTCCACCAGCGGCATCGCCGCCAGCGACACCTCGAAGCGGTCGCCCGCCTGCAGCTCGATCGGGAGTTCCATCAGCGTCGGCGCCGGCGCCAGCAACGCGAGGCGCGTGTCATCCTTCGACATCACGTGACGCACGAGCGGATGGCCGCCAGCCGACTCGAGCCCGCGCACGAACGGCGTTGGATCGCGCAGCGACTCCATCGGATCGCGCAGCCGCGCGAAGATCGCGCGCGGCTGGACCAGGAAAAAGGTGCCGCGCAACGGCCCCTTCGAGCGCAGCGTGACGCGCGCGCGGCCGAGGCGCGACGCCTCGAAGCGCACCTCGGCACCGCGCCCGCGCGCACGGCCGATCGGCTGCTGGTCGATGCTGACCTCGTACTCCTGGGCGAAGTCGCTGACCACGGCCGCGGCACCCGGCAGCAGGACGACGTCGCACTCGTGCTCCTTCACGTCGGTGCGATCGAGGCTGTAGTCGTAGAGCGTCTGCACCGGCGGCGGCGCCGCGATGGCGTAGTCGGCGACGAGGCCCGTCACTGCGCCAGGCGCGCGCACCAGGAGGCGATCACAGCCGTCGCTCGCCACCAGCGCGAAGGCGCGCAGCATCGCCATGCCACCCTTCTGCGGAGTGACGTCGCTCACGCGCACTCGCACCTCGACCGTGCCGCTGGCCACCGGCAGATCGAAAAAGCGCTCGTTCAGCTTGGATGCGCCTTCGAAGTCGCCAAGCGGCTTGCCGTCGATCGAGACCGCGTAGCGCGGCGCTTTTCCGACGGCGGTGAAGTCATCCTGCGTGCCGAGCACTTTGGTCGACAAGCCGAGCTTGCACGGAAAGTCGGGCAAAGGCACCTTGAACGAGATCTCCTCGTCCGCGGAGAAGACGATGTAGCGGTTGCCGTGCACGTCGCCGGCGCGCTCGAAGCTCTTGAAGTCGGGATGGTCCTTGAACAGCACCTCGACTCGCGACGGCAGCACCTCCGCCTTCACTTCCGGCGGCAGCGGCGCGCCGTCGAGCGTCATCGTCGGCGCCACCGCCTGCCCATCCGGACCGCGGGTGAGCGGGACATCGATGCGCCAGAGGCGCGTCTTGCCTTCGTCATGGACGCGTTCGGGCGGTACCTGATCGAGGATGAGCTGCGTGCGACCGAGCGGTTCGGCCTGGAGGAGGATCGAGGAGAGCTTGGCGTCGCCGATCCGATCGAGCAGGTGGAGGATCTCGTTCTGCGCGGCGGCGGGAGCCTGCTGGCGCGCCGGCGCACTTGCCGCGAAACCGAGCCAGGCGGAGACGGCGGCGCCCCGGAGAAGGAACCCGCCGGCCACGCGGGGACGTCGTAGGATGCCATTGCGCACGAGAAAAGGCCTCCGAGTCGGTCGAGTCGCAGCGCCGTGGGCGCCACCGAGCCATCAGGATCGGACGGCAAGATAGCCGAACCGGAGGAACGAACCCGAGGTCCCATGCCGCCGCGTGCCCTGCTCCTCCATGCCCTCCTCTCGTTCGTCATGGGTGGCTGCGCCGCCGCGGCTGACGCTCCGCGCGCGAGCAACGTCGTCGTCGTGGTCATCGACACGCTGCGCGCCGATCGGCTGGGCTGCTACGGCTATGCGCGCCCCACCTCCCCGACGCTCGACGCTCTCGCCGCACGCGGACTCTGCTTCGAGCACGCCTACGCGACCGCCCCCTGGACGCTGCCGTCGACCGCATCCCTGCTGACCGGCCTGCAGCCCGAGATGCACCGCGCGGTCCACTTCTTCGCCTCGATCTCGCCGGAAGCGCGCCTCCTCGCCGAAGCGCTGGCCGGCGAGGGCTACGAGAGCGCCGCGTTCGTCGGCAACTACTTCGTGCAGCCGACGTTCGGCTTCGAGCGCGGGTTCACGCGCTACGACGAAGGGTGCATGGTCGATCGCGGCGGCATCAACTCCGACAAGATCAGCGACGCCGCCATCGCGTGGCTCGAGCAGCCGCGCGAGAAGCCGTTCCTGCTCTATCTGCACTACTTCGACCCGCACTACAACTACTGGGAGCATGAGGGCTTCGAGTTCGGCGGCGAGGACACCGCGCGCGTCTTCTCGGGGGCCGACATCTACGCGCTGCGCGAGCAAGAGCCGCGCTTCGACGCCGCCGATCGCGCGCGCCTCGACGCGCTGTACGACAGCGAAGTCGCCTTCACCGACCATCACGTCGGACGCGTCTTCGCGAAGCTCGCCGCACTGGGTCACGCCGACGACACCTTCATCGTCGTCACCGCCGACCACGGCGAAGCGCTCGGCGACCATGGCTGGATCGGCCACACGATCCAGCTCTACGAGGAGAGCATCCGCATCCCCCTGATCGTCGCCGGCCCCGGCCTCGCGCCGGCGCGTCTGAGCGCGCAGCCGGTGCAGGTCGATGACGTGCTCGTCCCGCTGCTGCGCCTGGCGGCGGGCGAGCCGGCCGGCGAATGGAGCAGCGCGGCCGCGCGCGTCGCGGGCGGCCTGCGTCCCGACGAAGCGCTTTGCTGCGTCGAGACGGTCGGCATCGACGAGCCCGAGGAGATTGCGGCGCCCAAGAGCGTGACGCGCCATCCATGGAAGCTCTTCATCGACGTCGGCGCGGACGGCAGCGAGAGCTATCGCCTGTTCAAGCTCGATGAGCCGAAGGGCAAGCGCAAGAAGCGACTCGAGGACCACCCGACGCAGATGCGGGAACTGCTCGACGCGCGCGCCACCGACCTCGCGGCGCTGAAGAAGGAACGCGAGCGGACGCGCGAGACGCTCACCCACCGGCGCGCGCTGATCCAGGGCCGCCAAAAGGTGATCGTCGACCTCGTCACTGGAGTCGTCGAGCTCTACGACCTCGCCGCCGACCCGCTCGAGAAGCACGATCTTGCGGCAACAGAACCCGATCGCGCCCAAGCGATGAAGGCGCGGCTGCACGAAGTGGTCGCCGCGCTCGCGGCCGCGGCGCTGCAGGAAGGGGCCCCGCTCGACGACGCCCAGGCCGCCGAGCATCGCCGCCGCATCCAGGCCTCAGGCTACTCCCACCAATGAACCCTCGCGCGCCGACGTGGCTGGCGCGCCGCCTCCGGAGCTTCTGCCGATGAACGCGCCCGCCGATCGAGCAACCAGCGCCGCGCCCGACACGATTGCCGCGCCGAAGCGAGGCGGACTCGTCGTCGGCCTGCTGATCGCGGCGGCGGCGATCGCGGTGGTCGTGTGGCACGCGAAGCTGCTGCAGTTCTTCTGCGATGACGCCTACATCAGCTACCGCTACTCGGAGAACTTCGCGGCCGGCCACGGACTGGTCTGGAACGTCGGCGAGCGCGTCGAGGGCTACACCAACTTCCTCTGGGTGATCCTGGTCGGACTCGGCATGAAAGCGGGATTCGGCGCGGAGCCCGTGTCGCTGTGGCTTGGACTCTTCTTCCTCGCCATCGCGTTTGCCGCGACGGCGCGACTCACCTGGAAGCTCACCGGGTCGGCGGCGTTCGCGGCGGTGCCGTTGCTGCTGCTCGCGTGCCAGGGGCCGATGATCCTCTGGTCGGTGAGCGGACTCGAAGCGGGTTGCTACGCGGCGATGACGCTGCTGGCGGTGCTGGCGTACGAGCGTTGGTTCGCGTCGGCGCGCGGGCTGCTGTTGGCGGGCGCGCTGTTCGGACTGTCGACGATGGTGCGACCCGATGGCGTCGTCTTCGGCGGCGCGGCGGGGCTGCACCTCGTCTGCTGCGGATTGCTGGCGCGGCCGCTGCAGATCGGAGCGCTGCTGCGCCGCGCGGTGGCGCTGGCGATCGGCTTCGCGCTCGTCTTCGGCCCCTTCGTCCTGTGGCGCCACTCCTACTACCAGGACTGGCTGCCCAACACTTTCTACATCAAGGCCGGTGGCGCGCTGAACCTGCGGCTGGGCATCAACTATCTGCTGACATGGGCGAGCGAGTACCCGGTCGCGGCCACGCTGACCGTCGCTGGGATCGTGGCCACGCTCGTGCTGCCGCGCTTCCGAACTCACCGGCGCACCTTCGCCCACCTCGCGCTCGCGCTGACCCTCTTTTGCGGTTACCTCGCATGGGCGGGCGGCGACTACATGGCGCTCTATCGCTTCCTCGTGCCGTTGCTGCCGCTGGCGATGGTTCCGGCGACCGCCTTGCTGCAAGGATTGTTCGAAGGCGCCGGCCGCTTCGGCGTGCCGGTCGCGGTACGCGCCGCCATCGGGCTCGCCCTCCTCGCGGGCGGCGGCTACGCATTGACGAAGCCGACGCAGGAGAGCCTGGCCGGCAACGAGAAGTCGCGCGCGATCGCCACCGTCTGGCGCATGAAGCGCAACTCGAACCAGTGGGAGCTGCTCGGCAAGGCGCTGCACGCCAAGTTCGCCAACATGGCCGATCCGCCGACCATCGCCATCACCGCCGCCGGCGCCGTCCCGTTCTTCAGCAAGCTGCCGACGATCGACCAGTCGGGGCTGTGCGATCGCCACACGGCAAAGGTCGACTCTGACCCGTGGCTGCTCGATCGCCCGGGCCACATGAAGCAGGCGACGCGCAACTACCTGGCGCAACGCCGCCCCGAGATCATCTTCTGGCACCCGCAGATCTTCGCGGCCGGCAAGCCGGCGCGCGAGTTCCCGACCCCGCCGACGCCCGACTACGAGCTGCGTGCGATGGAGGTGCCCGGCCTCACCGACACGGCCGGCATCTGCTCCTACTTCTGGGTGCGCAAGGATGCGGCGCCGAAGCTGCAGGCGCGTGGCATCGTCGCCGTCGCCGAGAGCGCGAAGTGGTCGAAGGCGCCGGTGGCCGCGATCAGCGACGACGCGCCGAAGTCGGCACGCCAGAAGTCGCGCGAAGAGGAGATCGCCGCCGAGCTCGCCGAACTCGATCTGCCGCCGCCGGCGGCGCCGCCGACGATCGACCCGCCGCTGCCCGCGCCCTACCGCGGCACGATCTACACCACGCAACGCCTCGGCGCCGCCGATCCCGCCAGCGAAGAGCACCGCTTCTCGATCGCCGACGTCACGCGCCCCCTGTGGCACGATGACGTGCACGCGCCCTTCGACGTGACGGGCGTCGCCGGGAGCTATGTCGAATTCGAAGTCGCGAGCGTGCCCCCCACGCGCGAGGTCGCGGATCCGAGCGACGCGTCGAAGAAACGGCTCGAAGTGACCGGCGCCGGTGGCACACGGCTGCCAAAGAGCGTCGGCGCGTTCCTGCGGATGGGGACACAACGCGTCGCGCTCCCGACGCAACTCCTCGCTCCCGCCGCGGAGGGCACCATCGCGTGGCGTGGCGTGCGCGCCGACCTTTCGGGCGCACCGACCGGAAGTGCGGCACTCGAAATCGAGATCGACGGCGCTCCGGCGCGCGTTGCTGGCACCGCACCGAAGTGGTTCGTCAGCGTGCCGCGCATCCATCAACAGGCCGCCGACGACGCGCAGCAAAACGTGCTGGTGATCACCGTCGACACGCTGCGCGCCGACTACCTGCGCTGCTACGGTCACGACCGGCCGACGTCGCAGTACCTCGATCAGCTCGCGCTCGGCGGCGTCGTCTTCGAGCGCAACTTGAGCCAGGCGTCGTGGACGCTCCCGTCCTACAGCTCGGTCTTCAGCGGGCAATACGTCGAAGCGCACGGCGTCGTCCATCGCGACCACAAGTTCCGCGGCCGTTTCGTCACCTGGATCGAGAAGCTCGCCGCGGCCGGCTACTCGGTCGGCGGGCTCGTCTCCGGTACGTTCACCGACGCCTATTGGGGGTTCGACCAGGGCTTCGACAGCTACGACGATCTGGGCATGGTGGTCGACGAGCACAACTTCGTCGCGGCCGCTTCGGCGACCGGCCTCGCGCCGGTGAATCCCGAGGCGATGAAGACGGCCGCGCATCGCCGCATCACTTCGCCCGAAGTCGCCAACAAGGCGATCGACTTCCTCGATTCGCACCGCAATCAGCGCTTCGTGCTGTTCGCCCACTTCTTCGACCCGCACGAGGACTACGTCAAGCATTCCGGCATCAACGAGCACTTCCCCGATCGCCCGACGCCGAAGGACTTCCCCAACTCGGTGGATCGCAAGCCGGAAGTGACGGCGCGACTGCGCTCGCTCTACGAGGCGGAGATCGCCTACACCGACTTCCACATCGGTCGCGTGCTGAAACGGCTCGAGGCGCTGGGCCTGGCGAAGAACACGGTCGTCGTGCTCTTCTCCGACCACGGCGAGGCGTTCAAGGAACACATCCTCGATCCGACGGCGGAAGGCGACATGAGGAACCTCGGCCACGGCTCGTCGCTCTTCAACGAGCAGGTCCACGTGCCTTTGATCTTCCGCGCGCCAGGGATCGAACCGGGGCGCGTGAAGACGCCGACGGGCAACCTCGACATCGGTCCGACCCTGCTCGAACTCTGCGGCGTCGATGCGGACGACTGGATCCACCACGGCCGCTCGCTGGTGGAGCTGATGCGCGACAAGAGCCGCGACCCGCAGCGTCGCGTCTTCTCGGCGCAGTACTTCGCCATGCCGCGCAAGGGCGACGCGGAAACGGACCGCGTGCAGGCGGCGCACCGCGTCGACCAGGACGACCTCGCCGCCATCGAGTACGAGCCGGAGAAGGGCCAGCCGGGGCAGCGCTTCCTCTTCAGCTGGAAGGAGCGCTGGCAGGACTACGCCAAGAATCTGGCGCAGACGTTGAAGGACGATCTCGAAGCGCTGCGCAGCTACTACGCGGAGAAGCGCGCCGAACTCGAGAAGCTGTCGCCGCCCGCCGAGCAGGTCGACACTTCGGGGGTCGACCAGACGCTGAAGGAACTCGGATACACCGGCCAGTGAAGCGCGCCCTTCGATGACGAACCTGCTCGCTCTCCTTTCGGTGGTCGCTGCGCTGCCGTTGGCGGGTGCGTCGCCCGGTGCGATCGAAGCGCCGCCGCCGCCGCGCCTCGTGGTGCTGCTGGTGGTCGATCAGTGTCGCAGCGACTACTTCGAGCGCTTCGCGCCGCACTTCGAGGGCTTCTTCGCGCGGCTGGTCGAGGAGGGGCGCTGGTTCTCCGACGGCGAGCACCACCACGCTCTCACCGTGACTGCACCCGGTCACGCCACGCTTGGCACCGGGCGTTTCCCGTCACACCACGGCATCGTCGGCAACGACTTCTTCGATCGGGCGACCGGCAAGCTGGTCGGCGCCGCCAACGATCCGGCCGCGGCTGCCGTCGGCGGCATGGGCGGCGGCTACTCGGGCCATCGGCTGCAGTGCGATGGTCTCGGCGACTGGTGGAGCAAGGCGTATCCGACGGCCAAGGTCGTCGGCATCGCCCTGAAGCCACGCTCGGCGATCCTTCCGCTCGGCCGCGCTGGCCACGGCGCATGGTGGCTCGACGAGGACGTTGGCACGTTCGTCAGCTCGTCGCGCTGCATCGGCAACCAGCTCCCTGCGTGGGCGGTCGCGTTCACGTCGAGTCGACCGTGCGAGCGCTTCCCATCGAGCTGGGAGGCGACGCTTTCGGAAGCGGAGTACGACGCGCTCGGATGCACCGCCGACGCTCAGGACGGCGAGGCGCCGACCGGAACGCGGCCGACCACGACCTTCCCGCACGCGCTCGACGACACCAAACTGGGGCGGCGAGTCGCGGCGTTGGCCGTCTCGCCGTACGGCGATGAGCTCGTGCTCGACTTCGCCCGCGCCGCCGTGAGCGGCGAAGAGCTGGGCGCCGACGCCGTGCCGGACCTGCTGCTGCTCGGGTTCTCCTCGACCGACCTGATCGGCCATCGCCACGGTCCCGACTCGCGCGAGATCGCGGAGCAGATGATCGCGCTCGACCGCTCGCTGACCCTCTTCGCCGAGTTCCTCGCGGCGCGCGCCGGCGGCGGCGAAGTGCTCTTCGCGCTGTCGTCCGACCACGGGATCCCGCCATTGCCCGAGGTGGCGCGCACGCGCGGGAAAGAGGGCGATCGCATCGACTGGGCGACGCTCGAACCGACGGTGAGTCAGGCACTCGCCGCCATCGATCCGGCGCTGGCGAAGGCCGCGTTGCCGATCCCCGAATATGGCATCCGGATCGACCGCAGCGCGCTCGCCAGCGCTGGCCTCAAAGTCGATGGCGTCGCCCGAGCGCTGGCGGCCACGTTGCGCAAGTCACCGCCCTTTCGCGACGCGCGCAGTCATGCCGAGTTGCAAGAGCCGCTGGCGCCAGGCGATCGCATCGGCGAACTGCTGCGCGCCTCCTCCGATGGCGAACGCGCCGGGGACGTGCTCTTCGTGCTGGCGCCCGGCACCATCTACATCCCGGCGCCATCGCGCGTCGCGCAACTGAAGAACGTCCTCGCCACCAGCCATGGTGCGCCGTGGGACAGCGACACGCGCATCCCGATCGTCTTCTTCGGCACCGGGGTCGAGAAGGGCCGCATCGCCGGCCGCGCGTGGAGCGTCGACGTCGCGCCGACGCTGTCGCTCGCGGCGGGAGTGCCGTTCCCGGCCGACCTCGACGGCCGCCCGCTGGAACTCGCCGCGCCCGCCCACAACTGATCGATCGTCACGCGGCGCCGCGGCGCCAGTGGACGCGAAGCTGCGTCAAGGAGCGCGCTCGAAGAGGACGACGATCGGCAGCAGGAGGCCGGCGACATCCTGCGCGAGTCGGCCGCTCGGCTGCGGTTCGTATCGGGCGACGACTCGCAGATGGAGCCGCTTCTCGATCGCGGCGATCGCATCGGGCTGCGCCATCGCGCTGCGCTGTTCGGTCGCGAACCAGAGCCAGCGCGGCGGCGCGGCGCCGTCGCGCACCGCCGCCCCCATCTCGCGCAGGTCGCGCACTTGCAGCGGCGGCGCGATCGGCGGGAACGGCGCGTAGAGCCACGGCTCGCTGCACACCCAGACTTCATCGCCGGGCGCGCGCCGCTGCGCGAGGTCGGCGACCGACGCTGGTCGTGGATCGCTCCACTTCGAGGTGACGACCTGGCTCGCCTCGGCCGCGAGGAACGCCAGCGCCAGCACCGCGATCCCGACGCGCTGGCGGCTGCGAACGCCGCGTGCGTGAGCGATCGCCCACACCAGCGCGACGGCGCCGCAAAGGCCAAGCGGAAGCGTGAAGCGCGGATAGACGTAGCCGGCCGGCGCCAGGAAGCCGATCAGGTAGGTGAGACCGGGAGCAAGCCAACACAACGCGCGTGGCCGCCGACGGACGGCCGCTTCCACCAGCAGCAGACCGCCCCCCGCCACTCCGGCGACCCCCGCTGCCGCCAGCAGCCGCTCGAAGGTGTCGTCGAGCAGGCCGAGCAGGCCGCTCGGCGAGAGGTCATGGATGCGGAAGGGCTGTGAACCGGCGCCGAAGAGATGCGCGACGTGGGCACGCCACTGCGACGGAACGAGGATGCCGCTGAACGCCAGGTAGGCGAGCGCTCCGCCAAGCGCGAGCGCGCCGAAGCGAGCGGTGCGACTGGCGACGCAACCGCGACCGCTCCTCCACGCAAACCACGCGATCCCCGGTGCCATCGCCGCGTATTGATCCTTGGTGGCCGCGGCGAGCCCGAGCGCGGCGCCGGACAGCACGACGCGCGCGAAACCGGGTGGCACGCGCCCGGCGACCAGAAGCGCCCACGCGAGCGCGCTCCACGCCAACGCGGGAACGTCGGTGTTGAGGGTGACGCCGTAATGGACGACGGCCGGTTGCAGAGCGATCGCCAACGCGCCGATCCAGCCGAAGCGCGGTCCGGCGGCCGCCATCGCAAGCTCGGCCGTCGCCGCGGCCAGCAGCAGCACCATCAGCAGCGCGGCGATCCGTCCGGCCTGCACCAGCTTCCAGGCGCCCGCCTCGAAACCCGCCCCTTCTCGAAACAGGACGATCGAAGGGTCGAACGTCGAGTCGCCGCGGTGCTGCGTGACCGCGGCGCTGACGCGCTCGCGCAACTGCGCCAACTGCGCCTCTTCGGCATCGCTGAGCCATGTCGCGCGCGCGATCTGCTCGGCAGCGCCGAGCACGAGGTGCCACCCCTCCGGATACTTGTCGGGCGGCAGCTCGCCGATGGGCCACGCTTCGGCGGCGAGCAGCGATCGCAACGGCCACGGCGCATCGGGAGATGGATCGACGAGACTGGGGTTCCCCCATCCCCATCCGAGCCACGGCGCGACGGTTGCGACGATCAGCGCCAGCCAGACGCGGCGCCGCCCGGCGCTCCACGCGTGCTTCCGCGCCCCCTCGATCGTCGTATCATGAGCCGCCGCCATACGCGACGGCAGGCTACGGCGCGCATCGGGCCGCTCAAGCCTCGTGAATCGGCTCCACCGTCCACGCCTCCGAGGAATGGCCCCCGCGATGCCCTCGCACAAGTCCCCGCCGATGCTCCTCGTCGCCTTCCTGTCGCTGTTCCTGGCAGGGAGCGCAGGCGCATCGCCCGCCGATCCGATCGCCACGCACGCCGCCCAAGCGACCGAAGCGCCGACCCGCGCCGGCACGGTCGTCGTGCCGATCTCGGGAGCGCTTTCGGAAGAGATGGTCGCGCTGACCATCCGCTCGATCCGCCGCGCCCATGAACTCGGTGCGAAGGCGATCGTCTTCGAGATCGACACCGAAGGCGGTGAAGTGACGCTGATGGATCGCCTGATCGACGAGATCGAAGACGCGGGCGATCTGCTGACCGTCGCCTACGTCACGCAGAAGGCGGCTTCGGCCGGCTCGCTGATCGCGATCTCCTGCCAGCGCCTCTACATGGCGCCCGGCTCGAACATGGGCTCCGCGCTCGTGATCATGATGCCGCAGCTCTTCGGCATCCCGCTCGGCGGGCCGGAGCGCATCGGCGGCGACCAGGACACGCTGTTCAAGAAGATGATCGGCCACTACCGCGCCCATTTCCGCGCGAAGGCACAAGCGAACGGACGCCCTGCCGCGCTGGCCGAGGCATTCGTCTACGCCGAGTCGGCGGTCTTCGAGGTCGCCGTCGACGGCGAGGTGCGCTACGTGAACGAGTCGGAATACGCCAACCTCGTGGCGCAGAAGGGCGAAGAGGGGCTGCGCAAGCAGCGGCAGATCTGCGCGAAAGGCGACGTCTTGAACCTCACCGCCCAGGAGGCGTTCGAGGTGCGCATGATCGACGGCCTCGCCGCTTCGCGCGCCGATCTGCTCACGCAGCTCGGACTCGCGTCGGGAACGGTGACGGTCATCGAGCCCTCGTGGTCGGAACGGCTCGTCGGCTTCATCCAGTCGTGGGGACTGCTCTTCCTGATCGGCGGGATGATCGCGATCTTCGTGGAGGTGAAGCTCCCGGGCTTCGGTCTGCCCGGATTGACGGGTATCGCGCTGCTCGGACTGTGGATGTTCGGCAAGTACCTGGCCGGCCTCGCCGAAGTGACCGAACTGCTGCTGGTGGGCGCCGGCTTCGCCCTGATCGCGGTCGAGGTCTTCGTGCTGCCGGGAACGCTGGTCGCGGGCGTGACGGGCGGGCTCGCCGTCGTGGGTGGCCTCGTGATGGCCGCGCAACAGACCTTCCTGCCCGAGACCGATCGACCGAACGCCGACGCGGCGTGGTGGTCGACGACCGAATCGCTCACGCTGGGCATGGTGGCGAGCTGCATCGGCATGATCCTGCTGGCGATGTACCTGCCGCGCATCCCGTTCCTGAACCGCGCGATCCTGCGCGCCGGTACGAGCACGACATTGACCATCGGCGCGGCCGCAGCGAGTCGAACGCATGACTCCTTCGATCCGGCCTACGCGCCGGCGCGCGGCGCATTCGGCATCGCACTGACGGTGCTGCGTCCCGCCGGCAAGGTGCAGATCGAGGGGCGTGAGCTCGACGCCGTCTCGGAAGGGGCGCTGGTCGACGCGGGCAGCGCCGTCGAAGTGGTGACGGTGGAACCGGGCCGACTGGTGGTGCGACCGCGCGCCACCAACGTCTGAGGAGCGACGATTGTTCGAGTTCGGCGTCGAGGGCTGGGGTCTGCTGTTCGGCGGCGTCGTCGTCGTCATCTTCGAGATCCTGTTCCCTTCGGCAGGGCTGCTTGGCCTGCTGGCCGGATCGCTGCTGGTCGGCGGCGGCTGGTACGCCGCCCGCAATGGCGGCAGCCCCGGCCTGATGAGCTACTCGCTCCTGGTGCTGCTGCTGGTGCCGCTCGCCGTCGTCTTCGCGTTCCGCGTCTTGCCGCGCACCCCGATGGGCAAGCGGATGATCCTGAAAGGTCCAAGCTTCGCGCAGCGCACGGGCACCGAAGAGGGGCTCACGGAACTGCTGGGTAAGGTCGGTGTGGCGACGACGTCGCTGCGCCCGGCCGGCATCGCCTCGATCGAGGGGCGGCGCGTCGATGTGGTGACCCGCGGCGGCCACCTTGCAGCCGGCATGCCGGTGCGCGTGGTCCGGGTCGAAGGAAATCGAGTCATCGTGGAATCGGCGAGCGCCTGACGCGCGTCGCCCAAAGAGGAGTCGACATGTCTCTGCTTGCGATCGACAGCGCCGTGATCCTGACCGTGCTCGGCGCGATCTTCCTGCTGATCGTGCTGGTGGTCTTCTTCAAGTACCTCGGGCTCTACATCCGCTGCCTGACGTCGAACGCCAACATCGGGCTCTTCGAGCTGCTGATGATGTCGCTGCGCAAGGTGAACCCGGAGACGATCGTCCAGGCGCGCATCTCCGCCGTGCAGGCAGGCGTCGACATCGACCCGCGCGATCTGCAGGCGCACCTCCTCGCCGGCGGCAACGTGGTCAACGTCGTGCGCGCGATGATCGCCGCCGACCGCGCCGGCATCGCGCTCCCCTACAAGACCGCAACCGGCATCGACCTCGCCGGCCGCAACGTGCTCGACGCCGTGCAGACCTGCGTCAACCCGCGCATCATCGACTGCCCGCAGGAGTCGGGCGCGAAGATCGCCGCCGTCGCGAAGGACGGCATCCAGCTGCTGGCGCGCGCGCGTGTCACCGTGCGCACCAACATCGGCCGCCTGATCGGCGGCGCGACCGAAGAGACGATCATCGCCCGCGTGGGCGAAGGCATCGTCTCCACCATCGGATCGGCGAACTCCTACAAGGACGTGCTCGAGAACCCCGATCGCATCAGCAAGACGGTGCTCGGCAAGGGACTCGACGCCGGAACCGCGTTCGAGATCCTCTCGATCGACATTGCCGACGTCGACGTCGGCGAGAACATCGGCGCCAAGCTGCAGACCGACCAGGCCGAGGCCGACATGCGCGTCGCCGAGGCGCACGCCGAAAGCCGGCGCGCGACCGCCGTCGCGCTCGAGCAGGAGATGCAGGCGAAGGTCATGGAGAACCGCGCGAAGCTCGTCGAGGCGGAGGCGCAGGTCCCGTCCGCCATGGCCGACGCGTTCCGCAGCGGCCGGCTCGGAGTCATGGATTACGTCCGCATGCAGAACGTCCAGGCCGACACCACGATGCGCCAGGCGCTCGCGGGCGGCGATGCGGCCCCGGGCAGCGCCACCGCGCAGAAGAAGAGCTGAGCCGGCCTCGGCGCCACGACCATGGAACTGCGCGACCTCCTCGATCTGCTGAAAGCCAACCCGATCATCGCGGTGTGGTTGGTGTTGATGGTGCTTGGTGGCCTCGGCCGCATGGTCGGTGGCGACCGCGGCAAGGCGCGTCGCACCGCCGCCGCTCCCGACCCGACCCGCGAGAAGCCGACTCCGAACGAGCTCGAGGAGCGCATCCGCCGCAACTTCGAGGAGATGCTGCGGCGGCGCGGGCAGCCCACGAGCGAGGCGGCGCAGCCTGCCGCCCCGCCGCCTCCCGCCCCGCACGCGCCTCGCCCACCACCGGTATCGGAGCCGACTCGTGCGCGGCCGGCGATGGCGGAGCCGACCCGTGCGCGGCCGGCGATGGCGGAGCCGACGCGAGCGCGGCCTGCCACGGCGGAGCCGACGCGTGTCGCCAGAGTGCGCCGCGAGCCACTGCGCGGCGACGCGCCGGTGCGGGTCCGTTCGATTGCTCACACGATCCGAACCAGAGTCACCGCGGCGCCGAACCTGCCGGCCACGCCGCGGCCGCATCACGCTCCAGCGACGAGTGTGACCCGGCGTGCGCGTCCCGCGGAGCTTGGACCTCTCAATCGCCGCCAGCTTCGCCGCGCCGTCATCCTGCGCGAGGTGCTCGATCCCCCGCTTGGACTGCGCGAAGAGTGAAGCGGGTCGGTTCGATCGTCACGCTTCCGCGCGACGGCGACCGCAGGATCACTCGATCACGCGCTTGACGCTGTGCCACGCTCGCGCGCCGAAGCAGCAGGTGTCGTCGTTCGCGCGCTCGCCCTGTCGGTCGAAGAAGCCCCAGAAACGGTCCGCTCGCTCGTCGAATTGGAAGCCGACCCACGGCCCGAATCCGGCGAGGTGATCGCCGGTGTCTTCGATCTCGCGTTCCCGACGATCGACCACGCGGCCGAGCCCGTCGACGACGCGGCCCCCACGATCGTCGAACTCTTCCGCGGTCGTTTCCGGCAAGCGCGCCAGGCGATGCCAGAAACGGGTCGCCGCATCGCCGAGTTCCGGCTTGTCGAGCCCGGTGCCGCAGTAGCGCTCTTCGCCGCAGGCGCAGCCGGCGATCAAGATCGGCAGCGCGAGCGCCGCCAACCGGGCCGTCATCGGGCCTCGATTCGCGGCGCGAAGCGTCGTTGCGTCGACTGAGCTCTCTGCCATCGCAAGGACTCCTGCCCGTTCTCATCCGGGATTGGCGACCGACCGCGCGACCATGTCGCGGGCCGCAGCGCCGATCTTGCCGTCACACCATCGACTGCGGAACGACTCCTTCCGCAGCTCCTGGCGATTGGACGGCGTGGAGCCGTCCACCTTCCAGCCGCAACACCCGATCGAGGCGGTGCGCAAGGCGCAAGTTGTGCGTCACCAAGACCATCGCCGCCCCGCGTTCTCGCTGGATCGCCAGCAGCAGCTCTTCGATCTCGGCGCTGGTCCGCTCGTCGAGGTTGCCGGTGGGCTCATCGCACAGCAGCAGCGCGGGCTTGCGCAACAAGGCCCGCGCGATGGCGACCCGCTGCCGCTCGCCGCCGGAGAGGCGACTCGGCAGATGGCGGGCGCGGGAGGTCAAGCCGACCCGCTCCAGCAGCTCCGCGGCCGCGGCACGCGTCGCCTTCCGGGTCCGCATCCACTGCAGCGGAGAGACCCCGATCATCGCGCCGAGCAGCACGTTCTGCTCGGCGGTGAGCTCCGGAAGCAGGTGATAGAACTGGAAGACGAATCCCAGCCGATCGCGGCGCAGTTCGTCGCGGGTGCGACGCGACGCGACGCCGACATCGATGCCGTCGAGCTCGATCGAGCCACCGTTCTGACGATCGAGCAGCCCGATCAGGTGCAGCAAGGTCGACTTGCCGCCGCCACTGCGCCCCACGATCGCCACCGCCTCGCCGGGCGCGACTTCGAGGTCGACCCCGCGCAGGATCTCGAGGCGCTGCCCGCCCGAAACGAAGTGGCGTTCGAGCGCCGACACGCGGATGGCCGGAACGTCACTCATGGCGCAGCGCCTCCAACGGAGTGAGCCGCGCGGCACGCGAGGCCGGAAGGAGCGTGAAGAGCGTACCGCACACGACCGACGCAACTGCGTAGCCGAGCAGGCGTCCGAACTCGATCTGGACCGGCAGGCTCTTGAAACTGAACAGCTGGCGATCGAACAGCCGGAAGCCGGTGCAGCGCTCGATGAGATCGAGCAGGGGATTGAGCCAGTGCGCGAGCGCGATGCCGCCGAACAATCCGAGCAGCGAGCCGGCGAACGTCACCATCAGTCCGCACAGCAGGAACAGGCGGCCCACATGCATCGCCGACGCGCCCAGTGAAAGGAGCACGCCGATGTCGCGCGTCTTGCGCCGGACCATCTGATGGAGCGTCACGAACAGGCTGAACGTCGCGACGATGACCACGAAGAACATCGCGATGTTCATCACGCGCCGCTCGCCGAGCACCGCGCCGAGAAGCAGGTGGCGGCGATCCTCCCACGTTTCGATCGTGGCGGGCACCACGCCGAGCGGCGCGAGGTCGACCCGCAACGCGTCTCTCACCGTCGCGGGGTCGCCGACGACCTCGAGCGCAAGCTCGTGGATCGCGACGGGCAACGCCGCGAAGTCGACGAGGCGATCGCGCGGCACGAGCGCGTGGGTGTCGTCGAATGCGCGATCGCGGCTCGAGAAGGTGCCCACCACGACGAACGGGCGGGTGCGCGGAATCAACCGTTCGCCCGCGCGCGGCGTGCCGGCAAGCGTCGCGATCTGGACGACGGTTCCCGGCCAGTACTGGAACTGCACGGCGAGGTAGCGGCCGAAGATGATCGGAGTCAGGTCTTCGGCGTCGAAGTTCCGGTAGTCGGCGGGCAGTCGCTCGCGCCAGTACGGGTCGGACGGGTCGAGCCAGAAGGGCTCTTCGGGACGCTCGACCGTGCTCGTCGCCAGGAAGCGCCGGATCTCCGGACCTGCCTCGGACCCAGTCGGCAATACGGTCGGAGCGAGCGACCCGCGCATGCCTTCGGCGAGCTCGGCCGACTCGATGCCGAGCAGGTTGACGAAGTAGCTCGACCCGATCCGATCGGCGCCGAGGAAGGCGGGCGCTCCTTCGGCGCGGTGCATCGCGGCGGCCTCGGCTCGCGGCTGCGCGGAACGGATGCGTGGGTCGTTACGCAGTCGCCCCAGGAGCTCGTCGGTGGTCTCGGCGGCGAGCGCATCGACCGTGATGGTGACGTCGGGAGAAAGGCCTCGAATCGTCGAACGCTGCTCGTTCAGGAAGCCGCTCATCACCGAGTCGACCACTACGATCGCGATCAATCCGACCGTCACGCTCAGCATCGAGACCAGCGTGATCGGCCGCGCGACGAGATAGCGCCACGAAAGGAGCAGCAGGTCCATCGCGGCTCAGCCGGCCGTCGGCGGCGGAGTGCCGGCGGCGGGTGACGCGTCGCTCACCACCGAATCGGCTGCCAGCGGTCGGCGCAGCGGGAAGAGGATCGTGTCGCGAATCGACAAGAATCCCCCGAGCACCATGCAGAGTCGGTCGATACCGACACCGAGTCCGCCGGCGGGCGGCATGCCGTGCTCGAGCGCGTGCAGATAGTCCTCGTCGACGGCGGCGGGAGCCTCGGGATCCTTCGTCGCGACTTGCGCCTCGAAGCGCGCGCGCTGGTCGATCGGGTCGTTCAGCTCGGAGAAGGCGTTGGCGAGTTCCCAACCATTCATGAAGAGCTCGAAGCGCTCGACGAGCTCGGGGCGATCGGGACACTGCTTGCTGAGCGGCGAGATCGCCGTCGGATAGAGCGTGACGAAGGTCGGCTGGATGAGGTTCGGCTCGACGCAATGCTCGAACAGCGCCTCGAGGTGCTTCCAGCCCGGCGCGGTCGCCGGCACGGGCAACTTGAGTGCGGCGGACTTCTTGCGCAAGGCCGCTTCGTCGTGCGGGTCGATTCCGGCGTGCTCCGCGACGAGCTCGTGATAGCTGCGGCGCGCGAACGGACCATTCAAGTCGATGACGCGCTCGCCGAGCGTGGTCTTGCCGTCCTTGCAGTGACGCTTCGCGAGTGTCGTGAAGAGTTCCTCGGTCAGATCCATCACCGCCACGTAGTCCACGTAGGCCCAGTAGAGCTCCATCATCGTGAATTCGGGGTTGTGACGCGGCGAGATGCCTTCGTTGCGGAAGACCCGGCCGATCTCGAAGACCTTCTCGAGTCCGCCGACGAGCAGGCGCTTCAGGTAGAGCTCGGGCGCGATGCGCAGGTAGAGGTCCATGTCGAGCGCGTTGTGGTGCGTCGTGAATGGTCGCGCAGCAGCACCGCCAGCGATCGGATGGAGGATCGGCGTCTCGACTTCGAGGAAGCCCTTGGCCGCGAGCAACTGGCGCAGTTCCTGGATCACGTGGCTTCGCATGATGAAGCCGGCGCGCGACTCGGGATGACTCATCAGGTCGAGGTAGCGGTAGCGATAGCGCAGTTCGATGTCGGTGATGCCGTGGCGCTTCTCGGGCGGCTCGCGCAACGACTTGGCGAGGAACTCGACGCTGGTCGCGAAGACGGTCGTCTCGCCGGTTTTGCTGCGGCCGAGCGTGCCGCCGAAACCGACCACATCGCCGAGTTGAAGGATCTTCTTCGCAATCGCATGGCCGATCTCGCCGACATCCTTGCGCACCATGACCTGGACGCGGCCGCTCGGATCGACGAGATCGAAGAAGGCGAGCTGCCCCATATCGCGCCGCGCGGCGATTCGACCGGCGACGCGGACCGCCAGATTCGGCTGCTCGTCCGCGCGGGGCAGGAGCGGCGCGATCTCCATCCGGCCAGCGAACTGCCGCGGCCAGATCTCCACGCCGAGTTGGCGGAGTTGCTCGAGCTTCTCGAGCCGTTCCTGAGATACGTCGCTCACCCGTCCGTCTCCGTTGGGGCCCTCGGAATCCAAAGAGCGGTCCGGGCCATGAGGGGCGGGGAGTCTATCGCTCCGCGACCGCGTTCCCGGCGTGCCGCCGGGGAGGCGGCGCTCCGGAGAGCGACCGCAGGGGGGGCGCCGACGCCGACTTCAGGAAGTCGTTTCTTGTCCGTCCCGGGGCGGTCGCGGCTCTACGAACCTTGCACGAACGTGAATCATGGGTTAGTACTCCTACCCAAGGAAAGAAGAGGGAGGAAAAACCTAGGTAAGAGACTGTGACGGTGGAGCCCCCGCTCCGTTGTAGCTGTCACCCCGTCTTGCCACGCTGCGACTGACGTCGCGGTGGTCCGCGCAGCACGCCCTGCCAGGGAGCCCAACATGCGTTTCGCCTCTTCGCTCGTTCGCGGTATCGCCATCGCCGCGCTCGCCGCGGGCGTGTCGTGCACACGCCAGGGCCATGCCCTGAACCTCGCTGGGATCGACGGCCCGCCGATTGGCGGCGGTGATGACGGCGGCTCCGGTCCCCTTCCGGGCGGTGGTGGCGGAGGTGGCGGAGGGATCATTGAAGACACCGACGGTGGCGGAGTGACGCCAGACGATGACGGTGGCCCCGCGATCGACCCCGGCCTAGGTGGCGGCAGCGGCGGCGGCCCGACCCCTCCTGGTGGTGGCGGTGGTGGTGGCGGCCTCGGCCCGAACGACGGCAACGACGCCCCCGTCCCGGAGCCGGCCACGATGCTGCTGCTCGGTGGCGGTCTTGCCGCGGCGTTCGCCGCCCGCCGCAAGCGCGCTCGCTGACCTTTCGCGTCGCCTCCGGCGACGCCGTTCAACGAAACGCAACGATCTTCACGCTGCCGCGCGAGAGTGATGCTCGCGCGGCAGCGGCATTGTCGGAATGCACGGCGCCGCGTTGCTTGCAACGACCCGCTTCGCTCCTAAGATCGCGCCCTCTTTTCGTAACCCCGTGCAACGGAGCGACTTGGAGCACATGGCTTTCGAGGTCGAAAACCAGAGCGAGACGCAGGCCACCGTCCGGATCCGCGTCTCCAAAGAGATGTTCGACCTTGCGCTGGAGCGCGAGATCGGTGACCTCCGTCAGCGGGCACGGGTGCCGGGCTTTCGTCCGGGAAAGGTGCCGAAGAGCGTCCTGACCCGGCGAATCGGCGAATCCGTGAGCAAGGAGCTGCGACGCAAGCTCTTTGTCGAGGCCTTCCAGACCGGGATCCGCGAGAAGCAGATTCACCCGGTCGAGCCTCCGATCGTGAAGGATGAGCAGCTCGTCCCGACGACGGACGGCTCGATGGCGATCGAGTTGCAGCTCGAGGTGATCCCCCACGTCGAGCCGACCGGCTTCGACCGCTTTGTCGTCACGCCTCCTCCGATCGAGATGAAGGACGAGGACGTCGACCACGAGCTCGAGGGGCTGCGGCGCCAAGCCGCCAACGCGGCGGAGATTGCGGACGGCCAGACGGTCGCTGGCGACGTCGTGATCGCCGATCTCAGCCTGTCCTTCCTCGACGGCACGTCGTTCCCGAACAAGCTCGAGAATCGAATCGTCGACACGGGCGCCGGCATCGTCGATGGGGTTGCCTGCGAGGACGCCAAGAGCAAGTTCGCCGGCGCCAAGCGCGGCGACACCGTGCGCGTATCGATGAAGCTGCCGGAGCAGTTTCCGGTCGAGATCCATCGCGGCAAGACGGCCATCACCGATTGCGTCGTGAAGGATCTGCGCCGCGTCGCTCTGCCCGAGCTGAGTTCGCCTGAGTTCCTCGCACGCTTCAAGGTGCCGGACCTCGACACGTTGAAGCAGCAGGTGCGTGAGCGGCTTCAGCAGATCCTCAAGGCGCAGCAGGATCGCGCCGTCGAAGAGCTGTGCGTCGACCAGCTGCTCGACCGCCACCGCATCGTCCTTCCGGACGCGTTCCTGCAGCGCAACCTCGAAGCGGAGCGTGAGCGCGTCCGCCGCGAGATGGTGAATCGCGGTGCGCCCCCCGCGGACGTCGAGAAGCAGCTGCTCGAGAATGAAGGACGCCTCAAGCAGGACGTCGAGCGACGGATCCGCGAGGCGTTCCTGCTCGACCGAATCGCCGAGAAGCTGGAAACCGAGGTTGGCGCGCCCGAACTCGAGAACCAGTTCATGCTGATGGCCCGTTCGTGGCAGGTCGAGCCGCAGAAGCTCTTCGACCACTTCCAGTCGCAGGGGCTGCTCCCCCGGGTGGTGGAAGACATCCGCCGCGCCAAGGTGCGTCGACAGTTAAGGGAAGCGGCAGCCGCAACCGAGAGTGACGCTCAGAAGTCGGCCTGAACCCAACGGAGAACGACCGTGAGCTCGCCTCAGCTCGAGATCATCCCGAACCCGCCGTACGTCATCGAGAAGACCGGACGTGGCGAACGCGCGTACGACATCTACTCGCGCCTGCTCGAGGACCGGATCATCTTCCTCGGCTCCTCGATCAACGACTACGTCGCCAACGCGGTGGTGGCCCAGCTCCTGTTCCTCCAGAAGGAGAACAAGAAGCAGGACATCCACATGTACATCAATAGCCCGGGCGGCTCGGTCACCGCCGGCCTCGCGATCTATGACACCATGCAGTTCGTCGAGTGCCCGATCTCGACCTGGTGCATCGGTCAAGCAGCGAGCATGGGCGCAGTGCTGCTCGCCGCCGGAACCAAGGGCAAGCGCTACAGCCTCCCCCACTCGCGCATCATGATCCATCAGCCGTGGGGCGGCGCGCGCGGAACGGCCGAGGACATCCACATCCAGGCGCGTGAGATCAAGACGCTGAAGAAGACGCTCACCGCAGTGCTGGCGCGCCACACGGGCCAGACGGCCGAGCGCATCGATGCCGATGGCGACCGCGACCACTTCATGTCAGGCGCGGAGGCGAAGGCCTACGGCCTCGTCGACGAAGTGATCGAGCCCACCGAACCGGCCGTGGTCGAGACCAAGAAGAAGTAACAGCGGCAGCCGGAACGCGGGACCGAAGCGTGACGCTTCTCCCGCTCCGGTGCACGCCAGGAGAGGCCGGATGACGAAGGCACGCGGGGGCGGCGACACGGAGCGCTGCACGTTCTGCGAGAAGGACCGTCGCAAGGTCCTGAGCCTGATCGCAGGCCCGCCCGGCGTCTACATCTGCAACGAGTGCGTCGAACTCTGCAACACGCTGCTCATCGAGGAGCTGAAGCCCAAGGGGGCGCCGGCAACCGCCAAGGCCAAGCGGGAGCCCGCGAAGGAGTTCGGTCCCGTCCCGACGCCGACCGAGATCAGCGCGTTCCTCGACGAGTACGTCGTCGGCCAGGCGCACGCCAAGAAGGTGCTCTCGGTCGCCGTCTACACCCACTACCAGCGCATCCTCCACCCCGAGGCGCATCAGGACGTCGAACTCGAGAAGAGCAACATCCTGCTGATCGGCCCGACCGGCTCGGGCAAGACGCTGCTCGCGCGCTCGCTCGCGAAGCTGCTCAAGGTCCCGTTCGCGATCAGCGACGCGACGACGCTCACGGAGGCGGGCTACGTCGGCGAGGACGTCGAGAATGTCGTCCTGCGCGTCGTGCAGGCCTCGAACTACAACATCGAGGCGGCCGAGCGCGGCATCGCCTACATCGACGAGATCGACAAGATCGCGCGCACGTCGCAGAACGTCTCGATCACTCGCGACGTCTCCGGCGAAGGCGTGCAGCAGGGGCTGCTCAAGATCCTCGAAGGGACCGTCGCGAACGTCCCGCCGCAGGGCGGCCGCAAGCACCCGGAGCAGCACTACCTCCAGGTGAACACCGCGCACATGCTCTTCATCTGCGGCGGCACCTTCGTGCAGCTCGAGGAGATCATCCGGCGCCGCATGGGAGGCCAGGGCATCGGCTACGGTGCCAACTTCCTCGCCCACGGCGGCGTGCCGCAGGACGAAGAAGAGTTCGACTTGCTGCTGCGCAAGGTCGAGAGCGAGGACCTCATCTCGTTCGGCATGATCCCCGAGTTCATCGGGCGCCTGCCGGTGATCGGCATCCTCGATCCTCTGCGCGAGGATGACTTCGTCCGCATCCTCGTCGAGCCGCGCAACTCGATCGTCCGCCAGTTCAAGCGCATGTTCGCCATCGAGAAGTGCGAGCTCGAGTTCACGCCGGAAGCGCTGCGCGTCATCGCCAAGAAGGCGCGCGAGAAGAAGACCGGCGTCCGCGCCCTGCGCTCCATCATGGAGGGCGTCTTCCTCGACCTCTTCTTCGAGTTGCCCCACCGGCCACCGGCGCGCTACACCGTGACTGGCGCGTTCATCGATGGGCGCGAGCCGATCCAGTCGGAGACGCTGCCGAGCGTCCCGGCCACCGCCCCCGCCGCTGCTCCCGCCGAGCGCCGCCAGGCCAGCTGAGTCGCGCCGCCGCCAGGACGGTTTCCGATGGCCTCGCAGCAAGCGCTCACCGATCTCGCTCTCGACGCATTCGAGCCGCTCGCGGCCGAACTCGGCGAGCCGCGCTTCGCCGGCAAGAACCTGCGTCGCTGGGTGTTCGAGCGCCACGCCACGACCTTCGATGCGATGAGCGATCTCTCGAAGCGCTTCCGCAGCGAACTCGCGCAACGCTTCAGCGTGCGCCGCACCGTCATCGCGACCGATCGTTGCGACCCCGGCGGCACGCGCGCGTTCGTGCTGCGCCTGAACGACCGCAAGACGATCGAAACCGTGCTGATCCCGGAGGAGGAGCGACGGACGGTCTGCGTCTCGACCCAGGTCGGCTGCCCGGTGGCGTGCGTCTTCTGCGCGTCTGGGCTCGACGGGCTGATCCGCAACCTGACCCCGGGCGAGATCATCGAGCAGGTGCTCGTCGTCCAGGAGGCGCTCCCGGTCGGTGAACATGTCTCCAACGTCGTCGTGATGGGGATCGGCGAGCCGACCATGAACCTGCCGGCGCTCGAACAAGCGCTGACGACCTGGAACGACCCGGCTGGACTAGGACTCGGCGCGCGCCGCATCACGATCTCGACGGTCGGCTACCCGGCGCGCATCGATCGCCTTGCGGCGTTGCGCAAGGAGTACGGGCTCGCCATCTCGCTCCATGCACCGCGTCAGGAGCTTCGCGCCAAGCTGCTCCCGAACGCGGGACAAGTGCCGCTGCCCGAGCTGCTCGCGGCGACGCGCCGCTATTTCGACGCGACCGGGCGGCGCGTGACGTTCGAGTACGTGCTGCTCGCGGGCATCAACGCCAGCGAGCGCGAAGCCCACGAGCTCGCCGCCCTGCTGCGCGGCTTCCCGTGCCACGTGAACCTGATCCCGGTCAATCCCGTCGACGGACTGCCCTATCGCCGACCGGCACCGGACGAGACGGACCGCTTCAAGGCGATCCTGCTGCGTGCCGGCCTCGACGCCACGGTCCGCCACCCGCGAGGCGACGGGATCGCCGCCGCCTGCGGTCAGCTCCGGCTCAAGGTCGAAGCCGAGGAACGCGCTACCACGCGCCCAGCGTGAGCGTCATCTCGCGACGCTCGAGTCGACGCACCACGTCGAGTCGGATCGTCTCGCCAGGAACACTGCTCGCCAGGTGACCCAGCATCGTGTCGACCGATCCGATCGGCGCACCGTTCCAGGCCAGCACGACATCGTGCGGCTCGAGTCCGGCCAGCAGCGCGGGGCTGCCCTCGAATACGTGCTGCACGACGATCGCGCCGCTCGCGCCAAGTTGCCCCAGGAACTCGCTTTCGCCCAGATCCATCGCCCCGAAGCCGAGCCACGCGCGCGGCGCGATGGCCGGTGCAAGCGGCTCGAGGCGAACCTCGGTTCCTTCCGCATTCTTGCGCGCCACCGCGTCGATGCCGCGTCGCAGCGCCGCCGCCGGCAACGCAAGGAGGGGCTGCGTGGCTCCCGTGGTGAACTCGCCCGTCGGCGGCTGCAGGAGCAGACCGACGACGCTGCCATCCTGTTGCGCGATCACGCCGCCGCCGCCCGTCGGCGATCGCGCGAGGGTCACCCGCAAGAGCTGGTCGAAGCGGCGGCGGCCAAGCACCTGATCCTGCAAAGGCTCGTGCAGCCAGCCCAGCGAGAATGCTCCCGGTTCGCCATCGGCGGCGGCGCCAAAGAGCGTCACGACGTAACGCGCTTCGCCATCGCCTGGCGCCGCGTCGGCCGCGGGCTCGCGCAAGAACGCGGGCTCGCCGGCCACGGTCAGCGACGGCAAGTCGACCGGGCCGATCGACAAGAGTCCGACATCGGTCGCTTCGTCGATCCCAACGACGCGCGCGCGGCGCGGCCGCAACGACGGTGCATTGCGGAAGTAGACGGCGATTCGGCCGGCGTGCTCGATCGACGAGCCGATGGTGACGATGTCCCCCGCTTGATTCAGCACGAGACCGCTGGCTTCGAGCGCGTAGACCATGCCGTCGCCCACGCGCCGCTCGATCGACAGCGAGACGACGTTGCCGCCGAGCTTCTCGGCGCTTCCTGCCAAGCGGCGTCGCACCTCGAGCTTGCGCCCGCCTTCCAGCACGGCGGGCCGCTCGATCCGAAGTTCGATCCCGGACCGCACTTGCGTCGGCGGCACCGGCGCGACCGCGGGAGGCGGTGCCGAGTCCGATTGCGGCGCAGCCGGCGCGACGGCTTCGATCGCTGCCAGCAGCCACATCGACAGAAGAGAGATCCGGCGCCCGACCATGGTCACGATCCCCCGCGCGAAGTCAGAAGTTCCGCGAACGCGGGTTGCGGCGCGTCGACGGCGTGATCGCACCGCCTCGTCCGGCCCCGTTCGGCAGCTCATCGAGCTGGCGTCCGAGTTCGTCGCCGATGGTCCGGATCAGCGACGAATCGATGTTGGGCTGGCTCTCGACGATGCGAGGCGAAGAACGCTCGGGACGCGGGGCCGGATCGCGCCAGGCGCCGAGCCCCAGCGTGACCGCGAGCAGCACCGCGGCCGCCCAGCCGCTCACCAAGGTGAGTCGCGGCATCCAGCGCACCGCGGGAGGTGGCGGCCCGTCGATCGCCCCCATCACGCCGGCCACGATCGACTCGCCCATCGATTCGCTGCGCAACTCTCGGCGCGACGAGGCACGCACGGTGCCGAGCACTTCGCGCAGCTCGCTCCATTCGCGAAAGCACGCCAGGCAGCCGCGCAGATGGGCATCGACCCGCGCGCCTTCGCGAGCATCGAGGTCGCCACCGGCGTGGAGGTCGAGGAGAGGATGGATCTTTCGGCAGTCCATGGTTCGCGGTTCTCTTGCAGCCATCACGGTTGGGGGGCTTGATCGGACGAGTCCTGCGGGGCTCCGTTCGCCTTCGCGTCGTGATGCGCCAGGCGATCGAGGCGATCCCACTGCTCCTTGAACATGCGCCGCGCGACGTGCAATCGCCAACGCACGGTGGCGTGGGTCGAACGCACGATCGTCGCGATCTCCTTGCACGAAAGCTCATCGAGCTCGCGCAGGGTCATCACCGTTCGATACTTCTCGGGAAGCCTCGCGAGCACGTCGCGGACGCGCGCGACCGTCTCCTGCGATTCCATGCGATCGCCGGGTCCGGTCGTCGGCCCGTCCGGTTGCGCAAGGCTTCCCGCCACGTCGTCGAGCGCCACCGGCTTCATGCGCGAACGCTTTCGCATCGCGTCGATCGCGAGGTTGACGACGATGCGGTAGAGCCACGTGTAGAAGCTCATCCCGAAGTCGAAGCGAGCGAGCGCCTTGTACGCGCGCAGGAAACCGTCCTGCACCACGTCGCGTGCCTCCTCGGCATCGCCGAGCAGGTGGTAGGCCGCCCACCAGGCGCGCTCCTCGTAGCGGCGGACGAGCCCCTCGAACGCCTGACCGTCCCCGGCGAGCGTTCGCTCGACGAGCACGTTGTCAGCAGCGTCCGGAGTGCCGCTGCCCTCCGCGCGCAGATTTCGCATCGAAGCGAAGGCTCCCGCTCTGGCGCTCATCGACCCCAAGGCTCCCGGCCGCGTCCCCGTTGGCCCCCGCGGCCATCGTGGACTCCTTCTCTACGACTTGCTCGGGGAGACGTTGGCCCGGAGTTTCGCCGTGACGCGCGCTCCCTCAGCGCCCGGGCGCGGCGTCGCTCTCCATGCGAAACTTTCCGATCGCCCGGTACTTGGCGTAGCGGCGGTCGAGCAGTTCGTCGACGGGCAAGGCAGAGAGTTCGGCGAGGTTGCGCTCCACCACTTCGGCCAACGTCTTCGCCATGGCCACCGGGTCGCGGTGCGCGCCCCCCGCGGGCTCCTCGATCACCTCGTCGACGACGCCGAGGTCGAGCAGGTCGGGCGCGGTCAGCCGCAACGCCTTCGCGGCCTCCCCCTTCTTCTCGGGATCCTTCCACAAGATCGCCGCGCAGCCTTCGGGCGAGATCACCGAGTAATAGGCGTGCTCGAGGATCAGCAGCTTGTCGGCGACGCCGATTCCGAGCGCCCCACCGCTGCCGCCCTCGCCGATCACCACGCTCACCACTGGCACGCGCAGCGTCGACATCTCGAGGATGCTCGTCGCGATCGCGCCGGCTTGTCCGCGCTCCTCGGCGCCGATGCCGGGAAACGCGCCCTGAGTGTCGATCAGCGTGACGATCGGCACGTGGAACCGTTCCGCGAGACGCATCTTCAGCATCGCCTTGCGGTAGCCCTCGGGATGAGCGCACCCGAAGTTGGCGGCGACGCGCTCCTTGGTCGTCTTGCCTTTGCGGTGGGCCACCACCAGCACGCGCCGCTCGCCGAGATTGGCGAGCCCGCAGACGATGGCGCGATCGTCGCCGAAGACGCGGTCGCCGTGCAGTTCGAGGAAGCCGCTGAAGGCGTGCTCGATGTAGTCGGTCGAGTGCGGGCGGCGCGGGTGGCGGGCGAGTCGCACGCGGTCCCACGGCGTGAGCTCCGCAAAGATCTTGCGAATCAGCTTGTCGCGCAGGTTCTTGAGCGGCCCGACCTCGGTCGCCACGTCCTGCGCCGTCAGCGCCGTCGGCGACGAAGTGGCGAGTTTCTCGATCTCCGAGATCTTCTGGTCGATCTCGGCGATCGGCTTTTCGAAGTCGAGCCACTCCTTCGAGTCGTTGCCACTCGCCACCCGAATCTCCACCGGTCATCCAGAAGCGCGGCCCACCGTGCGGCGGCGCTGCCGAGGCCGTCACGCTGCGGTGCGCGACGGCCGCGGCTTCTTTGCGAAGCGCGGGCACGATAAAGAATCATCCAATGGCGCCGAATCCCTCCTCCCCGTCCACGTTCCTGCGGGTCGAAGTCGCGACCCGCAGCGGTTTCCCCGATGCCGCCGCGAAGAAGCTCGCGGCCGAGATCGGTCGCACGCTCGAACGCCCGGTGCAAGTCGAGCTCGTGCGCGGCTACAGCATCGCGTTCGCAGGCGCCGCGCCGCGCGACGACGCGCTGGCCGCGAGGCTGCACGCCGTGCTCGCCGATCCGGTGCTGCACTCCTCGCAGCTCCTGTCCGGCGACGCGCCCGTACCCACTCCGTCGGCCGGCTTCCGACGCCTCGATGTCGTGCGCCGGCCGGGCGTGATGGATCCCGCCGCCGCCTCGGTGTTGCGCGCACTCGAGGCCGTCGGTCTCGCACCGCGCTCCATTCGGACCTACCGCGCCGTGCTCGTGAAAGGTGCCACGAGCGACAGCGAGCTGCAGCGAATCGGCGCGCGCTGCCTCGCCAACCTCCTCGTCGAAGAGGTGCGACTCGATCCGCGCGAAGCGATCGCGCCCTTTGGCGAACTTGCGCCGGCACCGTTTCGCCGCGTCGAGGTTCCGCTGCGCGCCGCCGATGACGCGGCGCTCGTCCGGCTCAGCAAGGAAGGGATGCTGGCCCTCGACCTCGCCGAGATGCAGGCGATCCAGGCCCATTTCCGCCAGGAGGGGCGCGACCCCACCGACGTCGAGCTCGAGACGCTGGCGCAGACCTGGTCGGAGCACTGCAAGCACAAGACGCTGACCAGCGCGGTCGAACTGCACGGCGATGGCGCCCCGCGCCGCTACGACAACCTGCTGAAGGAGACGATCTTCGCTGCGACGCAGCAGCTCGCGCTGCCGTGGTGCCTCTCCGTCTTCCGTGACAACGCCGGCGTCATCGAGTTCGACGCCGAGTACGCGGTGACCTTCAAGGTCGAGACGCACAACCACCCCTCCGCGCTCGAGCCGTACGGCGGAGCCGGCACCGGGCTTGGCGGCGTCATCCGCGACACGCTCGGCACCGGGCTCGGCGCCAAGCCGATCTTGTCGACCGATGTCTTCTGCGTCGGCCCGCTCGCGCTGAGGGACGATGAGCTGCCCGCCGGCACGCTGCCGCCGCGCCGCATCCTGCAGGGGATCGTCGCGGGAGTTCGCGACTACGGCAATCGAATGGGGATCCCCACCACCAACGGCGCCGTCTTCGTGCACGCCGACTACCGAACCAACCCGCTGGTCTTCTGCGGCAACGTCGGCCTGATCCCGCGCCACAAGATCCAGAAAGCCGCTCGCAAGGGCGACCTCGTCTTCGTGCTCGGCGGACGGACCGGTCGCGATGGCATCCACGGCGCGACCTTCTCGAGCTTGAGCCTCGACAGCTCGAGCTCGACGGTGGCGTCCGGCGCCGTGCAGATCGGCAACGCCATCGAGGAGAAGAAGCTCCTCGACGCGGTGCTCGACGCGCGCGACCGCGGTTGGTTCTCCGCCATCACCGATTGCGGCGCTGGCGGTCTCTCGTCGGCGATCGGCGAAATGGGCGAGGAGCTCGGCGCCGACGTCGAGCTCGCCCGCGTGCCGCTCAAGTACCAGGGACTCACCGCCGGCGAGATCTGGATCAGCGAAGCGCAAGAACGCATGGTCCTCGCCGTGATGCCGGAACATGCCGAGGAGTTGCGCGCGCTCTGCCGCATGCACGGCGTCGAGGCGACCGAACTCGGCACGTTCACGGGGAGCGGCCGATTGCGGCTCACCTTCGAGGGCAAGCCGGTCGCCGACCTCTCGATGCAGTTCCTCCACCACGGGCTGCCCAAACGCATGCGCCGCGCGACCGCGACCCGGACGGCTCCGCGTCCCGCGCCGCTGCCGCTCGACGTCGACTGCAATCGCCTGCTGCTGCAATTGCTCGCTTCGCCCGACATCACCAGCAAGGAAGAGATCGTCCGTCAGTACGACCACGAGGTGCTCGCTGGCTCGGCGGTGAAGCCGATGGTGGGCGCAGGTGGCTTCGGGCCATCGGACGCTTGCGTCGTCGCGCCGCGGCTCGGCTCGCGCAGGGCGATCGCCGTCGGCTGCGGCATGTCGCCGACCACCGGCGCAGCCGATCCGCACGCGATGGCGCTGCTCGCCATCGATGAAGCGGTTCGCAACGTCGTCTGCGTCGGCGGCCGCTTCGATCGCCTGGCGCTGCTCGACAACTTCGCCTGGCCTTCGGTCGACGACGAAGCGACGCTCGGCTCGATCGCTCGCTGCGCCGAAGGGTGCCGCGACGTCGCGCTCGCCTACCAGACACCGTTCATCTCCGGCAAGGACTCGCTGCACAACCAGACCCGAACGAAGGACGGGGTGATCCGCATCCCGCCGACGCTGCTCGTCTCGGCCATCGCGCTGATGGATGACGTCACCGGCGCCGTCACCATGGACGCCAAGCGCGCCGATCACCACTTGATCCTCGTCGGCGAAACGCGCGACGAGTTCGGCGGCGCGCGCGCGCTGGCGCTGCTCGGCCTCGACGCGGGGGGAGCCGCCGGCACGGTGCCGCGCGTCGACCTCCCAAGCGCGCGCCGTCTCCACGAAGCGGTCGCGCGAGCGATCGCGTCGAAGCGCGTGAAGAGCTGCCACGACCTCTCCGAGGGCGGCCTCGCGGTCGCCGCGGCCGAGATGTGCCTCGCCGGCGGGCTCGGTGCGGCGCTCCACCTCGGCAACGTGCCGCGCCCGGCGGGCCTTGACCACGACGCGACGCTCCTCTTCAGCGAGAGCGCGCCGCGCTACCTCCTCGAAGTGGCGTGGGAGGACCTCGATGCCGTGAGCCGACTGCTGGCCGGCATCCCGCACGGCGTGATCGGCACGCTGACCGAGAGGCCGGTCTTCACGGTGAGCGGCCTCTCGCAGAAACCGCTGTTGCAGCTCGACGTGGCGAAACTCACTTCCGCGTTTCGAACGGGGCTCGACTTCTGATGGCTGCTCGCCCGCGCGCCCTGATCGTCCGATCCGCTGGAACCAACTGCGACGCCGAGACCGCGTTCGCACTCGAGAGCTGCGGCGCACGCGCCACCATCCTGCCGGCGCAGCCATTCCTCGAGCGACCGGAGATGCTCTCCGACTACCAGATCCTCGCCATCCCCGGTGGCTTCTCGTACGGCGACGACATCCTCGCCGGCAAGGTCTTCGGCCTCGAGCTCGCGGCGCGCGCCGGCGAGCAGATCGTGAACCTCGTGCAGCGCGGCGGCGTCGCCATCGGCATCTGCAACGGCTTCCAGATCCTCGTGCAGATGGGGCTCCTGCCCGGGATCGAGCGGCCCTTCGGCAAACCCGAGGTGACGCTCACCGACAACGATGTCCACAAGTACCAGGATCGCTGGGTGCGCATGCGCGTCACGAGCGACCGCTGCGTCTGGCTCAAGCAAGGCGAGACGCTGTTCGCGCCCGCTGCGCACGGCGAGGGCAAGTTGATCCCGCGCGACGAGGCGCTGCGGCGCGCGCTGCACGAGCAGGGGCGCGTCGTGCTGCGCTACATCGGGCCGCAAGGCGAGGACGACCCGCCGTTCCCCCATTGCCCCAACGGCGCGGTCGACTCGATCGCCGGCCTCACCGATCGCACCGGTCGCATCCTCGGCCTGATGCCCCACCCCGAGCGCCACTTCCTCCCGTGGCACCACCCGACGTGGACGCGCGACGGCCTCGCCGACCTCCCCGACGGCAGAAAGCTCTTCGAGCGCGGCGTGGGCGCGGTGAGCTGAGCGCGAGCGAAGAGGCGCTTCAGCGCGTCTGCACGGGTGGTGGCGCTAGGAGCATGTCGATCCACGCTGCAAGCGGCGCGAGCACGGCATCGAGCAGTGACAGGAAGCCCGACACGCGGTCGCGATCCTCGAGGATCCAGCGTCGTTCGCCGAGTTCGCGCGCCGCCGCCAGAGCCGCCGCCAACGCGCCACGCAGCGGAATCGCCAACGGCGATGGGCCAGCGTCGAGCGCTGGCCTCAACAGCCCTTCGAGCTCCGCGAGTTCCGCCACCAGGTCATCGTCGAAGAAGAGCAGCTTCACCGGAAAGTAGTGCGGCAGTGGACGCGTCACGACCGTCACCGACTGATTTGCGGCGAGCGCGCCATCGAGACAGCCTGCCGCGCGCACGAGTCGAAGCTGCAGCCGCCGCAGTTCCTTCAGCGTCGTCTCCATCGCTTCAGCGCCCTTCGCGCAGTCGACGCATCGCGTCGCGCGCGGCGCCCATGCGCGCATCGAGCTTCAGCGCTCGCTCGTAGCGGACGATGGCGTCGCTCTTCTTTCCCTGCAGCTCGAAGAGGCGGCCGCGCTGGAACTCGCTGGCGGCACTGCTGCCCGCCTTCGCCTCCAGCCGATCGAGCGCGCCATTCGCGTCGCTGAAGTCGCGGCCGCGTGCGTACTCCTCGGCGACCTGCACGAGCAGTGCGGGCGCGCGTCGCTCGAGCTCCGCGAGCCGGCGCGTCGCCTCGGCCGCATCGCCGCGCTTCTTCGCCGACAGCCAACGCCAGAACGACAGCCGCTCGAGCGACGGGTCGCGATCGTACGCCTCGGCCAACAGCGGCTCGGCGAGCGGCGCGGCCTCATGCATCAGCGCCGACGCGGCCACGTCGCGAAACAGCGGCGCGAGCTCGGCGGCGGGCAGCGCGGCGATCAGCTCGGCCTGTTGATAGAGCGGCGTCCGGCGCGCGGCGAAAAGGCCGCCGAGGATCGCATCGATCGAGTTGGCCTGCATGTGGCGCGCAGCAGAGAACTCGAGGAACGGCACGTCGTCGCGAATCAGGCGCGGACCGCCATCGGCGAAGGCGCGCGCGTCGCCACCGGCCAGCAGCATCATCGGCGCGAGCTGCGCGGCGAGCGACGCGTTGCTGCCGGCGAGAGCCGGCGCCAGCCAGGGGCGCTGCGCGGAGCGCTGCGCCAGCGTCGCCGGGTCGAGCGCGAGCGGCTCCATCGCGCCGACCATCAGCGTGTCGCCGCTGGTCGTCTTCCAGATCGCGACATGCGGGAAGACGCTGCCGAGCGTCGCGAAGATCGCCTGGTAGTCGTCCGGACTGCTCCAGTAGAGCTGCACCCATTGGCAGAGGACGCCGCCCGGCGCCAGTCGATCGCGGCAGAGCTCGTAGAACTCGACGGTGAACAGGCCGGCCATGCCGGCGAGCCACGGATTGCTCGGTTCCGTGGTGATGACGTCGTAGCGGACTGGCGCGCGGCGCAGCAGCGCGCGACCGTCGTCGGCGATCAGCGTCACGTTGGGATCGGCGTGGGCGTTGCGGTTCACGTCGGCGAAGCGAGGCGAAACGGCCAGCACCTCCGCCTCGATCTCGGCGCAGACGACGCGCCCGCCGTAGCGCGAGGCGGCGGCCGCAGTGACTCCGGCGCCGTAGCCCAGCACGAAGACCTCCTTCGACTCGCGCGCCAGCAACTGCGGCAGCCACGCCAGCAGCAGCTGCGTCCCCATGTCGCCCCGCGACGTCGCATCGACCTTGCCGTTCACGGCCAGCGCGCGCTCCTGGTTCTGCTCGAAGACGGCGACGCTGCAGGAGGCGCCATCGCGCACTTCGAGGAGCATGCGCTCCGCAGCCAACGCGCGTGGCCCGTAGAGGCCGACGCCGCCATAGATCGCGCGCGGATCCCAGCGGCCCAGTGCGCGCGAGGCGAAGCCGCCGCCGGCGACGCCTGCCAACAGCAGCAGCGCCAGCAGCAGCTGACGCGCGCCGCTGCGGACCGCGCCGCGCGCCGCCGCGACGAGCACCGCGCCTAGCGCGCCGACCGCGAGCGACGCCGCGAAGAGCGTCCCTTCCAGTCCGAAGCGCGGCAGCAACCAGAAGTGCGTGGCCAGCGAAGCGACCACTCCGCCGAGCGTGGAGAGCAGATAGGAGGAGCCGATCCCACGACCGAGTTCACCGGTCGCTGCGACCCGCAGATCGGAGAGCGCGGGGAAGGCGATGCCGAGCAGCAGCGACGGCACCAGCACCAGCGCCCCGCCGAGCTCGAGCGCGAGACGCGCGCGCGCGCCGGTCGCTGCGGCGTCGGCGTGCGCGGTCGCCTCGTAGAGCGCCCCGCCGACCGACGCGACGAGGTCGTCGACGAACGGCTGCAGACCGAGCAACAGAAGCGCGAGCAGGAACTGCGCGGCGATCAGCACGCGCAACGCGGTCGCGCCGCGCCGCACCAACGTCGCATAGACGAGCGCGCCCACCCCAAGTCCGGTGAGGTAGAGCGCCAAGACGATCGAGAACGCGTAGGTCGTGCCGCCGACGCCCAGCGCCATCAGCCGCGTCCATCCGAACTCGAGCACGATCGACAGCGCGGAACTCACGATCAGCGCGCCTGCCCAGATCGGCCACGCCAGATCGAGCGTCCGCGGCGCGACGAGCGGCACCTGCAGCGCGCGCGGCGCGCTCGACCGCTGCGCCCCGCCCGACTCCACGTTGGCACCGGCGCGCGACGCCGCCGCGACCGCTCGGCGGTCGAGCCGCCAGGCCAGCGCCGCCAGCGCGAGATTGAACGCCGCCGCCACCAACCGGCTCTTCCACAGGCCGACCTGCTCCACCAGCACGAAGCCGGCGAGCAGGCAGCCCGCCACCCCGCCGAGCGTATTCCAGCCGTAGAGGCGGCCGATCAACGCGCCGCTCTTCTCGCCGCCGCCAGCGAACGCCGTGCAGAGCACCGGCAAGGTCGCCCCCATGCACGCCGTTGCGGGCAACAGCAGCACGAACGTCGCAAGGAAGCGCACCGGCGTCGCCAGGCCGTGTTCGACCAGCGACGGCCACCACGGATCGAGCAGCGTGCGATCGAGTCCGGCGATGAGCCACGGCGCCAGCGGCGCGAACAACGCGATCGCGATCTCGAGCTGCGCGTAGCGACGCAGCAGGCCGGGGCCGTTTCGGACGCGTCGCCCGGCAACGAAGGCGCCGAGCGCAAGGCCGGCCAGGAACGCCGCCACCACCGCCGAGAGTGCCTGCGCCGAGCCGCCGAAGAGGTAGCCCAGGTCACGAACCCAGAGCACCTCGTAGACGAGGGCGGCCATGCCGGAGACGAACATGTAGCGGGCGGCAATCGCCGTCGGCATCGACCAGCTCCACCTCGAATCGCGGCGCAAAGCTAGCATGCGCCGCTTTTGCACCGTGAAGGTCTCCATGCCGCTGCCCGATTCGACTGGCCTGCCCGCCGCGCAGCTGCGATGGCGCTGCCTCTTGCCCGCCTCCGCGCTCGAAGTCGGCAGCGACGAGCTCGACCGTCTCGGCCAGCGTCGCGCGCTCGATGCGTTGCGGCTCGGCCTCGAGATCGACGCGCCGGGCTACCACGTCTTCGTCTCGGGGCTGCCAGGCACCGGCCGCGTGCAGGCGGTCCGCCGACTGCTCGCCGGTCTTTCCGATCGCTGTGCCGTCGTCACCGACAAGGCCTTCGTGCACGGCTTCGCCGACCCGGCGCGGCCGCGCCTGCTGGAACTGCCGGGTGGCCGCATGCGCGCCTTCGCGACCCGCACGGAGGAGCTCGCGACCGACCTGATCGCCCGCCTCGACGCGCTCGGCGACGATGAAGCGCACCTGCGCCGCCGCCGCCGCCTCGAACAGGCGCTCGCCGAAGCGAGCACGCGTCAGCTCGCCGAGCTCGCGGCGGCGGCGCAGCCAGCCGGCCTCTCGCTCTACGAAGTGAAGGAGCACGGCTTCACGCGACCCGCGCTCGGCGTCGCCGACGGGGACGAGATCTTCCCGATCGAGGCGCTGCGCATGCTGGCGCAGCAGGGTCGCATCGAAAGCAGTCGCGTCGACGCCATCGAGGAGGCGGCGCGGCCCGTGCAGGCGCAGTTGGAACGCACGGTGATCGAGCTGCGGCGCGCGGCGCGGGCGCGCGCGCGCGAGCTTGCCGCGTTCGATCGGGACCAGGCGCGCTCGGTGATCCGACCGGAGCTCGACGAAGTCGCCGCCGAGTTCCCCTTCGAACCGGTGGCAAAGCTTCTCGCGCAGGCCGAACAGTGGATCCTCGACCGCATGGCGCATCCGCGCGGCGAGCGTTTCGCGCGTGCGCTGCGCCGCCGACTTGCCGTCAACGTCGTCCTCGACCACGCGGCGCGCGACACGACTCCGATCGTCGTGGTGAACCACCCGACCTACGCCAACCTGTTCGGGTCGATCGACGTGCGCACGGCCCGCTCCGGCGCGATGCGCGCCGACCACCGCGGCATCCGCGCGGGCGCGCTCGTCGAAGCCGATGGCGGCTACCTCGTCCTGAAAGCCGGCGACCTGCTGGCCGAAGAGGGCGTCTGGACGGCGCTGCGCCGCGCACTGAAGCAGGAACAGGTCGATATCGCGGCGCGCGACACGCTGATCTCGCTCAAGCCCGAGCCAGTGCCGACCAAAGTGAAGGTCGTGCTGATCGGCGAAGCCGAGCACGAGGAGTTCCTCGAAGAGCACGACCCCGAGTTTCGTGCGATCTTCAAGGTGCGCGCCGAGTTCGACGATCAGATCGAGCGAACCGACGAGAACGTGGCGCGCTACGCCGCGCTGCTGCGAAGGCTCTGCTCCGACGAGCGGCTGCTGCCGCTCGCCGACGATGCCGCCGAGGCGCTGCTGGAGGAGGCGGCGCGGCGCGCCGGGCGCGGCGGGGTCCTCACGACGCGGCTCTCGCCACTCGCCGACCTCGCGCGCGAAGCGAATCTCTTCGCGCAGCGCGACGCGGCGCGCGCGATCGGCGGCGGCCACGTTCGCCTCGCGTTGGCGGCCGCCCGCGAGCGCGAGGATCTGCCCGAACGGCGCTACCACTCGCAGGTGCGCGCCGGCACGCTGCTGCTCGCGACGCGCGGCGAGAAGATCGGGCAGGTGAACGCACTCACTGTGGTGACCGGCGGCGCGTTCGACTTCGGCCGCCCCGCGCGGATCACGGCCACTGTCGCGGCCGGTGACCACGGCCTGCTCAACATCGAGCGCGAGGTGCAGCTCTCGGGCGAGATCCATGACAAGGGCGTCTTCATCCTGACGTCGCTGCTGCGCGAGCGCTTCGCGCAGAACCATCCGCTGGCGCTCGCGGCGAGCCTCTGTTTCGAGCAGAGCTACGGCCCGATCGATGGCGACTCCGCTGCCTCGGCGGAGTGGTTCGCGCTGCTCTCCGCGCTGGCCTGGGCCCCGTTGAAGCAGAACCTCGCGGTGACGGGCTCGGTGAACCAGAAGGGCGAGATCCAGCCCGTCGGCGCCGTGAACGAGAAGATCGAGGGTTTCTACGACGTCTGCGCGCTCGAAGGCCTCGACGGCACACAGGGCGTCATCATCCCGCGCCGCAACGTGAAGGACCTGATGCTCGCGGAACGCGTGGTGCAGGCGGTCACGGCCGGACGCTTCCGCATCTTCGCCATCGACCACGTCGACGAAGGGATCGAGCTCTTGACCGGCATTCCCGCCGGCGCGTTGGGCAGCGACGGCCGCTTCCCCAAGGAGTCGATGAACGGCCGCTGCGCCGACCACCTCTGGTTCCTCTCCGAGGCCGCTCGCGACGCCAAGGCGCCGCCTGAGCCCGCGGCGAGCAGCGCAGCGCCGGCGGCGGCCGGCCCCTCGGCGTCGGGTGCACCAGGTGCACCGAGCGATCCCACGCCCCCGGTCGAGCCTCCGGCCGAGGCGCCATGAATCGCGCGCTGCTCTGGTGCGTGCTGGCCAACGTGATCGGCGGATCGACCTTCGCCGCAATGGCCGCCGCTCACGCCTGCGGCCTGCCCACCGTCACCTTCAGCTTCCTGCGCACGCTGCTCTCGACGCTGCTCTTCGCGCTGTTGGCATGGCGCGCCGGCGAGCTGCGCCCACGTTTCAGCGGGCGCGACTGGGGACTGTTGCTGCTGGTGGCGGTCCCCGGCTTCGCGCTGCCGCTGATCGTCGGCATCCGCGGCGTCGCACTGTCGACGCCGGGCCTCGGCTCGATCCTCGCGCTGCTCGAACCGATCGTGATCGTGCCGCTGTCGGTGCTCTTCCTGCGGGAAGCGCTGCCGCGCACACGCCTGCTCGGCATCGTGATCGGGCTGTTCGGTGCGTTGCTGGTCGTGATCGGCGGCGCGAGCAGCGGCCCGCTGCCGGGCAGCGGCGCGGCCGGCGCCAACGCTCATGCCGCCACCACGCTCGGCAACGTGCTGCTGGCGCTGCAGGGCAGCCTGTGGGCCGTCTACACCGTGGCCGCCAAGCCGCTCTGCGCGCGTCACTCGGCACTTTCGATCAGCACCTGGTCGACGGCGCTCGGCTGCCTCGCCATGGGGCTCGTCGCACCGCTCGAGTGGAGCGCCCTGACGCCGAACGCGCTGGCGCCGCTGGCCCGCGCGTTGGCGCTCGAGCAAGGGCCCGCGACGTGGGAGGCGACGCTCGCCGTCGCGCGCGCCGCCGCACCGTGGATGGGCTACCTCGCGCTCTTCGGCAGCTTCCTCGGAGTCCTGCTCTGGAACGCCGGCTTGCAAGGCGTCGCCGCCAGCCGCATGGCGGCGTTCATCTTCCTGCAGCCCGCCGTCGGACTCCTGCTCGACGCCATCCTTGGCGCGCCCGCGCCCGGCCTCTACGCCTGGCTCGGCCTCGGCTGCATCGCGCTCGCGATCGCCTTCGTCAGTCGCGAGCCCGCCATGCCCTGAGCGCGTCGAGCGGACGCACGAAGGCAATGGGATGGACTGCCGCCGCGCGCACCACGAAGCGGCCGTCGCTGCGTGCCTCGAGCAGGAACGAGGCGCGCGCCGCAAACCGCTGCGGCCACGCGACCCCGAAGGCGCGCGCGAGTTCGAGTTCCGGGTCGCCGATCGCGTGCAGCGCCGCACCTCCGACCTCGTCGAGGAAGCGGCGCAGATGAGCGAGGCCGTCGACGCTCGCGACCACGATCGGGCAGCCGGCGCCGCTCCATTCTGAAGCGATCGCAGCGAGCTGCTTCGCGTCAGGCGTGCAGACCGGAGCGCCCGCCAGCGGCAGGAAGCAGAGCAGCGCGCGGCGCGGTGGCGTCGTCAGCGCCGGCCGGGCGGCGGACCACGGCAGCGACGGAGCGAGCGCCCCGACGGCGAGCGGAAGGAGGGCACCGTTCATGCGTCGAGGACCTCGCCGGGCGTGCGGCCGAAGCCGAGCGGATGGACCTCGGGACGCTGGCCGAAGCGCTGCTCGAAGCCGGCGACGACATGCGCGCAGAACGACTCGACTTCGCCCGGACGCACCACGGCCAGCGCGCAACCGCCGAAACCGGCGCCAGTCAGGCGCGCGCCGTAGCACGCGGGATGGCCGAGCGCGAGCTCGTGCAACGCGTCGAGCCGCGGCGTCGACACCTCGTAGAGATGGCGCGAGGAGAGGTGCGAGAGCCACATCAGCTGGCCGAACTCGAGCAGTTCGCCGCGCAGCAGCAGCTCGCGCGCGCGACGCACGCGAGCGACTTCGGTGACCACGTGCCGCGCGCGCTGGAACGGCAGCGCGTCGAGTGCGCCGCGCAGGGAATCGAGCTGCTCGACCGAGACGTCGCGCAGGCAAGTGATCCCCGGCAGATGGCGGCGCAGGGTGGTCAACGCCGCGGTCGATTCCGCGACCCGTTGATTGAAGCCGCCTGCCTTGAGTTCCCGTCGCGTCATCGAATCGAGCATCACGAAGGCGAGGCGATCGGCCGGAAGCGGCACGTAGTCGAAACTCTGGTCCTTGCAGTCGAGCCACAGCGCGTGGCCGGGCCGCCCGAGTGCACTGGCGAACGGATCCATGATCCCGCACTGCACTCCGACGAACGTCGTTTCGGCGCGATGAGCGAGGCGCGCCGCAGCGAGCGGAGAGAGCGGCGCTCCCGCCAGCGTGGAGAGCGCGATGGCGCTCGCGACGAGCACGGCAGCGCTCGAGGACATGCCGGCCCCGGGCGGCAGATCGCCGGCGAACGTCAGGTCAGCGCCCGGCAATTCGAGCCCCTCCTCGCCGAGCAGCTTGGCGATGCCGACCGGGTACGCGGCCCAACCCGCCGCCGCAGCCGTCGGCAGCGCATCGAGCGCAACATCGACCGTGCCTGGGAACTCGGCGGAGACGAGCCGCAGCCGCCGTTCAGCGCGCGGCCGGGCCACGACGGCGACCCCGCGATCGACGGCGACCGGCAGCACGCAACCGCCGTGGTAGTCGATGTGCGCGCCGAGCAGGTTGACGCGCCCGCTCGCGAAGAAGAGGCGCCCAGCCCGGTCGCCGTGCGCACCGGCGAGCGCGCGAACCCGGCTGAAGAGAGGGCAATCCATCGACGATCTTCCGGACGATGTCGGCACGAATCGAAGCGCGCGCACGCCGTCGGCTCCCGGGGAAAGCGGCGCAAGCGAGTGCGAGGCGCCGGGTAATTGAGCGCCTCCCCCGCCGAAATCAACGTTGCATGGGGCCGCGTGGCCGCTAGGTTTTCGGCCCGTTTCGTCGCGATGGTGGGTGTAGCTCAACTGGTTAGAGCACCAGACTGTGACTCTGGGGGTTGGGGGTTCAAGTCCCCTCACTCACCCCATGGCGACTTCTCCGACTCGGCCGCGCTCGACGGCGTTGACCTTCCACTTCGGTGCGTCGGCGCAAGCGCTCTCTTGACCCCGGAGCGCGCCGGAGTAAGGTTCCCCGCCTCGTTTCGCGCGCCCGTAGCTCAACTGGCTAGAGCGTCGGGCTTCGAACCCGAAGGTTGCAGGTTCGAGCCCTGCCGGGCGTACCAGTCGTCCTTTCGACGGCCGGAGCGTTCTTCATCGGCGCGCGGAACGACGAACGATCGCTGCAAGAGGTGCTCGCGTAGCTCAGCTGGCTAGAGCAGGTGATTCTTAATCACCGGGTCCTAGGTTCGAATCCTAGCGCGGGCACCATTTTGAGCTATCTGCGCCGACGACCGTGGAAGTCGCCTCGGCTGCGGTGCTTGACCGCCGTCGGCGCGAGCTTCCGTGCCGCCTGTCCGACTCAATCCAAAACCGCGCTCGAATCGACTTCGACGTCGGAATCGATTGCCGTTCGGCCCGGCCCGCAAGATCGGGGGCAGGGCCCGCGCGCCGGGCTGTGACTATCCGGGAGGACCATCCGCGGGGTGACCGTCAGCGACGTCCTGGCGAACTTTTTTCGCGAGGCCAGCCGAAGTTCGGGCTCCAGTTTTCGGGTCGACTTGCGTCTACTTGGCAGCCGTCGGTTGTGCTACCTGCGAGTTGCCCTCCCTGCACGTCGGAAATCACCCATGTCGCAACACTTGTCGCATCGCGCCACCTCGGTCCTTCTCCTCGCTGCCTCGCTGGTTTCCGGCGGGTGCAACCGCGGCGGGAGCCAGAATCGCCGCGTCGTCGGCGGCCTCGCCAACTTCGGCGCGCTCACATTCGATCCGGCGCGCCAGTGGTTCTCTGCCGCCGACTCGGTGTCCGGCCGACTCGTCGCCATCGACCCCGCCGACGGCACGACGCGCTTCGACGTTTCCACTGTCGGTGGCAGCGTCGGCGGTCTGTTTCAGGATCACTGCAGCGACAGCTGCTTCACTTCCGTCACCAGCCGCAACCGGATCGACGTCTTCGACCCGAGCCTGTACTTCCGCCGATCGACGATTCGCTTGCGCGCGGCGCCGTACGCGATCGCCGAAGCCGCCAACCATCACCTCCTCGTCGTGACGGGCGCCGGCTTGATCGAACTCGATCCGAAGGCGCTGACGCAGAACACGCTCCTGCCGAGCGTCGATCGCGACGCCTTCGTGCTTTCCGACCGCGAGCTGCGCGCCGGCTTCCTGGTCGAGACGCTGAACAACGGCGCCGTCGTCAATCGCTTCGACCTGCAGAACGTCACCGGTGCGCCGGTGACCAGCGCGCCCGGGAGCATGGCTGGCCGCGTGGTCGGCGCTGCGGTCGACTTCGACGGCGAAGTGCTCTACGTCGGCACCGACGTCGCGCCTGGCATCTATCGACTGAACGCCGCGACCCTCGCGCTGATCGACACGATCGACATCGGTGACGGCCTCTCCAGCATGGCGCTCAGCACGACCGGCTTGCGGCTCTTCTATTCGACGACCGGCCCTCTCGTGGAGAGCGTCATCATCGAGCCACGTTTGACGGGGCCGAGCGTCACTCTCAGCGACACGCCTCGTGAGCGCGGCGTCGTGATGGCGGCGACCAATCAGGACATCGCGGTTTGGGCCGATGACGGGTCGATCTCCACGTACGGCATCTTCGACCTCAAGATGCGCGCGCCGGCCGTGCTCCGTCAGGGCGAAGCTGGCGCGCTCACGCTGGAAGGTCGCCCCAACGCGTTCTACTTCGTCTTCTTGTCGGGTGGCCCGGCGCCGTTGCTGCTCGACAAGCGAAGCAAGCCCGAACCGCGCATGCTCGAGCTGTCGTTGATTCTCGGCTACGCGCTGGTCTCTTCCGGGCAGCTCGACGGCAACGGCCGCGCGACGATCGAAGACATCGTGCCGGCAGGTGCCGGGTTCGGTGTGATCGACTCGGTGTGGCAGGCAGCACAGACCGACGCGATCTTCCCGCCGCGCTACGACCTCAGCAACGCGATGGCCATCCGCTTCCTCGGTCCCGACTGCCCGTAGAGTCCGGCTCGACGAACCGGTTCGGGATCGGGGCCGCTTCCTCGCTGAACGCGACCGGCAACTGGCTTCCGTCGCGCTCGACGCCAGAATGGCCCGCGCGCGAGGATGGCGGAATTGGCAGACGCGCTGGACTTAGGATCCAGTGGGGCAACCCGTGGGGGTTCAACTCCCCCTCCTCGCACCATGCATGCGCCGGCTGACGCCATCGGTTCGTGCGCTGAGTGGTGGCACCAGTGTTGGCACTCGTCGCCCCGAGGTCCTCGCAGAACGGCGGCGCGGTCGACGACAGCCTTCCGCTCGATCGCGGTCGGCGGCGTGACGGACGTCATCCGCTGCTCCCACGCGGTCGTTCAGCCGCAGGATCCGCGTGCGGCCCTGAGGGTCCCGACCAGCACGGTCGCGATTGCAGGTGCCACCGAGCTCGCGACTCGCTCGCGTCGTCCCGAGTCAACTCCAACGAGCGGCGCGGGCGACCACGCTCTCGTGATGGCGCCCGCGCCATCTCGGTGAGTTCTCTTTCGTCGCGCGCAGCGTGATCAGTTCGATCCGTCCCCTTCCACCGGCTTGGGTGGCGCGGGCGGCCGCGGCGGATGGCCCGGCGGCGGCGTTCCCTCTGGCGGCGGCGGCGGCGGACCACCCTCGGGGCCCGTCTCGGGACGCTCGCCCGGCTTGCCATGCGGGCGGCCGTGCGGACGCCCCTTGCCGGGCTTCTGCGGGCGCTCGCCGGGATCGCCGTCTTTCTTCTTCTTGGCGTCCTTCAGCGTCTTCAGGAACTCGCGCACGCGCGCTCGCGTCTGTTTTTCGTCGAGCCCTTCGGCCCGCGCCTGCTCGACGATCTTCTCGATCTGCTCCTTCACCTCATCTCGCGGTCCCGGTTTGCGATCGTCCTTCGGGCGCTCCTTGCCGCCGCGAGGAGGCCGGCCGTCCGGCTTGCCTCCCGGTGGTCCGCCCTGCGCCATCGTCGGCGCCGCAAGAGCCGCGAGCAGCAGCCACGCCGCGCCGCCCCTCGTGAAGATTCGCACCATGCCGCGTCTCCCAGGTCGTCAGGGTCCATCCGAACATCGTCACGCGACGACGTTGCAGCCTGCTGAACCCCAACCCGCTGCAAAGGTTTCGCTGGTCTGGAAGAAGGGCGGCGCCTTCAAGTGCGGCGCCGTCACGACCCGGCGGGGACGTTCCACGCCGAGAGCACGAACCGCAGCTTCCCCCGCACGCCCGGAGTCGTCTCGCTGTCGAACGGCAGGCTGACCTCGACCCGCCCCTTGGTGAGTTCCTTGGGCGAGATCGGCGTGTCGGCGACGCTGACCGCCTTGCCCTGCCAGGCGTACTGCACTTGCCAGTCGCCGTCCGGATCGTTCTGCGGCGGCACGAGCTCGACCACCACGGAGTCACGGAAGAGGTAGCTGCCCTCGTAGTGCTGGTCGAACCACAGCTTCTTCTCGATCTCGTAGTCGGGCGCGCGCACGCCCAGCGTGACGCTGTAGGCGAGCGACGGACGCCCCTCGTTGACGCGGGCGCGATTCGAGAGGAAGACCGTGGAGAGGTAGAGGCGCCCCTCCTTCTTCGGCGCACGCATCCAATCGGCGTGGCTGAGGCACGCGACCGAATCCTCTTCGGCGACCCGGCGCGTCAAGTACCAGAGCTTGCCGCGCGGCGAAGCGAGCAGCTCGACCTGGTAGAGCGCCCCGACCTTCGCACCACCCGCTTGCGCGGCCGCCACCTTCGCGGGCAGCAGGATCTCGTCGAAGTCGACATGGATGTCAGCGCGCACGTCGCCGAACAGGAAGCGCGCGAGGTTCTGGTAACCCTCCTCGCTGTTCACGATGCCGAAGAACCCCGAGTGCGCGCGGTACGTGAACGCCTTGGCGCACGACTCGCCCAGCTGTCCATTGGCTTTCAGCCCCTTCGTCGTCGCGTTCTCGATTCTCACCAGTCCGTCACTGCCATGGCCCACGAAGGTTCGCGAGGCGCCGAACGCGGCCTCGTAGTCGAGCCGATTGGTGCCGACCAGGCAGAAGACGCGGCTGGAGGGGAAACGCGATTCGGGGATCAAATCGACCCGCTCGCTCGACTTGTACGCCGGCTTCAGCGCGAGGTAGTCCGCCATCCGATCGCGATTGAAGTTGTCGACGTCGCCGATTCCTAGCCACTTCGGGACGTTGCCGCCCATCAGGTCGATGCCGTTGTGAGGCGTCGCATAGGTGAAGAACTTGTCGACGCAGCGCAGCGCCGCGTCGCTGCCGAGCTTGGGGTTTTGCAGGAAGGCGCGGCAGACGAGACCGCCCATCGAGTGGGCGACGAGATAGCAGCGGAAGTCGCCCGGCGCGAGCTCGTTGGCGGGATTGGCGCAGACGAGGTCGCGCACCTTCAGGAGGAGCTCGCCGAGCTTCTTCGCGAACGTCTCGATCGGCGGCGTCTTCGCGACGCCGAGCAGCGTCGAAGCCTCGTCGTAGTAGCGGTAGATGACGATCGAGCGGCGCGTGAGCACGTTCTTCGGATTCGCCTGCCACTCAGGGTCGAGCAGGTCGTAACCGTCCTCATAGACGTCGCGGTAGCCGAAGTCGGACGCCAGGCGCACCACCGGCGACTCGAAGACGTATTTGCGCGGCGGACGGTTCCGGTCGGGCACCGCGCGATAGACCGTCGAGCCGAGGTTGAAGCCGCAGAAGGGGTCGGCCGTCGTGTCGTCGATCTCGCCGCGACTCATCGCGAAGCCGCGCACGTAGACGATCGGGCAGAAGCGCGGATCGGGAGCGTCGGTGCCCATCGTTCACTCCATCGGTGGTTTCGCCGCGGGTCGCGCGCGAACCGCGTGGCGGTGCCTTCATCCTCTCAGCGTCGACGCAGCGCCGATGTGACGTCCGCGCCTCGAATCAGCCCTGTGGCTGCATCTGCTCGATGAAGCGGTTGGCCTCGGCGATCGACGCCTCCATGTCCGCGACGAGGCGCGAGACGTCGCTCTTCAGCACATCCACGCTCTGCTGCAGCGAGGCGATCGCCTGCGCATTCAGGTTGTGCTTCAGGAAGAGCACCTTGTCGTGGAAGGTCGCGAGGACCGGTTCCATCTTGCTGGCGGCGTTCTGCATCACTACCAGCAAGCTCGCGTACTTCTTGCGAGTGTCCTTCAGCTGCGCCTCGCTGCTGCTGCGCAGCGCCGGATCGGAGTACTGGTTCAGCTCCGCCTCCCACTCCTTGAAGAGCGCGCCGGAGACCGCCTCGACCTTCTCGATGCGGCTCTTCACCTCGTCGGCCGCATCGACGCTGCCTTCGTACTCGTCGTTCAGCTTCTTGTAGACCTTCTCGAGTTCGCCGCCATCGATCCTGGTGACGGCAAGGAACTGTTCGAGGGCCGACTTGAACTGCTGCTTGGCCTCCTCCTGGCCATCACGCGCCTCCTGCACCCGATCGACGAGCTGTTCGCGCTTGGCGTAGCCGAACTTCTCGCGGATGGCGATGGCGGCGCTGTTGCAGCCGGGCAGCAACGTGAAGGCGATCAGGCCGGCGATCACGAACGGACGGGCGAAGCGGGAAGCGGGCATCAATGCAGTCCTCGTCGAAGCGGTTCCAGGGATCGCGACGCGACGCAACTTAGCGAGCGGCGAGCGGCGTCAGCTCGACGCGACGGAACTCGCAAGGTGCCCCTTCCGCCTGGAGGGCGATCTGGCCTCGATCGGTGGTGCAGTCGCGGCCGCGGTTCACCTCGACGCCGTTCACCCACACCGCGATCTCGCGTCCGCGGCACTCGATGACCATCTCGTTCCACTCGCCCGCAGGCTTCTCGGAGCCATCGGTGAGGTTCTTGATCCGCCGCGCCTTGTCGCCATCGACGCCCCAGTTCTCCTTCGGGCCGCGGCGCGCCTCCATCTCGGGCACAGTGACGTCCTCGCCGATGCACCAGAAGTCGCCGGCGTTGCCGACGTGGAGCTGGCACTCGATCGACTGCGGGAACATCCCGTAGAGGCGGCGCGGCACGGAGCTGTGCACCAGCACGCCGCAGTTCCCCGGCTCGCCGGGCCAGCGCCACTCGACCACAAGTCGATAGTCGTGGAACGACGCGTCCGTGATCAAGTGACCTTCCGGCGAGCCGCAGCTCACGAGCAGGCCGTCGCGCACGACGAACGACGGTTCCACCTTCGCGCCGCCATCGGCGGCCGGTACGTCTGCGTGCCAGCCGGCGAGCGAACGGCCATCGAAGAGCGCGAGCGGTCGCGAAGATTCTTCCGCGTGGACTGCGTCATCGGATCGGCAGCCGGCGACCGCCATCGCCAATCCCGCCACCATCGCCAGCGATCGAATCGGTCGGCACGACATGGGGAGTTCCTCCGAGAAATGGGGCCAGAGCGCAGCCGAGACCGCCGCGAGTGAGCGCAGCATCGTGGCGGAATCGCGGCGCGAATCAACCGCGCCGCCCCCACGCCGATCGAACCAAGCCCGCGAGTCGCCGACTTCACCACGCGAGCGGCTCTGACCGAGATTCGGGACACCTCCCCCATCGCCTGGAAGAGATGCCCGATGCGACTGCTCACCCTCTGCACCGCTCTGATCGCACCCTTCGGCTTCGCCGCCGCGACCCCGCGGGCGGCCAACGAGCGCGCCCCGTCGGCCGGCTTCGAAGGACGGCTCGAAGCCTCGCAGAACGTCCTGGTCGGCAGCTCGGGCGAGGGGCTGCTGCACGAACTGCGCGTCGAACTCGGCGACGTGGTGGAAGCGGGTGCCGAGATCGCCTGCCTCGATCCACGCCCGCAGCAGCTTCAGGTCGAGCTGGCGGCCGCCCGTGCTTCGCGCACCGCGGGCAACCAACGCGCCCACGCGGCGGTCGCGGAACTGGATCGTCAGCTCGCGCAACGCGCGGCGCTGTTCCAGGATGGCCTGATCGCTGGAAGCGAGAAGGAAGAGCTGCTCGCGAAGCGCCGCCAGGCCGAGATCGACCTGCTTGAAACAGAGGAGACGCTGGCGCTCGATCGTCTGGAGCACCGCCGAGCGCTCCTCGACCTCGACGCCACGCGGATTCGCGCGCCGATCCGCGGCGTGGTGGCCGAGCGCTGCCACTTCGTCGGTGAGTACATCAGCCGCGGCGATCCCGGAATCGTGCGATTGCTGGCGCTCGATCCGCTGATCGTCGAGGTCGCCTTGCCGGTGCAGATGCTGGGTGCCGTGACCGTCGGCGATCGCGCCACGCTGTCGTTGGAGCACGCCCCCGAAACGCTGCTCGAAGCGACCGTGAAGGTCGTCGAGCGACAGGTCGACACGGCGAGTTCGACCTTCGTCGTGCGCCTCGAACTGCGAAATGAGGGCGAGCGGATTCCCGCCGGACTCCGCTGCCAGGTCCGTTTCGCGAAGTGACCGAACCGCAAAACGGTGGCGCGCGCGCCACCGCGGAGATCCGCATGGCGACCGATTCCTCCAGGCCCGACGCCTCCCTTGCAACTCCCAAGCGACCCGACGAACCGGCCCCGGCTCCGCTGAATGCGGTTCCAGTGCGGCCGGCCCGCTCGTTTGAAGTGGAGAGCCTCGAGAATCGCGTCCTGCTCTCGGCGACCTGGATCGACCCGTCGACGCTGGAGGAGCAGTCCGGCGCGACCGAACACGACGACGCATTCAGCGGCGACGAGGGTGCAAACGAGGCGCATGGCCTGGGCGGTGACGACCACCTGACGGGCGGAGGGGGCGACGACGCGCTGTTTGGCGACGACGGCGACGACACCCTCGACGGCGGCGCCGGCGATGACACGCTCGATGGCGGGGAGGGCCGCGATGCGGCGGACTACTCGCATGCCGAGAAGGGAGTGACCGTCGACCTCGGCACGGACGGGGGTCAGGACACCGAAGGGGCTGGGAAGGACACGCTCGTCTCCATCGAGGACGTGATCGGGTCGAGCCACGACGACCGCCTCACCGGCAACGATGCGGACAACCTGCTGGCCGGCGGCGCTGGCGACGATCGCCTCGAGGGCGGCGCCGGAGATGACACGCTGCGCGGTGGCGCAGGGAACGACCGACTCGACGGCGGCAAGGGGCACGACACGGTCGACTATTCCGACGCCGAGAAGGGCGTCCACGTGGACCTCACGCTCGAGAAGGAGCAGGACACCGGCGGCGGCGGCACCGATCGGCTCACCGACGTCGAAGGGGCGATCGGCAGCAACGAAGCCGACCGTTTCTCATTCAGCGGAGCGGCGGCGGACGATCACTTCACGATCGACGGCGCCGGCGGCCACGACACGCTCGATCTCCGTTCCTTTTCGAGCAAGGACGCGGAGGTTTCGACCAAGGACGGTCACGTCACCGTCTTCCTCGACGCCAAGCACCAAGAGAGCTTCACGATCGACTTCGCGAACGTGGAGAGCCTTGAGTTCGCCGACGGCGTCGTTTCCACGATCGACGACGTCAACGTGGCGCCCACGGCGGACGCCGGCGCCGACCTGACCGGATTCGAGGGAGCGTCCGTCACGCTTCAAGGCAGTGGCCTGGACGCGGATGGCGACGCGTTGACCTACACATGGACGCAGGTCAGCGGACCGACCGTCACCCTGAATGATCCGCACGCGGCCACGCCGACCTTCACCGTACCCGCAGGCGGAGCCGGTGCCGCGGTCGTCTTCCAACTGACGGTCAGCGATGGGACCCACACGGCGACCGACTCGGTATCGGTCGATCTCACGAGTCCGGCGTGCGAGGCCGTCCGCGCCCTGCCCTACACGAGCTTTCGCACGCTCACGCCGGCTCAGGTCGACTACCTCACGCCAGCTCAGCTCGCCACGATCCCCAACACCGACTGGTTCGCGACCATGTCCGCCGACGCGCGCGCCTCGCTCAACGCGACGCAGGTGCAGGCGCTCAACACCGCCACCGTCTCGATTGGCTACCTCACCGCCGATCAGCGCGAGTCGCTTACCACCACCCAGATCGGGCGGCTCACCTACGGCAACTTCCGCTACCTCTCCGCCAACGGCGCCGACCACCTCACCACTACCCAGCTCGCGACGATCCCGAATACCGATTGGTTCGCGACCATGTCGGCCGACGCGCGCGCCTCGCTCGACGCGACGCAGGTGCAGGCGCTCAACACCGCCACCATCTCGATTGGCTACCTCACCGCCAATCAGCGCGAGTCGCTGACCACACCGCAGATCGAGCGGCTCACCTACGGCAACTTCCGCTACCTCTCCGCGAGCGGCGTCGACCACCTCACCACCACCCAGCTCGCGACGATCCCGAATACCGATTGGTTCGCGACCATGTCGGCTGACGCGCGTGCCTCGCTCGACGCGACGCAGGTGCAGGCGCTCAACACCGCCACCATCTCGATTGGCTACCTCACCGCCAATCAGCGCGAGTCGCTCACCACACCGCAGATCGAGCGGCTCACCTACGGCAACTTCCGCTACGTGCCGGTGAGTCGGATCACGGAGCTGACAACGACCCAGCTCGGGACGATCCCAAGTGCGGACTGGTTCAACACGTTGTCGAGTGGCCAGCGCGCGGCGTTCACGGCCGATCAGCGACTCGCCCTTTCGAGTTCGATCTCAGGCGTCGTCTTCGCTGGAGGGTCAGGAAATGACGTCCTCACCGGCAACTCGAGCGACAACGTGCTGCGCGGTGGCGACGGCAACGACACTCTTTCGGGCGGGGCCGGGAACGATCTCCTCGATGGCGGGTCGGGCGCCGACACGCTGCTCGGCGGAAGCGGCAACGACCAGCTTCGCGGCGGCGCCGGCAACGACACGCTGATCGCTGGTGGCGGCAACGATTCGCTCGACGGCGGCAGCGGCAACGACACCTTGTCGACGAGCGGCGCCGTCGCTGGCGATCGACTGACGGTGGAGGGAGGTGACGGAGACGACCTCCTCGATCTCGGGACGATCCGTTCGGATCAGGTGACCTACGGCACCAGCCAGGTGATCGTGACGCTGCAAAACGGTGGCACGGTCACCATCGATCACCACGGCGTCGAGCGGGTGCGCTTCAGCGATCGTGAGACGGCGCTTCCGACCGGCCCCGTCGCACCGGTCAACACGGCTCCTATCGCAGTCGCCGGCGCGGGCACGATCAACGAAGACGGCACGGCCACGATCACGCTTCAAGGCAGTGATTCCGACAACGGCGATTCGGTCGAGGCGTTCCGCGTCACGACGCTGCCCGAACACGGCACGTTCCTGCTGAACGGCCAGCCGGTGGTGGCGGGCGGAATGATCACCGCACAAGCCATCGCGACGGGCTCACTGACGTTCCAACCTGACGCCAACTGGAATGGCGACGCGACGATCGCGTTTCAGACGTTCGATGGTGAGGCGTGGTCGTCCAATGTCGGCACCTTCACGGTCCACGTGCTCCCGGTCAACGATGGCCCGACTGCCGAAGCGGGCGCGCCGCAATCAGTCGCTGAGGGCGATCAGGTCACGCTCGCAGGACATGGCAGCGATCCCGAAGGCACCCCGCTCACCTACCAGTGGCGGCAAGTGAGCGGGCCTGCCGTGGTGCTCAGCGACGCGCGCGCCGCTGCTCCGACCTTCACCGCCCCCGAAGGGCTCGTCAACACCGCCATCGTCTTCGAGCTCTCGGTCAGCGATGGCACCACCACCTCTCTCGACAGCGTCACCGTCACGGTCGCCGCCGATGACGATGCCCCCACTGCTGAAGCGGGGGATCCGCAGCGCGCCGCTCCGGGCACGTCGGTCGTCATTCGCGGCAGCGGGGCGGACGTCGACAGTCCAGGACTCACCTACACGTGGCGCCAACGCGATGGCGCTGCCGTCACGGTCGAGAGTCCTCACGATTCCACGCTGAGATTCGTCGCACCCACCGTGTCGCAGGATCAGGTGCTGCGGTTTGAACTCGAGGTGAGCGACGGTACTTCGAAGTCGTTCGACGAAGTGTTCGTCTACGTGCGCGCTCAGCCGACCGAGGCAACGCCGCCCGCCCCGATGTCCGAGGGCGACGACGAACCCGTAAGTTCCGTGCAGCCGCCAGTCGCGCTCGTGCCCGAGAGTGTCGATCCGGCGATCGAGCCCGGCGACCTCGCGATCCTCGACGCGACGCTCCCGGGCGTCGAAGCGGGGCGCATCGAGGATGCTCCGGAACTCGACGCGGCCACCGATCGAACGGGCGACGGGCCCGGTCTGAACGCGCGAGCGCCTGCCATGTCGTTGGGCGGCTTCACCTTTGACCCTGAACGCGTCGTCGTGGAGCCTCTCGAGGTCGCGCCGGTGCTAGGCGCAACGGGCGCCCCCAGCTTCGAGACTCTCGAGGGGCGCGCACGCACGCTCGAGGAGCGCTGGACCCCGGTCGACCCGCCAGCGTCTTTGAGTCTCGATACCGCGGTCGACCGCGGGCCCGCCGATCCGCGTACGGATCTCCCACGCCCCGGTCGCGACTCCGACGTCCCCGCGGCCGCCGACGCCCCGGGAGCCCCTCCAACGGGATGGGTAGGTTCACTAAACGCACTACTCCAGGGTGCGAAAGCGACTTGGCTGACGACGCAGGCGCCTCCAGACCAGCGCGATCTGAGCCGCCGCCGCAACGACTCATCTCGTCCTTGAGTCGCGGCCGAAGAGAGCGTCACACGCACTCAGGCTCCGTTGCAGCCGATTGACGCCTGCCGGACGGACGGACGAGGTCCTCATGTTCGACTCCGAATCAACGACCTCGCCCTCTGCGCTCGACCAGGAGACGCTCCGGTCCCTCGAGAAGCAGACCGCCCCCGAGATCGTCCGCGAGCGCGGCAGCGTCCGCATCGAGCACAAGCTGAAGGTGGTGGTCCGCTCGGGCAACTCGAGCGCACTGCTCGCCTTCAAGATCCAGGGCCTGACGGCTGACTTGAGTCGCGGCGGTTGCCGTCTGCTGCTCCCGCTGCCGCTCGGCGTCGGTGACATCTATCGACTCGACTTCGACGACAGCGCGCACAAGCTTCCGCAGCTCTTCGCTCGCTGCGTGCGCTGCCGCCTCCTGCGCGAGGATGCGTTCGAGGCGGGCATGCAGTTCTTCACTCCGGTCGATCTGCCCGCCTCGCTGCAGCCGCAAGGCAAGGACCTGCTCGATTGAGCGGCAGCGCCACCTCGACCTCTGCTGCGACTGCAGCCGCAACGTCTCGCTCCGACGGCTGCGTGCGCGAGCTGCTTGACCGCGCGCGCGCAACGCCATCCGCCGGCGATTTCGTGCGAGCGGCGCTGCCCTGCCTCGCGGCGCGCTTCGCAAGCCCGTGCGTGCAGATCGAGCTGCATGGCTCGGCGAGCAGCCAACGAGAACGCTTCATCGCCGACGGCGCCGACCCGACGTTCTGGAGCGAACCGGTCGAACGCGCGCTCCTCGACGCGCTCGCCGACGGACGCGCCAACGTGCAGCTCTATCGAAACGAGGACGGCGTGATCGGCCTCGCGCGCCTCGCCGTGCCGCTGCTCGACCGCAGCGGGCGCAGTATCGGCGCACTCGCACTGATGGCACGCTGCGCGAGCGCGCCGGAAGCGCAGGCGCTATCCGGAGAACTCCAGGCGCTCGCCGCGTTGATCGCTGGGGCGACCACCGCAACGACCGCGACGACGGCGGTGGCCGCGGCCGGGACGCCAGGCGATGCCACGCTCACGGCGCGCAAGGCGGCCCCGTTCGGCTCGGCGCGCGAGCTCTGCTACACGATCGCCAACCAGCTGCGAAACAAGAGCGGATGCGAGCGCGTCAGCGTCGCTCGCGTGAACGGAGCTCACGTCGAGTTGATCTGTTTGTCGGGCCAGGCCGAGGTCCAGCACGACAGTCCGCGCATCCACGCCCTGGTCGCCGCGCTCGGCGAGTGCCTCGACCACGGACCGCGCCTGGTCTGCCAGCACCCCGACAGTGCCGTCGAAGGCGCCATGCAAAGCGGCCCGTATCGTCTGCATCGCGCATGGCACGAGCAGTCCGGCGGCAGCTGCGTCGCAAGCCTGCGCCTCGCCGATGATGGCGCGGCGCGCCTGCTGATCGGGCTGGAGCGCGGCAGCACGCAGCCGTTTCGCAGCGACGAGCTCGACGAGCTCGCGAAGCTCGTGCAGCCCTACGTCGCGGCGCTCGATCTGCTGGATCGGGCCCACGCCGGCGTGCTGAGCCATGTGCGCCGCGCCACCGTCGATTGGAGCCGCGATCTGGTTCGCCCGCGACATTGGCGGCGCAAGGCGATCGTGGCGGCCGCCGCGGCGTTCATCGGTTGGCTCGCGCTGGGACGCATGGCCTACGAGATCCCGGTACCGGCCTCGTTGCGGGCCGCCTCGACGCGCCGCATTGCCGCACCGTTCGACGGCGTCCTGGCTGCGGTGGCGATCGTCCCGGGAACGAGGGTCCGTTCCGGCGATGTCCTCGCCCAGCTCGACACGCGCGAGATCGAACTCGAATCGCAGCGCCTCGCGCACGAGCTGGCAGTGGCTCGACTCGAAGAACGCAGAGCGTTCGCGGAGCGTCGCTTCAATGAGGCCGCGATCGCGCGCGCCCGCGGCGACGAGCTGACCGCGCAGGCAGAGCTGGGTGCGGAGCAGCTGTCGCGTGCCACGCTGCGTGCCCCGTTCGACGGCTGGCTGCTTCGCGGCGATCTGCGCGAGCAGGTCGGAGCACGCCTCGCGCGGGGTCAGGAGCTGTTCGAGGTGGCGCCTGGTCTGGAGCTCGAGTTCGAGCTCGAGTTGCCGGAAGCGCAGTTCGATGCGGCACTCGCCGGTGCGCCAGCCCGCTTCAGCCCGTTCGCCCGCCCCGAACAGGACGAGCGAGTCGAGGTCGCGAAGGTCGCGCCGGTCGCCGAGATGAGGAACGGCCGCAACGTCTTCGTGCTCACGGCCGCGTCGACCGGCGTTCCGTCCGGCCTGCGACCGGGCATGGAGGGCATCGCCGTGGTCGAGGCGGGGCGACGGCCGGTCTGGTGGGTCTTCAGCCACCGCGCCGTCGACTGGCTGCGGCTGCACGTCTGGCCATGAGCGCGACGGCTTCACCGCCCCCGCAGACCACTCCCGCTGCCGCGGTCGCTCCTGCGGCGCCGTCGCTGGCTCAGCGGCTGCGCGAAGTCCAGGTCGGGGCGCGCCGCGATCTCGAAGTGACGCGCCACGTCTTCCGTGGCGAAGTGGCCTACGTGCTGCGCGACCCGCTGACTCTCGCTCACCATCGCGTCGGCCCGTCCGAGTACGCGATCATCGTGGCCCTCGACGAGACGCGCACGCTCGGGGCGATCTTCGAGGAGTTGGTCCAGCGCGGAGTGGTCGCCCACGACGAGGAGGAGAACTACTACCGGCTGGTCTACTCGATGCATCGCCTCGGATTCCTGGCGCTTCCGTTGAACGACGAGAAGACGCTGTTTCGCCGAGCCGAGCAGCAGCGCGCGGCGCATGCGAAGCGCTTCCGGATGGCGTTCCTCTCGCTGCAGATCCCGCTCTGGAATCCCGATCGCTTCCTGCAGCGCACGCTCCCTTGGGTGCGACTCGCCTTCACCCCCATCGGCGTCGCGATCTGGCTGGCGACGGTCCTGCTCGGCGGGTACGTCGTCGCCGCGAACTTCCATGACTTCACGGCACCGATCGTCGACCTGCTCGACGGCCGCGACCTGCCGATGCTGTGGGCGACCTTGATCGGACTGAAGCTGTTCCACGAGTTCGGCCACGCGTACGCCTGCAGAGGCTTCGGCGGGCTGGTGCCCAAGATGGGCATCAACCTGATGATGCTCACGCCGACGGCCTACGTCGACGCCACCAGCAGCTGGTCCTTCACCCTGCGCTGGCAGCGCATCGTCGTCTGCCTGGCCGGGATGATCGTCGAGCTCTTCGTCGCCGCGCTGGCGGTCTTCGTCTGGGCGATGACCCCTCCGGGCGCGCTCCATTCGCTCGCGCATGGCATCGTGGTGATGGCGAGCGCGGTGACGCTGGCCTTCAACCTCAATCCATTCCTGCGCTACGACGGCTATCACGCGCTGTGCGACGTGCTCGAGCTCCCGAACCTGCGCGCCCACGCCGAGAGCTACACGCTCTCCCTGGTCCGACGCGTGCTGCTGGGCATGCCGATCGAACGGGCGCCGAAGCAGCGACGCCTGCGCTGGCTCTTCGTCTTCTTCGCGCTGGGCTCCGCCGGAAGCCAGCTCGCGCTGATGACGGGCGTCTGCCTCGCGATCGCCCACAAGTACTACGCGCTCGGCGTGCTGCTGGGCGTCGGTTACCTCGCCTCCCGCATCGTCAAACTGATCCGTAGCGCGATCGGTGGCCTCGTCCGCTCGGCCACGACGCCGGCGCTGCGCACGCGCGCGATCGCCATCGCCGTCGGAATGCTCGGGGTTGTGCCGATCGCGCTGCTAAGTCTGCCCATGCCGCCGCGCGTGCTGGTCACGGGCGTCACCGGACGCCTCGCCGAAGCCACCGTCAGCGCGAGCAGCGACGGCTTCCTCGAAGCGATCGTCGCCCCTGCTGGCACCCACGTCGAAGCGGGAGCTCCGGTAGTGCGACTCGTCGATCCCGTCGCGGACGGCGCCGTCGCCACGGCGCAGGCGCGCCTGGTTCAGGCGCAGTTGCGAGAACGGGGACTTGCGCCGCTCGATCCCGCGGCCGCTGCGGCTGCGCATGAACAGTCGCTGCAGGCGCAAGCCGCGCTCGACCACGCGTTGCGCCAGCAGCAGGATCGGCTCGTCGTCGCCCCCCGGACGGGGACGCTGCTTGCCGTACCGTCTTCCGGCGAGCGCGGCCGTTTCGTGCAACGCGGTGAGGCACTCGGACGGATCGTCGACGGCGAGCTGTGCGTGCGTGCCTTGTTGAGCCAGGAGGAGTGGGCCCGTTGCAGCCCATCGGTGGGCGATCGCGTCGAGTTCCGCTCGACGGCACAGGCGGGTCGCGTGCGGCACGGCACCATCGAGCACATCGTCCCGATGGGGCTTCACGCCCTCGACCCCGACCTCGCGGCGCTCGCGGAGATCGCGGGTGGCGACATCGCCATCGATCCGCGCACGAACGAAGCGAGTCGCGCCCACTTCCAGCTCGTGGCGCGCCTCGATGAGGACGACGCGGCGGCGGCGCTCGGGGTCACGGGAGTGCTGCGCCTGTCAGCGCCAGCGACGCCGTTGCGGCACGAAGCGTGGCGGCGGCTCGTGCTCTTCGGTCAGCGCCTGCGCGAAGGCGGCTGATCCCTCGCCGCGAGCCGCTCGCGCAACATCACTTCCCGATCAGGAAGTGGCAGACGTCGCCTTCGCGCAGCACGTACTCGCGCCCTTCCGAGCGCATCTTTCCCGCAGCCTTGATGCCCGCCTCCGACTTGTAGGCGATGAGGTCGTCGATCGAGTACACATCGGCCCGGATGAAGAGCTTCTCGAAGTCGGTGTGGATCACGCCGGCCGCCTTCGGCCCGGCATCCCCCTTGTGGATCGTCCAGGCCCGGATCTCCATCTCGCCGGCGGTGAAGAAGGTCTGCAGACCGAGCAGCGCATAGGCCTGGCGGATGAGGCGGTGCAGCCCCGGTTCCTTGAGTCCCATGTCGGCGAGGAACGCGGCGCGATCAGCCGCCTCGAGCGACATGATCTCGCCCTCGATGGCGCCGGAGAGCGCGACCATCTGCGAGCCGGTGGCGGCGGCGTGCTTGCGAACCACGTCGACTAGCGGCGAGCGGCCGTCGAGGTCGCTGTCCGCGACGTTTGCCACGAACAGCACGGGCTTCATGGTGATGAGGAAGAGCGGGTCGAGCACGACGCGCTCGTCGCGCGTCCACTCGGTCAGGCGCAACTGCTTGCCGGCGGCGAGCAGCTTCTCCGCACGATCCATGACCTCCTTGGCGAACAGCGCTTCCTTGTCGCCCGAGCGTGCCTTCTTGCCGATGCGATCGACGCCGCGCTGCACCGTCTCGAGGTCGGCTAGCGCCAGTTCGACGTCGATCACCTCGATGTCGCGCATCGGGTCGACGGTCCCGCTCACGTGGATGATGTCGCTGCTCTCGAAGCAGCGCACCACGTGCAGGATCGCATCGCATTCCTTGATGGTGCCGAGGAACTTGTTGCCGAGCCCCTCGCCCGTGCTCGCCCCCTTCACCAGGCCGGCGATGTCGACGACCTTCAGCGTCGCGGGTACCAGGCGACCGCTGGGGATGAACTCGCGGATCTTCGCGAGCCGATCGTCCGGCACGTCGACGATGCCGATGTTCGGCTCGATCGTGCAGAAGGGGTAGTTGGCGCTCTCGGCACCGGCCGCCGTGATCGCGTTGAAGATGGTCGACTTGCCGACGTTGGGCAATCCGACGATTCCGCAGGCCAGTCCCATGGCGCCCTCTTTGCGACCGTGATTCGCTTGGAAAGGGGCGAGGTTCTACTCGCGAAAGCGCTCCGCGCAGAGGGGCGCTTGGCGGCACCGGGCGCCGCGCGCCGATTCAGCGTGGCGGAGCGAGGCGCAGCGGTACGACGTTCGACACCGTGGCTGGCAGAACGGCGCTGCCGGGGCCGCCGCTCGCGGGGCGAAACTCCAGCACGACGAACGTCACGTCGTCGGGGAAGCGCTGCGCATGTTCGAGCAGCCAGGGCGATCGGATCCGGACCAGTTCGACCTCGGCCGGGGTCGTCGCGGGCCGCTCGGCGGCGGCGACGAGATCGAGCGCGTCGCTGATGAACGGGTGGGTGCGATTGAGGAAGGCGAAGCGCGGGGTGCCCGCGACGCGGCCGCGCACCGCCAACACGATCGAACCATCCGACGCCACCGGTACCAGCGGCGACTGCTCGACGTCCGCGAGGGCGAGTTCGACGGCGTCGGGGCGCGCGAACAGGCGGACGGGCGCCTCCGATGCTGACGCCGGACGTGGCAAGCGCTCGACGAGCGCCTGCTCGCGGCCGTCGACGATGCGATAGGTACAGACCAGCGGTTCGAGCGACGGCACCGACGCGAAGGCCGCCATCGACTCCGCGCTGATGAACGCCTGCTGCTCGTCGAGCAGCGCGCGAAACAGCGGCAACGCGAAGAGTTCCTCGCCTGGCCACGGTGGCCGCAGCGCCGACGCGAGGCCGAACTGGAGCGAACGGGCGATCGAGCGGCCGTTGCGTTCCGCCTTGACCGGCACCTCGAAGACGACGAAGCGGCGCGCGCGAAGCTCGCTGGCGCGCGCGCGGACGCCGGCCGGGATCGAGCTCGCCCACTCCTGCGCGCGTCCGAACTCGCGGCGCAGCGGTGCGCCGAACCAAAGCGATCCCGCGACGATCGGCAGCGCAAGGACGAGACTGCCGACGCCGCGACGACCCGTCGAGCGACCGAGGAGCCAACCGGTCGCCAGCGCTGCCGCGAGCGCGGCCGGGTAGCTCTTGTAGGCGAGCACCAGCTCGTCGGGTGGCGCGCCGCGGCCGCCCGTGAAAAGGTCGGGTGCGTAGCCGAGCAGCCCGGCCACCAGCAGGAGCAGCGCGAGCCCTTGTCGCAAGGGCGTGGCGATGCGGCCGCGGCGCGTGGCGATCGCGACGATCACCGCGATCAGCGCGATGGCCGAGAGCGCGAGCGTCAGCTCGATTCGCGGCGCGCCGAGTTCGGCGAAGAACGGCAGGAAGAGGCGCTGCATGCAGAGCAGCAGGCGCGACGGGAAATCGACCAGGAAGTTCGGCGGCAGCGGATAGCCATCGAAGGCGCGCCCCACCGCGAGCCAGCGCAGCAGCAGGAGCAGCGGAACCACCAGCAACACGAGCCACGGCACGCCGCGCTCGCGACGCGGAAGCACGGCCGCCACGACGACGACGATCACCGGGAGGATCAGCGCCGCGTCGTACGCGAGCCCCGCCGCGATCAACGCCAGCCACAACGGCACGCTGCCGCCGACGCCGTCGCGCCAGCGCCCAAGCGCGATCAACGCCGCAAACGTGGTGATGGCCACCAGCAGGCCGGCCATGCCGCCGTCGAGGTAGCTCACCGTCGCCACTGACCACGGGTGCGCGGCCGCGATCCAGCTGGCGGCGAGGCCCGCGCCTGCCGACAAGCCGATCAATCGGCGCAGTGCGGTGCCACAGAGCGCCGCGGCGGCGACATGCAGCAGCAGCAGGATGGCGTGGAACAAGGTCGGCGCGGGACCGGCGAGTCGCACCAATCCCCACGTCGCCGCATCGGAGAGCGGGCGCCAGTAGCCAAAGAGCCGCATGTCGAGGTGCGGCTCGAACAGCACGGCGCTCGCCGGCGCTCGCGCGAAATAGTCGACTGCGAGGTAGTCCTCGCTGCGCAGCCCACCGGAGAGCGCGGGCGCTGCCGCCCACGCGGTCGCCAGCAACAGCAGGAAAACGATGAGCCGGCGCGGCACGTTCATGGCCCTACAATAGTCGCGCCCAATCCCTCTCGAAGGCGCGCGCCCCATGGCTCGTCGTTCCCGACCCCGCCAAGATCCCGACGACGAAGAAGTTTCGCAGTCGCAGCGCGAAGCGCTCTCGACCTCCGAAGCGGGCGCCCCGAACGCGCTCGTGGTCGGGCTCGACTGCCGCTCGATGAACCTCTACCGCTTCCTGCGCGTCCGTTTTCCGGACCAGTCGCATGGCGAGCTGCGCCGCTGGATCGCCGCCGAGCTCGTCAAGGTGAACGGCGAGGCGATCGCCGACTCACGACCGCTGCGTTTCGGTGACGTCGTCACCATCGACGCCGACGTCAAGAAGCGCAAGAAGCCCAAGGCGCTTTCCGACCTGCCGCTGCTGCACCAGGACTCGGCGATGATCGCCGTCGACAAGCCGAGCGGTCTCGCGACGGCAGCCGAACGCAGCGTGCGCCAACCCGACATGCTGACGCTGCTCAAGCGCTCGCGGCCGGACGACCACGTCAAGCTGGTCCATCGCATCGACAAGCACGCGAGCGGCGTCGTGGTCTTCGCGCTCGGCAAAGAGGCGAAGAGCGCGCTGACCGCCGAGTTCGCCGGACGGCGCGTGCTGAAGGACTACCTCGCGCTGGTTTCCGGCCACGTCGACGACGAGCCGCAGATCATCGACGCGCCGCTGACGCCGCGCCTCGGTCGTGTCCACCGGATGGCCGTGACGCCGGGCCACGGCAAACCCTCGGTGACGCTGGTGCGCACGTTGCTGCGCTTCCGCGGCTACTCGCTCGTGCACGCCCGACCGCTCACCGGCCGCACCCACCAGATCCGCGCCCACCTGCGCCACCTCGGCCACTCCCTGGTGGGCGACACGGTCTATGGAGGCGAAGAGCAGCTGCTGCTCTCCAAGCTGAAGCACGGCTATCGACCAGCGCGCGGCGAAACGGAGCGACCGCTGCTCGCCCGCCTTGCGCTGCACGCCCACCAGATCACCCTGACGAGTCCCGCGGACGGCAAGCAGCTCACGCTGCGCTCGCCGCTCCCCAAGGACCTGAGGTCGGCGCTCAAGCAACTGCAGAAGGGGGCCGGGGTGCGGACGGTCGCCTCGCTCGAGCAGTTCCTCGACGCTCCCATCGGGCCGCTCGGGGCGGACGATCCCTTTGCCGGCCGCATGGCCGAGGCGCTCGCCTTGCTCCCGGCGCGTGGAGGCGAGGAACCAGCGCCGGATTGACCGGGAGCAACCCGCGCCTAAGCTGTTCGCCCCCAGAGCCAAAGGACTTGTTCGCATGAAGATCCGCAACTCGAACCAGAAGCGCTCCAAGATGACGGGCTTCCGCACCCGGATGAAGACCGTCGGCGGGCGCAACATCCTGCGCCGCCACCGCAAGATCGGTCGCAAGCTGACGCCGAAGGGCTAAGCGCCCATCCCGGCGGGACCGATCGGGCCGGGCGTCACGGTGCATCACTCTTCGCTGCGGGCGAATGCGCCGGCGCATCGCGGCGGTGCGTCTGCAACGATTCCTCACGACCGGCCGCGAGCTGCTTCAGCTCCCACAGCTTGGCGTACTTGAGGAAGACGTAGAACGCGCCAATCGTCGCCAGCAAGAAGCCGCGCGCCCCGTCAAGGAAGCCGCGCCTCACGACGAACATGCGCAGGAAACGTGCGGGCGGCCGCACCAGCAGATCGCGCCATCGGAACGCGACACCGCGCTGCGCGAGTCCCTGCGCCATCGTGGTCGTGTAGCGATTCACCTTCTCGAGATGGTGCGCGACGTCGCGGTAGGCGTAGTGCCACAGCGCCCCGTCGAGCCGCCCCACCCGGCCTCGCACCTCGACGCGATCGTGCGGATCGGCACCGGTCCAGCCGCCTTGTCGGCGATCGAACAGGCGCAGCCGCCATTCGGGCCACCAACCGCAGTGCTCGATGAAACGACCGACGTAGGAGGTCTTGCGCGCGAGCTCGAAGCCCGCGGCGCCGGGTTCACCCGCCAGCACGGCACGCACGGCAGCCGCCAGTTCCGGCGAGAGCTCTTCGTCGGCATCGAGGCAGAGCACCCAGTCGTGCTCGGCGAGCTCGACCGCGCGCGCCTTCTGGGCGACGTGGCCGCGGAACGGCTCGACGAACGTGCGCGCGCCGGCAGCCTGCGCAATCGCGACCGTTCGATCGGTCGAACCCGAATCGAGGACGACGATGTCCGCGGCGAAAGCGGCCGAGGCGAGGCAGCGCGCGAGGCGCTGCTCCTCGTCGCGCGTGATCACGCACAGACTCAACTTCAGGGTCGAGACGCTCATCGTGGCGCATCTTGGCCGCTATCGACGGCGGCGGCAAACGGCGCGTGCTTGACCGCATGCGGCATCGCTGCTTGAACGCTCGGGTGCCTCGCCCCTCGAAGCGCTCCGCCTCATCCCCTGCGGCTCCTGCCTCGAACGGCGCGCGCCACGGCCGCAGTGGCTGTTTCGGCTGCGACCCGCGCGTCGCAGGCGGCCTCGCCCTGCGCTTTCGAGCGCAAGTGGATCAGCCGGCCGGCAGCGTGGTCGCGGCTTGCCGCTTGAGCCGCCGTTTCATGGGACCGCCGGGCTACGCCCATGGCGGCGTGATCTCGGCGCTGCTCGATGAGGCGATGGCCAAAGTGACGGCGTCGCTGGGCGTCATGGCGTTCACGAGCCGCCTCGAAGTGAAGTTCCTGCGGCCGGTGCCGCTGGGAGTCGCGCTGGTCGTGCGTGGCTGGCCACGCTGGCGCCGAGGACGGGTGCTGGCGCATGCGGCGGCGATCGAGGACGCCACCGGTCGCTGCCTCGCGACGGCGACCGCGCGCTTCGTCGAGCCGCGCGAGCCGTTGAGCAGCGCCGTCCGGACCCGCCGATGAGCGGCACCACGATCGCCGCGCTGCTCATCTTCGCCGTGACCTACGTCCTCGCCTCGATGCGACGGGTGCCGTTCTTCAACCTCGATCGGCCGGGCGTCGCACTGCTCGGCGCGGTCGCGATGGTGGTGAGCGGCGCGCTGCCGCTCGACGAGGCCTACCAGGCGATCAACCTCGACACGCTGGCGCTGCTGCTCGGAATGATGGTGCTCATCGCCTACCTGCGCCTCGCCCGCTTCTTCGAGGCGCTCGCGGCCGCGATCGTCCGTGTCGCGAAGACGCCGCGTCAGCTGCTGGTCGGCCTCGTCTTCGCTGCCGGCATCCTCTCCGCGCTCTTCGTGAACGACACGATCTGCCTGCTCTTCACGCCGATCCTGTTGGCGGCGACACGCAGCGCCGGCCTGCCCCCGATTCCCTACCTGCTGGCGTTGTGCACCGCGGCAAACATCGGCAGCGTCGCCACGCTGACCGGGAACCCGCAGAACATGCTGATCGGCATCTTCAGCGGCATCAGCTACGGTCGCTTCCTCGCGGTGCAGCTGCCCGTGGCGCTCTTGTCGCTGCTGATCCTGGCGCTCTCGTTGTTGTTCCTGTTCCGCCGCGAACTGCCGGCGCACTACCCACGCGCCGCGGACTCGAGTCGCCGCGTCCATCGCCCCCTGGTGCGCCGCCTGCTCGCGGTGGTCGCGTTGGTGCTGGCGGGATTCCTGCTGCCGATCGAGCGGCTGGTGCCGGGCCTCTCCGCCGGCCAGAAGCTGCCGCTGGTGGCGCTCTTCGGCGCGCTGCTGGCGATGCTGGTCGGCCGCTACCGGCCCGCGCGCGCATTCGTCCATGTCGACTTCGGGCTGCTGCTCTTCTTCGCCGGCCTCTTCGTTGTAGTGGCCGGCCTCGCGCGCACCGGACTGCTCGATCAGTTCCACGCCGCGCTCGCGCCACGGATGAGCGGCAGCCTCGGGCGCGAGGTGACGCTCTTCTCGGGCCTGACCGTGGTCGGCAGCAACCTGGTCTCGAACGTCCCATTCGTGCTGGTCGCGCGCGATTGGATCGGTGCCTTCGCGCGGCCCGAGCTGATGTGGTTGGTGCTGGCGACCGCCTCGACCTTCGCGGGCAACCTGACGCTGGTGGGGTCGGTGGCGAACCTGATCGTCGCCGAGCAGGCGCGCGACGTCGCTCCGATCGGCTTCCTCGCCTACCTGCGCGTCGGCTTGCCGGTGACGCTGATCACCACGACCTTCGCCATCGCGCTGCTCACCGCCATCGCGACCTCGACCCGGTGGATCTGACCGCTCTCTGGCGGCCGCTACTTCTTGCGCGCGCGGTCGAGGAACTCCCCCATCCGGCGCATCTTCTCCTCCGACTCGAACAGCACCGCCTGCGCCATCGCCTCGCCGATGTAGCCGGCGCCGGGTCGCGCGGAGCCATCGAGGCGAAACAGCAGCTTGGCGAAGCGCACCGCGAGGCGGTCCTGCTTCAGGATGTCGGCGCAGAGCTGCCGCCCCGCCGCCACGACTTCAGCGTCGGGGTAGACATGGTTCACGAGGCCGATCTTCAGTGCCTCCGCAGCATCGAGGATGCGGCCCGTGAAGATGAGCTCGCGAGCCTTGGCGGCGCCGACGACGCGCGGCAGCCGATAGGTCGCGCCGGCCCCCGGCACGATGCCGAGCGAGACTTCGGGCTGGCCGAACTTCGCCGTATCGCCGGCGACCCGCAGATCGCAGGCGAGCGCGAGTTCGCTGCCGCCGCCGAGGCAGAAGCCGCGGATGGCGGCGACGGTCGGATAGGGCGTTTCCTCGAGCCGCTGGAACAGGCGCGAGTTGATCGACTGCAGCGCCTCGCGCCGCCGCCGATCGCGCAACTGCGCGATGTCGGCCCCTGCCGCGAACGCCTTGTCGCCGGCGCCGGTCAGCAGCATCGCGCCCACGGTGTCGTCCTCGGCCAGCGCGTCGAGGACGCCGTGCAGCGCGTCGATCATCGCCTTGTCGAGAGCGTTGCGCCGCTCGGGACGATTCAGGGTGACGACGGCGAGCGCGCCATCGCGTTCCAGCTTGACCACCGGCTCTTCCACGATTCGCTCCTCTTCGCGCTGCTCAACGTTGCTGCAGAGTCACCATCCCGAACGTCGGGATCAGAACACCAGGACGACCTTCCCGTTCACGCGCCGCTCTTCGAGGAGGCGGTGGCCGGTCGCGACCTCCGCCATCGGGAGGACGCGATCCACCACCGGTCGGAACGTCCCGCGCTCGAAATGGGCGAGCACCTTGTGCAGCTCGCCGAGGCTGCCCATGGTCGAGCCGAGGATCGAGAGGCTCTTGAAGAAGATCAGGCGCACGTCGGTCTTCAGTTCCCCTCCGCTCGTGCCGCCGCACGTCACGAGGCGCCCGCCTTTGGCGAGGCAGCGCAGGCTGGCATCGAGCGTCTCCTGGCCGACGTGGTCGATCACCACATCGACCCCGCGCTTGGCGGTGACCTGGCGAACCTCTTCGGCGAATGACTTCTGCCCGTAGTCGATCGTCTCGTGCGCTCCGAGTTCACGCGCACGCGCGAGCTTCTCGGCGCCGCGCGCGGTGGCGACGATGCGCGCGCCGATCAGCCTGGCGATCTGGATCGCAGCGACCGAGACGCCGGATCCAGCGGCATGGATGAGGATCGTCTCGTGCGGCTCGAGCCGCGCGCGCTCCACCACCATGTGCCAAGCCGTGAGGAAGGTCAGCGCGATGCTCGCCGCCTCCGGGAACGACAGCGCCAGCGGCTTGCGCAGGAGGTTGCGCGCGGGGGCCACCAGGAACTCGGCGCAGGCGCCGTCGCGGCTCTCACCGAAGATGCCGTAGTGACGGCAGAGGTGATCGGCGCCCGCGGAGCAGCGAGCGCATGCACCGCAGCCGATTCCAGGCGCGAGCAGCACCTGATCGCCGGGCTGCAGCGTGGTGACGCCGGGTCCCACCGCGTCGATCACGCCGGAGGCGTCGCATCCGGGGATGATCGGCAGCGGAAACTTGACGCCGGCGATGCCGCGTCGCACCCACGTGTCGAGGTGGTTCAGCCCGACCGCCTTGACGGCGAGGCGCGCTTCGCCGGGCCCGGGAATGGGAAGCTCGCGCTCTTCGAAGCGGAGCTGATCGAACGCGCCGTGTTCACGGATGGTGACGCAATGCATGGCGCGACCATAGCAGCCCGTCTGGAGCGTCCGCGCGATCCCGTCAAAGCCGAGCCCCCCGCGTCGTCCGGCACCAGCCTCCCGTCGCCTCGCGACGGGGATCAGGAACCAGACGGGCTAATGTCGCGCGGCGAGGTCGCGCCGATGAACCAGCCCGTCGACGAACGCTTCAGCCGCCAGCTCCGCTTCGCGCCGTTTGGCGCGGCGGGCCAGGCGCGGGCGCAATCGGCGACAGTGGCCGTGGTCGGGCTCGGCGGGCTCGGCAGCTGGATCGCCGAGCACCTCGCGCGCGCCGGAGTCGGCACGCTGCGCCTCATCGACCGCGATCTCGTCGAGACCAGCAATCTGCCCCGCCAGGGCCTCTATGGTGAAGAGGATGCGCGCCGCGGGACGCCCAAGGCCGAGGCCGCCGCGCAGCGCCTCGCCGCGATCGGCGGCCCGACGCGGCTCGAGCCGCACGTGGCCGAACTCACGCGCCGTTCGATCGACGCGCTCCTCGGCGGCTGCGACCTCGTGCTCGATGGGCTCGACCACTTCGCCGGCCGCTTCCTCCTGAACGACTGGTGCCGCAAGAACGGCGTCACGTGGATCTACGGCGGTGCCGTCGGCGGCGCCGGAAGCGTGTTGCGCATCGACGCGGACCAGGGCCCGTGCCTGCGTTGCCTCTTCCCGGCCGCTTCAAATGCCGTCGGTGGCGAGACGTGCGACACGGTCGGCGTCCTCTCGCCGCTGCCGGCGCTGATCGCGGCGCTCCAGAGCAGCGAAGCGCTGCGCTTCCTCGCCGGCGATCGACGACCCGCGAAGCTCTGGCACATCGAGCCGTGGGAAGGGCGTACCCTCGCGCTCAAGCCGGGCGCACCCGCCGCCGACTGCCCGGTGTGCAGCCGTCGTGAGTGGCCCGCACTCGACCTGCAGCTCGACGCCGAGGAGACGAAGCTCTGCGGTCGCGACACGGTGCAGGTGGCGCCAACGAGCGGCGTGGCGCTGGACCTCACGCAGGTGGCGAAGCGCTGGCAGGGACTCGGCGCAGTCGAGCAGAGCCGCTTCCTGGTGCGTCTGCGCCTCGACGGGCTCGTGGTCACGCTGTTTCGAGATGGCCGCGCGTTGGTGCAAGGAACCGAGTCGCTGGAGCGCGCACGCGCCCTCTACGAGCGGCTGGTGGGTCGCTGACCGCAGCGCCGGCACCGCGGCATGAAACGGAAACTCCCCGCAGAAGGTGCATGACCATCTGCGGGGAGTCGAGTGTTGCTGCTGCCGGACCGCGCGCGACGGCGAGCCGCCGCGCGAAGACTCACTCCACGTCGACGTGATAGATCTGCAGGAATCCGGTGAAGCGGCCGCCCGAAAGCGCCGTCGTACCGACCTCATGCGTCCCGTCGTCGAAGTCGTAGTTCGCCGAGCCGTTGAGCGAGAAGTAATAGAACTCCGCGTCCGACGCGTTGTCGGTGCCGGTGTCGCCGATGGCGACGATCAAGCCCGGCGGCGCCGCGCCGCCCGTGTCGCTCGACGTCGCCGCGCGGACCCAGTCCATGGCCGAGATTGTCACCGTGGAGGTGAACACCGAGGCCGTGTCGCTGAGCGTGTCGCGGAAGAAGAAGAGCAGATCCTGGTACTGGTAGTCCGCGAGGTTCGAGGTCGAACGCGTCCACGCCCAAGTCATGCCCAGCGACACCGGGCTACCCGTCAGCGATTCGACGTTCTGCGCGACACCGGGGCTCTCGGCCGTGATCTGGATCGCAGCGGTCGGGAAGTTGGCGTCGAAGACCCAGATGTGCTGCGACGCGGGCGTCACGCCGTTGATCGCCGCGGAGAAGACGCAGAGCGACGGATAGAGCCCGCCCGCGTACGAGAGGTGCCAGCTGAAGTTGTCGTTGACGCCGGACGGGTTCGAGGTGTCCGACGTCGTGCCGCCGGCGAATTCGTTCCCCGTGACGTTGAACGCCTTCAAGGTCACCGTGTCGACGCCGACCAGGTTGGTCTTCGTACTGGCCGCGGTCAGTGCGCGCGCGAAGTAGTAGTAGCGGCCGTTGGGCGACAGGAAGAAGCCTTCCGGAAGGATCGTTCCGGCCGTGGTGTACGGAGCCACGAGCGTCGGGCGAGTGATGTTGCTGAGCAGCCCCGTCGACGGCCGGAAATGGAACAGGTCCATCGTCCGATCGGTCGCCGAAGTGTCCAACCCGTAGAAGAAGTAGAGGTTGTCGGCGTCGTGGAAGTAGAGGTCGATGGCGTCGTCGAGCGTGTTGCTCAGGCTTGCGCTGGCCATGCGCGAATTGATGGTGATCTGGCCGTCGACGAAGAGCGTGTCGCCCGCGTCGTCACCTTCCCCGTTGCCGTCCGCATCGGCGGTGCTGCAGACGTAGACCTCGTCGTCCTCGCCTCCGGTCGTTCCGTTCTCTTCGCTGTGGATCGAGACGAACGCGAGCTTGGAGCCGTCGGGAGTGAGCGACGCCTGGCCCGTCGCGCCGTTGTAAGCCTCGCCGGGCACGACCATCTTCGGGGCGGTACCGGTCAGCACCGGATAGAGCCGGAACTTCGTGAGGTTCACGGCGACGGTTGGAGCCGACTCGTAGACGGCGTACCAATCGCCCTTCTGGACGTGATCGGGGACCTGGCCCGAGACGGCCACGAAGCTGTCGCCTGCGAGGAAAACGACCAACGCGGCGTCTTCGCTCGGTCGCAGGAAGGAGCGATCGGCAACGATGTCGACCTTCGCCGCGGCCGTGGTCGTGGCATATCCGGTATTGACCGGGATCGAGATGAGTTGCGGCGTCGGATTCACCGCACGAATGTCGACGCTGAAGACCGTCTGGTCGAAGCGTCCGTCAGAGTCACCGTCCACCGCGACGTCGCGCGTGAACCAGAGGCGGTTGTCCGTGAAGATCGCCGCGCGCAGCGACGACGCAGATGCCGCCGCCTGGCTGAAGTTCTTGGTTCCCGAAGGCGTGACGTCGAGGAATCCGGTGGGACCGCCGCCCGAATTCCAGGGCTGGCTGCCATCCGTCGTGAAGATGAAGAGCTTCGGATCGCTGGCGGTGTCGTCGTAGATGCCGGCCGCCACGATGCCATCGGGGCTGACGAGGATCGAGCCCTTCCACTGGTTTGTCGTGGCGGCGGAGAGGTCCTTCTTGCGACTGCCGGTAACGGCGAAGACGTCGACGCCCGGGGTGTTGGGGTTGGCACCCTTGTTGATGACGAGGAAGAACCCTTCGCCCGTGACGTTGTCGAAGCAGCGCAGCAGCTCGCGCTGCGGAACGCCGCCCGACGCCGCTGGCAGCAGAATGCGCGGATACTCGTTGTTGTCGTTGTTCAGCGCGGGGCCGAACGTGGCATCACGGAAGTCGACCTCGCGCGGCTTGTCAGCGGCAGTTCCCGACTGATGCGTGGCCCACTCGTTGATGTCGGCCATCGAGATGCCGTCAGGAATGATGTTCGAGAGGCCGGACACCGCGGTGAACGTCGCACCGTTCGGATTGCCGCCGCTGAACTGGAGAACGCCGAACTGAACCGCGTTCACACCGACGGCGCTCTGCGACACGACCGCGCGCGCGGCGGCACCCGGCGCAACGAAGTTCACCTCGACCGCGTTCGTGAAGTCGGTCGAGGTTCCCGACGACTCGAGCGCCACGGCCTGCAGGTAGATCGTTCCGGTCAGCGCCGATGGAATCCGGAAGTTGAGCGTCACGTTGCCGGAAACATCGAGGCGAAGGCGCGGATTGGGGCTGCGATCGGGCGAGATGTCGAGCGGCGGATAGTCCGCCTCGACGATGCTGGTCGCGACGCCCGTCACCAACGGGAACGGCTTCTTGTTGGTGCCGCTGTTCTCGTCGAGGAACCAGCCGGTCCCCGCCGCGTTGTTCGCGGTCGCCGCGAACAGCCCATACGGGCGTCCGGCCAGCGACGGATTCGAGATCGTCACCGACATCGTCGTGCCGCTCGGCACGTCGAGCGTCGACGAGTTGTCACTCGCCGTCGTCCCGTTGATGGTGAGTGTCGAATTCTGGGCGACCGCTGCTCCAGGCAGCGCCACGCAGGCGAAGGCGGCGGCGACCGCGCACAGGGGCTTCAAGATGCTCTCCTTTGCTCGCTCGGACTGCTTCGAGGACCGAAGCACGGGTTCGTGTTCAGCGCTGAACGGGAAAACCGCGGGAGGATAGCAACCGCTCCCACCGGAGGTCACGGGGGAGCCGCGCCATCGCGGCCGCAAATCGGCCGAGTTGACCGGGCGTCGACGGCGTCACTGCAAGCGCTGCGCCAGCCCGCCGCCCTGCCCGTCCCGGGGCTCACCGCCCCTCCACCATCGGCGCGCCCCACTTCAGGCGCTCGCGGATCGTGCGGAAGCGCGTGCGCGTGACGACCGTCGCGGCGCGCAAATCGGCGGCGGCCTCGACGACTTCGACGACGCTGCCCTCGTCGAGCGCCACCGTCTCCTGGCCGTCGATGGTCAGCGCCGTCCCGTGACGAGCGCGGTGGACCAGCAGCTCGATGCGCCTGCTGCTGCGCAGCACCAGGGGTCGGTAGGTCAGCGCCTGCGAGTTGACCGGCGTCACCAGCAGGCAGCGGTCGGTGCGGTCGATGATCGGTCCGCCCGCCGCCATCGAGTGGGCGGTCGAGCCGACCGGCGTCGCCAAGATCATCCCGTCGCCGCGGAAGCGGGTGATGTCCTCGTCGTCGATCCGCAGCGTGAACTCGACGAGGCGCGCGACCGTCGCTGCGGTCACCACCACCTCGTTCAGTGCCGGCGCGAACTCGCGCACGCGCCCGCGCGGCCCACGCACCCGCACCTGCAAGCGCATCCAGTTCTCGACCGCCCCTTGCCCCTCGACTAGTCGGGTGAGTCCTTCGTCCCAGTCCCCTGGCTCGAGTTCCGCCAGGTAGCCGAAGGTGCCGAGGCGAACGCCGACCAGCGGTACCTCCGCGCGGCCGATCGCGCGCGCGGCACGCAAGAAGGTCCCGTCGCCACCGAGCACGATGGCGAGGTCGGACGGCGCAACCTTGCGCACGCCGCGTTGCAGATCGACGCGCTTGACCGCGATCGATCGCCCCGCGAGCCACTTGGCGATACGCGCCGCCTCGGCGCGCGCGCGTGGATCGCGTCCATCAACCAGCAGCAGTGCCGAAGAAGGCAGTTTCACGGGTGAATCCGAGGATGGCGTCGCGCACGCCGGTCGCGTTCAGCCCGAGTTCGGCGAGCAACTCGGCGCGCGCGCCGTGCTCGATGAATCGATCGGGGATCCCGAGGCAGCGAACGCGGGCGTGCACTCCGTCTTGCCGTGCGGCCAGCTCGAGGAGCGCCGAACCGAATCCGCCATGCAGCGCCGCCTCCTCGAGCGTGACCACGAGGCGATGGTCGGCAAGGAGCCGTCCGTAGAGCGTCTCGTCAAGCGGACGCGCGAAGCGCGCGTTGACCACCGTGCAGCGGTGTCCTGCGGCTTCCAGCAGTTGCGCGGCTTCGAGCGCCGTCTCGCTCATCGCGCCGTAGCCGACCAGCGCGATCTCTTCTCCCTCGCGGAGCACTTCGGCCGTGCCGAGCTCGATCGGCGCCACGGCGCGGCCCGGCGGCAGAGTGGTCGCTTTGGGGTAGCGCACCGCGATCGGGCCGTCGTGGCGCAGCGCGAACCGGATCATCGCCTCGAACTCGCCACCATCGCGCGGAGCGAGCATCACGATGCCCGGGATCGCGCGCATGAAGGCGATGTCGAAGAGCCCGTGGTGAGTCTGGCCGTCGTCGCCGGCAAGCCCGCCGTGCGACATCATCAGGACCACCGGGTTGCGCTGGAGCGCGACCTCGTGGAAGACCTGATCGAAGCCACGCTGCATGAACGTCGAGTAGATCGCGCACACCGGCCGGCGCCCGCCGAGCGTCAGCCCGGAAGCGAACGCGACGCCATGTTGTTCGGCGATGCCGACGTTGAAGAAGCGCTCGGGAAAGCGCTCCGAGAAGGTGCGCAGCCCGGTTCCATCGGGCATCCCGGCCGTGATGGCGCAGATGCGCGGATCGAGGGCCGCCTCGGCCAGCAACGTGTCGGTGAAGACGCGCGAGAACTCGACCTTCGCCCCGCTTCCAGCCTTCTTCGCCACCGCCGCCGTCGGCATGTCGACCTTGTCGATCTTGCAGGCGGAGTCGCATTCGAGCGTGAACGAATCACCCGGCTTGGCGCCGTGCAGCGCGAGCGGATCTTCTTCGCACCCCTTCACGCCCTTGCCCTTCACCGTCAGGACGTGCAGCAGCTTGACGCCGGGCTGTTCGTGCATCGCCTGCAGCACCTCGACCATCCCGTCGAGGTCGTGGCCGTCGTAGACGCCGAAGTAGCGAAAGCCCAGCGCGTCGAGGATCTTGCCCGGCGCGATCACATGACGCAGATGGTCGGCGAGCTCGTGCACCGACTTCTCGACCCCTTTGCCGATGCCGGGAATGCGGGCGACGAGCTCCTCGAGTTTCTCCACTGCGTGCTTGGCGCCGCTGTAGAGCTTCGACAGGCGCACTTTCGACAGCACGCGCGAAAGCGCGCCGACCGTGCGCCCGATCGACTGTTCGTTGTCGTTCAGGATGATCAGCAGGTCGCGATCGAGATGGCCGGCGCTGTTCAACGCCTCGAGCGACATCCCCGACACGATGCTCGCATCGCCGACCACCGCCACCGACTTGCGCTTCTCTCCCGCCAGCGCGTCGCCAAGACACGCGCCAAGCGCCATCGAGATGGCGGTTCCGGCGTGGCCTGAAGTCATCAGGTCGTACGGCGACTCATCCTTGTTCGGGAAGCCCGATAGGCCGCCCTTCTGGCGCAAGGTCTGGAAGCGGTCGAAGCGTCCGGTCAGGAGCTTGTGCGGGTAGCACTGATGGCCGGTGTCGAGGAACAGTCGATCGCGCGGGAAGTCGTAGACGCGATGGAGCGCGACGGTCAGCTCGACGACCCCCATCGACGAGCCGAGGTGGCCGCCGTTCTTGGTGACCGTCTCCAGGATCTTGCGCCGGATTTCGTTGCAGAGCTCCGGCAGCTGCCCGACCGGCAGTTGCTTCACGTCGCTCGAGTGGCGGAGCTGTTCGAGGATCATCGAAGGGTCCTACGCGAGGCGTTCCTGCAAACCCTGCGCGAGCTGAGCTAGCTCGGCCGGTCGCGGAAACGCCCTCGATTCCTGGCGCGCGCGTGCCGTGAGTTCGGCAGCGCGCGCGCGGGCCGTCGCCTCGCCGACCGCGGCAGGATAGGTGAGCTTCCCCCGCGCGTCATCCTTGCCGACTGGCTTGCCGGTGCGCTTGGGATCGCCGCACTTGCCGAGCAGATCATCCACGACCTGGAACGCAAGCCCGAGCGACTCCCCGTAGCGAGCGGCCGCGGCAACGAGGTCCGGCCCGGCGCCGGCGCAGCGCGCCCCCAGCGTCGCCGCCGCACGAAACATCGCCGCGGTCTTGCGCAGGTGGATCCAGCGCACCCGCTCCTCCGTCGGCAGCTGCCCCTCGCCAAGCAGGTCGCCCGCCTGGCCGTTCACCATGCCGGCGACACCCGCCGCGGCCGCCAGTTCACGAACGGCATCGGCGACGATCGCGGGATCGGTGCCGAGTGCCAGCACCTCGAACGCGCGAGTGAGCAGCGCATCGCCGGCCAGGATCGCGATGGCATCGCCATAGACCTTGTGGCAAGTCGGCCGGCCGCGCCGGAAGTCGTCGTCATCCATCGCCGGCAGGTCGTCGTGGACGAGCGAATAGCAGTGGATCAGCTCGAGCGCCGCTCCCGCCGCCAGCGCCGCCTCGGCCCGGCCACCGCACGCCTCGGCCACCAGCAACGTCACCACCGGACGCAGCCGCTTGCCGCCGCCCAGCACGGCGTACTCGCAGGCTGCCTTCAGTTGCGGGACCAACTCCTCATCGGCTGGCAGCAACCACTGCCGCAGCGCCATCTCGATCTGCTCGCGCAACGCGACGACGCGGCGTTCGAGCGCCTGCGTCGCCGCGGAAGTGGTTCCGGCTGCTGCTGGTTCCATCCGCGCCGCTCAGCGCGCGACCTCGGTCACCTTCCGTTCACGGATGAGGGTGACCTTGATCTCGCCCGGATACGTGAGCTCGTCCTCGATCTTCTTGGCGATGCTGCGCGCGGTGAGCAGCGCCATGTTGTCGTCCATCTTGTCGGCATCGACCATGACGCGCAGTTCGCGGCCAGCCTGAACGGCGTAGGCGGAGGAGACGCCGTCGAACGACGTCGCGGTCGCTTCGAGCTTCTCGAGGCGCTCGATGTACTGCTCGACGGAGTCGCGGCGTGCGCCTGGACGTCCGGCCGAGATCGCGTCGCCCACCTGGGTGAGCACCGCGTAGGTCGTCTCGTACGGCATGTCCTCGTGGTGCGCGCCGATGGCGTTCCAGATCAAGCGCGGCTCGTCGAAGCGGCGGGCCTGGTCCGCGCCGAGAACGGCATGGCTGCCGTCGAGCTCGTGCGTCAGCGCCTTGCCGATGTCGTGCAGCAGCCCGCATCGCTTGCCGATCAACGGGTCGAGCTTCAGCTCGGCGCAGATCGAACTCATGATGTGCGCGATCTCGATCGAGTGCTCGAGGACGTTCTGGCCGTAGGACGTGCGGTACTTGAGGCGCCCGACCAGGAACTGCACCTGCGGGTGGACCTTCTGCAGTCCGAGGTCGGCGCACGCCTTCTTGCCGGTCTGGCGGATGTCCTCGTCGATCCCCTTCTTCTCCGCTTCGATCAGCTCTTCGATGCGTGCCGGATGGATGCGGCCGTCGCCGATCAGCTTCTCGAGCGCGCGCCGCGCCGTCTCGCGGCGGACGGCGTCGAAGCAGGAGATCACGATCACGCCCGGCGTGTCGTCGACGATGACGTCGACGCCGGTCGCCTTCTCGATCGCGCGGATGTTGCGGCCTTCGCGGCCGATGATCTTGCCCTTCATGTCGTCGCTGGGCAGATCGATGACCGAGGTCACCGTGTCGGAGACGTAGCGCACGGCGCAACGCTGGATCGCGGTGCCGACGATGCGCTGCGCGATCTCCTCGGCGCGATCCTTCTTCTCCTCCTCCTTCTTGACGAGGTAGGCGGCAAGGTCGCTCTGACACGCCTCCTCGAACTTCTTCATGACGATGTCGCGCGCCTCGGGCGCGGAGAGCTGCGCGATCTGCAGGAGCTTGCTCTCCTCCTCGGCGAGCTTCGCCTTGAGCTGCTCGTCCTTCTCCTTCACTGCGACGTTCTGCTGCTCGAGCTTGGCGCGCTCCTGATCGATCTCCTTCTCGCGCACTTCGATCTTCTGCTTCTCGGCCTGCGTCTCCGCTTCACGGCGCGCGAGCTTGCGCTCGGCATCGAGGACCTTCTCGTGGTGCGCCTTCGCCTCGGCGGCGAGATCCGCTTCAGCGCGCTGGCGCCGCTCGCGCAATTCGGCTTCGGTGCGATTGCGCGACGCCTGAGCCGACTGCTCGATCTGCTGGCGCGACTGCTCCGCTTGCTGACGCGCCTGCTCGGCCTGCTGCCGCACCTGCTCCGATTGCTGGCGCACGCGCTCCGCCTGCGCATCGGCGTCGGCGCGCACGCGGCGCGCCTCGGCCTGCGCCTTCTCGAGCTCTTGTTTGCTCGCCGGCACGTGCACGATCTGCGGCGGCGGTGGAGCCGCGGTCCCCGCCTTCTTGCGACCGAGGATGTAGGCAACGACGGCGGCGACCACGGCGCCGAGTCCGATGAGGATCTTGTCCAACGCTTCCCTCCTGACGCGGCGCGCGCGGCCGGATGCCGCCTTCGAAGCGCGCTCGCAGCGAGGGTGCAGCGCGCACCCACGCATGGCCCGCCACGACGCGCTCCAGGAGTCACCCCGTCCAGGCTTCACGGCCCGTTCGAGTGGAATGGACCTCGAACGACGACTCGCCCGTCACCCATGGCGACCGGCGAGTTCATGACTCTTGGCGAATCGTTGCGCCCCACTCACGCTGCTGACGCTGAGAGAGAGGCGCCGCAACGATAGGCCCGAAAGGTACTTGGGCCAAGTGGCCAGACGTCGGAGTTAGGAGCCGGTCGAGCGGCGGACCGCGGGAACTCCCTGCCAGTGTTCCGGCGTCAGGTCGCGCAGCGCCACCCGCAAGCGACCTCGAAAGAGCGGCCGTTTCTGGCCGCCCTCGACCATTTCGCCGCCTTCGCAGCAAAGCTCGCCGTAGCGGTGCGTCGGATCGACTTCGAACCACGCGAGGTCTGCGAGCACCGTCTGGGTCGGCGCCCCGGTCGAATCGAACGCCAGATCGATGACCGCCTTCGACAAGGCTCCATCCACGAGCTCGCCGGAGGAGCGCAGGCGCATCACCAGCGACTTCTCGAGGGCCAACGCGCGGTTGACCAGCGCGACGGCCGAGTCGCCGTCCGTGATCATCGCCGTCGCCCGAGGGTCGTCGAGTTGGAAGAGCTCGCGCAGGAGCGGCGGGACCAGCTCGACGGGCAGGACCCCCGGAATCTCCAGTCGGTAGCACGAGCCCTCATAGGCCACATCGACGCCGCCTTCGACGCCGTGAGCGCCCTGCGCGTCGAGCGCCGCAATCCCGGTGATCGGGTCGCGCTCGAGGCGGAGCGTCTTCGCGATCAGCGATCCGATGCCGGTGCCGCGCACCCCTCGCTGCGCGAGGACCACGTCCGCGAGGCAGTGGTTCGCTGCGTCGGGCCGCGCGGCCATCAGATGCCACCCGTCGAGCCCCGCATCGGCCAGCAGCTGGTTGAAGGCCGTCGTGGTCGCCGCGGCCGCTTCCTGCTCGAGGCGCTCCCGCTCCGCCTCGCGATCCACGACCGCTGCCGCATTCACCTCGGTCGACGTCGGGACGTCGTCGGTGACCACGAGCGGCGCCGGAGCCGCCTCCCCCGCTCCAATCGCGGCGCTGATGCGATCGGCTCGTTCGATGGCGCGCGCCATCGTGGACTGATCGACGCCCGTGCGACGGCGCGACGCGGCGCTGGTCGCGTCGACCGGCTTGCCGGCGAGCGACTCCGACGGCGAGGAGGTGACGGACGACACGCCGCTTTCGTCGGCGGGGTCGCGAGCCTGCGGACGTTCGAGTTCGGCCAGCCGTTCGAGCACCGCGGTCATCACGCGCCGCGACTCGCTCTCTTCGGCGACCCGGCGCCACCGAGCGTCGAGCGTCAGGTAGACCGCAGCGCCACCGACGAGGAGGCCGCCCACGAACGGGACGACCCAGCGCTGCTTGTCACTTCCCGCCGGTGCCGTCGCCATCGTCGCGCTTCTCCCCTGCCGTCGACTCGGCGCCAAGCGGTCCTCGATCCGTGGACGAAGGGCCGAGCAGCTGCTCGAACCCGGCACGCGACGGCTGCGATCGGAACTCGTCCCAACGCACGGCACCCACTTGCGCGGAGGCGAGCGGAAGCGTCTCGGCGCCGTTCTTCAGCGCCAGCCGTGTGACCGTGGCGAAGTCGAGCTCGCCGGGCAGCACCAGCAGCAATCGCACCAGCTGGCCGCTCTTCAGCGGCGCAACTCCTGCGGCGCCAAGCTGCGCCCCGAGCACGCCCGCCTCGGCCGCGCTGCCGACGCCACGCAGCACCTCAGACGGCGCCAACGAGCGGAAACTTCCCGCGCCCGCCTCGCCCTCGACCGTGATCCCGTCCTTCGCCACCGTGAAAGCGGCCGGTTCGCCGAATCGAAACAACGTGAGCGCGAGGCAGCGGCGCGGCGCCACCGAACCGGTCTCGCGTTGCACCTGCTCCTGCAACCGCCGGTCGCGCGCCATGGCCGCGTGGTAGGGCGCCACCACGGCGAGCGTCTGCTCGTCGCACCAGCGCCAGAAGAGCGGAAGCGAGCCTTCGGTGCGCGACTCCGCTTGTTCCCCGCGCGTCGTGTAACGATCGCGTGGCTCGGCGCAACCTTGGGTGGCAAGCGCGGTCGTCACCGCCAGCAGCAGCACTCCGACGCCGCTGGTCGGTCCCATCGGACGGTCGCCGCGGCGCTCCCCCAGCTCGTCGCGCGGGCGCTGGACGTCGTCGAGTCGCAAGACCTTGGTCTCGCTCCCCGGAAGAGGATCGTGGGCTGGCTCGGGCAGGATGTCGCCGCCCACGGGATGGAGCGTGTGCGCTTCGACCTTCTGCTGACGCCGCGTGCAGAGCCAGAAGGTCAGCGGGTAGCTGATGACCGCAAGGATCACGGCCACCGGCAGCGAGCCGAGGAAGAGCGGGAAGCCGACGTCGCTCGCGAGGTGGAGCACGCGATCCCAGTAGCTCGGGAACTTCGCCGAGACCGCTTCCCAATGGCGCCAGAAGTCATCGCGGCTGCCGATCGCCTGAGCGTCGAGCATCCAGGCGCCCACGCGGTACTCGAAGTAGTAGACCGGCGGCACCGTCACCGGGTTGGTGAGCCAGGCCATCGCCACTGCGAGCGGCTGGCTCACTCCGAACAAGGTGGCCAGTCCGAAGCTGATCGGCATCTGCACGCCGACGATCGGCAGGAACGCGATGAAAACCCCGAGCGCGACGCCGCCCGCCTTCGAGCGGGGCGTGTCCTGGACGAACAGGATCGGGCGGATCAGCCGCTCATAGACCAGTCGCTTGAGGCGTTGCCAGACCAACGTTCAGCTCCGAAGCGCGAGAGGGTCGGGTCAGCTGCCGCCACCCGCCGCGGCGTCGGGCCACTTCTTGGTCTTGTTGTCGTTGAACCACTTCTGCGCCGCCGGCGCATCCTTGAAATCCTGTCCGGTGATCTTTTGCAGCGACGACTGGAACGCCTTCTGGACGACGTTGAGTCGCTCCTCGGCGATCCCGCGGTCCTTGTTGCTCCCTTGAGTATTCGAAGCGGCGGAAGCGAACTGCGCGTAGTTCTTCACCAGCTCCTCGCCGATCAGCTTGCGCGTCTTCTCCGGCTGATCACCGTAGTTCCCGAGCGCGTCCGCGGCGCCCGCCACGACCAGCGGCTCGTTGTGGACGAGGTAGTCGACGAGCGTCTTCACGTTGGCCGGGTTCTTGTGGAAGCCGAGCGATCGAAGCGCTGCCGCCAGGACGCCGCGTCGCTTGTCGACGTTCTGCGACTTGAGCGACTTGAGCGTCGCCTTCTGACCGGACTCGCCCATGTTGGCGTAAGCCGTCACGACCGCTTCGTAGAGCTTGTCGTCGCCCTCTTCGCGGCGCGCCGAGAGGCACTTCTCCAGCGCGCCGATCGCCTTCTTCTTGTCGTCCTCGACCATTCCCGCGAACGCCTGCGCGAGGCCATCGACCACGACGCTCGCCTGGTCGTCGCTCTTCTTCTTGACCAGCTCGACGAGACTCTCGATGCGGGCATCGACGCTGATCTGCGCGCGTGCCACGCGGCCGTTGCCGACCATCAGCAGGACGGCCAGCACGGCCACGATCCGCACTTGCATCAGGGCCTTCATTGCATCCATCCTCGTTGCGGAGGCGCTTGACCAGCGCGCTCGCATCCTGGCGTCATCCATGGACAGGCCGCGATTCCTGCGCGCCCCCGGCCGAATGAAGCGGCCCGAATCGTATCACCCTCCGGGGAGGAGCGCCGAATGGAGCCGCGCGGCGCGCGCGCGGCCGGCCCCAGTTCCGATCGCGCGGCCGTCGCACTCGTCGACGACGACCACGCCAATCCCGCTGCCGGTCAGCAACATCGCGTCGCAGCGCAGCAGGTCGGTCGCCGCGAGCGGCCGCTCGACCACGCGCAGGCCAAGCTCCGGCGCACGCGCCAGCAACTCGGCACGGACCACGCCAGGAACGAGGCCCGCGTCCGCGGGTGGCGTCGACAGTTCGTCACCGCGTTGCACGAAGAGGTTGCTGCGCGTTCCTTCCAGCAGTCCGTGAGCACCGTCCCAGACCAGCGTCTCCTCGACGCCGGCGACCTTGGCGAGCGCCACCCATCGGCGGTCGTGCTGCTTGTGGCGGCGAATCTCGATCGATTCTTCGCGCGCGGCCACCGCGAGTGCCACCCGCCAGCGAACGGGCACCGGCTCCAGGGCACGCGACGAAACCTCGATGCGCGGCGCACTACGACCGCTGCGTTGCAGGCATGCGACGCGAACCAGGGTCGGCGTGGCGGCCGCGGCGATCGCGGCGCCGGTCACCTCGGCGAGGTCGGGCGCGGTGCCGCGAAACCACGTCGACCACGAAGCCACCAGGCGCTCCTGATGGCGCGCCAAGAGCGGCGCAGCGCGCGCGACGCAGCGGATCGTCTCGAGCAGGCCAGGCGAATCAGAGCCGGCGACGGCACGCTCCGTGAGAATCGCGGGCCGCGCAGAGTCGACCCCTGGTTTGACCGCACGCGCGGACGATCCTAGCGTCCGCCGCTCGGTGTACCGGCACCTCGACACCTTCCTTGAAGAACTCCGCCTGCGCGCGCGCTCGCCCCACACGCTGCGGGCGTACGAGCAGGACCTCGTCGATTTCCTCGAGTTGCTGCGCCACCTCGGCGTCACCGAGCCGAGCGCCATCGCGCTCCACCATCTCCGCCACTTCGTGCAGCACCGACGCGAAAGCTCCGGCCATGACAGCGACCGCAGCCTCGCGCGCCGACTGTCGGCGGTCCGCTCGTTCCTCCGTTTTCTCGAACGCCAGGGCGTGATCGAGGGCAATCCTGCGCTCGGACTGCGCACCCCGCGGCGACGACGCACCCTGCCGAAGGTCTTCTCGGGCGTCGACCTCGAGAAACTGCTCGCGGCACCGGAAGGGGACGATTTCGCGACCCGCCGCGATCGCGCGCTGCTCGAGATCCTCTACTCCGCTGGATTGCGCGTCTCCGAACTCGTCGGCCTCACGCTCGACGCCTTGCAGGCGGACGGCGCGGTGCGCGTCCTCGGCAAGCGCAAGAAGGAGCGTTTCGGACTGCTCGGTGGGCCGGCGCGCGCCGCACTCGATCGCTACCTCGAGGCACGTGCTCAGTTGCTGCAACAGCACGGCCGCTCCACCGCCGTCCTCTTCCTCAATCGCCGCGGCGGACCGCTCACCACCCGCAGCGTCCATCGCATCGTGGTCGGCCACCTGCGCCGCTGCGGCGTCACCGCCCCCGGCAGTCCCCACACGTTGCGCCACTCCTTCGCCACCCACCTGCTCGAGCGCGGCGCCGACCTGCGCACCGTCCAGGAGCTGCTCGGCCACGAACAGGTGACGACGACGCAGATCTACACGCATCTCTCCGCGCGCCGACTCCGCGAGGTCTACGACCAGGCTCACCCGCGCGCCGGTCGGCCACGCCCACGCTGATTTTCCGTCGGCGCGGCACCGCTTCGCGACGTCCAAGAGAGCGAATGAGAAGCGACGCGCGCAGCAGGACGACCCCCGACGAGGAGCGGACGACGGCGCACGACAGCGACGATCGGGAGCTCGTGGAGCAGGCGCGCGCCGGCGACGACGACGCGTTTCGAGCACTCGTGGCGCGTCACGACGGAGTGCTGCTGGCGCTGGCTTCGCGGCTGCTCGGCGATCGCGACGAGGCGGACGACTTGCGTCAGCAGGCGTGGTGGCGGATCTGGCGAGCGCTCGGGGATTTCGACGGGCGCGCCGGCTTCGCGACCTGGGCCTATCGCATCGTCTTGAACCTCTGCCGCGATCAGCGTCGCAGCCACGCACGCCGCCGTGCTTTGTCGGCCGCGCCGGGCGGCGGCCACCACGACGCGCGATTGGCCGAACTCGCCGACTCGGCACTGGAACCGGAAGAACAGCTGTTGCGCCGCGAACGCGCAACCGAAGTGAGGGCGGCGCTCGCGGCGCTGCCCGACGACGAACGGGAATGCCTGGTGTTGCGCCACTACCACGACCTCGCGCCTGGCGCGATCGCGGCGGTGGTCGGAAGGCCGCGCACGACGGTCCAGAGCTGTCTGGCGCGCGCGCTGCTGCGTCTGCAGCTGCGGCTGCGCGCGCAGCTGCCGGGTGACTCCGACGATGCGCCATCGAGCGGGACTGCCGAAACCGAGGGAGGACGTTGATGAACTGCGAAGAAGCCCATCCGCTGCTGGCGCTGCAGGCCCTCGACGCGCTCGAAGCGTTCGATCCGGCGACGTTGCGAGCGTTCGAGGACCATCTGAGCCGATGCGAGCGCTGCGCCGCGCGAGTCACCGAACTGGCGCAAGCGCGCGCCGAACTCGACGTCGACACGTTGGCGCCCACGGCCCTGCCGAAGCTCGACCTCGAGGGTTGGCGGGCAGCGGAACGGCGGCGGCCGCAGCTGCCGTCACGTCCGCGTTCGCTGCCGCGAGCGGCTGCGGCGGCATTGCTGTTGGCGGCCGCGACGGGTGCCGGCGCACTCGCGGCTCGCTTCACGACACCAGGCGCCATCGCCCCTCCCAACGTGGCGAACTCGACCGAGGCCGCCCCCGCGTGGTCCCCGAGCCCCGAGTCGCTGGCGCAGGCGATCGTGACGCTCGAGGAGCGTCTGGCCGCGGCCGAACAGCGCCACGTGCAGGACCTGCTGACGCTCGCTCGCTCGATCGATCGGCAGCAGGCGCGCCGCGATCACGACATCGCCGTCGAGTTCGCCACCTTGGTGCGCGCCACCGGCGCGTCGCTCGCCACGACTCACGACGCCGTCGCTCAGCTCGCCGAACAGGTCGCTCCGCTCGAGGCGAACTTCATGCGACCGACGACGGACGAGCGCTGAACTCCCGCGCGCGCCGACCCGCCCCGCTGTTTCCGACGACCTTCTCTCGCATCGCGCGGCCCCGCTGCGATGCCTTCCTGGAGATCTCGACATGCTGCTTTCCGCTGCCCTCCTCGCTTGCGTCGCCTGGCAGGAGGCCCCCGCTCCGCCGCCCGCCGCACCGTGGCAACGCGTCGCCACGTTCGGGCGCCTGCTGGCGCAGAAACTGACTGGTCAGGTCGTCGCGGCGCGAATGCCCGACGGGAGTCCCGATCGCGTCGATCCCTTCACCCGCGCGCTTCGAGGGGCAATGGGCGGCGCGCCGGCGCCCGCCAGCGGCGCGGGCATGGTTGGAGCCGACGGCGGCGCAGGGGGTGGCATGGCGGGCCTCGGCGGCGGCGGAGACCCCAACGTCGAATCGGCGTTCGGTGACACGCTGCGCGCGCTGATGGCCGAGCAGGCGCAAGGGCTCGTGGTTCAAACCACCGAGCACATTCCCAGTCTCGGCTCGGTGGTCAGCTTGTCGTTGGCGTTGCCCGTCGAAGCCGCGCCCTCCGAACTTGGTGCGCCGGCAGCCGCTTCGGGTGCGACACCGTCGAACGACGATGCGGAGTGGGACGCGGCGGCGAACGGCGGCCGCGCGAGCGGCGACTTGTTCCGTGAGTATCGAGGGGCGGCCTTCGCCATGTCGGGCGCAGGCGGCAACCTGACTCCGGTGCGCTACGAGTTCGCGGCCGGCTCGCTCGAAGCGATGCGCGGGACGGTGGTCGAGACGATCGCTCGTTTCGGATCGCGGCTGGAGCTGGCGCGCAACGAACGACTCGCCGTCGTCGTCAAAGTCGAAGCGCAATCGAACACCGCCCAGCGACTGTGGTCGCACTCCTACGGTGCCTGCGTCGGCGCGCCGGGTGGCTCGATTGGATCGGGCGGCACAGCCCCGCTTGCCAGCTCCGGGGCCAGTGGAGTTCCGGTCCTTTCCGAGCTCCCGCTCGTTTCAGGGCTGTTCCGAACCGCGGCGCAGCTGCCTGAACCGAAGCGCTTCGTCTTCCAGATTGGCGGCGCCGAACTCGCCGATCTGCGCGGCGGACGGCTGTCGCGCACCGCGTTCACGAGCAAGCTCGAGGTCGCGGAGTACTGAGAAGCGGCTGGATCGGATCGACGCGCGCGGCTCGTTCAGCGGAGCAGCTGGACGAGTCGCGCGACGTCGACGTTCCCGCCCGACAGCAACGCGACCGTCGTGCCGTCCGCTGCGAAGTTCCGCTCGTCGAGGTAGGCCGCGACGGTCGCGGCGCCCGACGGCTCGACCACGAGCTTGCAGCGCTCGAGCAACCGTCGCATCGCCTCGCGAATGGCGGCGTCCGAGACGGTCACGACGCGCGCAACGAAGCGTGCCGCGAGCGCGTAGTTGACCGCGCCCACCTGCACCGGCTTCAGGCCATCCGCAATCGTCTCCCCCACCACGATCGAAGTCGGTGCGCCCGCTGCCAGCGCGGCCTGCATCGACGCCGCGGCTTCCGGCTCGACCCCGATGACTTCGACGTCGGGCGCCAGGCTGCGGACCGCGAGCGCCACTCCGCCGAGCAGTCCGCCGCCACCGACTGGCACCAGCACCCGCTTCACCGCCGGCGCCTGCTCGAGCAGCTCGAGCCCGCAAGTGCCCTGGCCCGCCACGATCCACGGATCGTCGAACGGCGGCACGATCGACAGGCCGTCCGCCGCCGCGGTCGCTTCGCATGCTCGCATGCGGTCGGCGGAAGTGTGGCCGGCGACGATGACCTTGCCGCCGTAGCCTTCGATGGCCGCGCGCTTGCCCGCCGGAATGTCGTCGGGAACGAAGATGGTCGCGGTCGTCCCGAGCTCGCGTGCCGCCCACGCGAGCGCGGCGCCGTGGTTGCCCGATGAGTAGGTCGTGACCCCCCGCGCCCGGCGCTTCGCGTCGAGCAGGAGCAGATGGTTCATCGCGCCACGCGCCTTGAAAGCGCCAACCTTCTGCAGGTTCTCGCATTTGAGCCACAGCGGCGCGCCCGGGCGTGAAAGGCTGCTCGCGCTGACCAGCGGCGTGACATGGACACGGCCGGCGAGTCGCTCGCGCGCCGCCTGCACGTCCGCCAGCGTGACCGGCAGCGGTCGCGAATCGAGCGCCGCGGACCTCACGGCTCGCCCTGCTTCTTCCGCAGCGCGTGGCCACACATGAAGATGAGCGCGCCGACGCCAAGGCAGGTCAGCTCGGTGAACATCGCGACCTTCGGGTTGCCTCCGTTCAACGTCGACATCCCGAAGACCAGTCCGACCAGCGGCAACGTGAGTCCGAAGAGCATGAGCACTTGGGAGAGGGGCATGACGAGCTCGCAGCGAAGGTGCGGCGCGACGGCGGCGTCACGCGGGAGGGGGCAGCATATCGGTCGCGGGACAGTGACGTGGATCGAGCGCGCCGGGAGACTCGCAGCCGCGTTGCTGCTGGCGTCGTGCGCGAGCGCCCCGCCGGTTGACGCGGCGCCGCTGATCCCGAGCCGCGAAGATGTGCACGCGATCGAGGCGCTGCTCGAGGCGCAGGCGGAGGCGTGGACCCGCGGCGACATGCACGCCTTCGTCGCGGGCTACGGCGCGACCTCACGCATGGTCTTCGTCAGCTCGCGCGGCGATCTCGTGCGCGGTCGGGCGGCACTCGAGGAGCGCTACCGCAAGGCGTACCCCTCGGGCCAGACCGGGACGCTCCATTTCGATGAGCTCGAGTTCCGTCGGGTCGGCCCCGACGCGTACCTCGTGGTGGGCCGCTGGCAGCTGGCGCGGCCGCCGGACGATCCGCATGGCCGCTTCACCCTCGTCCTCGAACGCGGCGCCGATGGCTTCGAGATCATCCACGACCACTCCTCCGATGACGCGTGAGGTGACCCGCGTCGCGCTGCTGGTCGCCCTCCTGTGGGCGCCGCTCGTGTCTTGCAGCGACGAGCAGCGCGCGACGCCGGTCGTCAACACGATCGTGATCACGCTGACCGACGCGCGCGCCGACCTGCTCGACGAGGTTGCGGACAGCGGCGCAGCGCCAACGCTCGCCGCGTGGCGGGCGTTGGCGTGCTGGCGCGGGACACGGCGCGGCGAGGCGCTGGGGCGTGCCGCGGCCGCCGCCGAGTTCGATGCGGCGTGGCAGGCGTGGATCGGCGCGAGCAACGCCGAGGTCGGTGCCAACGCACGCTTCGTCTCCCATTCCGACCTCGCGACGCGCGGCGACGCGATCGCATTCGCGGGACCGCCGATCGTCGACTTCAACCTCGACCTTGGCGGCCCGCTCGCCGCGCCCACGGAGCTCACCCGTTCCGCGGAAGCGACCGCGGACGCGGCCATCGCGTGGCTCGCCACGGCGACCTCGCCGTTCACGCTGCAGGTGCAGTTCGAGGCGGGCGCCTGCCGTCAGGAACCTGGCGAATCACCGCTTCCGCCCAACGAAGCCGGGTTGCGAGCGCGTGCTCGCGAGCGGCTCCTCGCGATCGATCGCGCGCTCGCGCCGTTGGTGGGCGCGTTGGCGCACGGCGGTCGCGAGCGTCGCACCCGAGTCGTCGTTGCCACGACGGGCGGCGAGGCGCTCGGCGAGGAGGGTCGCTTCGGACCTCGCCACGACGTGGCGTCCGTGCGCACGACCGCGTGCTGGCGAATCGAGCCGGAAGGGGCGAGCGCCTCGGTGGCGCCGCCACCGTGGATCGTCGCGACGCTCAACGATCCGCGCCCCGTCGCACTCCACCCGCTAGACCCGGCGGCGCTGCCGTTGCCGCTCGTCCACCCGCTTCCGGCGCGCGACGACGCGCAGGCGCGCGAACTGCTCGACCGGTTGCACCGCTCCGCACCGCTCGTTGCGGCCACACCGCGCCTGCGCGAATTCGAGGCCGCGACGCTCTTCCTGCTCGATCAACCCTCCGCGGCCGAGCAGTCGCAGCGCGCTGCGATTGAGCGACGATGGGCTTCGCAGGAGGCGCGCGCCGAGACTTACGACCTGCGACTCCTGACGCTGCTGGCACGCGGTGACGTCGTGCCGAACTTGAGCGGCGGCGAGCGCATCGCATTGGCGCGTCGGGCACTGTCGCTCGCGCCGTGGTACTTCCCGGCGGCGCGCGTCCTCGCGGCGCTGCTGCAGGCGCAAGGCGACGCCGTCGGCGCGCTCTCGGTGATCGATCAATACGGCCGCGATGCGCCGCTCGCGCCGTCGGCGCGCTCGAAGTTCGAGACGCTGCTCGCCACGACCCGCGCCCATCTCGAAGGCGCGACGCCCGGTCGCCGCGATTGAACTTCGACGTCGCTTCAGCGACTCACGAATCGTCGGGCAATTTGGCGAGCAGTTGCTCGATCAGATCGAAGACGGCAGCTTGAAGTTCGGGGCGCGTGTCGCTGAAGCTCGCGCGCAGCAGCGCGGCGCGGAAGATCGGCAGCTCGCGGCGGCTGAACTCGAGACGCAGCGCGGGTTCGCCGGTCGGAGCGACATAGATCTGCATCGAAGGGTCTCCGGAGAACGACGGCAACACGCTACGCGGACTTGTGACCCCGACGCTGAACCCCGGAGGGAAAGCGAACGGTAGTCGCCCGCGCGCGCAAAGCAATGCGCCAGCGAACGAAACAGGAGCCACGAAGTTGTTCTGCCATCACTGCGGATCTCAAGTCGCCGACGACGCGAAGGCGTGCATCCACTGCGGGGCGTTCACCGTGGCACCTGGCGCCCGCCCGCCGCCGCGCACCGCGCCTCCCGGAATGATCTTCTGCCAGGCGTGCGGCGAGCAGATCCCAGCACAAGCGACGTTGTGCGTTCACTGCGGCGTCAAGGTGGCGGGACGCGACGACCCTCTGGAGCGTGCGCTCTTCCCTGCCGGCGGCTACAGCTGGCTCGTGGCCCTGCTGCTTTGCGGTTTCGGTGGCTTCCTCGGCCTGCACCGCTTCTACGTCGGCAAGATCGGCACCGGCATCCTGCTCTTCTTCACCGGCGGCGGGCTCGGCGTGGTCTGGATCATCGACCTGATCCGCATCGTGCTCGGCGGCTTTACCGATTCGAACGGGCGCCCGCTCGTGCGTTGACGGTGGCGCCTGCGGCCTATCATCCGGCCCATGAAACGCGCCCTCCCTGCGCTTCTTGCCGCGCTCGCCCTCGCCGCAGCAGCTCCGCCCGCGCCGATCGACGCGGCGGCCGTGGCCGCGCCGCAAGCGGCCTTCGGCGAACCGATCGCCGACTGCGAGTTCGTGGATGTCCGCTTCGCTCGCCACGGGCTCGAGGACTTCGGCCCGCAGCGCGCTTTCGTGATCTGCTTCCTGCGCGTCGATTGCCCGCTGGCGCCGCGCAATCTGCGCAAGCTCGAAGCGCTTTGGCGTCGAAACGAACGTGACGGCGTCCAGTTCCTCGGCGTCGATGTCGGCGCCGAAGACACCGTGATCGCCGCCGCTGGCCATGCACTCGATCACGGCGCGACGTTTCCGATCGTGCGCGACGTCGACCTCTCCACCGCGCGCGCGTGCGGCGCGACCCGCGCCGGCGAAGTGGTCGTGCTCGATGGCGAGCGTCGGCTTCGTTACCGCGGCCGCGTCGACAGCGAATTCCGCGTCGGCGGCGAGTCGAGCCAGCCCGGTCGCGAGGACCTCGCGCTGGCGATCGCGCAAGTCCTGGCGGGCCGCGCTCCGACGATCGCGCAAACGCGCGCCGAAGGTTGCCTGATCACGCCGGCGCCGGCGCCAGAAGCGGGCGTCACCTGGGTCGACCACGTCGCGCCGCTCGTCGCGCGCGAGTGCGCCCCGTGCCATCAGCCGGGTGGCGACGCCCCTTTCTCACTGCTCGATTGGAGCAGCGCGGCGAGCCATGCCGCGATGATCGCCGAAGTCGTCGAGTGGGGACGCATGCCGCCATGGCATGCGGCTCCCGGCCACGGCCGCTTCCGCAACGAGCGCGGCCTCACGTCCGCCGAGCGCCGCCTGCTGATCGACTGGGCCAAGGGCGGCGCGCCGCGCCGCGCGCCCCCCACGCCGCCGCGGTCGGGGGCCCCCGGCGCGCGCCCCCCCGACCGCGGGCGGGGACGCGCGCCC